>NZ_CP095554.1:620000-1220000 GCF_023078375.1 Roseomonas gilardii subsp. gilardii | reverse complement strand
AGCGGGCAATGAGTCGCATGATATAGTCGTAATCGATCAGTGCGCTGTCGAAGAGAACGAACTCGAAATCGAGTTGCTGAACGGGATCGACAGGGTCGTCCTTACTGCGGCTTTCCTGCTGCAAGCGCCTAGCCGTTTCCAGGTATTGGGCAGAGAAAGCGCGCAGATCGTCGCGGGGGATCAGCGCCTCGATCTGCGCCTTCTGCTCTGGCGTCAGGTCAGTGTACTGATCAAGCTGGGTGGTGAGGCGCTTGACCTCCTTGAAACGTTCGATGAAGCCAACGCGCGCCTCATCGCCCTTGAGGTTGCTCACCTCATCGGGACGAGGCTGAAGCTCGTGCGCAGCCATGAAGTCAGTCAGCTTCTGCGTAGCTTCCTCGAGCTTCCCGATCACCTTCGGCGCGGGATCGACCAGCCAGACCTCCTTGGCCCGGTCCGGCGCCTCCCCCGAGAAGAGCGCAATTGCCTCGTCCACCGCGTCGCGCTGGGCGCGAAAGTCGAGGATGTTACCGTAGGGTTTGGAATCATTCAGCACCCGGTTGGTGCGTGAAAAGGCCTGTATGAGGCCGTGGTATTTCAGGTTCTTGTCGACATAGAGCGTATTGAGATAGGCCGAATCGAAGCCCGTCAGCAGCATGTCCACGACGATGGTAATGTCGATCTTCTGCGAGCGCGGCAGATCGCTGTTGGGATATTTCTGGTCTTTGATCCGCTGCTGCACATCCTGATAATAGCTATCGAAGTTCGCCAAGTTGTGATTGGCGCCATAGCGCGCGTTATAGTCGGCGATAATCTCCACTAGCGCCGCCTTCTTGCGACCAGGCTCCTTTTTGTTGTCCTCCAGCTCCTGGGGCAGATCCTCCTGCAGCTGGGCAACGTCGCGGTTGCCTTCGGCCGGCGGCGAAAAGACGCAGGCAATGTTCAGCGGGACGAAATCCTCGTCCTGCTCATCACGTTTCGCCTGAACGTCGCGGAAGAGCCGAAAGTAGTCGATGGCGTCGTCGATCGACGCCGTAGCGAAGAGCGTATTGAACTTGCGCTGATTGGTGGCGGCGTCGTGCTTGGCCAATATGGCTTCAACCACGGCTCGCCTGGCGAGCGTCTCCCCCGGCTTGATGGGGGAACCGTCAGGCTTGAAATAGTCCACATGGAAGCGCAGCACGTTGCCATCGTCGATGGCGTGGGTGATGGTGTAGGCGTGGAGCTCCTTTTCGAAGACCTCATCCGTCGTCATCAGGCGCGCTTCTTGGCCCTCGACCTGGACGGCGATAGCATTCTGCTCGAAGATCGGCGTGCCGGTGAAACCAAAAAGCTGGGCATTCGGGAAGAATTCACGGATCGCCTTGTGATTCTCCCCGAACTGAGAACGGTGACATTCGTCGAAGATGAAGACGATGCGCTTGTCACTCAGTGGCTCTAGGCGTTCACGATATTGCCGCTTGTTCGTCCCGTCCAGCGCGAGTCCCAGCTTTTGGATCGTGGTGACGATCACCTTGTGCCGGTAGTCGTCGGACAGCAGCCGCTGAACCAAGGTTTCGGTATTCGTGTTTTCCTCGACGCAACCGGGCTGGAAGCGGTTGAACTCGTCACGCGTCTGCTTATCGAGATCCTTTCGGTCGACCACGAAGAGGCATTTTTCGATGTCGGGATTATCCTTGAGCAGGGTCGACGTCTTAAACGAGGTCAGTGTCTTTCCCGAACCGGTCGTGTGCCAGATGTAGCCATTGCCCCGGTTCTCGTGAATGCAGTCGACGATCGCCTTGACCGCATAGACTTGATAGGGTCTCATCATCACGAGCTTCCGCTCATTCTGGATAAGCACCATGTAGCGGCTGATCATTTCAGCGAGGGTGCATTTGGCTAAGAACTGGTCGGAAAAATCCGACAAGTGCTCGACCTTCCTGTTGTCACGAGTGGCCCAGCGATAGATTGGCAGGAACCGCTCCTCAACGTTGAAGGAGAAGTGCTCACTGTTGTTGTTTGCGAAATACCAAGTCTGGCTGCGATTGCTGACAATGAACAACTGCGTGAAGCACAGCAGGCTGTTGCCGTAGCCGTTCCCTGGATCGTTTCTATAATCGATGATCTGCTGCATCGCCTTTCGAGGCGATACGTGTAGCGATTTGATTTCGATCTGCACTAACGGCAAGCCGTTGAGAAGCAGGATCACGTCGTACCGATGATGGCTGCTCCGCGTGTTCATCCGAAGCTGGGTGACGACCTCGAAGCTGTTCCTGCACCAGTCTTGCAGGTTGACGAGTTGGTAATGCAGCGGAGTGCCGTCTTCGCGCTCAAAAGTATTCCAGTTCCGCAATCGCTCCGCAGTGGCGAACACGTCTGGCGTCACGATTTCTTCGAGTAACCGTTCGAACTCGCTGTCAGTCAATCTGACCCGGTTCAAGGCTTCGAACTTCTCGCGGAAATTTCGTTCAAGCGCCTCTCGATCACAAACGCCATCGCGATGCGAATACTTAAGATCCGCGAGCTTTTTAATGAGCTCTCGCTCGATCTCAACTTCTTTTGTCATTCAGTCCGCCAGATATCGCAGCCACATCGCCATACACGGAAGAGAGCAGTTCGTCCGAGAGTTATCCTCTGCTTCCGTATGTGTCGAGATACTGACGCCACCCTTCGGCCGGCCGCCCTCTGAGAATCACCCCGCGGCAGATCAGTGACAGACTACAAGAAGATGGAAAGAACATGCTACTACAATGCCTTATTCACGAAGTCAGCGTTACGTTGACCGGTTCTTGTCAAAACGCAATGCCTGATGGGGCACTTGTGCCGTCGGCCCACTCGGCACGATCCTAACGGGGTCGAGCGATGGCTCGCCGTGCCTTGACGAACCCTCGATCCGTGGCGATGAACCGCTCCAGCATCGGCACGATGAGCCTGACGGGATCGGCGATGGGCTGGCCGCTCTCGCCGGCCAGCACCTCGGCATAGGCGACCAGATCGCGGTGAAGCGGCGCGGGCAGCTCCACCGTCACCTTGACGGGCTTGTCGTCGGGCAGCGGGCCGAGTTTCAGCCTGGTCATGGTCAACCTCCTGCCGCCTCGAACACAAGGTCGCGGGTGACGATAATCCTGACCGGGAAGCCGGGCCGGATGGTAAGCGTCGGCGCGACCTGCAACTGGCGCTGAACGATCTGCTGGCCGGCCTGATTGACGGTATCCTGCGCCCCGTCGCGGATGGCGCGGATCAGCCGGTCCTCGTCGCTCGTCGCCAGCTCCGAACCGACTGCGAGAAGCGTGGACAGCCCTGCGGCCTTCATCAGATCCCCCCAATGATAATCGACGCCATCCTCAAGCCCGGCATAACCGCTGGCGTCCGCGCCAGGCAGGCGCTCCAGAACGATGGAGCGGCCGCCCGGGAGGAGCAGGCGATTCCAGACCAGCAACACGCGGCGCTGGCCGAAGGTCACGCCGTCATCGTATTGGCCGATGATGCGCGTGCCCTGCGGGATCAGGAGCAGCGAGCCGGTCGGGCTGTCATAGACGTTCTCGGTCACTTGCGCTGTGATCTGGCCTGGAAGGTCGGAACGGACACCGGTGATAAGCGCGGCCGGGATCACGGCCCCGGCCTGAAGGATGTAGGGCGATGCCGGCGGCGCGACGCGATCCGGCACAACGGTCTGCCGGTCCACGGGTCCATTGAGAAACGCCGCGTGGCGATCCTGTGTCGCTGGCTGCCCGCTGAGGCCGGCAAGGCCGGGCATGGCCGTCCCTGCCGGCCCTCCGGTGCGCTGACTAGAGTCTGTCAGATTGTTTCTGAATCGAGAATTGACTTCTGCGACGCGGGGCGGCCGTGATTCAAGATGGCTGCTGGATGGGAGGCCAGCGGCGATGGCTCGAGCCCTTTCCCTGGATTTGCGGATCCGTGTGGCAGCTGCGTTGGCTGGTGGGTCGACGGTTCGAGAAGCGGCGAAACGCTTTGGCGTCTCGGTCGCCAGTGCGGTACGGATTGGTCAACTTGCCCGATCCGGGCATGGTCTGGCGGCCCGCAAGGTGGGGGGCAATCGTCGGCCGAGACTGCTGGATGCGACCGAAGCATTGACCAGCCGCCTTGCGGCGAAGTCGGATTGGACCGTGCGGGCACTTGCCGCCGACCTGAAGGCCGGCGGCATCGACGTGTCGCATGACACGGTCTGGCGTTTTATGCGCCGCCAAGGCCTCACCTTCAAAAAAAACTTTGCTGGCAAGCGAGACGGAACGGCCGAGCCTGGCGCGTCTGAGGGCCCGTTGGCGGACCCGTCAACATCGGTTTGATCCGGCCCGCCTGGTCTTCATTGACGAGACATGGGTGAAGACCAACATGACCCGCACACGAGGCTGGAGCCTGCGCGGGGCGCCGCTCCTGGCCAAGGTGCCGCACGGGCACTGGAAGACGCTGACGTTCCTGGCCGGATTGCGGCACGATCGCATCGTCGCCCCCTGCGTCATCGACGGACCGATCAACGGCTTGTCCTTCACAGCATGGGTGCGACAGTTCCTGCTGCCGACCCTCGGGCCGCGAGACATCGTCATCGCCGACAACCTTGGCAGTCATAAGGGAAAACCAGCCCGCGATGCGATCCGGAGCGTCGGTGCCAGGCTGCTCTTCCTGCCGCCCTACAGCCCCGACCTCAACCCGATCGAGATGGTCTTCGCCAAGCTCAAGACCCTCCTGCGAAAGGCCGATGAACGCTCCATCGATGCCACCTGGCGCAAGATCGGCGACTTGCTCTTGACCTTCACCGCCGACGAATGCGCCGCATACCTCCGCCATGCCGGCTATGCTTCTATTTGAACCTGACAGACTCTAGCCTGCGCTTTTCCGGAACGGGGAGCGAAGCATGGCGACGGAGAGGGTGGCGCTGGTCATGGCGGGCGGCAGCGGCATGGGCGCGGCCTCGGCACGGCGGCTGGCGGCGGATGGATACCGGGTCGGCATCCTGTCTTCCTCCGGCAAGGGCGAGGCCCTGGCGCGGGAGCTGGGCGGGCTGGGCGTCACCGGCTCCAACCAGTCCGGGGAGGCGCTGAAGCGCCTCGTCGATGGGGCGATGGAGCGCTGGGGGCGGATCGACGTGCTGGTGAACAGCGCCGGGCATGGCCCGCGCGCGCCGCTGCTGGAGATCAGCGATGAGCAGTGGCACACGGGGCTTGACGTGTACCTGATGAACGTGATCCGGGCGGTGCGGCTGGTGACGCCGGTGATGCAGGCGCAGAAATCCGGCGCGATCGTCAACATCTCGACCGCCTGGGCCTTCGAGCCGAGCGCGATGTTTCCGACCTCGGCGGTGTTCCGGGCCGGGCTGGCGGCCTTCACCAAGCTCTTCGCCGACACCTATGCGGCGGAGAACATCCGCATGAACAACGTGCTGCCCGGCTGGATCGACAGCCTGCCGGAGACCGGGGAGCGGCGCGGGAGCGTGCCGATGGGGCGCTATGGCAAGGCGGAGGAGATCGCCGCCACGGTGGCCTTCCTGGCCTCCGAGGGGGCGGGCTACATCACCGGGCAGAACCTGCGGGTCGATGGCGGGCTGATGCGGGCGGTGTGAGCGGCCCGGATCAGCCGGCGTCCTGCTGGAAGAAGCGGACGGTCCTGCCGGTGACGAGTTCGGACACGCCGTCGCGGAAGGGCAGGTAGTGCGGCATGGTCAGGTGCGTCTCGAAGGCGGCGCGGCTGTCATAGACCTCGTGCAGCACGGCGAGGGTCTCGTCCTCCTCCGAGAGCAGGAGGTCGAACTGGCGGCAGCCGGGCTCGTGGGTGACGGAGCCCTGGGCATCGGCGCGGGCGAGTTCGATGAAGCGGGCGCGGCCCTCGGGTTTCAGGCGGAACTCGGCGAGCACGACGAAGCGGGTCTGCGGCATGACGGGCTTTCCTGGCTGATCCGGTTCCACCCCCGGGGAAGAGGCGCCCGCCATGAGGCGCCTGTCGCGGCCCGGGGGTCAATCCCGGGACGGCGGCGGGGCCTGTTCCCCCTTCCCTTCCGTCAGCCCGTGGGGAGGCGGAGGGTGTCGCCATCCTCCACCGCCGCCCCGGCCGCCTGCAGCGCGTCCCGCCGCGCCGGGGCGATCGCGAAGCCGGGTTCCAGCCGGTCGCCGCGCAGCCGCAGCACCGGCGGGGCCTCCGCCGGCATATCCTGCATCAGCGTCAGCAGGGCGGCGTCCAGGGCCGGGCGCCGGACCAGGATCTCGGCGGCGTCTCCTTGGGCCTCCCCCTGGACCTCCCCCTGGACCTCCCCCTGGACCTCCAGCGTGAGCTTGCGGCCGGCCGCGAGGCCGAGCAGGGGCAGCAGGTCCCGCAGATAGGCGGCGGCGCGGATGGGCACGGCCTGTTCGGCGCGGGTCAGGCCCAGGAGGCTGCGCATCAGCCGGTCGTATTCCTCGGCCGCCTCCACGGCGCGGGCGATCTGGCGGCCGCCGCGCTCGGACGGGGGAATGACGCGCGCCGCCGATTCGAGGTTCATCAGCAGGACCATGGCGAGGTTGTTCGCCGCGTGGCGCACGGGGCTGAACAGGAAGGACAGTTCCGCCAGGGCGGAATCCGGCGGGGAATCCGGCGGGGCGGCCGGGGTCTGTCCGGGGGGCGTCTCCGGCTTCATCGCGGGATCTCCTCAAGGATCTCATGGAAGAGGCGGGCCGGCAGGGTGCCGCCCTGGACGTCGTTCATGGGCGTGGCGTCGTCGTTGCCGAGCCAGACCCCGATCACGGTGCGGCCGGAGAAGCCGATGAACCAGGCATCGCGCAATCCTGGGTGGTGCCGGTCTTGCCGCCCACCGGGCGGCCGGGGATGGCGGCGGCGCGGGCGGTGCCGCGCGCCACCACGCTTTCCAGCGCCCGCCGGATGGCCTGGGCCTGATCCGGCGTCATCACGCGGGCCGGATCGGGGGGCGGCAGGGGGCGCAGGGTGTTGCCGCTGCGGGCGGCGGCGAGGCCGAACGGTTCCACGTGCAACCCTCCATTGGCGAAAGCGGCGTAGGCGGCCACGAGTTCCAGCAGGGATGCCTGCCCTGTGCCAAGCGCCACGGTGGCGTCGCGCGGAAAAGGCCCGGCGAGGCCCAGGCGCTGGGCCACCGCGATGGCCGCCTTCGCCCCGCCGGCGCGGAGCAGGGTGCGCACCGCGGCGGTGTTGACGCTGTGGACCAGCATGTCCTCCAGCGTGATCTCCCCCCGGCTGGCCCAGTGGCCGTTGCCGGGGGACCAGTCGCCGAGGGTCAGGGGCGCGTCGGAGACGGTGGAGGTGATGTCCATGCCCGCCTCCAGCGCCGCCAGGACGACGAAGGGCTTGAAGGCGGAGCCGGGCTGGCGGCGGGCGTCCACGGCGCGGTTGAACTGGCTGGTGCGGTAGGAGCGGCCGCCGGCCATGGCGCGCACGGCGCCGGTGGGGGCGTCCAGCACCAGCACCGCGCCGTCGCCCACCCCGGCCGCCGCGCCGGGGCCGGAGAGAAGGGCGTTCAGGCGGTTCTCCGCCACGGCCTGGATGCGGGCGTCGAGGGTGGTGCGCAGGACGAGGTCGGCGCTTTCCGGGAAGCGGCGGC
The DNA here is from genome assembly GCF_023078375.1 of Roseomonas gilardii subsp. gilardii. NCBI lineage: Bacteria > Pseudomonadati > Pseudomonadota > Alphaproteobacteria > Acetobacterales > Roseomonadaceae > Roseomonas > Roseomonas gilardii. The sequence goes on along the minus strand of NZ_CP095554.1, from coordinate 1,212,478 downwards.
CCAGCTCGTCCTGCACCCAGTCGGCGAACCAGCCGGCGTTGCGGCCGGGGCGGGGCGGCAGGGCGATGCGCGCGGCCTCGCGCTCCGCCTGTTCGGGGGCGATGGCGCCCGTCTCGGCCATGGCGCGCAGCACCTCCTTCGCGCGGCGGGTGGCGGCCTCCGGATCGGTGCGGGGGTTGAGGCGGGAGGGGGCCTTGGGCAGGCCGGCCAGCATCGCCGCCTGCCACAGGTTCAGGCGGCGGGCGGAGAGGCCGAAATAGGCCCGCGCCGCCGCGTCCACGCCATAGACGCCGGAGCCCAGGTAGACGCGGTTCAGGTAGATCTCCAGCAGTTCGGCCTTGCTGAAGCGGCGTTCCAGCCAGAGGGCCATCAGCACCTCCTGCGCCTTGCGGCGGAAGGAGCGGTCGGGGCTGAGGAAGAGGTTCTTGGCGAGCTGCTGCGTCAGGGTGGAGCCGCCCTGCACCACATGGCCGGCGCGCAGGTTGGCCCAGGCGGCGCGCAGCAGGCCCAGCGGGTCGATGCCGGGATGGCCGAGGAAGCGGCGGTCCTCGATGGCCATCAGGGCCTGCGGCATGGCGGGGGGCAGGTCCTTCAGCCGCAGCGCCTCGCCATAGAGGTCGCCCTGGGTGGCGATCACGCGGCCGTCCAGGGCCTCCAGCGTCAGGGAGGGGCGGCGGGTGGCGGAGAGGGCCTTTTCCGGCGCCGGGAGGTCCCAGACCAGGGCCAGGAAGAGCAGGACGGTGCCGATCGTGGCCCAGACGGAGAGCACCAGGCCGTAGCGCAGCCAGCGCCAGCCGCCCCGGCCCGGCTTCGCCGCCCGGGGGGCCGCTCCGCGGAGGGCGGGGATGGCGGGCGGGGCGCGCCTCGCGCCGTCCCGCCTGCTGTCGCGGGGGCGTGGGGCCGGCACCCCGTCCGGATCGGGGGCTCGCCTCAAGGAGGCTTCCTCAGGGCGGGCCTGCCGGGATGCACGGGGCGGGCTGCGTCACCCGCCGGCCGGGCGGGGCGCGGCGAGGAGGAGGCGGTTCAGCGGCTCCATCACTCCGCGCAGCGTGGCGAGGTCGCGCGCCACCTGTTCGCGCGAGGCGCCGCCCGCGGCCACGGCATCGGCGATCTCCCCCAGGCTGCGCCGGCCGTCCACGCGGCTCAGGATGGCCGGGGCGAGGCGCGGCAGGGCCAGGGCCATGCGCACGCCGTCGAAGTTCACCGGCAGCACGCCCTGGGGGGCCACCGCGCGGGCCAGGGCGGCGCCGTCCATCTCGCGCAGCACGGGGACCGAATCGGGGTTGTCCCAGTCGGGCTCCGGCGCCGGGTCGCGGGTGCAGTAGGCGATGTGGATGCCCATGTTGCCCGCCACCGCCTCCGCCAGGGCGGCGCGGCCGATGGGGTCGAGCCGGGCGGCGCGTTCGCGCAGCCTCGGATCGGGGAGGTAGCGGTCGGGATCGTAGCGCAGGGGCTCCACGAGGCATCGCAGGCGCAGGCCGGCGGCCCCGATCAGGGCGGCGAGCTGCGGCACGGTGTAGGCCACGTCGCGCGGGTTCAGCAGCAGGTCGTAGAGGCCGGCGTCGCCGCCCTCCGTGTGGTCGGTGATCCAGGGGTTGCGGCGGAGCCAGGCGGTCTCGGGCGCCTGTTTCCAGAGGCGCTTGCCGACCTCCAGCCGGGCGGCGGGGGCTTCCTCGGGTGGGGTGAGGAGGCGCAGCGCGTCCTGCAGCATGTAGACGCCGGTGCGGCCATGCGGGGCATAGACCATGAGGCCGATGCCACCACCGGGGGCGAGCGAGGCGGCGAGGTTGCGCAGGCCCTGCAGCGGGTCGGGCAGATGGTGCAGCACGCCACAGCAGTCGATGTAGTCGAAGAGGCCGAGCTGCGGGTCGGGCCCCTGGGAGGGCAGATCGAGGATCGAGCCCTCGGTGAAGCGGATGTTGCCGAGGCCGCGCTTTTCCGCCCGGGCCTGCGCCACCTTGCGCGCGGCGGCGGAGCGGTCGAGCCAGACGACCTCCCCGGGGCGGCCGGCGCGGGCGAGGTGCTGGGCCAGCATGATGGTGCCGTCGCCCGAGCCGCCGCCGGCCATGAGCGCCCGCAGCGGCTGCGACTCCGGGCGGCGGGCGCCGAAGATCCAGTGGTCCACCTCCCGCAGGTGGGAGGGGCTGCCGATGATCAGGCGCTTCGCCTCGTCCGCCGGGTTGCGGGCGGGATAGGGGTAGCTGTCGTACTGGGCGGCGAGCTGGCGGTCGCGCTCGTCCGGAAGGGGTGGGGACTGGCCGGTCATGCGCGCATCCTGCATGGCCCGGGCTGATAAGGCGATGCGGCCGGGGCGCCAAGCGGGGATGCCCCGGCGGGGGATGCCAAAAGGGATGCCAAAAGGGATGCCAGGAGAGATGCCAGGAGGCGGGGAGCGGTGCCGTTCCGGGCCGCCCTCCGGACCGGCCCGGCGGCGGAACATGGCTGATCCGGTCATCTCCGCGGTTGAACCGGGTGGCTTCGGGGCCTTATCTGCGCCGCCATGAAGCGATTGCTCCCTGTTCTCGCCCTCGCGCTCGTCTCCTTCGCCCAGATGCCGGAGGCCTCAGCGCAGAATCGTGCCGCCAGCGGCCCGCAGCGCCTCGGCAGCTTCGGCAGCTGGACGGCCGCGACCCATCAGGAGAGCGGGGGCAAGGTCTGCTATGCCTTCACCCGCGCGGCGAAGAGCGAGGGCGGCGGCAGCCGGCAGAACGTCATGCTGACGGTGACGCAGCGGCCGCAGGGGCGCGACCAGGTGGCGGCCTCGCTGGGCTATGCCTTCCGGCGCGAGAACAACCGCGATGCCGAGATCACCGGCGCGGTCGGCTCGAACGAGCTGCGTTTCTATGGCGTGCAGAACAACGCCTTCGCCCAGGAAGGCTCCGCCGCCGTGGCCGCCTTCAAGGCGGGGCGCGACCTCGTGATCAAGGGGCCGGGGCCGCAGGGCAAGGGCGCCACCACCGATACCTTCTCCCTCAGCGGCTTCTCCGCGGCCTATGAGGCGATCTCCAAGGAATGTCCCCCCCGCCGATGAGCGACGCCGCCCTCCAGACCCGTCCTGACGCGGCTTCCAGCCCGGCCGAACTGACCGAGGCCGAGGCCGCGCGCATCCTCGCCAAGTCGGCGATCTTCGCCCCGCCCCCGGCCACGCTGCCGGATGGGCGGCGCGACCTCGTCGGCCTGTCGCGGGCGGAGCTGGAGGCGGAGATGGTGGCGATGGGCGAGAAGCCCTTCCGCGCCCGCCAGATCTGGCACTGGATCTATCACCAGGGCGTGCGCGACTTCGCGCAGATGCCGACCATCGCGAAGCCGATGCAGCAGCGGCTGGCGGAGCGGTTCGTGGTGGGGCGGCCGGACGTGGCCACCGAGCAGCTCTCGAAGGATGGGACGCGCAAGTGGCTGTTCCGCTTCCGCGACGCGCAGCAGGTGGAGACGGTCTATATCCCCGACGGGCAGGAGGATCGCGGCGCCGTCTGCATCTCCACCCAGGTCGGCTGCACGCTGTCCTGCCGCTTCTGTCACACGGGGACGCAGAAGCTGGTGCGCAACCTGGGCGCCGCCGAGATCGTCGGCCAGTTCATGGCGGCGCGCGACAGCTATGGCGAATGGCCCTCCCCCAAGGACGGCACGCCGCGCCACCTGAGCAACATCGTCGTGATGGGGATGGGCGAGCCGCTCTACAACTACGAGAACGTCGCCAAGGCGCTGACCATCGTGATGGACAATGAGGGGATCGGCCTGTCGCGGCGGCGGATCACCCTGTCCACCTCCGGCGTCGTGCCGATGATGGACCGCTGTGGGCGGGAGCTGAATGTCGGCCTCGCCGTCAGCCTGCATGCGGTGACGGACGAGCTGCGCGACGAGATCGTGCCGCTGAACCGCAAGTATCCGATCGCCGAGCTGATGGCCGCCTGCCGGCGCTATCCCTCCGCCTCCAACGCCCGGCGCATCACCTTCGAATACGTGATGCTGGACGGGGTGAACGACAGCGAGGCCGAGGCGCGGGAGCTGGTGCGGCTGCTCAAGGGCATTCCGGCCAAGGTGAACCTGATCCCGTTCAATCCCTGGCCGGGCAGCGCCTACAGGACCTCGAAGCCCGAGGTGGTGCGGCGCTTCGCGGAGATCGTCAGCGATGCGGGGTATTCGGCGCCGATCCGCCGGCCGCGCGGGCGCGACATCCTGGCCGCCTGCGGGCAGTTGAAGACCGAGTCCGAGCGGCAGCGGCGGCCGGCGGCCGGGGAAACCCCGGCGGCCTGAGGCGCGCGGCCGTCCGGGACCGCTCTGTCCGGCGGCTGGCGGCGCCCGTTGACGGCGGACTGTCCCGACGCGGGGAGGCCGCTCGGGTCCTGGCAGAATGGCGGGAATGGCGGCGGCCTCCGTGGAAGCGGCGCCGGCCCTGCGCGTGGCATATGGGCGGCTCTGCCCATGGGCTTGCCGCGGCCGTATATGCGAATGATAATCATATTCTGATTCCAGACGCCTGCCCGCGCCCCTTCCGTCGGGCGCCACGATTCCCGCGCCGGGGCCGGGCTCCCGGCCCAGCATCAGGAGAGACACATGCACCGGCCCGCCAGCCCGTATCCGGGCACGACCGTGACCACGGCCGCGCCCGCCCCCGGCCCGGTCCTGCTGCGCCGGCGCGCGGCGCTGGGGCTTCTCGCGGGTGGCCTCGCCCTCGCCACCATGCGATCCGCCCGGGCGGCGGCGAAGGTCGTGAAGGCCGAGGTGGCGCCCGCCCTTTACGAACTGGCCTTCAGCCCGGCGCGGAATGCGCTGTACGTGCTTTCGGCGGGTGGTTTCGAGGAGGGTTCGCCGGCCAGCCATCTCTTCTGCCTCGACCCGGACAGCCTCGCGATCCGGTCGGAGCTGGTGTTGCCGCTGCGCGGCTTCGGGCTGGCGCTCGATGACGCGGGTGGCCGGCTCTATGTCGGCCATACCCTGGATGCCGCCGTCAGCGCCGTGGATCTCGGCGCGAACCGCATCGCCGGAACCCTGCGCCTGGCCAGCAAGGTGAAAGGCGAGGATGGCAAGGAGGATTATCCCTATAAGCTGCGGGAACTGCTCCTCGATCCTTCCGGGGAGCGCCTGTATCTGCCCGGTCTCGGCCTGAAGGACAGCCAGGTCTATGTCGTCGGCACGAAGGGGCTGACGGCGGAGAAGCCCATCACCGGCATCGGCCCCGGCGCGACCGGCATCTCCCTGGACCCGGCGAAGGACCGCCTCTTCATCTCCACCCTGGCGGGGCAGCTTTTCACCATCGACCGGAAGACGCAGGAGGTGCGCCATTCGGTGGAGGCCGGCGGCGCGGAGCAGCCGCTGAACCTCGCCTATGATCCCGCCAGCGGCGCCGTGCTGGCGGTGGACCAGGGCATGGAGAGCCTGACCCGCTACAAGGAGAAGATGATCCCGGGCTTCAAGTCGAAGAATCCCGGCAACCGCGTCGTGGCGGTGGAGCCGGAGAGCGGCAAGCTGCTCTGGGAGGCGGCGGTGGGCGAAGGGCCGGTGGCGCTGCGCCTCGATGCCGCGCGCCAGCGGCTTTTCGTCACCAACCGCGGCTCCGGCTCGGTCAGCGTGCTCGATACGGGCCGCCACAGCGTCACCGAGACCGTGCCGCTGCCGCCGCATCCCAACAGCCTGGCGCTGGACGAGAAGTCCGGCGCGGCCTTCGTCTCGATCAAGCTGCCGTTCAAGCAGATCAAGGAGAAGGACAGCGTGGCGCGGATCACGCTCTGATCGGGGCTTCGGCGCCGCATCCGGGGGAGAGGCGCTGCCTCTCCCCCCGTCCCCCTCTCCGCTGGGGACCGAAGCCGGTCCCCAGACCCCGGGCCTGAGTTGGCACCGCTGGATAAGGCCAGCCTGACACCCGATCCCTGGGAGCAGGTGGGTCGGCGGGGCTCCTGAGAAGAAGAAAAACACCCTGTCCGCGCTGTTGGCACCCGCAGCCGCCGGAGAGCCATGCTCTCCGGCGCGATCCGGTGTCAGCGAGTGCCAACGAACCGGGTCCAGGGCGCGCAGCGTCCTGGCGGATGGGGGTCCGGGGGTGAAGGCGGAGCCTTCCCCCGGGACAGAGCAACGCCGGCAGCCCTTACCAGCGATAGGCGAGCGTGGCGTAGACGGCGCGGCCGACGCCGTAGGAGCAGGAGGTGGCGTAGCAGGCGGCGAAGTAGTCCTTGTCGGCCAGGTTGGTGCCCGTCACGGTCATGCGCCACTGCTTGTAGTCCGCGCGCAGCATGGCGTCGTAGAGGGTGAAGCCCGGCGCGTGGAAGATCGGCGTGGTCGCCGTGGGCGTGTTGTTGGCCATGGTGTTGCCGACGTAGCGGATGCCCGCGCCGAGGCCGAGCGTCAGATCCTCCGACACCGGATAGCTGTAGTCGCCCCAGAGCGAGGCCATGTGGTTGGGCACGGTGGTCAGGCGGCGGCCGACATTGTTGGTGTTGCTGCGCGTCACCTCCGTCTCCTGCGCCGTATAGGCGCCGATCAGGCTGAGCCCGTCGGTGAGGGCGACACGGGCCTCCAGCTCCACGCCGCGCGACTGCGCCTCGCCGGTCTGGATGGAATAGTTCGCGTAGACCGGGTCGGTGGTCGTGACGTTCTTCTGCGTCAGCTCGAAATAGGCCGCCGAGAAGAGGCTGCGGCTGCCGGGCGGCTGGTACTTCACGCCGCCCTCGTACTGCGTGCCGGTGACGGGCTTGAAGGCCCCGCCGCCACGCTGCGGGGCATAGGTGCTGAGCACCGGCAGGAAGGAGGTTGCGTAGGAGATGTAGGGGGACAGGCCGAAATCGAAGGCGTAGAGCAGCGCGGCGCGGCCGGTGAGCGCGCTGTCATCCTGGCTGGTGTTTCTGCCGGTGAGGTTGTTGTGCGTGTCGGAACTGGCCCAGTCCTGCCGGCCGGTCAGGGTCAGGATCCAGTTGCCCAGCCGCGCCTGGTCCTGGGCATAGAGGCCGAGCTGGTTCTGCGTCTGGTTGTTCAGGGTGATGCTGGAGGCGCCGCGCGGCAGGGTGGGCACGGTGCCGTAGGACGGGTCATAGACATCCAGCGTCGTGGTGGCGCCCGCCCAGGTGCGGTTGCTGACGCGCTGGTAGCGGTAGTCGAGCCCGACCAGGGCGGTGTGGCGCAGCGGGCCGGTGTCGAAGCGCGCCTCGGCCTGGTTGTCCAGGGTCAGCGAGGCGGCGAGTGGCTGGTTGATCGAGGCGACGCGGTTGGCCCGCCGCCATTGCCCGGCGACGAGGCCGGAGGCGTAGATCGTGTTGTAGTCGAGGGACTGGTAGGTGTAGCGGAGGTTCTGCCGCAGCGTCAGCCAGTCGGTCGCCTGATGGTCCAACATGTAGCCCAGGCTGTACTGGCTCTTGCGGTAGGTGTCCCAGCCCGGCTCGCCCGTGGTGCGGCCGCGCGGGATCGTGCCGTTGGGATTGTAGAGCGCCGTTCCCTGTGGCGGCAGCCACTGGCCGGTCACGCCGTTGTCGTCGCGCAGATAGCTGCCGAGCAGGGTCAGGGTGGTGTCCGCCCGCGGGCGCCAGCGCAGCGACGGGGCGAGGTAGATGCGGTTGTCGGTGCCGCCGTCGAATTCCGTGTCGGCATCGCGGATGAGGCCGACGAAGCGGCCGAGCAGCGTGTCGTCGCCGGTCAGGCTGCCGCCGACATCCCACATGCCCTGGAGGCGGCCGAAGCTGCCGGCCTGGAAGGCGATCTGTCGCACCTGGCCCGGATAGGGCGTCTTGCTGACGGCATTGACCAGCCCGCCCAGATTGCCCTGGCCATAGAGGGCCGAGGTGGTGCCGCGGAGGAGTTCCATCCGTTCCATGCCCCAGGGCTCAATGCGGAAGGACTGCGCCGTCACCGGCGCCGGCACGCGCGTCCCGTCCAGGAAGACATCGGCGCTGAAGCCGCGGACGCTGAAATACTCGCCGCGATAGTCCGTGCCGCTGCTGAAGGCGCCGGGGCTGTAGCGCAGGGCCTCGTTGACCGAGCCGATGTTCAGCATCTCGATCTGGTCGCTGGTGATGACGGAGACGGATTGCGGCGTCTCCACCAGCGGCGTGTCGGTCTTGCTGCCGGTGGCGCTGCGCGTGGCGACCAGGCCCTCGACCGGGCCGCGCGCGGTTTCCGCCGGCCTGCCCCGCCCCTCCACGGAGACCGTGGGCAGGACCAGCGGCTGGCTGGTGGTCCCCTCGCCCGATTGCGCCCATGCGGCGGGGGCGGCGGCGGCCAGGCCGAGCAGGCCCAGGCAAAGAGGGAGGTGTTTCGAGGCTGAAGGAGCAGGCACGATTCGTCATCCCGAAGCGGAGGCGGGGGTTTAATTGATAATGGATATCAATCGCAACACTGTGAAACACCGTGCCTGTCGGATGCCTCGAATCCGGGTGCCCTGGCGCATCCCGGGGGGCGCCCACATCTTCCCTTCATGACCGATCCGGCGCCGCTCCAGGCCTTCCTCGACCGTCACCCGCGGCTCTTCCTCCTCACCGGCGCCGGCGTCAGCACGAATTCCGGCATCCCGGACTACCGGGACGCCGAAGGCCAGTGGAAGCGCAGCCCGCCTGTTACCCTCCAGGCCTTTCTGGGCCAGGGCACCACCCGCCGCCGGTACTGGGCCCGGGGCATGGTCGGCTGGCGGTTCTTCCGCACGGTGCGGCCGAACCGCGCGCATCTCGCGCTGACCCGGCTGGAGCAGCGGGGCGGGGTGGAGATTCTTCTCACCCAGAATGTGGATCGCCTGCATCAGGCGGCCGGCAGCCGGCGCGTCATCGACCTGCATGGGCGGCTGGACGTTGTCCGTTGCCTGGCCTGCGGCCACACGATGCCCCGCGAGGAGATGCAGGCGGAGCTGGTGCGCCTGAACCCGGACTGGGCCGGACTGGCCGCCGGGATCGCGCCCGATGGGGATGCCGATCTGGAGGGGCGGGATTTCGCAGGATTCGTTGTGCCGGACTGCCCCGTCTGCGGTGGGCTGCTGAAGCCGGATGTGGTGTTCTTCGGCGAGAACGTGCCGCGGGCGCGGGTGGAGGATGCCTTCCAGGCGCTGGAGCGTGCCGATGCCGTGCTGGTCGTAGGCTCCTCGCTGATGGTCTATTCGGGCTTCCGCTTCGTGCAGGCGGCGGTGAAGGCCGGCAAGCCGGTGGCGGCGGTGAATCTGGGCCGGACCCGGGCGGATGGGATGCTGGCGCTGAAGGTGGAACAGGGCTGCGAGGAGGCCCTGGCCTTTCTGCTCTGACCAGGCGGCCTGACTGCGGGCCTTGCCCTGTCCTCCGGGGGACAAGGCTCCGCCGTCGACGCAGTGCGTCGACGGCGGAGCCTTGCCCCCTGGGGGCGGAGGCAAGGTGCCGCGCGGTTCAGGTGGCGCGCTGGTAGGCCAGGGCGGCGGCGGCGAGGTCCTCGCCGGCCCAGCCGACGGATTTGAAGACGGTGATCTCCTCGGGGGAGCGGCGCCCCTGGGCCTCGCCCCGGCAGAGCTGGGCCAGGTCGGCGGCGATGTCCGCTTCGGTGATGGCACCCTCGGCGATGGCCTGGACCACGTCGCCGGCCTCGGCCAGGGCGCCGGGGCGGGTGTCCACCACGAGGCGGGCGCGGGCCAGGAGGGGGCCGTCGCTTTCGCGCATGGTGGGGCGGAACGCCCCGACGAGATCCACATGGGTGCCCGGGCGGACGGAGTCGCCTGTGACCAGCGGCGTGGCCGAGAGGGTGGCGCAGGCGATGATGTCGGCCGAGGCGAGGTCCGGTTGCGGCACGGACTCGGCGGGCAGGCCCTCGGCGCGCAGGTGGCGGGCCAGGGTCTGGGCGTTTTCCGGGCGGCGCGACCAGATGGCGACCTGTTCCAGGGGGAAGGTGCTGGCGTAGCAGGCGGCCAGCGCCTCGGCGACGCGGCCGCTGCCCATGATGAGCAGGCGGCGGCTGCCGGGGCGGGCCAGGAACCGGGCGGCGAGGACGCTGCTGGCCGCCGTGCGGCGGTCGGTCAGGGCGCCACCATCCAGCAGGGCCAGGGCCTCCCCGGTGCGGCCGTCGGAGAGCAGGTAGGAGGACTGGACGGCGGGCAGGCCGGCGGAGGCGTTCGCTGGCATGACATGCACGATCTTGACCCCCGTGAAGCGGTCTGCCCACCAGGCGGGCATCAGCAGGAGCGAGCCGGTGGCATCCGGGCCGTTCGGCACGGGGTGGTGATGGCGCAGCGGGGCCTCGCAGCCGAGGCGGAAGACCTCCTCCAGCGCGGCGAGCAGTTCCGGCCAGGGGAGCAGCCGGTCCAGGTCCGTTTTCGGGATGATGCGCATGGTGGTGGGCCTTCCGCGGGCTGGGGTTCGGGCGGGCCTGTTCCAGTTCATGGCACGGCCCTTGCTGGCTACGGCGGGCTCTTATGGCGCAGATTCGGGCAGAAGCCGATGCGAAGCGAGGATTTGCGCCGTTCGAAGGTCAAGGGTATCGATTTACGCAGGGCTGCCAGACCGGAATGTAGGACCCCGGAATGATGGCCCACCGTGCCGGGCAACGGGCGGGATCTGTGGAATCCATTTTGGAGAGTTCAGGGAATGCGGCCTTTTCGGCTTGCCGTCATGCTCGGGTCCCTTGGCGCCCTGGCGCTCGGGGCTTTCGCGACGCCGGCTGCGGCACAGCAGGCACCCGCGGCTCCGGCCGGGGCGACGCTGGGAGCGATCAAGTCCCGCGGCAGCCTCGTCTGCGGGGTGAACACCGGGCTGGCGGGCTTCGCCCAGCCGGACAGCCAGGGCGTGTGGCGCGGCTTCGACGTGGACTACTGCAAGGCGGTGGCGGCGGCGATCTTCGGCGATGCCAGCAAGGTGCGCTACGTGCCGACCACGGCGCAGAACCGCTTCACCGCGCTGCAGTCGGGCGAGGTGGACATGCTGGCGCGCAACACGACCTGGACACTGTCGCGCGACACCAGCCTGGGCTTCGATTTCGCGGCGACGACCTTCTATGACGGCCAGGGCTTCATGGTGAAGACGTCGCTGGGGGTGAAGAGCGCCAAGGAGCTGGACGGCGCCACGATCTGCGTGCAGCCGGGCACCACCACCGAGCAGAACCTGACCGACTGGGCGCGGGCCAGCAACATCAAGTTCACCCCGGTGGTGATCGAGCGGCTGGAGGAGCTGGTGAGCGCCTTCGTGGCCGGGCGCTGCGATGCCTATACGACCGATGCCTCGGGGCTGGCGGCGACGCGTTCCACCCAGCCGAAGCCGGACGACTACGTGATCCTGCCGGAGCTGATCAGCAAGGAGCCGCTGGCGCCGGCGGTGCGGCAGGGCGACCCGGGCTTCGCCGACCTCGTGCGCTGGACGCATTTCGCGCTGGTGACCGCGGAAGAGCTGGGGATCGATTCCAAGAACGTGGATTCGATGGCGAACAGCCCGAACCCGGACATCCAGCGCTTCGTCGGCAAGAACGGCGACCTGGGCAAGATGCTGGGCGTGTCGAACGACTGGGCGGTGCAGATCATCAAGGCCGTGGGCAATTATGGCGAGGTGTTCGACCGCAACCTGAAGGCGATCGGCCTGCCCCGCGGCAAGAACGCGCTGTGGACCAAGGAAGGGCTGCAATACGCGCCGCCGATGCGCTGAGCTGAGCTGAACGCCGCGGGCCGGGTCCGGCCCGCGGCATTTTCCTCCGGACGCGGCCCGCAGAAGGCCGGACAGACGCAAGGGGCTTTCCCGATGTCGCAGAGCTCGACGGACCCGCGCACCATGAAGGCGCCCCCGAAGAAAGCCTTCCGCCTGAGCTGGCGGGACGAGCGGGTGCGCTCGATCGTCTGGCAGGTGCTGATCCTGGGGCTGGTGGTGGCCATCGTCTGGTGGCTGGCCAGCAACACCGCGCGCAACCTGGAGGTGCGGCGCATCGCCACGGGCTTCGGCTTCCTCTGGCGCGAGGCCGGGCTGCCGATCGGCGAGCACCTGATCGAGTACTCGCCCACCAGCACCTATTTCCGCGCCCTGACGGTGGGCGTGCTGAACACGCTGAAGGTGGCGGTGGTGGGCGTGATCCTGGCCACGGTCTTCGGCACGATGGTGGGCATCGCGCGGCTGTCGAAGAACTGGCTGCTGAGCAAGATCGCGGCGGTCTATGTCGAGGCGGTGCGCGACGTGCCGCTGCTGCTGCAACTGCTGTTCTGGTACACGATCATGCAGGGGCTCCCCGCCCCGCGGCAGTCGCTGAACCCGGTGACGGGCGTGTTCCTGAGCAATCGCGGGCTGAAGCTGCCCTGGGTCGAGTGGACGGAGGCGCACAACTGGGCGCTGCTGGGCCTCGTGGCGGGGGTGGCCGGCACCTGGGCCTATGCCCGCTCCGCTCGGGCGAAGCAGATGCAGGACGGGCAGCCGCGCCGGGTCTGGCCGGTGGGGCTGGGGCTGATCCTCGGCCTGCCGATCGTGATCTGGGGGGTGCTGGGCGCGCCCTGGACGCCGGACATCCCGGCGCTGCGCGGCTTCAACTTCCAGGGCGGCATCACGGTGAGCCCGGAATATTTCGCGCTGCTGCTGGGCCTGGTGATGTACACGGCGGCCTTCATCGCCGAGATCGTGCGCGCCGGCATCACCTCCGTGCCGCAGGGGCAGTGGGAGGCGGCGCAGGCGCTGGGGCTGCGGCCGGGGATGATGCTGCGGCGGATCATCCTGCCGCAGGCGCTGCGGGTGATCATCCCGCCGATGACCAGCCAGTACCTGAACCTGACGAAGAACTCCTCGCTGGCGGTGGCCATCGGCTATCAGGACATCGTGTCCATCGCCAACACGACGCTGAACCAGACGGGGCAGGCGATCGAGGGCATCGCCATCATCATGCTGGTCTACCTGACCATCAGCCTGAGCATCAGCCTGTTCATGAACTGGTACAACACGCGCATCGCGCTGGTGGAACGCTGAGAGAGGGAGAGGCAGCATGAGCGACATCACCCTCAACACCGCCGCCGCCAATTCGCCCGAGGCGGCGCCGCGCCAGCCCCCCACCACGGTGGTGGGGCCGGTGGCTTGGCTGCGGGCGAACCTGTTCTCCTCCTGGTGGTCCACCGCGGTCACGCTGGCGCTGATCTATCTGATCGTGCGCTGGGCGATCGGCTTCGTGGACTGGGCCTTCCTGAACGCCGTCTGGTATGTGCCGGACAACCAGACCCAGGCCTGCCGCGCGGTGCAGGGCACGGGCGCCTGCTGGGCGGTGATCACGGAGAAGTACCGCTTCATCCTCTTCGCCACCTACCCCTATGACGAGCAGTGGCGGCCGGCGCTGGTCTGCCTGCTGTTCATCGGGCTCTATATCGTCTCCGCCATGCGGCGCTTCTGGCGGTGGGAGCTGGGGGTGGTGTGGCTGGTGACGCTGGCCGTCATCGCGCTGCTGATGTGGGGGGGCGTGTTCGGTCTCACCTATGTGCCGCAGGAGCGCTGGGGCGGGCTGCCGATCACGCTGATCCTGTCCACCTTCGGCATCGCGGTGGCGTTCCCGCTGTCGATCCTGGTGGCGCTGGGGCGGCGCTCCTCGATGCCGGCGATCCGGCTGCTCTGCATCGTCTATGTCGAGCTGATCCGCGGCGTGCCGCTGATCTCGCTGCTGTTCATGGCGAGCGTGATGTTCCCGCTGTTCCTTCCCGAGGGGATGAACATCGACAAGCTGCTGCGCGCGCAGATCGCCATCATCCTCTTCGCCGCCGCCTATCTGGCGGAGGTGGTGCGCGGCGGGCTGCAGGCGCTGAGCAAGGGGCAGTACGAGGCGGCGGACGCGCTGGGCCTGAGCTACTGGAAGAAGACCGGGCTGATCGTGCTGCCGCAGGCGCTGCGCCTCGTGATCCCGCCGCTGGTGAACACCTTCATCGGCTTCTTCAAGGACACGTCGCTGGTGCTGATCATCGGCATCTTCGACCTGCTGACCGCTGCCAAGACCGCGATCGTGGAGCCCGCCTGGCAGGGCTTCGGCATCGAGGTCTATGTCGTGGTGGCGCTGATCTATTTCTGCTTCTGCTTCGCCATGTCGCGCTACAGCCAGAACCTCGAGGCCGAGCTCAACCGGCACCGCCGGCGCTGACCCCCTTTTCCCCGGAGAGTGACACCATGAGCGCAACGCTGAGCCCGGAACCGCAGCTCGCCTCCGCCGTGCAGACGGGGGCGCCGCCGGCGATCCTGCTGGAGAACGTGAACAAGTGGTACGGCACGATGCATGTGCTGCGGGACGTGAACCTGCAGGTGGCGGCGGGGGAGCGGGTGGTGGTGTGCGGGCCCTCGGGCTCGGGCAAGTCCACCATGATCCGCTGCATCAACCGGCTGGAGCAGCACCAGCAGGGCCGGATCGTGGTGGACGGGGTGGAGCTGACGGATGACATCCGGGCGCTGGACGCCATCCGGCGCGAGGTCGGCATGGTGTTCCAGAGCTTCAACCTGTTTCCGCACCTGACGATCCTGCAGAACTGCACCCTGGCGCCGATCTGGGTGCGCAAGGTGCCGAAGGCGCAGGCCGAGGAGGAGGCCATGGAGTACCTGCGCAAGGTCAAGATCCCCGACCAGGCCAACAAGTACCCGGGGCAGCTTTCGGGCGGGCAGCAGCAGCGCGTGGCGATCGCCCGGGCGTTGTGCATGAAGCCCAAGATCATGCTGTTCGACGAGCCGACCTCGGCGCTGGACCCGGAGATGATCAAGGAGGTGCTGGACACCATGGTCAGCCTGGCGGAAAGCGGCATGACCATGATCTGCGTGACCCACGAGATGGGCTTCGCCCGCACCGTGGCCGACCGGGTGGTGTTCATGGACCGGGGCGAGGTGGTCGAATCCGGCACGCCGGAGGAGATGTTCAACAACCCCCGCACAGACCGCCTGCGCGCCTTCCTGTCGCAGATCCTGCGCGGGCACTGATCCCCTCCGGAGGGGGTGCCTTTGGGGGCAAGGCTTTGCCTCGCCCCCAAACCCCCACTCTACCAGGACCCTGCGGGCCCTGGACCCGGTTCGCTGGCACTTGCTGATGCCGGATCGCGCCGGAGAGCATCGCGCTCCGGCGACGGCGGCCGCCACCAGCGCGAAGAGGGTGCATTTTTCCTTTCGGGAGCGCCGCTGATCCACCTGCTCCCAGGGATCGGCCTGCGGGCTGGTGGAACCACCCGTGCCAACGAAAGGCGGGGTCTGGGGGGATACCATCCCCCCAGCGGAGGGGGCCGGGGGAGGCGGAGCCTCAGCCCGGGGCCGGCCACGAAAGCGGCGCGCACAGGAAATTCAGCAGCGGGCGGGGGGATGGACTCGCACGGTCCGGAGAGGGGGCTGGGGGCGGACCTTGCGGGCGTCTCCGCCTCCGGCGTATGCCTTGGGGCTCCACTGGAATATTCCGGACATCGTGACACCGACCACGTCCAGCAGTGAATCCCGCCCTTTGAGCATCGGCCTTGTGGTGGGGGTTCTCGGCGTCGTCTTCGGCGATATCGGCACCAGCCCGCTCTATGCGCTCCGGGCCGCACTCGTGCATTTCGCCTCCGACGGGCTGGAGCGCTGGGAGATCCTGGGGGTCCTCAGCCTGATCGTCTGGTCGGTCATCATCGTGGTGACCGTGAAATACGTGCTGATCGTGCTGCGTGCGGACAACCGGGGCGAAGGCGGCATCCTGGCGCTGATGGCCCTGGCGCAGCGCGCGGTGGGAACCGAGCGGGGGCGTCACATGGTGGCGCTGATCGGCATCGCCGGGGCCTGCCTGTTCTTCGGCGACGGGATCATCACCCCCGCGATCTCCGTGCTCTCGGCGGTGGAGGGGCTGAAGGTGATCTCGCCCACCTTCGGGGAGATCGTGGTGCCGGTCTCGCTGGCGGTGCTGATCGGGCTGTTCCTGATCCAGTATCGCGGCACCCATGCGATGGGGCGGATCTTCGGCCCGGTGATGGTGCTGTGGTTCGGGCTGATCGGGCTGCTGGGGCTGATCGAGATCCTGCGCGAGCCGGGGGTGCTGGAGGCGCTGTCGCCGCACCATGCCATCCAGTTCTGCGTCGCCTACCGGCTGGCGGCCTTCATCGCCCTGGGATCGGTGGTGCTGGCGGTGACGGGGGCGGAGGCGCTCTATGCCGATATGGGGCATTTCGGAAAGCGGCCGATCCGGATGGCCTGGCTGGGCTTCGTGCTGCCTTCGCTGATCCTGAACTATCTGGGCCAGGGCGCGCTGGTGCTGAACAACACCGAGGCGCTGGAGAACCCCTTCTTCCTGCTGGCGCCGGACTGGCTGCGGCTGCCGATGGTGGTGCTGGCGACGCTGGCCACGATCATCGCCAGCCAGGCGATGATCTCGGGCGCCTTTTCCATCGCGCGGCAATGCGTGCAGCTCGGCCTGCTGCCGCGGCTGGTGGTGAAGCACACCAGCGAGACGGAGGAGGGGCAGATCTATGTGCCCCAGGTGAACTTCTCGCTGCTGGCCGGGGTGGTGGTGCTGGTGGTGGCCTTCCGCAACTCCGACAGCCTGGCGGCGGCCTATGGCATCGCGGTGACGGGGACGTTCGTGGCGACCTCCTGCCTCGCCGCCATCGTCTTCCACCGCCGGTTCCAGTGGTCCTGGTGGCTGGTGACGCTGGTCTTCCTGCCGCTCCTGCTGCTGGACCTCGCCTTCTTCATCTCCAACGTGCTGAAGATCCCCGATGGCGGCTGGGTGCCGCTGCTGCTGGGGGCGGTGCTCTATGTGCAGATGCTGACCTGGCGGCGCGGGCGGGAGTTGCTGTTCCGGCGCTTCCAGCAGGACAGCCTGCCGCTGAAGTCCTTCCTGGCACGGCTGCCGCAGTCGCGCACCATCCGGGTGCCGGGGATCGCGATCTTCATGACGGGGCAGGCGGACTACGTGCCCAACGCGCTGCTGCACAACCTGAAGCACAACAAGGTGCTGCACGAGCGGATCGTGTTCGTCACGGTGCTCAACGAGGATGTGCCGCAGGTGCGCGACCGGGGTTCGGCGGAGGAGCTGGGGCCCGGGATCTATCGCGTGCTGCTGCGCTATGGCTTCCTGGAGAGCCCGAACATCCCGCGCGACCTGGAGATGATGCACGAGACGATGGGCGTGCCCTTCGAGCCGATGCAGGCCTCCTATTTCCTGGGACGCGAGACGGTGGTGGCGGCCTCCGTGCCGAAGATGCCGGGCTGGCAGCAGTGGCTGTTCACGCTGATGAGCCGCAACTCGCTGCCCGCGACGGAGTTTTTCCGAATCCCCAGCGACCGCGTGGTGGAACTGGGTGCGCGCGTGGCCATCTGAGCCCCCTTGGCTGGGGGCCTCGGCCGCCGCGATCCGCTGAAGGAGGTGGCATTTGGCCCTGCTGATCCTCTCCCCGAGTGGCGGGGCGAGCCTTCCGGAAGGAAGCCGCGACCATCGCTATGAGATCACGCTGACCCTGGGGCCGGACGGGCTCCCCTCCCCCGAGGCCTGGCATGCGGACCCGAATCCCTGGCCGGCGCGGCGCCTCTGGCCGGGCGAGGGCCTGACGGAGGGGGATGTGCAGTATGACGAGGACATGGGCTGGGCGCTGCGCTTCTTCGGGCAGGGCGGGCAGGCTTCGGCCGCGATGGATGCGCCGCTGCATGCGGTGATGCAGTTGCGGGCGCGGCTGCGGCCCGGCGAGAATGTCACGATCGTGGAGGCGGACGGGCAGGAGCATGCCTGGCGGGTGGTCAGCCTGAGCTGAAGCGGGGCTGCCGCGGTCTGGGCGGAGGTTCCTGGCGGGGACCCGGCTGCGATGGCGGCGCGTGAGTGGGGGCCGAAAAAGGCTCGAGGGGTTTCCGTTTCCGGAAACCCCTCGTCATGGTGGAGCCAATCGGAATCGAACCGACGACCTCCTGAATGCCATTCAGGCGCTCTCCCAACTGAGCTATGGCCCCGCCGTGCTGCGGTGAACGGGCTTTTAGCCGCGTCCGCAGACCCCCGCAAGCCCCCTACCGTGACTTTAAAACATGCGCGCGACGGATTACCGTGCCGCGAAATCCGCAGGGCAATGGGCCAGCGCACGGGGCCGGGCAGAGGCCAGGGAGTGGGAATGAGCAGAAAGGTTTACGACAGTCCGGCGGCGGCGCTGGACGGGTTGCTGCATGACGGGATGCTGATCCATTCCGGTGGCTTCGGGCTTTGCGGCATTCCGGCGGCGCTGATCGAGGCGGTGCGGGACAGCGGCGCGAGGGACCTGACGGTCGTGTCCAACAATGCGGGCATCGACGGGGCGGGGTTGGGGCTGCTGCTGGAGACGCGGCAGATCCGCAAAATGATCTCCTCCTATGTCGGCGAGAATGCCGAGTTTGCGCGGCAGTACCTGGCCGGGGAGCTGGAGATCGAGTTCAACCCGCAGGGGACGCTGGCCGAGCGCATCCGCGCGGGCGGGGCGGGCATCCCGGCCTTCTTCACCCGCACCGGCGTCGGCACCGCGGTGGCCGAGGGCAAGGAGGTGCGGAACTTCGACGGTCATGACTATGTGATGGAACGGGGGATCTTCGCCGATCTCGCGCTCGTCCATGCCTGGAAGGCGGATACCGAGGGCAACCTTGTCTTCCGCAAGACGGCGCGGAACTTCAACCCGATGATGGCGACCGCCGCCAAGGTGACGGTGGTGCAGGTGGAGGAGCTGGTGGAGCCCGGGGAGATCGACCCGGACCAGATCCACACGCCGGGGATCTATGTGCAGCGGATCGTGAAGCTGCCCGCGGGCTACGAGAAGCGGATCGAGCAGCGCACCGTGCGCAAGCGCGGCGGGACGGCTTCCGCCGCCGCCGGTTCCGACCCCGCCACCGCCTGAGGAGACGCGACGATGCCCTGGACCCGCGACGAGATGGCGGCGCGCGCCGCCCGCGAGCTTGAGGACGGTTTCTACGTGAATCTCGGGATCGGCATCCCGACGCTGGTGGCGAACCACATCCCGGAGGGTGTGAACGTCCAGTTGCAGAGCGAGAACGGCATGCTGGGCATGGGCCCCTTCCCCTATGAGGGCGAGGAGGACCCGGACCTGATCAATGCCGGCAAGCAGACCGTGACGGCGCTGCCGACCACCTCCTTCTTCTCCTCCGCCGACAGTTTCGCGATGATCCGCGGCGGGCATATCGACCTGTCGGTGCTGGGTGCGCTGCAGGTGGCGGAGAATGGGGACCTGGCGAACTGGATGGTGCCGGGGAAGATGGTGAAGGGCATGGGCGGGGCGATGGACCTCGTCGCCGGCGTGAAGCGCGTGGTGGTGCTGATGGAGCACACCGCCAAGGGCGCGCCGAAGCTGCTGCACAGCTGCAACCTGCCGCTCACCGGCAAGGGTGTGGTGGATCTGGTGATCACCGAGCTCGCCGTCTTCTCCATCGACAAGGAGGCGGGGAAGATGGAGCTGATCGAGCTGGCGCCGGGCGTGACCCTTGATGAGGTGCGCGGCAAGACCGAGGCGGACTACACGGTGGCGTCCGGCCTCGCTGGCTGAGAGCCTCGCCGGCAGGGGCTGGCGGAGGCCGCCGGAATGGCGGTGCCGCCTCCCCTGACGGGAGAGTGATGGGGCATGAAAAAGGGCGGCCGGTTTTCCCGGCCGCCCTTTCCCGTTCCGCGGCCCGGAGGCGTGCGGGGGTTACGAGCGCTTCAGCGTGAGCGTGTAGGTGCAGGCGCCGCTCTGCGTCACAGCCTTGCCGGTGAAGGTGCCGGG
Source organism: Roseomonas gilardii subsp. gilardii (assembly GCF_023078375.1). Taxonomy (NCBI): domain Bacteria; kingdom Pseudomonadati; phylum Pseudomonadota; class Alphaproteobacteria; order Acetobacterales; family Roseomonadaceae; genus Roseomonas; species Roseomonas gilardii. The sequence continues at coordinate 1,192,890 of NZ_CP095554.1, read as the reverse complement.
GGCGAAGGTGCCGGTGGTCTGGCCACCATCGAACAGGTAATCGACGCCGCCATCGGCGTGGATCTTGGTCTCGACCTCGGCACGGCGGAACCAGCGGAACACGGCCTGACCGTTGGCGACGGTGCTGGTCACCGCCACGCGGGCGGGACGGCAGGCGCGCTGGTTGGCCACGGCGTAGCCGGTGTAGACGCCGTCGAGGCCGGGCGGGAAGGCCGGGGCCTCAACGACGGGAGCGGGCGCCGGCGGCGGCGGGGGGGAGGGCTGCTGGCGCAGGCCGCGACCGCGGCGAGCAGGGGAAGGGCAAAGAAAAGACGGGCATTCATCCCGCATACTCCCTGGTTCTTCTGGACGAATCGTGACGATCCGCCTGTTACAAGCAAGAACAGACAACGGCTCTGGTTGCTACCACGGAAAGAGATGAGGCCGTCACTTTTTGGCATCACTGTATTGTGGAAGACACGCTCGCCGCGGGCTTTGCGCCATTGTCCGAAGTGGAGCGCAGGGCCTGGAGGCTGCGCCGGTCCGTCTCTATCTGGCGGCGCATTTCCTCGAGCTGCTTTTCGCGCCCGGCGAGGCGCTGCTCCAGATCGCCGATCGCGGCGGCGGATGGCTGGGGCTGTTGGGCCTGCGGGGGTGTGCGGGGCGGCGTGCTGCGGGCGACGCGGCGTGGCGCGGTGCGGGCGGGTTGTGCCGGCACGGGCTGGGTCCAGACCGGCAGGGGCGCCACGGGTGGCGGCGGGATGGCTGCGGCGGGCGCGATGGAAGGTGGGGGCTGAAAGCGCTGCAAGGGCTGGAGGGCGAGTTCCAGCATGTCGCGGCGTGGGCCGACATCGTTCGGCCACATCTGGGCGCTGGCGGGACCCGGCACGAACCCGGCCAGCAGCAGGGCGGGAAGCGCGAGAGCGGCGATGCGGCGCATGGGACCTCGGGGGAGACTTTCCTGTCGTGGCGCCCGGCGCCACTTCCGGGCGAGCCTAGCGCAGGTGTTTCCCCCGAGGGTAGTTCCTCAGCGCAGGCCGAGGAGCGCCAGCATCACGAGGCCGAGGGCGATGCGGTACCAGCCGAAGGGCTGGAAGCCCATGCGGCTGATGTGGCGGATCACCCAGCGGACCACCAGCAGCGCCACGACGAAGGCGGCGGCGAAGCCGATCGCGATCTCGCTGATGTCGCCGACAGCGAGCTCGGCGCGGGCCTTGTAGAGGCTGTAGACCGTGGCGGCGAGCATGGTGGGGATGGCGAGGAGGAAGGAGAACTCGGCCGCTGCCTTGCGTTCCACGCCGAAGAGCAGGGCGAAGATGATGGTGGCGCCGGAGCGGCTGGTGCCGGGGATCATGGCGAGCACCTGGCCGAAGCCGATCAGCAGGGCGGAGAGCGGGCCGATTTCCGCGATGGAGTGGATGTTCGGCTTGGGGCGGTTGCGTTCGATGATGATGAGCGCGACGCCGCCGATGATCAGGGCGAAGCAGACGACATAGGGGTTGAACAGGACCTCGGTGATGGTCTTGTGCAGCAGGGCGCCGAGCACCATCGCCGGGATGAAGGCGAGGATCAGGTTGACCACCGCGTAGCGTTCGCGCGAGCGCGGAACCCAGAAACCGGTGGCCATGGCGATGAGGTCACGCCAGTAGACGACGATGACGGCCAGGATGGCGCCGAGCTGGATGACGATCTCGAAGGTCTTGCCGGGCGGGCCCTGGAAGCCGATCAGGTCGCTGAGCAGGATCAGGTGGCCGGTGGAGGAGATGGGCAGGAATTCGGTCAGCCCCTCCACGATCCCCATTAGCAGGGCCGGAAGAATAGTGGCGAGATCCATGCGGGCCGCTGCTCCTGCGTCTCAAGGGCGTCTCAAGAAATAGGCTGCGCGTCAGGACCGGGAAGAATATTCACCAGCCTGGATGCGCCTGCGGTTCTTGTGGAGCATTCCGGATGCAGGCGGAAGGCAGGAATCCGGCTCGGATATGAATATTTGGCCGGGCTTATGTCTTATAGCGGAGCCTCTTCCTGCTGCCGGCGATAGGCATGGCCGGGATAGGCGCCGAGAACGTGCATCTGGCGCGAGAAGTAGCGCAGTTCCTCGAAAGCGCGTTGCAGCGGCGGGCTGTCGGGATGGCCGTCCACGTCGCAGAGGAACTGCGTCGAGGCGAAGCGGCCGTCGAGCATGTAGGATTCGAGCTTGGTGATGTTCACGCCATTGGTGGCGAAGCCGCCGAGTGCCTTGTAGAGCGCGGCGGGGACGCTGCGGGTGCGGAAGACCAGGGTGGTGACGCAGCCGGGCGTGTCCGGCGGCGGCAGGGTTGCCTCGCGCGACATGACGTAGAAGCGGGTGGTGTTGTGGGCCGCGTCCTCGACGTTGCGGCGGAGGATGTCGAGGCCGTAGAGCTCAGCGGCGAGGGAGGAGGCGACGGCGGCGTCCTCGATGCCGCCGCGCTGGGCGACGAGCTGGGCGGCGCCGGCGGTGTCGGCCTCGATCACCGCCTGCAGGCCGGTCTCGCGCAGCAGGTCGAGGATCTGGCCGAGCGCCACGGGGTGGCTGTGGATGCGCTTCAGGCTGTCCAGGGTGGCGCCCTTCGGGGCCATCAGGCAGTGCTCGACGCGCTCGAAATGCTCACCCACCACATGCAGGCCCGAATCGGGCAGCAGGCGGTGGATGTCGGGGACGCGGCCGGCCAGGCTGTTCTCGCAGGGGAGCATGGCGAGATCGGCCCTGCCCTCCCGCACCGCGGCCATGGCGGCCTCGAAGGAGGGGCAGGGCAGCGTGGTCCAGCCCGGATAGGCGGCGCGGCAGGCGAGGTCGGAATAGGCCCCCGGCATGCCCTGGAAGGCGATGGTCTGGCTCATGCAGCCTGGCTCCCGGATGCGAGGGTCCTGCGGGCCCGTTCGAGGTCGGCTGGGGTGTCCACGCCGAAGGGGGCGTGATCGACGCGGACCACGCCGATGCGCATCCCGGCCTCCAGGGCGCGGAGTTGCTCCAGCTTCTCGCGCTTCTCCAGCGCGCCCTCGGGCAGGGCGACGAAGCGGGCGAGCGCCGGGCGGCGATAGGCGTAGACGCCGATATGGTGCCAGTGCGGCCCTTCGCCGGAGGGGATGATGTTGCGCGAGAAATAGAGGGCGGGCGCGACGGCGACGCCGCGCGGGAAGGCGCAGGCGACCTTGACCACGGAGGGGGCGGCGGCTTCCCCGGGATCGGTGATCGGGGCGACGAGGGTGCCGATATCGACGCGCTGGTCGGCCAGCGGCGCGAGCACGGCGCGCAGCATGTCCGGCGGCATGGTGGGCAGGTCGCCCTGGAGGTTCACCACCACGTCATGCGCCCCCACCGGGTCGATGGTGGCGAGGGCGAGGTTGATGCGATCCGTGCCGGAGGGCACGTCGTCGGCGACCAGGATGGCGGTGCCGCCGGCGGCGCGGACGGCCTCGGCGATCTCGGGCCTGTCGCAGGCGACGGCGACCGGGCCGATATCGGCCTCCCGCGCCCGGTCGAGGACGTGGACGATCATCGGCTTGCCATGGATGTCGGCGAGAGGCTTGTCCGGCAGGCGGGTGGAGGCCATCCGGGCCGGGATCAGGACGAGCGGGCGCACGGGTTGTGAGACGAGCCTTGGGCGATTAAGGTCCAGGCGCTTGTAATGGAGCCGGGGAACAGGCGCAAACCTATGGCCTGAACGGGTTCCGCGCATGCCGTCCGGCCGATTCCCCAGGCCCTCCCGATGGAGGCCGTGCCGGGGCGGCCGGGGGGCCTGCCGGAGCTTGGGCGGGGCTGGGCCTTTGCGCCACTGGACGACGGCCCGCGGGCGCGGAAAAACGATAAGAAGGGAACGACGGGGCGATGAGCCTGGAGGGGAACAAGGCGTTTGCGGCGATCCTGACGGCGGGCGTCGTCTTCGGAGTGGCCGGCTTCATCGGCAGTGTCGTCGTTTCCCCGCAGCGGCTGGAGAAGCCGGCGATCCAGATCGGCGATGCGCCGGCCGAGGCCGGGGCGGCGGCCCCCGCGCCCTATGAGGTGCCCCCCATCGCGCCGCTGCTGGCCAATGCCAATGCGGATACGGGCAAGACCCTGGTGCAGCGGCAATGCGGGGCCTGCCATATCTTCGAGAACAACGGGCGCAACGGGGTGGGGCCGAATCTGTACGGCATCATCGGGCGGCACCACGCGGCGGAGGCGGGCTTCAACTACTCCCCGGCGAACAAGGCGCTGGCCGACAAGGTCTGGGACTACGAGGCGATCAACCGCTTCATCTCGGCGCCGGCCAAGGCGATGCCGGGCACGCGCATGGCCTTCGCCGGGCTGAGCAACGCGCAGCAGCGGGCGGATGTGCTGGCCTATCTGCGGACGCTGTCGGACAACCCGCCTCCCCTCCCCACCCCCTGACGGTGCCGGACATGCCCGTGCCTCCCGAGAGCTTCCTGGCCGCCGCGCAGGCGGGTGCCGACCTGGCGGGGGCGGTGATCCGGCCGCTCTTCCGCTCGGCGCTGCTGGTGGAGGCCAAGGGCGACGCCAGCCCGGTGACCGAGGCGGACCGGCGGGCGGAGCTGGTGCTGCGCGAGCATCTGCTGACCGCCTTCCCGGAGCATGGGGTGATCGGGGAGGAGCATGGCTCCGTGCGCCCGGATGCCGAATGGGTCTGGGTGCTGGACCCGATCGACGGGACGCGGGCCTTCGTCACCGGGCGGCCGCTCTTCGGCACGCTGATCGGGCTGCTGCACCGGGGCAGGCCGGTGCTGGGGATCATCGACCAGCCGGCGACGGGGGAGCGCTGGACCGGGATCACCGGACGGCGGACGGAGTTCCGCGGGCCTTTCGGCGGGGTGGCGGGGTGCCGGGCCTGTCCGGAGCTGTCGGCGGCGGAGCTGGCGATGACCAGCCCCACGATCTTCCGGCCGGAGGAATACGCGGCGCGGGACGGGCTCTGCGGCGCGGTGCGGCGGGTGAGCTGGGGCGGTGACTGCTACAGCTATGGCCTGCTGGCGCTGGGGCTGATCGACGTGGTGGTGGATTCCACGATGAAACCCTGGGACTGGGCGGCGCTGGTGCCCATCGTGGAAGGGGCGGGCGGGCGTGTCACCGACTGGAAGGGACGGCCGTTGACGCTGGAGGGCGACGGCACGGTGATCGCCGTGGGCGACCCGGCACTGCTGGCGCAGGCGGGGCACATCCTGAGCCCGGCGCCGGGCTGACCGGGGAGTCCCCGGGGGCCGCGTCAGGCTTCCCAGCGGCGGCGGGAGCGCAGGCGGTCCATCGCCTTCTTCGCCTTCGCGTCGAGATGCGCCAGGAGCTCGTCGGGCGAGCGGCGCAGGCGGTTCAGCCCGTTGCGCAGCATCTGCCCGCCATTCTTCATCGCGCCGCCCAGGCTCTTCGCGGCAGGCTGTTCCTCGGCCATCGGGGGCACTCCCATGGTGTTTCCGCCAGGGCGTGGGTTCATCGGTCGGGATGTCGTTTCGGTCCGGTGGCCCTGCCCCTTGCGGAGACGGTGCCTCGCCGGAAGGAACACCGCGGTGCGGCATACGGTTTCGGGGGTGGATAAATTCCGGCTCCGGTCGGAGGGCCGGCCCGCCGGAGCGTGAGACAATCCGCTACGCAGGGAGAGGTTGAGGGCGGGGCGGGAAAGCCTCATCCTCGCGGGATGTTCCGCCGAGACCTGCTCGCTGCCTCCCTGATGACCGCCACCCTGTCGGGGACGGTGTCACGCGCCGTCCTGGCCCAGGGGCAGGGACGGCGGCCCCCACCCCCTCCCCCATTCCGGACACGGCGGTGCGCCGGGTGCATGCGCTGTCGCTGCTGGGCGATCCCTCCCTGCCGCCCGATTTCACGCACTGGCCCTGGGCGAACCCCGATGCGCCGAAGGGCGGCGAGGTGGTGCGGACGGCGCTGGGTTCCTACGACTCCTTCAACCCCTTCATCCTGCGCGGCACGTCGGCGGTGGGGATCGGGCTGCTCTACGAGACGCTGCTGATGGACAGCTCGGACGAGGCCAGCACCGCCTATGCGCATCTGGCGAGGCTGGTGGAGCTGCCGGCGGACAACCGCTGGGCCGCCTTCGAGCTGCGGGAGGAGGCGCGCTGGCATGACGGCCGGCCGGTGACGGCGGCGGATGTGACCTGGACCTTCGCCACCATCATGGAGAAGGGGCATCCGCGTTTCCGCGCCTACTGGGCCGATGTGGCGGAGGCGGTGGCCGAGGGCGAGCGGCGGGTGGTCTTCCGCTTCCGCAACGCGGACAACCGGGAGCTGGCGCAGATCATCGGGCAGATGCCGGTGCTGCCGAAGCACTGGTGGGAGGGGCGGGATTTCGCGCAGCCCTCGCTGGAGGTGCCGCTGGGCTCGGGGCCGTACAAGGTGGAGCGCTTCGAGGCGGGGCGCAGCATGGTGCTGTCGCGGGTGAAGGACTACTGGGGGCGCGACCTGCCGACGATGAAGGGGCTGCAGAATTTCGACGTGCAGCGCTTCGAGTATTTCCGCGACCCGACCGTCGCCTTCGAGGGGTTCAAGGCGGGGCAGATCGATTTCCGGCAGGAGAACATCGCGCGCTCCTGGGCCACCGCCTATGACTTCCCCGCCGTGCAGCGCGGGCTGGTGAAGCGGGACGAGCTGAAGCACGAGCTTCCGGCGGGGATGCAGTGCTTCGCGATGAACCTGCGGCGGCCCCTCTTCGCCGACCGGCGGACGCGCGAGGCGCTGGGGCTGGTCTTCGATTTCGAGTGGATGAACGCCAACCTGTTCTACAACGCGTACAAGCGCAGCTATTCCTACTTCACCAATTCGGAACTCGCCTGTTCCGGCGTGCCGGAGGGGCGGGAGCTGGAGATCCTGCAACCCTATCGCGACAGGCTGCCGGCGGAGCTGTTCACGCAGCCCTTCAAGCTGCCGGTCACGGATGGCAGCGGCAACAACCGTGACAACCAGCGCCGCGCGCTGGAACTGCTGCGGCAGGCGGGCTGGGTGGTGCGTGACCGGCAGATGGTGAACGCGCAGGGGCAGAAGCTGAGCTTCGAGATCCTGCTGAGCGACGCGACGTTCGAGCGCATCGCCCTGCCCTATGCGCAATCGCTGCAGCGGCTGGGCGTGGAGGCGAATGTGCGGACCATCGACCTGGCGCAGTACCAGGTGCGGATGGACCACTTCGACTATGACATGACGGTGGAGCTGTTCGGGCAGAGCCAGTCGCCCGGCAACGAGCAGCGCGATTTCTGGGGCAGCGCGGCGGCGAAGCAGGATGGCAGCCGCAACACGCTGGGCCTCGCCGATCCGGTGGTGGATGCGCTGGTGGAGCTGGTGGTGAACGCGCCGGACCGGCAGGAGCTGGTGACGCGCACCCATGCGCTGGACCGCGTGCTGCTCTGGGGCTTCCATGTCGTGCCGCACTGGTACAGCGACAGTTTCCGCATCGCCTGGTGGGACCGCTTCGGGCGGCCGCCGCGCAACCCGCGCTACAATATCGGCTTCGAGGGCTGGTGGATCGATCCCGCGCGGGACCGGGCGTTGGCCGAGGCGCGGCGCTCCCCGGCCTGAGCGGCGCGCATGGCCGCCTATCTCCTCCGGCGCCTGATCCTGGTGATCCCGACGCTGTTCGGGATCATCCTGATCAACTTCGCCGTGGTGCAGTTCGCGCCGGGCGGGCCGGTGGAACAGATGATCGCCGAGCTGAAGCGTGGCGGGGGCGGCACGATCGGGCGGCTGACCGAAGGGGGCGGGAATGCGGAGGTGCGGCCGGCCCAGCCCCAGGGCGGGGAAGGTTCGGGCTATCGCGGCGCGCGGGGGCTGGACCCGGCGGTGGTGAAGGATATCGAGAAGGCCTTCGGCTTCGACAAGCCGGCGCCGGAGCGGTTCCTGGCGATGCTGAAGGACTATCTGCGCTTCGATTTCGGGCAGAGCCTGTTCCGCGGGCGGCCGGTGATCGAGCTGATCGGGGAGCGGCTGCCCGTCTCGGTGAGCCTGGGGCTGTGGTCCACGCTGATCATCTATCTCGTCTCCATCCCGCTCGGCATCCGCAAGGCGGTGCGGGACGGGACGGGTTTCGATGCCTGGACCTCCGGTGTGGTGCTGGTGGGCTATGCCATCCCGGGATTCCTCTTCGCCATCCTGCTGGTGGTGGTCTTCGCCGGGGGGTCGTTCTTCCAGTGGTTCCCGCTGCGCGGGCTGGTCTCCTCGGGTTCGCAGAACTGGCCCTTCTGGGAACGGGCGCTGGATTATGCCTGGCACATGGTGCTGCCGACCGTGGCGCTGGTGGTGGGCGGCTTCGCCGGGCTGGTGATGCTGACCAAGAACTCCTTCATGGACGAGATCGGCAAGCAGTACGTGCTGACCGCCCGGGCCAAGGGGGCGGGCGAGCGGCGCGTGCTCTACGGCCATGTCTTCCGCAATGCCATGCTGCTGATCATCGCGGGCTTCCCCTCGGCCTTCATCGGCATCCTCTTTACCGGCGCGCTGCTGGTGGAGATCGTCTTCTCGCTCGACGGCCTCGGGCTGCTCGGCTTCGAATCCGCGATCCGGCGGGACTATCCGGTGATGTTCGGCACACTCTACATCTTCACCCTGCTCGGCCTCGTCATGCAGATCATCGGCGACTTCGCCTATACCCTCGTGGACCCGCGGATCGATTTCGAGGCACGGCGTTGAGAGGTGTCACGCCTCGTGGTCCTTGGGGAAGGCTCTGCCTTCCCCAAACCCCATCCGCCAGGAACCTGAGGTTCCTGGACCTCCCATTCGCTGGCTCTTTCGGCCAGGGGATGTGCGCCGGAGGGCCATGCCCTCCGGCGAGGGACGACGCCGCACGGGCTAAGGCCTGGCTGGATTCTTTTCCGGCGCCCGCTGTTTTCGCCGGCCGTGCGGGATCGGACACCGCGCTGGTGGTGGCCACATGGAGCCAACTCCCGGCGGGGTCTCGGGGAGGCACTGCCTCCCTGAGCGGAGAGGGGTTCGGGGAGAGGCGGAGCCTCGCCCCGACCACGGAGCGCCGCCCCGGATGAGTCCCCTGAACCGGCGCCGCTGGGCGAATTTCCGGGCCAACCGGCGGGGCCATGTCTCGCTGTGGCTGTTCGGGGCGATCTTCCTGGTGACGCTCTTCGCCGAGGTGCTGGCGAATGACCGGCCGATCGTGGCGCGGGTGGAGGGGAAGTGGTTCTTCCCGGTGGTCACGGATTATGCCGAGAGCGACATCCTGCCGGACGGCTTCCCGACCGATGCGGACTGGCACGACCCGGTGCTGGCGGCGGAGGTGGCGAAGCGCGGCTGGGCGGTGTGGCCGCTGGTGCCGTACCGCTATGACACGGTGGTGCGGGATCTGGGGCGGCCGGCGCCCACCCCGCCCGATGCGCGGCACTGGCTGGGGACGGACGACCAGGCGCGGGACGTGCTGGCGCGGGTGATCTGGGGGTTCCGGATCTCGGTGCTGTTCGGTTTCGCGCTGACCTTCGCGGCCTCGGCGATCGGTGTCGCGGCGGGGGCGGTGCAGGGCTATTACGGCGGCTGGGTGGATCTGGGGTTCCAGCGCTTCATCGAGGTCTGGTCGGGGATGCCGCAGCTCTTCCTGCTGATCATCCTGTCCTCGGTGATCGAGCCCGGGTTCTGGACGCTGCTGATCTTCCTGCTGCTTTTCTCCTGGATGAGCCTGACGGGGGTGGTGCGGGCGGAGTTCCTGCGCGGGCGGAACCTGGACTATGTGCGGGCAGCGAAGGCGCTGGGCGTGTCGGATGCGCGGGTGATGGCGCGGCATATCCTGCCCAATGCGATGGTGGCGACGCTGACGCTGTTGCCTTTCATCCTGTCGGGCAGCGTGACGGTGCTGGCGAGCCTGGACTTCCTGGGCTTCGGCCTGCCGCCGGGCTCGCCCTCCCTGGGAGAACTGGTGGCGCAGGCGAAGAACAACCTCCAGGCGCCCTGGCTGGGGGCGACCGCCTTCGCCGTGCTGGGGGGCACGCTGACGCTGCTGATCTTCATCGGCGAGGCGGTGCGCGACGCCTTCGACCCGCGCAAGCTGCCAGGGGGCGGTGGAGGAGGTCGCGGATGAGCGCCATGAGCGAGCCTGTGGGCGAGCCGGTCCTGGCGGTGGAGAACCTCCAGGTCGCCTTCCGGGGCGTGCCGGTGGTGCATGGCGTTTCCTTCGACGTGCGGCCGGGGGAGACGGTGGCGCTGGTGGGGGAAAGCGGATCGGGCAAGAGTGTGACGGCGCTGTCCTGCCTGCGGCTGCTGACGGTGGGAGGGAGCAACCCCTCGGGCCGGGTGCGGCTGGACGGGGTGGAGGTGCTGTCGGCGCGGGAGGGCGAGCTGCGGCGGCTGCGCGGCGGCGTGGCGGGGATGGTGTTCCAGGAGCCGATGACCTCGCTGAACCCGCTGCACAGCATCGGGCGGCAGGTGGCGGAGGCGATCACGCTGCACCGGCCACTGCGCGGCGTGGCGTTGCGGGAGGAGGTGCGGCGCCTGTTGCGGCGCGCCGGGCTGGCGGCGCTGGAGAACCGGCTGGACGCCTTCCCGCACCAGCTCTCGGGCGGGCAGCGGCAGCGGGTGATGATCGCGGTGGCGCTGGCCAACGATCCGAAGCTGCTGATCGCCGATGAGCCGACCACGGCGCTGGACGTGACGGTGCAGGCGCAGATCCTGGACCTGCTGGACCGGTTGAAGCGCGAGAGCGGCATGGCGATGCTGCTGATCACCCATGACCTGGGCATCGTGCGGCGCCATGCCGACCGGGTGGTGGTGATGCGGGACGGCCTGGCGGTGGAGCAGGGCGAGGCGGCTTCGGTGATCGCCGATCCGCGGCACCCCTATACGCGGATGCTGCTGGCCGCGCAGCCGCGGGGCGGGCCGGCGCCGGTCGCACCGCGGGCGAAGACGGTGCTGGATGCGCGGGACATCCGCGTGCGCTTCCCGGTGCGGCGCGGGCTGATGCGGCGGGTGGTGTCGGAGGTGCGGGCGGTGGATGGCGTCTCGCTCGCCATCCGGCGCGGCGAGACGCTGGGCGTGGTGGGGGAGAGCGGGTCCGGCAAGACGACGCTGGGGCTGACCGTGCTGCAACTGGAGCGCGGCGAAGGCACGGTGCGGCTGGAGGGCGAGCGGATCGACGGGCTGGGGCGGCGCGCGCTGCGGCCGTTGCGGCGGAGCATGCAGGTGGTGTTCCAGGACCCGTTCGGCAGCCTGTCGCCACGCATGACGGTGGCGGACATCGTGGCCGAGGGGTTGGCGGTGCATGAGCCGGAGCTGTCGCGGGCGGAGCGCGAGGCACGGGTGGAGGATGTGCTGCGGGAGGTGGGGCTCGATCCGGCCTCGGCGCATCGCTATCCGCACGAGTTCTCGGGCGGGCAGCGGCAGCGCATCTCCATCGCGCGGGCGCTGGTGCTGCGGCCGAAGCTGGTGGTGCTGGACGAGCCGACCAGCGCGCTCGACGTCTCCGTGCAGGCGCAAGTGGTGGAGCTGCTGCGCGAATTACAGGCGCGGCACGGGCTCGCCTATCTCTTCATCAGCCACGACCTGCGCGTGGTGCGGGCCATGGCGCACCGCATCCTGGTGATGAAGGACGGGCGCGTGGTGGAAAGCGGCGGGACGGAGCAGGTGACGTCGGCGCCGCGCGAGGACTACACGCGTCTGCTGATGACGGCGGCCTTCGAGACCTCCGCCGGGGAGGAGGCTTCCGCCACTTGGGGCTGATTCCGGGGTTGACCCCGGGGCTGATCCGGGCGGGACCTCATCCTGGGGAGGCGCGGGCGGCGGCGGCGCCATGCCGCCGGCCGCCGGGGCCTTTCCTCAGGCCGCCACGTGGCGCGGGCGGGTCTCGATCGCCACCGGCTCGTTGGCCGGGGCGCTGGAGGTGCCGGCCTCGCCCCGCGTGGCCTCGCCCATGATGGTGGACATCTCGCGCAGCAGCGACGTGCCCTTCGGCGTGCGCTGCACCAGCACACTGCGACGGTCCTGCGGATCGGTCTTGCGGCGGGTCAGGTCGAGCTCGCCCAGACGGTCCAGCGCGCGCGTGATCGCCGGCTTGGACACGTTCAGCGTCGCGGCAAGTCCGCGTACGGTGTGCGGGCCATCGGAGAGGTAGGTGGTCAGGAAGACGCCGAGCTGCCGGGCCGAGAGGTCGGGGCCATCACGACGAACCAGCGCGACCACGGTGTCCCGCAGGATCTCTACGAGCTCATCTCCGCTGATCTTCGATGACATCAGTTTTTTCCATCCTTCTCTTCTTCTGGCAGCCCCGCACGGGGTCGGAACCCGCAGTGGCCGGGGCCGGCTTTCACGGCGCCGCGTACGATGCCGTTTGGTGGAACCGCTATGCCGTCATGCCGTTTCGTCACCGGCATTTTCCCGGCGGGAAAGCCAGTCCGCGATTCCGGCATGCAGGGCACGAAGCGCCTGTGCTTCGCCACCCTCCGGGCGCCCGGGACGGTTCGCATCGTTCCAGGCGTAGAGATCGACATGCAGCCAGGGCGTTGCCTCTGGCACAAAGCGGTTGAGGAACAACGCAGCAATCACCGCACCGGCCATGGGCCGCGAAGCAACGTTGTTGAGGTCTGCGATGGCGCTGTCCAACCACGAATCGTAACCGCGCCGCAATGGGAGATGCCACACAGGATCGTGATGTGCGTCGCCCGCGCGCTGCACAATGCGCGCCAGCGCGTCGTTGTTGGAAAAGATCGCCGGCAGGTCGGGGCCGAGAGCCACGCGCGCCGCGCCCGTCAGCGTTGCGCAGTCCAGCAGCAGCGCGGGCGACTGTTCCGCGGCGAAGGCGAGCAGATCGGCGAGCACGAGGCGGCCTTCGGCATCGGTGTTGCCGATTTCGACGGTCAGGCCCTTTCGCGTGCGCAGCACGTCCATCGGGCGGAAGGCTTCGCCGGAAACGCTGTTCTCCACGGCGCCGACGAGCGCGAGAAGGCGCACCGGCAGGCGCGCACGGATGATCCGCGCGGCGAGGCCGAGCACCACCGCGGCGCCGCCCATGTCCTTCTTCATCCGCAGCATGCCGGCGGAAGGCTTGAGGTCGAGGCCGCCGGTGTCGAAGCAGACGCCTTTGCCGCACAGGGCCAGGAGCGGGCCGTCCGCGGCGCCTTCCCAGCGCAGGATGCCGACGCCGGGCGCGCGCGGGCTGCCGCCGCCGACCGCGGCCAGGGCGGGGAAGCCCTCGCGCAGCGCGTCGCCCTCGATCGTCTCGAAGGACGCGCCCTCGGCCTCCGCCATGGCGCGGGCGGCGGCGAGGAGGTCCGCCGGGCCGAGATCTGCGGCGGGGGTGTTGATCAGGTCACGCACCCAGTGGATCAGCGCGGCGGTGCTGGCGGCGTCTTCCGCTCCGGACGGGGTGACGAGGCGGGCTGCCTCACGCTTCGCCGGCTTGAAGGCGGTGTAGGCATAGGCGCCCAGGCCCCAGCCCAGCGTGGCGGCGGCCGGGTCCGGCCCCTCCCCCGCCAGGTGCCAGCTTGTGCCCTCGGGGAGGTTCCGGGGCAGGTCGCCATAGGTCCAGGGCTCGGCGCGGGCGGCTTCCGGGGAATCGCCCAGGCCCAGCACGGCGCCGGACAGGCCCTGCGGCCCCGGCAGCAGGGCGAGTTGCCCGGATCTGGCCTTGAAGCCCGAGGCGCGGAGGAAGGCGGCGGCGGAGGGATCGAGCGTGGCGGCGAAGGCCTCCAGCCCGTCCTGGCCGGTGGCGTGCAGCGGCAGGCTGGCCTGGCTGTCCCCGGGCAGCAGGGCGGACGGGCGGGAAAGAGGCGGAGGGATCATCATGCCGCGAATCCGGACTGCTCCGATCCTTGTTTGAGACGCCGTGAGAGGCTGGCCGCATCCGTCTCACGGATGACCTTCACTCGTGAAGGGCAAATCGTGCAATTTCCGCCGACTCATCAATTATTTCACCCACGGAAACACTCTGATACTTTGTAACAGGCTTCCTATGCCGCCGACTGTGCCGGAAAACGGGATTTTTCCCCTTTCCAGGACGCGGCCTTTGCAGCGCGGGCGGTGGGATGATAGGCGCCGGGGGGTGATCCATCTCCTTCTCTGGTACTGGGGGCGGCGGGGCGGCGGGGCGCAGCACACGCTGAACCTGGCGCGGGCCCTGGCGCGGCGGCCCGATATCCGGCTCGGCCTGTCCCTGGCGGACCGGCTCGACGCGCTGGAGACCTTCCGCGCGCTGGATGCCGATCTGGAGGTGGTGCGGACCTTCCGTGGCGCGCCTGGTGCCCTGGCGGGGCTGGCGCGGCTGCCTTCGCTGCGCCGTGGGCTGGTGGCGCAGGCGCGGCGGATGCGGGCGGATCTGGTGCTGTCCGCCATGAACCATGTCTGGACGCCCTTCGTGGCCCCGGCCCTGCCGCGTGCCGGCATCGCCTATGTGCCCTCCGTGCACGATGCGAGGCCGCATCCGGGCGACCCCTCCCTGCTCTGGGACTGGCGGCTGCGGCAGGAACTGGAAGCGGCGCGCGCGGCGGTGGTCTTCTCCGAGGCGGTGGAGCGGGAGGTGGCGGCGCTGCGGCCGGGCCTGCCGGTGCTGCGCCTGCCGCTGGGGGCAGCCGTGGAGGTGTCTTCGGAGGTGTGCTCGGGGCCGGAGGCGGGGCAGTTCCTCTTCTTCGGGCGGCTGCGGGCCTACAAGGGGCTGGACCTGCTGCGCGATGCCTTCCGCCTGTTGCGGGAGCGGCACCCGGAGGCGACGCTGCGGGTGGTGGGCGAAGGGGATGCGGAAGCCTGCGCGCCGGGGCTTTCCGCCCTGCCGGGCGTAACGGTGGAGCCGCGCTGGGTGGCGGATGCCGAGATCCCGGCCCTGCTGCGGCGGGCCTGGGCGGTGGTGCTGCCCTATCGCGAGGCCAGCCAGTCCGGCGTGCTGTCGCAGGCCCTGGCGCTCGGCGTACCGGTGGTGGCGACGCCGGTGGGCGGGCTGGCGGAGCAGTTCGGCGGGGAGGCGGCCCCCGGCGTGGTGGCGGACATGGCGGAGGCCCCCGCCCTGGCGGCGGCCATGGCGCGGCTGCTGGAGCCCGGGGCGCGGGACGGGTTCTCGCGGGCCGCGCTGGCGGCCGGGGCGGGCTTGCGGGACTGGGACGGGCAGGCGGCGATGCTGGTGGAGGGCCTGCGCCGGCTGGGCTTCGGGCGGGCGGAAGCATGAGCCCGCTGCACCGGCTGTGGCAGGCGCTGCCGCGCGGCTTGCGGCGGGAGGCGCTGTTCGGCGGGGCCGCGCTGCTGGCGCCGCGTCCGGCGCGGCCGGAGCCGGATGGCGCGGGGCCGCTCTACGTCGCGGGTTATCTGGGGGCCGCCACCGGGCTGGGCGAGGGCGCGCGGATGATGCTGCGGGCCATGAACGGGGCCGGGCTGGGGGCGGTGGGAATCGATCTGACCGCGGCGCAGCGGCAGGGACCGCCCCTGCCGGAGCGGGAGAGTGCCGGGGGGCACCTGTTGCCGGGTGCGGTGCCGGAAGGGCCCGGGACCATCGTGCTGCATGTGAACGGGCCGATGCTGCCCTGGGCGCTGCTGGCGCTGGGGCGGCGGGCCGTGGCGGGCAAGCGGCTGATCGCCTACTGGGCCTGGGAGTTGCCGGAGCTGCCGGCGGACTGGCGGCGGGGCTATGGCGCCTGCCACCGGATCTGGGCGCCGAGCCGGTTCTGCGCGGAGGTCTTCGCCCGGCCCATGGCGGGGAGGCCAGGTTTCCCCGCACCGCTGGTGGTGCCGCACCCGCCGCCGGAGCCTGATCCCTCGCCGCTGGGGCGGGCGAATTTCGGGCTGCCGGAGGGGGCCTTCGTCGGGTTGAGCATCTTCGACGCGACCTCCTCCCTGTGGCGCAAGAACCCGATGGCGGCGATCGAGGCGCACCGCCTGGCCTTCGGGGATCGCCGGAGCACGTGCTGGTGCTGAAGACCCATGGCACGGCGCGGGCCGGGGCGGCCTGGGAGGAGGTGGCGCGGGCGGCGGCGGCGCGGCCGAATGTGCGGGTGCTGGATGCCGCCCTGCCCCGGCGCGACCTCTGGGCGCTGACCTCCTGCTGCGATGTGCTGGTCTCGCTGCACCGGGCCGAGGGCTATGGGCTGGCCATCGCCGAGGCCATGGCGCTGGGGCGGCCGGTGGTGGCCACGGGATGGTCGGGCAACGTGGATTTCATGACCGGGCCGGGCTGCTTCGCCGTGCCCTGGCGTCTGGTGCCGGCGCTGGACCCGCAGGCGACCTATGCGTTGTCGGGGGCGATGTGGGCCGAGGCCGACCTGGGCGCGGCCGCCGCGGCGTTGCGCCAGGTGGCGGGCGACCCGGCGCTGCGGGGCCTGCCCCCGGCACGACTGCCGGTGCCGGATTATCGCGCCGCCCTGGCGGGGTGAGCGGGACGGGTGGGGCGGGCCGCCGCTTTCGTGGCCGGCCCCGGGCTGAGGCTCCGCCTCCCCCGCCCCCCTCCGCTGGGGGGATGGTATCCCCCCAGACCCCGCCTTGAGTGGGCGCTGGCGTTACCGCCAGCCCACGGGCCGATCCCTGGGAGCGGGCGGATCAGCGGGCTCCCGGGCAAGAATATTCTACCCGCGCTGCTGGCGCCTGCAGTCGCCGGAGAGCGTGGCTCTCCGGCGTGATCCGGCGGCAGAAGCGCCAACGAACCAGGTCCGAGGTCCGCGGGGTCCTGGCGGATGGGGGGCCAAAGGAGAAAACATGGGGAAAGGCGGAGCCTTGCCCCCAGGCGACGGAACCCGGGGCGCACCGCAACCCATGTCACGGGAAAGCGCGGGATTTTGCATCCGGGCGACCACAACCGGGCAGCGAACGATCTGGCCAAGCGTGGCGGGCACCGCTAAAGCGCGGCTTGTATCGTTTCGAGGCGGGGGACCATGCCGAAAGCGTTGATCACCGGGGTGACGGGCCAGGACGGCGCCTATCTCTCGCAGTTGCTGCTGGAGAAGGGCTACGAGGTCTATGGGCTGGTGCGGCGCTCTTCCTCCTCCGATGTGGTGGACGAGCGGCTGCGCTGGCTGGGGATCGCCGGGCAGGTCCGGGTCATGGACGGCAACCTGATCGACATCAGCTCGCTGATCCGCGTGCTGAACGAGGTGAAGCCGGACGAGGTCTACAACCTCGGCGCGCAGAGCTTCGTGAAGACCTCCTGGAACCAGCCGCTGCTGACCGGGCAGGTGACGGCGCTGGGGGCGAACAACATCCTGGAGGCGGTGCGGCTGGTGGCGCCGCAGGCGCGCTTCTACCAGGCCTCCTCCTCCGAGATGTACGGGCTGGTGCAGCATCCGATCCAGAGCGAGAAGACGCCCTTCTATCCGCGCAGCCCCTATGCGGTGGCCAAGCTCTACGCGCACTGGATGACGGTGAACTACCGCGAGAGCTTCGGGCTGCACGCCTCCTCGGGCATCCTGTTCAACCATGAGAGCCCGTTGCGCGGCATCGAGTTCGTCACCCGCAAGGTCACGGACGGGGCGGCGCGGATCAAGCTCGGCAAGGCGACCGAGCTGAAGATGGGCAACCTCGACGCCAAGCGCGACTGGGGCCATGCCAAGGACTATGTCCGGGCGATGCACCTGATGCTGCAGCAGGAGGTGCCGGACGACTATGTGGTCGCCACCGGCCGCACCACCACGGTGCGCGACATGTGCAAGATCGCCTTCGAGCATGTCGGGCTGAACTACGAGGATTTCGTGAAGGTCGATCCGGCCTTCCTGCGGCCGGCCGAGGTGGACCTGCTGCTGGGCGATCCCTCCAAGGCCAGGGAGAAGCTCGGCTGGGAGCCGGCGATCAGCCTGGAGGAGATGATCAAGGAAATGGTGGACGCCGACCTGTTCCGCCACCGGTCGCGGATGGGCTGAGGGCCGGTGTCCGGCACGGCCCCGGGAACTGTCGTCATGGAACGCATCCTCGTCACGGGCGCCGGCGGCTTCGTCGGCGGCCATCTGCTGCCGGTGCTGCGGCGGCACTTCCCGGCGGCGCGGCTGATCGCCGCCAGCCGGGATGGCGAGAAGCATGTGCCCGGGGCGGACGAGACGCTGGAGATGGACCTGCTCGGCGATGATCTCGCCGGGCGGGTGGCCGGGGCGGCGCCGGATGCGGTGCTGCATCTGGCGGCGCAGGCCTCGGTACCGGTTTCCTTCCGGAATCCGCGCCTGACCTGGCGGACCAACCTGGACGGGACCCTGGCGCTGGCCGAGGCGGTGCTGGAGGCGGCGCCGGGCGCGCGCTTCGTCCATGTCTCCTCGGCCGAGATCTACGGGCTGTCCTTCCAGGCGGGCGTGCCGCTGACGGAGGAGGCGCTGCCGCGCCCGGCCAATCCCTATGCGGCCTCCAAGGCGGCGGCGGACATCGCCATCGGGGAGATGGCGCTGCGGGGCCTGCGGGCGGTGCGGATGCGGCCCTTCAACCAGACCGGGCCGGGGCAGTCGGACGGCTTCGTGGTCGGCGCTTTCGCGCATCAGGTGGCGCGGATCGCGGCCGGGAAGCAGGAGCCGGTGATCCGGACCGGGGCGCTGGACCGCTGGCGCGACTTCCTGGACGTGCGGGATGTCTGCGAGGGCTATGCGCTGGCGCTGGCGGCGGATCTGGCGCCAGGGGTGGTGATCAACCTCGCCACCGGCGCGCCGCGCCAGGTGGGCGACATCCTGGAGGCGCTGCTCGCCCTGGCCGGGGTGGAGGCGCGGGTGGAGCAGGAGGCGTCGCGGCTGCGGCCCACCGATGTGGAGCGCACCGCGGGCGATATCGGCGCGGCGCGGCGGCTTCTGGGCTGGGCGCCGCGCATCCCCTGGGAGACCACGCTGGCCGACATGCTGGCGGACTGGCGGGCGCGGGTGGCGGCGGAAGACTGAGCGGGCCGTCATGGCCCCGCGCGGCCCGTTTCAAGGCATGCGGCGGGCGGGGCGCGGAGCATCCGATGTGGTGTTTCCAGGGGATCGGCATCTGATCTAAGCAGGCAGCCTCGCACCGAGGTTGCCCGATGCATCGTCTCGTCCCGTGCTTCCTGACACTCGCCCTCGCCTTTCTGACCGGCACGACCGGGGTGCATGCCCAGGGGGGCATTCAGGGGGGCGTCCAGGGAGGCTCGGCGAGCGCCAATGCCAATCATAGCTGCGACCCGCTGAAGCATGGCGCCCGGGGCGACGGCACCACCGACAATACCGCCGCGATCCAGGCGGCGATCGATGCCTGCTCGGCACGGGGCGGCGGGCGGGTGAGCTTCGGGGACGGGGTGTTCCTGACCGGGCCGATCGCGCTGAAGGACCATGTGACGCTGGAACTGGCCCAGGGCACGCGGCTGCGCGCCGTGCCGCAGGCGGACCGCTTCACCTGGGCCTTCATCGGCCGCCCCTTCCGCCCGCACGAGGCGCTGATCTCCGGGGTGAATGTCAGCGATGTCGGCATCATCGGCGAGGGCACGATCGACGGCCAGGGCGCGGAGCTGTGGTGGCCGGCGGCGGTGGCGGCGCGGGAGGCCATGCGGGCGGGGGCGAAGAGCTGGGGGCCGGGGATGGAGAAGGTGCCGGCCAGCAACGGACTGCCGCGCCCCTGGCTGATCGAGTTCTACAACGCCCGGCGGGTGCTGCTGCGGGGCGTGCATCTGACCAACGCACCGATGTGGACGGTGGCGCTGCGCTATTCCGAGGATGCGGTGATGCGCGATGTCCGCATCACCAACGCGCCGGACTCGCCGAACACGGACGGGATCGACATCGTGTCCTCGCGCAAGGTGTCGCTGTCGAACCTCTCCATCGACACGGGCGACGACGGCATCGCCATCAAGTCCGGCCTGCCGGGCGCCGAGATGCCGAAGCGGGCGGCGCGCAACGTCACCATCAGCAACGTGCGATTCGGCCAGGGGCACGGGCTGGCGATCGGCAGTGAGCTGGCGCATGGCGTGGAGCATGTGCGGATCAACGGTGCCCATTTCACCGGGACGCAGTACGGCATCCGGATCAAGGCCGGGCGGGACCGGGGCGGCGAGGTCGGCGACGTGCTGGTGCGGCATGCGCGGATGACGGATGTGGCGGTGCCGCTGACGATCGACGCCGCCTATCCGGGCGAGGCCCGGGAAGGAGCCCAGGCGTCAGGAGCGGGGGCACCGGCGATGGGGGTGCCCGGCGCCAGGGCGGAGACGCCCGTGCCGGTGACGCCGCTGACGCCGCATATCCATGACGTCACCGTCCAGCACCTCTTCGCCAGCGGCGCGCGGCGGGCGGGGCTGCTGGCCGGGCTGCCGGAGGCACCGCTGCGCGACATCCGGCTGCAGCATGTCAGCATCGCCTCGCGCGGCGAAGGGATGGTGCTGCGCCATGTCGAGGGCAGCTTCAGCGGCGTGAGAATCACCGCCGCCCGGGGGAAGCCGATCGAGGAAGGGCCGAAGACCCAGGTGGCCGTGCTGGAGGCGCCCTGAGGTCGGTTGGGTGTTGCTCCCCGGGGCCGACCCCGGGCTGAGGCTCCGCCTCCCCCGGCCCCCTCCGCTGGGGGGATGGTATCCCCCCAGACCCCGCCTTTCGTTGGCACGGGTGGTGCCGCCAGCCCGCAGGCCGATCCCAGGGAGCAGGTGGATCAGCGGGGCTCCCGAAAGAAAATCACCTTGTCCGCGCTGGTGGCACCGGCCGTCGCCGGAGAGCGAGGCTCTCCGGCGCGATCCGGCGTCAGCAGCAGCCAACTCATCGGGTCCAGGGCCCGCAGGGTCCTGGTGGATGGGGGTTTGGGGGGAAGGCGAAGCCTTGCCCCCAAGAACGCCCGATCAGCCCTTGGCCATATCCAGCGGCGGCGGGATCTCGGCCGGGATGGGGCTTTCGTAGCGCTGGCCTTCGAGGCGGCGGGCAAGATCGGCCTTGGCGCGGGCGATGAGCTCCGGGTTCTCCAGCGCCGCCGTGGCGGTGGCGGCCATCACCTTGGCGGCATGGATCATGCCCTTATGGGCATGCGGGCTCTTTCCCTGGGCGGTGAGCTGCCAGGAGTGGAAGGGCGTGCCGGTGGCGCAGGTGGCGCCATGGGCCTGCACCGTGGGGACGACCCAGGAGACGTCGCCGACATCGGTGGAGCCGACGGCGGGCTTCCGGGGGGCGTCCAGGGGCACGATGGTGTTGCAGAGGTCCATGGACGGATCGAAGGGCAGGCCGGCGCTGCGGAAGGCGGCGCGGATGTCGCCCTGGTCCAGCGTGCCGCGGATGGCAGCGGCGTAGGCGCGGTCGGCCTCATCGAATTCCGGTGGGCCGAGGCGGTCGAACTCGGCCTGCATGGCCTCTTCCAGCGGGCGGTTGCCGACGAGGTTGGAGAAGGCGCTGACGACCTTCACCGCCAGCGTGGTTTCCGTCATCAGCGCGGCGCCCTGGGCGATCTTCTTCACCCGCTCGAACAGCGCGCGCATGCCGGCGACATCGGTGTTGCGGATGGCGTAGCGGACCTTCGCGCGCGGCTGCACCACATTGGGGGCGATGCCGCCGGCGTCGAGGATGGCGTAGTGGACGCGGGCCTCGCTGTTCATGTGCTCGCGCATGTAGTTGACGCCGATGTTCATCAGCTCGACGGCATCGAGGGCGGAGCGGCCCAGCTCCGGCGCGGCGGCGGCGTGCGAGGCACGGCCGGTGAAGGTGAAGTCCACGCGGGTGTTGGCGAGCGCAATGGCGGGCGAGACGCCGGCGAAGGAGTCCGGGTGCCAGGTGATGGCGATGTCGGCATCGTCGAAGAGGCCCGCGCGGACCATGAAGGTCTTGCCGGCGCCGCCTTCCTCGGCGGGGCAGCCATAGTAGCGGACGCGGCCCTGGATGCCGCGCTCGGCCAGCCAGTCCTTCACCGCCGTGGCGGCGAAGAGCGCGCCGGCGCCGAGGAGGTTGTGGCCGCAGCCATGGCCGGCGCCGTTCTGGCCTTCGACGGGCTTCGGCTCGGCGAGGCCGGCCTGTTGCGAGAGGCCCGGCAGGGCGTCGTACTCACCCAGGATGGCGATGACGGGGCCGCCCTCCCCGGCCTCCGCCATGATGGCGGTGGGGATGCCGGCGACGCCGGCCTCGACGCGGAAGCCCTGCTGCTCCAGCGCCTCGATATGGGCAGCGGCGGAACGGTGCTCGGTGTAGAGGGGTTCGGGCGTTTCCCAGACGCGGTCGGCGAGGGCGATCATCTCGTCCCGCTTCGCGTCCACGAGTTGCCAGATGCGCGGGGTGTTGCGCATGTCGGGAGTCTCCTCGGCCGGTTTGTCGTCTTTGGCCTGTCATAGCCGGGCGTGGCGCGCTGTCCAGCCGGGTCAGCGGTTCCGTGCGCGGGGCGGGCCCGGTTTCTCAATCCGGCTCGTGCGGCGCACCATTCCCCTGGTGGCTCGCCGTCAGATGCGAGGAGAGGGAGATCAGCTTCATCGCCGCCGCAAGGAGAAGGACCGCGGTGGGAACGACCAGCAGGGACCAGTTGCTGGTATCCTCGGCCTCCGCGACCTCGATCGCGACATGCACGACCAGGTAGAGGATGACGAGCTGGAAGAGCAGGTTCTTCAGCTCCGAGACGGTATCGACGATCATCCAGGCGGGCAGCTTGCGCCGCACCTCGGCCGAGAGATCCAGCACGAAGCAGAAGGTGATCGCATAGGCGAAGATCATCAGCGCGATGCTGAAGAGGAACTTGTCCGCCGCGCCGAGGACGGTCGGGATGACGAAGATTTCCATGCCCTGGCGGAAGGCCGAGAACGCCCGCCAGAGTCGCAGCACGGCATCCCAGAGCACGAGCAGGGCGCCCGCGAAGACGCCCACCGATGCGAGGACCAGGATATACCGTAGTTTCAGAAGGATATCGATCATTCCGCCACAACTCCACAGCCACGGCCAGCATACACGCTGCCCGGCGGATGCTCCCTGGTTAACGGGGCAGGCCCGGGGCGATCAAGCCGGTGACGGGGCCGTGGCGTGGAAGGGGGAGCGGTCCGGGTCGGGCTCCG
This sequence comes from Roseomonas gilardii subsp. gilardii, assembly GCF_023078375.1. Lineage (NCBI taxonomy): Bacteria > Pseudomonadati > Pseudomonadota > Alphaproteobacteria > Acetobacterales > Roseomonadaceae > Roseomonas > Roseomonas gilardii. The sequence continues at coordinate 1,170,079 of NZ_CP095554.1, read as the reverse complement.
GCATGGCGGCGAGGAGCATGCGGGCATAATCGCTGGCGGGGCTGCGGAAGACGGATTCGGTGTCGCCCTCCTCCACGAGCTGGCCGCGATAGATCAGCGCCACGCGGTCGCAGATGTAGCGGATCACGCCCAGGTCGTGGCTGATGAAGAAATAGGTGAGGCCGAGCTGGGCCTGGAGCTCGTGCAGCAGGTTCAGCACCTGGGCCTGCACGGAGACGTCGAGGGCGGAGGTGGGCTCGTCCAGGATCAGGAAATCGGGCTTCGTGGCCAGTGCGCGGGCGATGCCGATGCGCTGGCGCTGGCCGCCCGAGAATTCGTGCGGGAAGCGCGAGAGGTGCTGGGTGCCGAGGCCGACGCGTTGCAGCAGTTCCGCCGCGCGGTCGAGGCGGCCGCGCGCGTCGAGGCCCATGCGGTCGCGGTGGATCTCCATCGGCTCGCACAGGATGTCGCGCACGCTCATGCGCGGGTTCAGCGAGGCGTAGGGGTCCTGGAAGACGATCTGCACGCGGGCGCGCAGGCGGCGCAGCTCGGCGGGCTTCAGCGTGGCGAGATCGGTGCCGTCGAAGAGGATGCGGCCGGCGGAGACCTCCTCCAGCCGCAGGATGCAGCGGGTGAGCGTGGTCTTGCCGGAGCCGGATTCACCGACCAGGCCGAAGCTCTCGCCCCGGCGGACGGAAAGGGAGACGTCCCGCAGCGCACGGACCTCGGCGGCGGGGATGCCGAGCAGGCCGGAGAGGCCCTTGCGGGCGCCGCCATAGGTCTTGGTGACATGCTCGATGCGGAGCATCAGGCGGCCTCCTTCCGCGCCCGGGCGGCAACGAGGCAGGCGGCCTCGTGATGCGGGCCGAAGCCTTCCATCGGCGGCAGGGCGGCATCGCAGGCGGGCTCGGCCCAGGGGCAGCGGGTGGCGAAGCGGCAGCCCGGCGGCGGGGCGATCAGGTTCGGGACCGTGCCGGCGAGGCCCTGGAGCTCGCCACGCTTCGTGCCGGCGGTGGGGACGGCGGCCATCAGCGCGCGGGTATAGGGGTGGACGGGGTGCTTCAGCACCTCCCTCACCGGCCCGGCCTCCGCGACATTGCCGGCGTACATCACCGCGACATGGGTGCAGAGCTGCGCCACCACGCCGAGATTGTGGGTGATGAACAGCACGCCGAGGCGGTGCTCACGCACGAGGTCGTGGATCAGCCGCAGGATCTGCGCCTGCACGGAAACGTCGAGCGCCGTGGTGGGCTCGTCGGCGATCAGCAGGTCGGGGCGGCCCACCAGCGCCATGGCGATCAGCACGCGCTGGCGCATGCCGCCGGAGAACTGGTGCGGATAGTCCCCGAGGCGCGCGGCGGCGTCGGGGATGCCCACCTCCTCCAGCGCCTCCACCGCGCGGCGTTGCGCGGCCTGGCGCATGGCGCGGCGCGAGGCGCCGGGGACGAGGCCCAGCAGCCCCGGGTCGGCGCGGCCGGCATGGAGCGCGACATCGGTGATCTGCTCGCCGATGGTGAAGACGGGGTTCAGGTTCGTGGTCGGGTCCTGGAAGATCATGCCGATGCGGCGGCCGCGCAGGGCGCGCATCTCCTCCTCGCTGGCCCGGAGGAGGTCCCTCCCCTCGAAGCGGATCTCCCCCCGGATGTAGCGGGCCGGGGGCGAGGGCACGAGGCGCGAGACCGACAGGCCGGTCAGCGACTTGCCGCAGCCCGTCTCCCCCACGATGCCCCAGATCTCGCCGCGCTCGACGGTGAGGTGGATGCCGTTCAGCACATGCGCCTCGCCCTCGAAGGAGCGCATCGCCAGGTGCAGGTCGCGGATTTCCAGTAGCGCCATGGTTCAGCTCATCCCTGCCGGCCTTGGGGAAGGCTCTGCCGGCCTTCGGCGCCGAAGCAGTGCTTCGGCCCCCAAACCCCATCCGCCAGGACCCTGGAGGTCTCCCCGGGGGTCCTGGACCTCCCATTCGCTGGCTCTCGGCGGCGACCGGATCGCGCCGGAAAGACATGCTCTCCGGCGTCTGCCGGTGCCGCCAGCGCGGCCAGGGTGTTGTTTTCCCTTCCGGATTCCCGCCGGTCCACCGGCCCCCCAGGGATCAGCCCGCAGGCTGACGGCCACCATCCGAGCCAACTCTTGGGGTCCAGGGCCCGAAGAGTCCTGGCGGAGAGGGGACCGGGGAGAGGCGGAGCCTCGCCCCGGGATGCGGCAGGCCGGACCATCTAGCGGCGGGCCTTCGGGTCCAGCACGTCACGCAACCCATCGCCGAGGAGGTTGAAGCCGAAGACGGCGAGGAAGATGGCGAGGCCGGGGAAGATCGCCGTCCACCAGTAGTCGGGCATGTTGCCGCGGGCGACGGAGAGGAGGGAGCCCCATTCCGGCGTGGGCGGCTTCACGCCGATGCCGATGAAGCCGAGCGAGGCGACGGTGAGGATGGCGAAGCCCATGTCGAGCGACATCTTCACGATAATGGGGCTCATGATGTTGGGCAGGATGTGGCGGAAGAGCAGGCGGCCGGTGCCGGCGCCGACGGCGCGGGCGGCGATGACGAACTGCTCCTCCTTCTTCGCGATGACCTCGCCGCGCACGAGGCGGGCATAGCCGGGCCACCAGGACAGGGTGATGGCGAGGACCATGTTCAGCAGCCCGGGGCCGAGGGCGGCGGCGACGGCCATGGCGAGGATGAGGCCGGGCACGGTGAGCATCAGGTCGGAGAGGCGCATCAGCACCTCGTCCACCCAGCCGCCGAGGAAGCCCGCCAGGGCGCCGGCCAGGATGCCCACGGCGCTGCCGAGGATCACCACGGCGAGGCCGGAGAGGAGGGAGATGCGGGTGCCGGCGACGGTGAGGGAGAGCACGTCCTGCCCGACCTCGTTGGTGCCGAACCAGTGCGCGGCGGAGGGCGGGATGAAGCGGGAGGCGGTGTCCACCATCCCGGCGACGTGCTGCGGATAAGGGATGATGGCGGGGCCGATCGTGGCGAGGAGGAGGAGCACCGCGACGATGGCGAGGCCGAGGATCGAGACCCAGGAACTGCGGAAGCGATAGAAGCCGCGGCGCCAGCGGTCGGAACGGGCGGCGGTGGCGGCTCCGGCCCCAGCGGGTGTCAGGCTGGCGGTGACGTCGCTCATCCGAGGCGGACCCTTGGGTTCAGCAGGCCGTAGAGCAGGTCCACGACCAGGTTCACGGTGATGAAGAGCGCGCCGATGCAGAGGGTGACGCCGATGATCGGCATGAAGTCCTGGCTCAGCACGGCCTGGGTGGCGTAGAGGCCGATGCCCGGCCAGTCGAAGACGGTTTCCACCAGCACCGTGCCGCCGAGCAGCCAGCCGAAATACAGGCCGATGACGGTGAGGGTGGCGGAGATGGCGTTCTTCAGCACGTATTTGAACAGGATCTGCCGGCCCGGCAGGCCGAGGGCGCGCTCGGTGGTGACATAGTCCTGGCCCAGCACCTCGATGGTCGAGGCGCGCATCATGCGCATGATGGTGGCGAGCGGCGAAAGGCTCATCGCGATGGCGGGGAGCGCCAGGTATTGCAGGGCGATACCGAAGGCGTGGAGGTCGCCGCTGGCCAGCGCGTCGATGGTGAGGAAGCCGGTGATGGTGGGCGGCGGGTCCTCGGTCAGCGGGAAGCGGCCGGACAGGGGTAGCCAGCCGAGCCACATGGCGAAGGCGAGCTGGAAGACCAGCCCCAGGAAGAAGCGCGGCATGGAGATGGCGCCGAGCGAGACGGTGCGGGACAGGAAGTCGGGCCAGCGGTTGCGGTACACCGCCGCGAGCAGGCCGGCGGGGATGCCGAGGCCGACGGCCAGGATCATCGCCGCCAGGACGAGTTCCAGCGTGGCGGGGAGATAGACGGCGAGGTCCTCCGCCACCGGGCGGCGGGTGAAGAGGGAGACGCCCCAGTCGCCGCGCAGCAGGCCGGTGGCGTAGTCCCAGTACTGGACGACGAAGGGGCGGTCGAGGCCGAACTCCTTCGCCACCGAGGCGATGTCGGCGGCGGTGGCGTTCGGCCCGGCGGCGAGGCGGACGGGATCGCCCGGCAGCAGGCGTGCGATGCAGAAGACCAGGATGGACAGCCCCACCAGCACCGGCACCAGCAGGAGGATGCGCCTGAGGATGTAGCGGATCATGAAGGGACTGTCCCGTGCGTCAGAGCGAGAGCGGAAAGAGCTCGGGCGCGTTGGAGGCGACAGGGGTGAAGCTGTAGCCCTTCACCGTGTCGCGCATCGCGAGCTTGCGCTTCTCCAGCACGCCGAAGATGTCGCAGGCATCCTCCATCACCGCCTGCTGGAACTGCGCGTAGAGGGCGTCGCGCTTCGCCGGGTCCTGCTCGGCGCGGGCCTGCTCGATCAGCGCATCGACCTTCGGGTTGTTGTAGACGGGGTTCTGCCAGTTGCCGTTCCGCGAGGAGTGGAAGCCCGCATAGGCGAGGTTGTCCGGATCGCCGTAATTGGCGGTCTGGTAGACGGGAAAGAAATCCGCCAGCGTCTCGGGCGAGCGGCAGGAGGCCACGAGGTCCGGCCAGGTGGCGGTGCGGATCTCCAGCTCGATGCCCAGCGGGCGCAGGCTGTCGAGCAGGATGAGCGACCAGCGGCGCTGCTGCTCCAGCCCCGCGACATGGGTGACGGTGAGCCTGATGCCCCCGTTCGGCGAGGACGACTTCGCCAGGAAGCCCTTCGCCTTCTCCAGGTCCGTGCGCCAGGGCTGGAGCGTCCTGTCGAAGCCCTGGATCGTGGGGGGCAGCGGGCCGGTCATCAGGTCGGCGTAGCCGGCCACGTCGAGCATCGCCTGGTAGTTGAAGGCGCAGCTCACCGCGCGGCGGAGATTGGCGTCCGCCAGCGGGCCGTGGCGGGTGTTCATCTTGATCTGGAAGGTGCGGTACTCGGGCTCGATCACCAGGACGACGCCGGGGCGGCCCTTGAGCGTGTCCATGTCCTCGGAGGTGAGATCAAGGGCGACCTGCGCCTCGCCGCGCTGGACCATCAGGCGCTGCGTCGCGGTTTCGCGCGTGATCTTCCAGATGGCGCCGGTGAGGTTGCCGCCCTCCTTGCGCCAGCCCCCGGCCACGCGCTCCAGCTCGTAGAGGTTGCCGGCCTCGGCGCGGCGGACGGCGAAGGGGCCGGAGCCGGCGATGTTGGAGCGCAGCCAGGTCTGGCCGTCATCCGCGCCCTTGTTGGCCTCGACCTGCTTGGGGTTCACGACCCAGATCCAGGGCAGGACGCTGAGGAAGGGCACGAAGGGCGTGGCGAGGCGGAAGCGGACGGTGCGGTCGTCCACCGCCTCGACGCCGCCGGGCACGACGATGTTCTGGATCATCCAGACATTGCCCCGGTTGAGGCGCAGGATGCGCTCGAAGGAATAGCGCACCGCCTCCGCCGTCACCGGCGTGCCGTCGTGGAACTTCGCGGCGGGGTCCAGGTGGAAGGTATAGGTCCTGCCGTCCCCGGAGATGTCCCAGCTCCGGGCGAGGCGCGGCTCGGGCTTCGGCGGGCTGCCGGCGACGCCGACCAGGCTGTCATAGACGTTGCGCAGCAGCCAGGAGGAGGAATAGCCCGTCGCCACATGCGGGTCGAAGTTCGGGATGTCCTGGTTGCTGGAGAGCACCAGGATGCGGCGGCCCTGCGCCGAGGCCGGGCGGAGCAGCGACAGGCCGGGCAGGGCGGCGCCGGCGGCCAGGAGGGCGCGGCGCGTGGGGGTGATGCTCATGCTGTTCCGTTCCTTCAGGCCGTGACCGTGGTCTTGACGGTGCCGTAGTCGCGCGCGGCGCCCTCCGGCGTGACCATGCCCAGACGCATATCCCGTGCCAGCGACGCCGGGTCGCGCTTCGCCGGGTCGCCATAGCCGGAGCCGCCGTTGACGGTGACCTCCACGACCTCGTGCGGGCTGTTCACCTCGACCATCTCGCCGGGGCCGCAATCATGCAGCTCCCGCCCGTCGAGGTCGATGACGCGGCCGCGCGCGCCCGTGCCCGGCCGGCCGCCGAAGAGGCCGTCGATGTGGTTGGTGACGCCCTCCGGATAGACGGAGACCAGGGTGGTGCGGCCGTCGTCGGTGAGCTTGCGCAGCCGCACGCGCTGGCCGAGGCCGCCGCGGAACTGGCCGGCGCCGCCCGTGTCGGGGACATAGGTCTTCTCCACCACCAGCACCGGGGCGCGACTCTCGAAGAGTTCGATCGAGGTGTTGGAGGCCGAGGTCGGCCAGAGCAGGCCGGACTTGCCGTCCCCCTGAGCCGAGGCGCCCTGGCCACCGCCGACGAAGAGGTGGTCGGAATAGAGGTTGCCCTCGGCATCCTGGCCATAGACGTTGGTGGCGACCGGCAGGCCGGTATTGGCCTGCACCAGCCTCGGCGCCGCCTCGGAGAGCGCGCGGAAGATGTTCGGGGCGAGGTACCAGCCGGTGCGGGTGCGCATGTTCACCGCCGCCGGGCGGCGCGGGTTCAGGATCGAGCCCTCCGGCGCCTCCACGTTGAAGGGACGGTAGCAGCCGGCATTGCCGCGGACATTCGGCGTCAGCATGCACTTGAGCGGATAGGTCGCGTGCGCCGCTGTGTAGTTCAGCGTGGAGTTCAGCCCGCCCTGCGGGAGCTGCGGCGGGGCGCCGTCGAAGTCGAGGTTGATGGTGTCGCCCGCGACCGTCAGCCTGAGCGGATAGCGCAGTTCCTTGCCCAGCGGGTTGTTGCGGATCTCGGCATGGTAGTCGCCATCCGGCAGGGCGGCGATGGCGTCGCGCATCGCCTTCTCGGAACGGCCCTGCACCACCGCCGCCAGGGCACGCAGGTCGCTCATGCCATAGTCGCGCATGAAGGAAAGCAGGCGCTCGCCGCCCAGGGCATTGGCGGCGATGAAGGAGTGCAGGTCGCCCAGCACCTGGTCCGGGTTGCGGACATTCTCGCGGAACAGGGTGAAGAAGGTCTCGTTCGGCACGCCCGCGTCGAAGGGCTTCATCGGCGGGATCTGGAAGCCCTCCTCGAAGATCTCTCTCGCGCGCAGGGAATCCTTCGTGCCGCCGATGTCGGAGACATGGCCCACCGTGCCCATCAGCCCGACGACCTTGCCCTCCCGGAAGACGGGGGTGACGATGGCGATGTCGAACAGGTGCCCGGCGCAGAGCCAGGGGTCGTTGGTGATCAGCACGTCGCCCGGCTTCAGCGTCTCCGCCGGATACTTCTCCAGCAGCGCCTTCACCGCGCGCGGCAGGGTCAGGTTGAAGACCGGCATGGCGCGCGGGGAATGCGCCAGGGTCTCGCCCTCCGGGTCCAGCAGCTCGCAGGCGAAGTCCTGGCTTTCGGAGATGATGAGGGAGAAGGCGGTGCGGACCACCGTCAGCCACATCTCCTCCACCACGTTCACGAGGCGGGACCACATGATCTCCAGCGCGATCGGGTCGGCCTCGATGCGTGCCATGGCCTCGGCCAGCGGCATCTCCGCCGTCACCAGCTCGCCCGCCATGGCGGGGGCGGCGATGGCGATGCGCAGGTTCAGCGTGTCGTCCACCCGCACCGTGTCGCCGGGCGGGACGATGGTGGTGGCCTCGCGCTCCTCGATGATGGCGGGGCCGGGGATGCGGTCGCCGCTGGCCAGCGCATAGCGGTCGTAGACCTTGGCCTCCTGCCAGCCGCCCTCGAACCAGGCGCGGCGCGTGCCCTTCACAGCCTTGGCGGTGTCGCCGCCACCCACCGCGCCGGTGAGGGACAGCTTCGGCTCCGGACCGACACAGCGGAGGCGGAAGTTGATCGCCTCCATCCGAGCGCCCTCATAGACCGAGGTGTAGCGGGCGGCGTAGATGCGGGTGAAGCGGGCGCGGATCTCGCCCAGGCTGTCCGTGCCGATCTCGCCGGCGGGCAGTTCCACGGCGATGTCGTGCATCTGGCCGACCAGGCGCATGTCGGCGGAACGCTCGACGCGGATGCCTTCCGGCGCGACGCCTGCTTCCACGAGGCGCGCGCGGCCCTCGGCCTCCAGCTCCGCCAGCAGGGCGTTCAGCCGGGCGGCGTCGAAGCCCGCCGAGAATTCCAGCGGCAGGGAGCGCACCAGTTCGAAGGAGAGCGGGGCGGCGAGGAAGCCCAGCGCCGAGGCGGCGCCGGAGGCGGGCGGGATGATCACCTCCCGCACGCCGAGCGCGCGGGCCACGTCGGCGGCATGGGCCGGGCCGGCGCCGCCGAATCCGACCATGGCATAGGCGCGCGGGTCCTTGCCCTTCTCCACCAGATGGACGCGGGCGGCGGCGGCCATGCTTTCCACCACGACCTTGTGGATGCCCCAGGCGGCCTCCATCACGCCAAGACCCAGCGGCGCCGCCACGCTTTCCACGGCGCGTTCCGCCGCCGGCTTGTCCAGCGCCATGCGGCCGCCGAGGAAGAAGCCCGGATCGTAGTAGCCGAGGACGAGGTTGGCATCCGTCACGGTCGGCTTCGTGCCGCCCATGCCGTAGCAGGCCGGGCCGGGGTCGGAGCCGGCGGAATGCGGGCCGACCTTCAGCAGCCCGACCTCGTCGATGCCGGCGATGGAGCCGCCGCCGGCGCCGATCTCGATCATGTCGATCACGGGCGCCTTGATCGGCAGGCCGGAGCCCTTGCTGAAGCGGTGGACGCGCCCCGCCTCCAGCATCGGGGCGATCTCGACGCGCCCGTTCTCGACCATGCAGGCCTTGGCGGTGGTGCCGCCCATGTCGAAGGAGATGACGTCCTTCTTGCCCGCCAGCTCGCCGAACAGCGCCGTGGCGAGGCCGCCGCCGGCCGGGCCGGATTCCAGCAGGCGGATCGGGAAGGCGCGCGCCGTGGCGGGGGAGACGAGGCCGCCCGCCGAGTGCATCAGGCGCAGCGCGCCGGTGAAGCCACGCGCCGCCAATTCGCGTTCGAGCCGCTTCAGGTAGCGGTCCATCAGCGGCTGGACATAGGCATTGGCGCAGGTGGTGACGCAGCGCTGGTACTCCCACATCTCCGCCACGACCTCGGCGGACAGGGAGACGGCGAGCTCGGGGAATTCCTCGCGCGCGATGCGGCCGACGGCCTGCTCGTGCGCCGGGTTGCGGTAGGCATGCAGGAAGCAGACGCCCACCGCCTCGACACCCGCGTCGAGCAGGCTGCGGAAGGCGGTGCGGACGGCCTCCTCGTCCAGCACCTCGACCACGCGGCCGTCGCGGTCCAGGCGCTCGGCGACCTCCAGCCGCAGGTCGCGCGGCACCAGCGGCTCGGGGAAGCCGAGGAACAGGTCATAGATGTCGTAGCGCTGCTCCGTGCCCATCTCCAGCACGTCGCGGAAGCCCTTGGTGGTGATCAGGCCGAGCTTCGCGCCCTTGCGTTCGATGACGGCGTTGGTGACCAGCGTGGTGCCGTGGATGATCTCGCCGACCTCGGCCAGCGTGATGCCGCCCATGGCCACCAGTTCCTCCAGCCCGATCAGCGCGGCCTCGGAGGGGTCGTGCGGCGTGGTCAGGCGCTTGTGCAGCCGCACCGTGCCTTCCGCCGCGTCATAGAGGATGAAGTCGGTGAAGGTGCCACCGATGTCGAAGCCGATGCGCCAGCGGTTCAGGGAGGGGACGGGGTTTGCCATGGGCTCGTGCTCTCGGTGGTCTTGCCGGTGAATCAGGCGACGTCGCGCGCGGGCGACGGGGGAGGCGGCGTGGCGGTGCCGGGATCGCCCAGCAGCGCCGCGATGGCGCGGGCCTCGCGCAGCATGGCCGCCAGGATGTCGCCGCGCTCCGCCTCGGTGACGATGGCGGAGGGATAGACGATGCAGAGGCTGACTTCCTCCCCGCTGGCCGGGTCCCCCAGGGCGGTGGCGAGGGAGTCGATGCCGGGATTGGCCTCGTGATGCGCGATCTCGTAGCCACGCTCGCGGATGTGGGCGAGGCGCTGGAGGAGTTCCTCCATGTCGCGCGGGGAGTTCGGCGAGGGCGGTTGCAGCGGTTCGGGGAAGAGGGCGCGGACGGCGTCATCCTCCAGCCGTGCCAGCAGCGAGCGCCCCGTGGCGGTGGCGGCCGCGGAAAGACGCTCGCCGATCGGGGTGCCGACGCGCAGGAGCTGCGAGCCCTCGTGATAGGTGAGGCCCATCACGTCGCGCCCGTCGCGGATGCTGACATAGCCCGTATGGCCGCAGTCGCGGGAGATGCGCGAGACCGCCGCATGCGCCTGGCTGAGCAGCGGCGAGCCGCGCCGGTAGGTGTGCCCCATCTCGAACATCAGCAGGCCGGCGCGGTAGCGGCGCGTGCCCGGCACCTGCTCCAGGAACCCGGCCTCCCGCATCGCGCGCAGCAGCCGTGAGGCATTGCTCTTCGGCATGCCGAGCAGGCCCGTCACCTCGGTCAGGCTGAGTTCGAGGCGGTGCGCCGAGAAGCAGCGCAGCACATCGGCGGCGTTGGAGAGGATGCTCATGAAGTTCCGTTTTCTGGAACCGTGGTTGCGTTATCCGGGAATGCTAGTTTTTGCTGCGCCGCGTGAGCAAGTGGCGTTCTGGGCCCGCCCCGCAAAAACTGTCAGGTGACGTGGTGGAGGATGGCGCCTTTTCCGGCAGGGCGGTGAAATTCTGTGCAGGGCTGGGTGGGTTGGCGTTGGTGGCGCCCCCAGGGGAAAGGCGGAGCCTTTCTCCCGGCCCTGGTTCGCTGGCGCTCGCGGACGCCGGATCGCACCGGAGAGCCATGCCCTCCGGCGACCATGGGTGCCGCCAAGGCGGACAGGGTGTCTTCCTGTTCCCAGGGATCAGGCCACGGGCTGACCTGGCCAACCAGCGCTAACGACAGGCGGGGTCTGGGTGGATACCATCCCCCCAACGGTAGGGGTTCCGGGGGCAGGCGGAGCCTCCCCCGGGGCCAGCCAGGGGAGAGCCGCCTCAGCCCGTGGCGGTGCGGCGCCTGTCCAGGGCGTAGACCTCTTCCGCCGTGCGGTGGAAGAGCCAGGCCTGATCCTCGGCGGGCAGGGTGGCGACGATGCGCTTGAAGCCGGTGAAGATGGTGCCGAAGCTGGCGCAGAGCCCGTCCACCGGGAAATTGCTGGCGAACATGGCGCGGCGCGGGCCGAAAATGGCGATGGTCTCGCGCACGACCCAGCCATTCTCCTCGACGGTCCAGGCATGGCCGGGCCGGCCGAGGCCGGAGATCTTCACGACGGCATTCGGATGCGCGGCGAAGCGGGCCATGGCGGCGTGCCATCCGGCGAGGGCATCGGGGCTGCGGTCGGAGGGCAGGCCGGTGTGGTTGAGGATGATGCGGGTGCGGGGGAAGTCGCGGGCCAGGCGTTCGGCCTCGTGCAGGTTCCACCAGGGGGTCTGCAGGTCGAAATGCAGGCCGTGGCGTTCGAGCGCGGCATAGCCGCGGCGCCACGGCTCGTCCGACATCAGCGTGCGCTCCCCATCGCGGGCGGCCTGGGGCGTGGCGGGGCCGCCGGGCTTGTGGCGGACGCTGCGGACCAGCGGAAAGGCGGCCTGGGCGGCGAGGACGGCCTCCGCATCCGGGTGGTGCAGCCAGGCCTGGGCGACCATGGCATTGGGCAGGTCGTAGCCCGCCGCGAGGCCGCTGACGAAGCGGGTCTCGCCGATCGGATCGGCGGGGTCCCACTCGGCCTCCATATAGACCGTGCCGCGGATGTCATGGCCCGCCGCATCGGCCCAGTAGTCGGGCGGGAGGTAGGGACGCATCAGCGGCGTGGTGTCACCGTAGCGGAAGTTCGGCAGCTTCCCTTCCGGCGTCAGCCAGGGATAGCGGCCGTTGCGCGGGTCCCAGACATGGTGGTGGGCATCCACCATAGGACCGTTCCAGAGCGGGGCGTCGTGTTCCCGTGTCACCGCGCGGTCTCCCGCCCCGCGAGGGGCACCAGCAGCGTGCCGAGGATGTAGAGCGCGGCGCAGCCGGCGAAGAAGTGCAGCACCACCGTGTAGGAGCCGGTCGCCTGGAGGATCATGCCGGCGATGATGGGGATGGCGATGCCGCCCAGGCTGCCGGCGAAGTTCATCATGCCGCCGACCAGCCCGACCTTGTCGGCGGGGGCGAGCAGGGCCGGGAAGCTCCAGTAGAGGCTGCCGAAGCAGAGCAGGAAGACGGTGCCGGACAGCAGCGCGACGGCGGCGACGGGGTCGGCGATGGTGGGCAGCAGCAGGAAGGCGGCGAGCACGCCGAGGCCGGACAGGCAGAGCATGGCCTTCAGCACGAGGCTGCGGGGCAGGCCGCGCCGTTGCAGCGCGTCGGCGCCGAAGCCGGCGGTGAGCGAGCCGAGGAAGCCGCAGACGAAGATCACCGCCATGGCGCCGCCGAGCTGCTTCAGGTCGAAGCCGCGGGCCTGGGCGAGATAGCTGGGGCCCCAGGTGATCAGGCCGAAATTCATCATGGCCCAGCCGCAGCGGCCGAGCATGACCGGAGCCACGGCGCGGGGCGCGAGCGGCGTGCCGGCGGGCACGGCCTGGGCCATGCCGGGGACGGGGGTGCGGATATGGGCGAGTTCCGCCTCGTTCACGCCGGGATGCTGCGCCGGGTCGTCGCGCAGGTAGCGCCAGGCGATGAGGCCGGCGCCGATGGTGACGAGGCCGGCCACGGCGAAGGCGAGGCGCCAGGAATCCAGCGTGTAGATCAGCCAGGCGATGACGCCGCCGCCGAGCCCGGCGCCGAGATAGGAGCCGCTGTCCATCAGCACGGCGCCACGCCCGCGTTCGCGTGGGGAGAGCCAGAGGGCGTTCAGCTTGCCGCCGGAGGGGAAGAGCGGGGCCTCGGCGGCGCCGAGGCCAAGGCGGGTGACGAGGAGGGAGAGGCCGCCGGTGGCGAAGGCGGCCAGGGTCTGGAAGGCGCCCCAGGCCAGGGTGGAGATGGTGACGACGCGGCTGGGTCCCATGCGGTCGATCAGGTAGCCGCCAGGGACCTGGAGCAGCGCGTAGGTCCAGAAGAAGGAGCTGAGGATGAGCCCCTGCATGGTGGGAGACAGGCCGAGCTCATGCGCGATGGTCGGCATGCCCACCGAAAGGGTGGTGCGGTCGGCGAGGTTGATCACCGTCAGCAGGGCGATCACGCCGAAGATGCGCCAGCGGACGCCCGTCCTGCCCGCCACGGCAACCCCTATCGCCGGTGACTGCGTGGTGCTCATCCGGTTTTCCTCCACGTTCCGTATAACTGAATACAGAATTCTTCGTGCAGCAAGCGGAAACACGTGCGAGTTGCCTGGGAGAAAGGCTTCGAGGTCCCTGCCCGCCCCGCGTCGTGGTGGCGTTGCGCCGTCCCCGGGGGCAAGGCTCCGCCTTTCCCCCCGCCCCCCATCCGCCAGGAACCTGAGGTTCCTGGACCTCCCATTCGTTGGTTCCCGCTGAGGCCGGATCGCGCCGGAGAGCATGGCTCTCCGGCGACTGCGGGTGCCATCAGCGCGGACACGGTGTTTGTATTTCTTCGGGAGCCCCTCTGATCCACCTGCTTCCAGGGACAGCCCGCAGGCCCACGCCACCACAGGCGCCCACGAAAGCCCGGGGTCCGGGGACCGGCTCCGGTCCCCGGCGGTGAGGGGGTCCGGGCGGAGAGGCAAAGCCTCTTCCCCGGGGGTGGCTACCTGGCGCAACGGCCAGGGGGAGGCAATCAGGGAGCGGTCAGGCCGCGGCCTTCGAGCAGGCCGGAGAGCGGGCCGCCGGAGAAACCCATGGCGCGGCGGGCGAAGAAGCGCTTGAGCGGCGGCAGGCGGTCCACCGCCGCGATGCCCAGGCGGCGGGCGAGGCGCAGCGGCGGCAGGTCGTTGCCGAAGAGGCGTTCCAGCGCGTGGGTGGCGCCGAGCATCAACAGGGCATCCGGGCGGCGGGCGGCCTGGTAGCGGGCCAGGGCCTCGGGGGCACCGGGGTCCTGTCCCGCGCGGCAGGCCTCGATCGCGCATTCGGCCAGGGCGGCGACGTCGCGGAAGCCGAGGTTGAGCCCCTGCCCGGCGATCGGATGGATGCCATGGGCGGCATCGCCCACCAGAGCGAGGCGCGTGTCCACGAAACGGGCAGCCTGCATGGCGGTCAGGGGATAGGACCAGCGGCGGCCGATGACGCGCACCGCGCCGAGATGGCTGCCCAGGCGGCGAAGGATCTCGCGTGACAGGGCCGCGTCGTCCATCGCCATGAAGCGCGCGGCCAGGGGCGCGCGATCGGACCAGACGATGGCGGAGGCGTGGGGGTGCTCCGGCGTGCCGGCGAGCGGGAGCTGGGCGAAGGGGCCGTTGGGCAGGAACTGTTCCAGCGCGAGATGGTCGTGCGGGCGCTCATGCGCGATGGCGAAGACCATCCCGGTCTGGCGGTAGTCGAGCCCGGCGGTGCCGATGCCGGCGGCGCGGCGCAGCGGGCTGCGGCGGCCCTCGGCGCCGACCACGAGGCGGGCGGCGATCTCCGTGCCATCGGCCAGGGTGACCAGGGCGGCCTCCGCGGTGCGGGTGACGCGCGGCCGGGCCGGGGCGAAGACATGCAGGCGCGGCAGGTGCGGCAGGGCGGCGTTCAGGGCGACGCGGAGGGAGCGGGCCTCCACCATCCAGCCGAAGGCGGGTTCGCCCAGCTCGGCGGCGTCGAAATGCAGGTCGAGCGGCGAGGCGGGCTCGCCCGGGCGGCCGTCGGCCACGCGGATGCGGGTGATCGGACAGGGCTCGTCGGGCAGGCGCGCCCAGATGCCCGCGGCCTCCAGCAGGTTGCGGGAGGAGGCGGCGATGGCATAGGCACGGCCATCGAATTCGGGCCGCTCCATCGGCGGCAGGGGGGCGGTGTCCACCACCGCGACCTCCAGCCCCGCCGCCGCCAGGGTGGCGGCCAGGGTCGCCCCCACCGGGCCCGCGCCCATCACGCAGACCTCGACCTCGATCCGTTCCGTCATGCCTGCCATCCTGCCGCATTGCACAGGTTTTGGGCAGGGGGTGGCGGGGCTTTCCTGCCCTTCCGGAGCATCAGCCGCACGGAATGCGTGCAGACTGCCCATTCCCCGGCGTGGCACGCGCTTCGCATCTCGTGTGCCGAGAAGGATCGAAGGGGGCTCCGGCCGAATGAAGCTGGTCATGGCGATCATCAAGCCCTTCAAGCTGGATGAGGTGCGGGAGGCGCTCACGCCCCTGGGCATCCAGGGGCTGACGGTGACGGAAGTGAAGGGTTTTGGCCGGCAGAAGGGCCAGACCGAGATCTACCGGGGTGCCGAGTACCATGTGAGCTTCCTGCCGAAGCTCAAGATCGAGGTCGCCGTCGCCACCGACATGGTGGACGCGGTGGTGGAGGCCATCGCCACCACGGCCCGCACGGGCAAGATCGGTGACGGAAAGATTTTCGTGTTGGATGTGGAACGGGTCATGCGGATTCGCACCGGCGAGACCGACGACGCCGCGCTCTGAGGGGGAATGATGAGCGAGTTGATGAAGACGCGGGCCCGCCGCGCGGCGGGCTGCGCCTTGGCGGCCCTGCCTGTGCTGATGCTGGCGCTGCCCGTGCTGGCACAGACCACGCCGGCCGCGCCCGAGGCGGTGCCGGCGGCGCCGTCCACGCCCGATACCGGCGACACGGCCTGGATGCTCACCAGCACGGCGCTCGTGCTGATGATGACCATCCCGGGCCTGGCACTGTTCTATGCCGGCATGGTGCGCAAGAAGAACGTGCTGGCCACCATGATGCAGTCCTTCTCGATCGCGGCGCTCGCCACGATCGTGTGGATGGTGGTGGGGTATTCGATCGCCTTCGGTGAGGGCAACGCCTATGTGGGCGACCTGTCCAAGCTGCTGCTGAACGGCGTGGCGGAGAACTGGAACGCGCCCTTCACCCTGGGCTCGGGCGACGGGGCGGTGGCCTTCACCATTCCCGAGACGGTCTTCCTGACCTTCCAGATGACCTTCGCGATCATCACGCCCGCGCTGATCAGCGGCGCCTATGCGGACCGCATGAAGTTCTCGGCGATGGTGGTCTTCACCATCCTGTGGCTGCTGGTGGTCTATTGCCCGATCGCGCACTGGGTCTGGCACCCGAATGGCTGGATCTTCGCGCTCGGCGCGCTGGACTTCGCGGGCGGCACGGTGGTGCACATCAACGCGGGCGTGGCGGGCCTCGTCTGCGCCGTGGTGCTGGGCAAGCGCGTGGGCCTCGGCCACGATAACATGTCGCCCTTCAACCTGGGCCTGGCGGTGATCGGCGCCTCGCTGCTCTGGGTGGGCTGGTTCGGCTTCAACGCGGGCTCGGCGGGTGCCGCGGGCGGGCGCGCGGGCATGGCCATGCTGGTGACGCAGGTCGCCGCGGCGGCCGCGACGCTGTCCTGGCTGTTCGTGGAATGGGCGGTGAAGGGCAAGCCTTCCGTGCTCGGCGCCATTTCCGGCGCGGTGGCCGGGCTGGTCGCCATCACCCCGGCGGCGGGCTTCGTGCTGCCGGTGCCGGCGCTGGTGATCGGCGTGGTCGCGGGGCTGACCGGCTTCTGGGGCGCGACCGCGCTCAAGCACTGGTGCGGCTATGACGACAGCCTCGATGCCTTCGGCGTGCACGGGCTCTGCGGCATCGTCGGCGCGCTGCTGACGGGCTTCTTCGCCTATGGCCCGCTCTCCGCCACCCCGGCGGCGCCGGACGGCACCGCGGGCTCGATGGCGCAGTTCATGATCCAGCTCTACGCGGTGCTCTCGACCTTCATCTACACCGGGGTCGTGACCTGGATCCTGCTCAAGATCATCGACGTGGTGATCGGGCTGCGCGTGACCACCGAGGAGGAGCGCGAGGGCCTCGACATCGTGCTTCATGGCGAGCGGGTGGAGTAAGGCGGAGCCCCCATCGATGGGGGCGACAGAGGGGGCGCCGGCGGGAATTCCTCCCCGCCGGCGCCCTTCGCTTTTGTGGATACCCCCTCGTACCGCCGCGTTTGTGCTTCCGGGGCAGGCGGGGCAACCTGCGCGCCGCCCAGCCGCCTTCCCGCCGGGAGGGCGGGGCAAGCCCAGAGGATGCCGCCCATGTTCGTCGCCATGAACCGCTTCAAGGTCGCGCCCGGCTCGGAGGCCGCTTTCGAGGAGGTGTGGAAGTCCCGCGATTCCCGCCTGCGCGAGGTGCCGGGCTTCGTGGAGTTTCACCTGCTGCGCGGCCCGGCGACGGAGGAGCATGTCCTCTACGCCTCGCACACGATCTGGCGCTCGCGGGAGGATTTCGAGAACTGGACCCGCTCGGAACAGTTCCGTGCCGCGCATCGCGATGCCGGACAGACCAACACGCGCTCCCTCTATCTCGGCCCGCCGCAGTTCGAGGGCTTCGAGTCCGTGCAGGAGATCAGGGCCTAGCGCCCGGGCCGCGCTTCCCGGGCGTGGCTCCTGGTGGCCACCCCGGGGGAGGCGCCGCCTCCCCCGGCCCCCTCCGCCGGGGACCGGAGCCGGTCCCCGGACCCCGGGCTTTCGTGGGCGCTGGTAGTGGGCGTCACCCTGACACCTGATCCCTGAGAGCAGGTGGGTCAGCGGGGCTCCCGAAAAGAAAAAGGACACCGTGTCCGCGCTGATGGCACCCACAGTCGCCGGAGAGCATGGCTCTCCGGCGTGATCCTGCGTCAGCGAGCACCAACGAATGGGAGGTCCAGGAACCTCAGGTTCCTGGCGGATAGGGGGTCCGGGGGAAAGGCAGCGCCTTTCCCCCGGGACAGAGCGACGGCCGCCGGCACCTCGTCAGCCGCGCCGGACGGTGCCGGGCAGCATGCGGAGGCTGCTGACGATGGCGGCCAGGATGGCGGCGGTGGCGCCGAGGCCCAGGGCGACGACCGGCCCGTGGTCGCCGAAGCGGGCCAGGACCAGGGCCACGCAGGCGGCGCCGATGGTCTGGCCGAGCAGGCGCGCGGTGGAGAGCATGCCGCCCGCGCCGCCGGCCCGCTCGCGCGGCGCGGAGCCGATCATGGCGCGGTTGTTGGGCGACTGGAACAGGCCGAAGCCCGCCCCGGCCAGGGCCATGCGCCAGGCGATGTCGGCGGCGGAGGGGTCGGCCGGCAGCAGCGCCAGGGCGGCGAGGCCCGCGGCGAAGGCGGCGAGGCCCAGGGCACCGAGCAGGCCGGGATTGTGCCGGTCCGCCAGCCGGCCGGCGATGGGGGCCAGGACGGCGGTGGCGAGGGGCCAGGGCGTCATCATCAGCCCGGTCTGCACAGCGGTGAAGCCGAGCTGTGTCTGCAGCAGGAAGGGCAGGCTGGCGAAGGCCAGCATCTGCGCCAGGAAGGAGCAGACGGAGGTTCCGACCGAGAGGGCGAAGAGGGGGATGCGCATCAGGTCCACCGGCAGCAGCGGCGCCGTCATGCTAAGCTGGCGCAGCACCAGCCCGACCCCGGCGCCGATGGCGGCGAGGAGGAAGAGGCCGGAGAGGCCCAGCCCGTCGCCATGGGCGACGCCGTCGAGGGCCATGATGAACAGGCCGAAGGTGATGGCGCAGAGCAGGGCGCTGGCCGTGTCGAAGCGGCGCTTCGAGAGGGGCGAGTGCGGCAGGCTGCGCCAGCCGATGGCCAGCGCCACGATGCCGATGGGTACGTTGACGGCGAAGAGCCAGGGCCAGTTGGCGACGGCCAGGATGGCGCTGGCGACGGTGGGGCCGATGGCGGAGGAGACGGCGACCACCAGGGCGTTGATGCCGATGCCGCGGCCAAGCTGGCTGTGCGGATAGGTGAAGCGGATCAGCGCGGCGTTGACGGCCATGACGCCGGAGGCGCCGAGCCCCTGCACGACCCGCCACAGCGTCAGCGTCGTCAGCGTGTCGGACAGGGCGCAGGCGGCGGAGGCGGCGGTGAAGACGGCGAGGCCGCAAAGATAGATGCGGCGGTAGCCCAGGATCTCGCCCAGCGAGGCGAGCGGCAGCAGCGAGATGGTGATGACGAGCTGATAGGCGTTGACCACCCAGATCGAGGCGGAGGGGGCGACGCCGAGCTCCTCCGACAGGGTGGGCAGGGCGACATTGGCGATGGCACCGTCCAGCACGGCCATGGTGATGGCCAGCGCGATGGCCACGACCGACCAGAGGCGGCGGGGCATGGGCAGGCCATCGGGATGCAGATCGGCGGCGGGGGCTGAGGCCAGGGCCGAAGCCGGGGCTGGGGCGGGGCGGGAGGAAGCGGGATACTCGGATTGGTTCATGCGGGTTCCGTGACTCCATCCCCTGCGGTGGCCGGCCCCTGCGGTCAGCCGGTGCCGGCCTCCATGGGAATACCCACCCGGGCATAGACCTCGGCCAGCCGCTTCTCATAGGCCGTGGCGGAGAAGAGCGCAGCCCGGCGCGGCCCCACTTCCGCGAGATGGCCGCGCAGGGATTCATGCGTGTCCAGGGCGCGGATGCCTTCGGTGAGGGCGCGGATGTCGTAGGGATCGACCGTCACCGCCGCGTCGCCCACCACCTCCGGCAGGGAGGCGGTGTTGGAGGTGAGGACGGGCGTGCCGAGGCTCATCGCCTCCAGCGCCGGCAGGCCGAAGCCCTCGTAGAGCGAGGGGAAGAGCACGCCGCGGGCGCCGCGGATCAGGCTGACGAGGAGGCGGAAGGGGGCGTAGTCCACCAGCATGATGCGGTCGCGCAGCCGGCGCTGGCTGCTGGTGACGGGCTCCTGCTGGCCGGGCAGGAGCCAGCGCTGATGGTCCTCGTAGAGCATCCGCAGCTCCTCCTGGCTCTTCCAGGCCTGCTTGCCGACGATGACCAGGGGGCGTTCGACGCCGGATGCGAGGTAGGCCTCGATCAGCCGGCCGACATTCTTCTTGGGCTCGATGGCGCCGAAGAAGAGGAAGTATTCCTTCCAGTCCAGGCCGAAGGAGCCCATCAGCTCGTCGCGCGCCTCGCCTTCCGGCTTCTGCGCCAGGGCACGCGGCAGTTCCACCGACTGGTAGGTGTTGGTCACCTTCTCCGGCGGGCAGCCGAGCAGGTCGATGATGTCGCGGCGGGAGGCTTCGCTGACCGTGACGATATGGTCGGCCTGCTGCACCAGGAGGCGGTTCAGGCGCAGGTAGCGGCGCTTGTGGTCGAGGGTGGTGTAGGGCAGGCGCAACGGCACCAGGTCGTGCAGCGTGTAGATGTTGCGGGTGCCGCGCACATGGACCGGAACCGGATAGGTCCAGTGCATCACGTCGGGCTGCCGGGGTAGGCGGACCTTGAGCCGATCCTTGTGCATCTTGAAGTGGTTGGCGGAGAGGCTGAAGAGTTCCTCCACGTTCCAGAGATGATCGAAATGCGGCAGCCGGGCCTCGAAGGGCCGGGTGATCACCCGGCCGGTGATGGGCACGGGCTGGGCCTTGTGGCCGATCATCGGCAGGAGCAGGCGGCGCGCGGTGCGCAGCAGGCGGTTCATCGGCTTGGGCTTGCCGACGCGGTTGTCGAAGAAGGCGATCTCGCGGATCAGCGGGTCCTTCGCCGGGCTGGCCCGGGTGCCGTAGAGCACACCGACTTCGGCCCCCATGGCGCCGAGGCGGAAGGAAAGGTTGCGGGCATAGGTGGCCACGCCGGTCCCATGCTCCAGTCCAAGGTTGTACCCGTCGATGTAGATGCGCGCCATGGACACAGGCTAGACGCTGGGAAGAGCCTGGGGGAGGTGGCGTGGCGGGCGATTTTTCGCAGCCGCAACCAAAGGATGTCTTGACGAAGTATTAACATCGTGGTGCGGCATTGGCATGTCACAGGCCGCAACCCTGCTCGAAGACGCCGACCGCGCCCGCGATGCCCGCGAATGGCGGGCGGCCGCCACGCTCTATGGCGACTATCTGCGCCTGCGGCCGGATGACCGCGCCGCCATCGTGCAACAGGGGCATATGGTGAAGGAGGCCGGGGACCCGGAGGCCGCGCTGGCGCTCTATGAGCGGGCGCGGAGTCTGGACGCGGCCGATCCCGACATCCACCTGCAATCGGGCCATGCGCTGAAGCTGCTGCACCGGCTGCCGGAGGCGCTGGATGCCTATGGAAGGGCGCTGGCGCTGGACCCGGAGGGCGAGGACCCCTGGCGGGAATGGCTGGCGCTGGCCCGGCGTGGCCGCCCCCGCCCCGCCGACTGACAGGCGTGGGGCTGGATCTGTCCGACCTCGTCTCCTGGGTCCTGGGTGGCCGGCGGGCCCCCTCCGGCATCCAGCGGGTGCAGTACGAGATCGCCGCCAGCCTTTGCGCCGGCGGGGGAATGAACGATGGCGCGGTGCTGGCCTGCGCCATGCTCCCGGCCGGGAATGGGGTGGGCGGCTGGCGCGAACTGCCGGCGCCGCTGCTGCTGCGGCTGCGGCGCCTCGCGATCCAGGGGGGCGCCGATCCGCGCGAGGCCGCCTGGCAGGAGGCGAGCGGCATCCTCCATGACTGGCTGGCGGCAGCGCCGGACCTGGCCCTGGCGCCGGGCGCGCTGCTGCTCTGTCCGGGCACGGCCTGGGCCATGCCGGAACAGGCGGCGCGGCTGGCGGCGGCGCGGGAGGCCGGGGCGCGCTACGTGCCGCTGCTGCACGACACGATCCCCCTGGCCCTGCCGGAATGGTGCGAGGCCCGCACCGTGTCGGACTATGCCGCCTGGTTCTCGGCCCTGCCGCTGCTGGCCGACGGCATCCTGTGCAATTCCGAGGCGACGGCGGCGGATCTGCGCCGCTTCGCCGCGCGGTACCTGCCGGGGCAGGAATGGCCGCCGCTGGCGGTGGTGCCGCTCAACGGCGCCCCTCCCCCGCCGCCGCGCGAGGCCAGCCTGCCGCCGGAGCTCGAATCCCGGCCCTATGCCCTTTGCACCGGCACGATCGAGGGGCGGAAGAACCACCTGCTGCTCTTCCAGGCCTGGCTGACACTCGCGCGCCGGCTGGGGGGTGCCTGTCCCCTGCTGGTCTGCGTCGGCCGGCCGGGCTGGCGCTCGGAAGGGGCCATGGCGCTGCTCGAAGCCTCGCCGGAGCTGGCGGCCCGGGTGGTGATCCTGCCCGAGGTGGACGATGCCACCCTGTACGCGCTGACGCGGCATTGCCGCTTCGCGGTCAGTGCCAGCCATGGCGAGGGCTGGGGCCTGCCGGTCAGCGAGGCGCTGGCGCTGGGGCGGCCGGTGCTGGTCCCGGGGCACTCCGCGCTGCTGGAAAGCGGCGCGGCGGGCGCGACCTTCTTCACGCCGAATTCCGAGCCCGACCTTGTGGAGAAGGCGCTGGCGCTGATCGCCGGACCGGAGCTGGCGGCGGCCCGGATCGCGCCGGGTGGCGGCTGCCGGCCCTGGGGCGAGGTGGCGCGGGAGATGCTGGCGCGGGCACGTGCCCTGGCCGGGGCCGCGCAGCCGGCTGTGCCGCCCCGGCTGCCGCCGGGCCTGCGGGTCCGGCTGGCGCCGCCGCCCAGCCGCCGGCCCAGGCTGGAACAGGCGCTGGCGCAGGTGCTGCCCAACGGCCCGGGCTGGCTGCCCGCGGAGGCGGGGGCGCGGCCCAGCCTGCCGGGTTTGGCGCGGCTGCGCTGCCGGGTGCCAGAGGGGGTGCATGGCGGGGCGCTGCGGCTGCTGCTGGAGGTCCGGGCACCGGCGGAGCCCTGCCGGTTGCGGATCAGCGCCTGGCGCGGGGGCGGCGAGGAGGTGGCCACGACGCTGGACCTGTCGCCGGGGGAGGAGGCGAAGGCCATGCTGCTCCTGCCCGCCCCGGAGGAGCCAGGGGAAGACGGCGTGCTGGAGATCCTGCTGGACAGCGAGGCGGAGGAGCGCGGCGCCGGTCTGGTCGCCCTGGGCCTGGCACGGGAAGACGTGCTGGAGGACCGGCTGCGGCTGATCGAGGGTCGGGAGTTGCTGGCGGTGCTGCCGGACTGATTTGCGGGGCGGGCCTCACGTCGGGCGTTGCTCTGTCCCGGGGGACAAGGCTCCGCCTTTCCCCCGGCCCCCCTGATCCGCCAGGAACCTGAGGTTCCTGGACCTCCCATTCGTTGGTGCTGACTGCAGCCCGATCACGCCGGAGAGCATCGCTCTCCGGCGACTGCCGGTGTCACCAGCGCGGACAGGATGTTTTTCTTCTTTTCGGGAGCCCCGCCGATCCACCTGCGCTCAGGGATCAATCGACAGACTGACGGCCACCACCAACGCCCACGAAAGCCCGGGGTCCGGGGACCGGCTTCGGTCCCCCATCATGGGCATGGGCGGAGTGGGGGTCCGGGCGGAGAGGCAGAGCCTCTCCCCCGGGGCCGGCCACGCAGCGCAACGGCAGAGTTGCCTCAGATCAGCCCGAGTTCCCGCAGTTCGCGGCGCAGGCGGGGTGGCAGGGAGTCGAGCCCTTCCGCCACCGGGCCATCCGCGGGCAGGTCAGGCGGGGCGGCGTCCGGCTGGAGGTAGCGCCAGCCCTGGAAGGGCTTCTGCGGGCGCATTTCCACCGGCACCAGTTCCGGGTCGAGCACGAGGCCGACCTGGGCGCGGCCATCGGCGGTCTGTCCATCCTCCAGCCCGATCAGCCTCTGCCGGACGCGCACGAAGCCGGCCACGACCCAGTAGATGGAGCCGCCGTCCAGGAGTTCCCCACCCCGGCGCGGGATCATCCGGGTCCAGTGGCGCAGCGGCGGCTGCTCGGCGAGGCGGCGGGCCTGGATCTGGCGCAGCTCGGCCACGTCCTTGGGGCCGACGGAAAGCTTGATGAGATGCAGCACGGTGGCGCCCATCTGCGCCGCTCCGGAGCCATCGGCAAGATCCATTCCCCGCCGGATACCCCACCCAGGACGACGGGCGGGGCGCGTGGGACGCAGATGTGATGGCGGGTGGGGGCGCCGGATGGATTGCGCCACGGCATAACAAGGACCCGGCCGGTCTCCTTCCAGGACGAACCGGCCGCAATGTCATGGGGCGCTCCTGGATCGGGATGGCGCGCGGCAGGAGGGGACGGCTTTTCAGCCGGACCGGAGGAGTGGCGAAGCGATGGAACGGGACAGGCTGGAGCGGCACGAGATCGGCAGCGGAGCGCTGCGGGCGGCGATCTCGGTTCATGGTGCCGAACTCCAGTCCCTGCGCGATGCCTCCGGCGCGGAATGGCTCTGGCAGGCGGGCCCGGCCTGGCCGCGCCATGCGCCGGTGCTGTTCCCGATCGTCGGCCGGCTGCCGGGCGACACGCTGCTCCATGCGGGCGAAGCCCATCGGATGACGCAACATGGCTTCGCCCGGGACCGCCGCTTCACATGGCTCGCCCTGACCGACACGGCCTGCGCCCTGCGCCTGACGGACGATGCGGAAACGCGCGCGGCCTATCCCTTTCCCTTCACCCTGGATGTCGCCTTCGCCGTGGCCGAATCCGCGCTGGCCTGCACGGTGACGGTGGCCAATACGGGCGAGGCGCCCCTGCCCTTCTCGGTCGGCGCGCATCCGGCCTTCGCCTGGCCGCTGCCGCGCGGCGGGGCGCGGGAGGAGCATGGCGTGACCTTCCTGCCCGACGCGGCGGCCCCGCCCGGTACGCTGCGCGACAGCCTGCCGGTGCGGCGGCTGTCCAACGGGCTGCTCGACCGGTCGGAGACCCTGCCGCTGCGCCAGGGCCGGCTGCGGCTGGAAGACGAGCTGTTCCGCAAGGACGCGCTGGTGATGACGCGGCTGCCCGCCCATGCGCTGCGCTATGACGGCCCGGGCGGCGCGATGCTGGAGATGGTCTGGGAGGGCTACGAGGATTTCGGCCTCTGGTCCAAGCCGGGGGCGGAGTTCCTCTGCCTGGAGCCCTGGGCCGGCCATTCCACCCCGCTCGGCTGGGAGGGGGAGCTCGCCGGCAAGCCCGGCGTGATCCTGCTGGAGCCGGGGCGGGCGCGGCGCTTCCACTGGACGGTGACACTGCGGCCCGCCGGGGGGTGAGCCGGAAGGCCCGGCCGGCATCCGTCCGGACAGGTGAACCTGCCCCGCCGGCGGGCAGGGGCGTTCGCGTTGGCGTCGGGATGAGCCGGAAATGCTCCGGCCTCGATTGACCCGGTGCGCCGGTGGAGTCACGGTCCGCGCCGTTCCAAGACAATCCCGTGACGCCCGGCGCTGCCGCGCCGGCGTCCGCGCAACGAGGACACGACGTGACCGAAACGCCCCTGGATGCGATCAAGCGCTTCGAGGATGAACTGATCGCCATCCGCCGCGACATCCATGCCCATCCCGAGACCCGTTTCGAGGAGCATCGCACCGCCGCGCTGGTGGCGGAGAAGCTGCGGGAATGGGGGATCGACGAGGTCACGGAGGGCGTGGGCGGCACCGGCGTCGTGGGCACGCTGCGCGGCACCCGTCCGGGGCAGAGGGCGATCGGGCTGCGCGCCGACATGGATGCGCTGTTCATGGAGGAGCAGACCGGGCTGCCGCATGCCTCCACCGTGCCGGGGAAGATGCATGCCTGCGGCCATGACGGGCACACCACCATGCTGCTGGGCGCGGCGAAGTACCTGAGCGGGAACCGCGACTTCGCGGGGACGGTGCACCTGATCTTCCAGCCTGCCGAGGAGGCCGGCACGGGGGCGCCGGCCATGATCCGCGACGGGCTGTTCGAGCGTTTCCCCTGCGACGCCGTCTATGGCATGCACAACAGCCCCGGTATCCCGGTCGGACAGTTCGCGATCCGCCCGGGGCCGAACCTGGCGGGGGCGGATTTCTGGGGCGTGACCTTTACCGGCACGGGCGGGCATGGCGGCGCGGCGCCGCATCTGGCGACGGATGCGACGGTGGTGCTGGGGCATTTCCTGCTCGGCGTGCACACCATCGCGGCGCGGGCGCTGGCGCCGACGGAACCCGCCGCGGTGAGCGTGGGGCATGTGCATTGCGGCACGGCGGAATCGCCGAACGTGATGCCGTCCAGGGTGCTGGTGCGCGGCACGGCGCGGTACTTCGAGCCGAAGACGCAGGAGACCATCCGCCGCCGCCTGCGCGAGCTGGCCGAGGGGCTGGCCGCAACCTATGGCGTGACGGCGGAGCTGGACTATCAGCCACTCTGCATCCCCACCGTGAACGACACGGAGAAGACCGAGGTGGCGCGTGCCGCCGCCGGGGCGGTGGTGGGCGCCGCGAAGGTCGGGGAGATCCCGATGAGCACGGGGGGCGAGGACTTCGCCTTCATGCTGCGCGAGAAGCCGGGAGCCTTCATCCGCATCGGCAATGGCGTGAACGCGGATGGCAGCTTCCACAACGTCCACACGCCGCATTACGACTTCAACGACGAGGCGCTGGCCCTGGGGGCGGCCTACTGGGCGAGCCTGGTGCGGCATGAGCTGGGCTGGGCAAGCGAGGAGGCGAAGGCGGCCTGACGGCCCGCGCGATGCCTTCCATGGCCCGGCGGCACCCTGGCGGCCGGGCCCGTTTTCCCGGCGGGTGGGGCGTGCCGCGCCATGCCGCCGGGGCTGCCGGAGCCGTCGTCCGGCCCCCGCGCGGGCCGGGCGGCACCGAAACCAGAAAGAACACGGCCGATGATCAAGACAGTTTCCCGCCGCGCGGCGCTGCTCGCCTCGCTGTTCCTGCCGCTCTGCGGCACGCTCGCGGCGCCCGCCGCCCGGGCCGAGCCGCTGTCGCTCGCGGTCAGCGCGCCGCCGGCCAGCATCGACCCGCATTACTACACGCTGACGCCCAGCATCATGCTGTCGTCGCACATCTTCAACCGGCTGGTGCAGCGCGACGAGAATTCGCGGCTGGTGCCGGACCTCGCGGAATCCTGGAAGCTGGTGGACGACACCACCTGGGAGTTCAGGCTGCGGCCGGGGGTGAAGTTCCACAACGGCGCCGATTTCACCGCCGAGGACGTGGCCTATTCGCTGGAACGCGTGCCGACGGTGCAGAGCCCCAGCTCCTTCTCCGTCTATACGCGCGACATCACCGATGTGCAGGTGGTGGACCCGCAGACCATCCGGCTGAAGACGAAGGAGCCCTCGCCCCTGCTGCCGGCGAATCTCGCGAACATCTTCATCGTCTCGCGCTCCGTCGCGGCGAATTCCAGCACGGCGGATTTCAACAGCGGCAAGGCGGCGATCGGCACCGGGCCGTACAAGTTCGTCTCCTATGACCCGAACAACCGGGTGAAGCTGGCGCGCAACGACGGCTACTACGGCAGCAAGCCGGCCTGGGAGACGGTGGATTACCGCATCATCACCAATGACGGCGCGCGCGTGGCGGCGCTGCTGTCGGGCGACGTCGCGCTGATCGACGCGGTGCCCACCGCCGATGCGGCGCGGCTGCGCAAGGACGAGCGGCTCACCATCGCCGAGGCCGCCAGCACGCGGCTGATCTTCCTCGGGCTGGATGTGGAGCGGCAGGACGGCTCGCCCGACATCACCGGCCCGAATGGCGAGAAGCTGGACAAGAACCCGCTGCGCGACCACCGGGTGCGGGAGGCGCTGAGCATCGCCATCAACCGGCCGGCCATCGTGTCGCGCGTCATGGAAGGGGCGGCGCTGGCCACCGGCCAGTTCATGCCGCCGGGCGTCTTCGGCTACGATCCCTCCATCCCCGTCCCCGCCTTCGCGCCGGACCGGGCGAAGGAGCTGCTGACCCAGGCGGGCTATCCCAACGGCTTCAGCATCATCCTGCGCGGGCCGAACGACCGCTATGTCAACGACGCGCAGATCCAGCAGACGGTGGCGCAGATGTGGACGCGCGTCGGGGTGAAGACGCGGGTGGAGGCGCAGCCGCTGGCGACGGTGATCGGGCGGCTGAACCGCTTCGATGCCTCGGCCTATCTGCTGGGATGGAGCAATTCCACGGGCGAGCCCTCCTCCTCGCTGAAGGCGGTGCTGGGCACGCGCGATCCGGCGCTGGGGCGCGGGCTGTCGAATTACGGGCGCTATTCCAACCCGGAATTCGACAAGCTGGTGCAGCAGGCGCTCGGCACGCTGGACGACAAGGCGCGCGAAGGGCTGATGCAGCGGGCGATGAAGATGGCGATGGAGGATGTCGCGATCATCCCGCTGCATATCCAGAAGAGCGTCTGGGCGATGCGCAAGGGCTATGCCTATACGCCGCGCGCCGACGAGGAGACGCGGGCGATGAACCTGAGCCTGGCGAAGTAGGGGGCCGGGTGCGGGGGGAGGCGCCTCATCCTCCCGCCCCGCGTTCCGCCACCCCGATATGAACGGGCGGCGGGCTTCTTCGCGGCCCTGTCCTGCGCTAGCCTCGCTGGAACAAGGAAGGCCCGCGCCGCGTCCGGGCTGACTGTGCCCGGACGTTACGGGGAGAGCCTTCCATGCCCCCGGCCCCATCCCGGGCCGGGCGGCCGGAAAGGAACGCCCATGTCAGCATCGATCCCCATCGCATCCGTTCCCGGGCACCCCCTTTGGCACCCCCTTCGGCACGCTCTGGCGAGGACCGCCGGGCGGGAGGGCCGCTGATGCGCCCGAACCGCGTCCGCGAGATCGCCCGCAAGGGCGGGGTGGCGATGAACGGCTGGTGCGGCCTTCCCGCCCCCTATGCGGCCGAGCTGCTGGGACATGTGGGCTATGACTGCCTCACCGTGGACATGCAGCACGGGCTGATCGGCTTCGAGACGGCGGCGGCGATGCTCCAGGCGATCTCCGCCACGCCGACGCAGCCGCTGGTGCGGGTGCGCTCGAACGACCCGGGGCTGGTGATGCAGGTGCTCGATGCCGGAGCCTATGGCGTCATCTGCCCGCTGGTGAACTCGGCGGAGGAGGCGCGGCGCTTCTCGGAGGCCTGCCGTTACGGCCCGCGCGGCGGACGCTCCTTCGGCCCGGCGCGCGGCGTGCTCTATGGCGGACCGGATTATTTCGAGCATGCGAATGACGAGGTCCTGGCCCTGGCCATGATCGAGACCCGGAGCGGCGTGGCGGAGATCGACGCGATCCTCGCCCTGCCGGAGATCGACGGCATCTTCATCGGGCCGAACGACCTGTGTATCGAGATGGGCGAGCGCCCCTCCTCGGAGCCCGAGGCCGGGACGCGCGCCGCCACTGCCATCGCGCATGTGCTGGCCCGCAGCCGCGCCGCCGGGAAGATCGCCGGCATCTTCTGTTCCGACGGGCCAGCGGCGGCGCGGCGGGCGAAGGAGGGCTTCCAGCTCGTGAACCCCGGCTACGATGTCGGTTTCCTCGCCGGCGCGGCGCGGGCCAACCTGGCGGCGGCGCGGAGCGTTTGACCCCCATGGCCGAACCGCTCCTGCTGCTTCCCGGACTGATGTGCGACGCGCGGCTCTGGGGACCGGTGCAGGAGCGGTTGCGGGTCCTGGTTCCGGATCGCAACCTCTATGCCGGCGCGCATGTGGCGGCGCTGCGCGGGGCGCGCAGCGCGCCCGACCTCGCGGCGCGGCTGCTGCGCGACGCGCCGCCGCGCTTCGCCCTGGCGGGGGCGGCGCTGGGGGCCATGGTGGCGCTGGAGATGGTGGCGCAGGCGCCGGATCGGATCACGCGCCTCGCCCTGCTGGCCGGGGATGCGCGGCCGGACGCGCCGGAGAAGGCACCGGCTCGCTTCCGCCTGCTGGAGGCGATGGAGCGCGAGGGCGCCCGCACCATGGTGGCGCGCGAGTTCTGGCCCGATGCGGTGCCCGCCTCGCGGCGAGAGGATTCGGCGCTCTTCGACCTGCTCTGCGACATGGCCAACACGCTCGGCCCGGCGGTGCTGCGGGAACAGACCTCGGTGCTGATCCACCGTGCCGACAGCCGGCCGCGCCTGGCCACGATCCAGGTGCCGGTGCTGCTGATCAGCGGCGAGGAAGACCGGCTCTGCCCGCCCGACCGGATGTGGGAGATCGCCGGGGCGGTGCCGGGCGCACGGTCGATCCTCCTGCCCGGCGTGGGCCACCTGCCGTCGCTGGAAGCCCCGGAAGCCGTGGCCGCCGGCTTCGCGGAATGGCTCGCGGCCTGAGGCCGCGCTTCACGTCGGGCGTTGCTCTGTCCCGGGGGACAAGGCTCCGCCTTTTCCCCCGCCCCCCTTATCCGCCAGGACGCTGCGCGCCCTGGACCCCATTCGTTGGCGCCTGCTGTCAGCCGGGGCACGCCGGAGAGCATGGCTCTCCGGCGACCGCGGGTGCCGCCAGCGCGGACAAGGTGCTTTTCTTCTTTTCGGGAGCCCCGCGTTTCCGCCAGTTCCCAGGGATCAGGCGTCAGGCTGACGGCACCCATCAGCGCCCACGATAGCCCGGGGTCCGGGGACCGGCTTCGGTCCCCCATCATGGTCATGGGCGGAGTGGGGGTTCCGGGGGCCAGCCACGAGGCGCCACGGCGAAGGGCTCTCAGAACTGGCGCAGGAGGCGGTCGTAGTAGTCCAGTTCCTGGGCCGGGCGCTCGCGCTCCCCGACCCGGCGGCGCAACTCCTCCTGGATACGGCGGGTGCGCAGCATCTCGGCCTGATCGGGCACGCGGGTGTCGTTGCCGTCATTGGCTGAGCCCGCATTCTCGCGCGTGGAGCGGCCGAGCGGGTCGCGGCCACGGCCCTGGCCGCTCGCCTGATCCTGGCCCAGGCCGCCGTCCTGGCCGTTGCCGGGCTGGTTGCCAGCCATGCCGGGACCGTCGCCCTCCTCGCCCTCGCCTTCTCCCTCGCCCTGCTGCCCCTGGCCGAACTGGCGCCGCATCGCCTGGGCCATCTGGCGGCCGCCTTCGGTCAGCTCGCGCAGGGCCTGCTGCTGCTGCGCCTGGGAGTCACGGCCGGACTGGAGGGCCTCGGCGCTTTCGCGCATCGCCTGGTCGGCGCGGCCGAGCGGTTCGGGGATCTCGCCGGTCAGGTCGCCGAACTGCTGCATCAGCTCGCCCAGGGCGCGGCGCAGGGCGCGCTGGGTGCGCCCGTCGCGCTGCGCCTCGGCATCGGTGGGCTGCTGCCCGTCGTGGCCGGCCTGGTTCCGGTCCTGCTGGCTGCCCGGCTGGTTCCGTGCAGAGGGGTCGCGGCTTCCCGGGCGCTGCTGCATGCCGAAGGGCATCGGCCGGTTCGCCGGGTTCTGTTGGCCCATCGGGCCGGGGGGGCGGTCCTGGCCTTCCCCAGCCTCGCTGTCCTGCTCCCGCCGGTGGGCGCGGTCCAGCAGCTCCGCCTGCCGCCGCACCATGTCCTGCATCACGCTCATCTGGCCCTGGCCGCGCTGGCGGTTCTGCTGGCGCTGCTGCTCCCGGTCGGCGCGGGCGACGCGGCCCTCCTCCAGGGCCTTGAGCATCTCCTCCATCTCCGCCAGCTCGCGCCGTGCGTCCTCCTCGCGTCCCTGGCGCGCGGCCTCCTCCATGCGCTGGGTGCGGCGGTCCAGGTCGCGGCTGTCCAGGCGGCGGGCGTCCTCGCGCGGCATCGCTTCGCCATTCTCGCGGCTCAGCTTCTCGGCCAGGGCCTGGAGGTGCCGGTCGATCGCCGCGCGCAGTTCCTGGATGCGCTTCTCGATCCCGGCGCGGCGTTCCGCCTCGCTCTGGTTCGGGTCGCGCTGCTGCAACGCCTCCTCCAGGGCCTTGCGCGCTTCCGCGAGGGCGCGGGCGGTGCGGTCGGTCCGCCCCTCCTCCAGCGCCAGGGCGGTGTCCCAGAGGATGGCCTGGGTCTCGTCCACCGCCTCGGGGCGGCGGTCCCGGATGAGGCGGCTGCGGGCGGTGCTCAGCGCCAGGAAGACGGTGGTGTCGTCGTCGAAGGCCTCCGGTGAGGAGAGCACGCCCTCCAGCCCCGCCACCACCGGGCCACGGAGTTGCGGCGAGAGGGAGAGCATGCGGCGGAACTGGATCAGCAGCTTCGCCACGGGATGGTTGAAAGGCCGTTCCGGCAGGATGACCGGCACCTCTTCCGAGTGGCCCTCCTGCCCGGCCCCATCGCGCGCCACCAGCCGGATCTGCACGGGCAGCCCCGCCCAGGGATGGGCGCTGAGGTCGGGCTGGGCGGTGCCGCGCTGCTGCCGCGGGTTGCTGCCGGACAGGGTGAGCGGCACCGTCAGGGGCTCGGCGCCCGGGCGGGCCTCCAGGCGGATCTCGGCCCGCGCGGCGGTCACGCCCCAGTCGTCCTCGGCGGCCCAGGGCAGGCGCAGCGCGTGGCTGCGCGGCGCCGGGCCGGGTGGCTCGGCGAAGGCGATGCTGGGCGGGGCGTCGGCCTGGACGGAAACCTCCCAGCCGGCCAGTTCGGCGCCGTCGCGGCGGATGGCGAGGCGGCCGCCATTCTCCAGCGGCACCTCGATGCCGTAGCTGTCGCGGTCCAGCGCCCCGAAGCTGCGGTCCTTGCCGCCCAGGCGCAGTTCCGGGGTGCCGCCCTGGCCGCCGGACAGGGCGACGCGCAGCGCGGAGCCGGCGGGGGCGGTGAAGCCAGGGCCGCCCGGTTGCAGGAAGATCGGCGCCACGCCGGTATAGCCGGGCGGCGTCACCCAGGCCTCCAGCTTCAGGCCAGGGACCGGGGCTGGCTGGCCCAGGCTGGGCAGGAAGGCGCGGCGGATGCGCTCGCCCGCCTCATCCCCCGCCGCCACGAAGCCCGCCGCCAGGGCCACCACGAGGCCGAGGCGCAGGGCCCGCCGGTCCCGCGCCGGCAGGCCGGGGCGGGGGGCGCCGACGCGCAGGTCGTGGAGGCGTTCCGCCTGCCGGGCGAGATGGGCCTGCCACAGGGCGAGGGCGGCGGGGTCCTCCCCGGCGGGACGGTCACCCAGCGTGGCGAGGGGGCGGTGGCGCAGGCCGGAGGCGGATTCGATGCGGCGGTCGGCCGCCGCCGGGGCCGGGGCGGCGAAGCCGCGGATGGCGCGCCGGGCGGCCCAGGCCAGGGCCGCCACGAAGCCCAGCAGCAGCAGGAGATGCGCCCAGAGAGGCAGGATCAGGAAGAGGCCGGACAAGGCGGCCAGCAGGAAGAGGCCGAGCACGCCGAGCACCGGCCAGGCCCGGGGCCAGAGGGATTCCCAGAGCAGGGCCAGCCGCGCACGGCGCCGCTGGCGCGTCAGTTTCCGGGATACGCCCTCTGGCAGATCCGTCATCCCATCCACTCCGGCAGACGCTGGTGGGCCAGCAGGTCGTCGAGGCTCTGGCGTTCCCGCACCAGGGCCCAGCGCGCCCCGTCCACCAGCACCTCGGCGGCGAGGGGACGCGCGTTGTAGGTGGAGGACATCGAGGCCCCGTAGGCGCCGGCATCCAGGAAGGCCACGAGATCGCCCGCGGCGAGTTCGGGCAAGCCCCTGCCGCGTGAGAACGTGTCCCCGGTCTCGCAGACCGGGCCGACCACGTCGGCGGGCGAGAGCGGGGCGTGGAAGGCATGCGGGGCGACGGGGAGGATGCCGTGCCAGGCCTCGTACATGGCCGGGCGCATCAGGTCGTTCATCCCCGCATCCAGCACCACGAAGCGCCGGGTGGCACCGCGCTTGACCAGCACCACGCGGGAGAGGAGCACCCCGGCCGGGCCGGCGATCCAGCGGCCGGGCTCGATCATCACCGGCAGGCCGAGGGGCCCCAGCGTGCTGGCGATGGCGCCGGCCAGGGCCTCGGGCAGCGGCGCGGTCTCGTCGCGATAGGGGATGCCGAGGCCGCCGCCGCAATCCACCCGCTCCACCGGCAGGCCGCGGTTGCGCAGCGCGGTGACGAGCTCGGCCACCCTGGCATAGGCGGCGCGGTAGGCGGACATGCCCTCGGTGATCTGCGAGCCGATATGCACGGCGATGCCGACCGGACGGATGCCGGGCAGCGAGGCCATGCGGGCATAGAGGGCGGCGGCATCGTCCAGCGCCACGCCGAACTTGTTCTCGGCCTTGCCGGTGGTGATCTTGGCGTGGGTGCGGGCATCCACGTCCGGGTTCACGCGGATCGCCACCGGGGCCAGGAGGCCCATCGATGCGGCGATGGCGGAAAGCATCTCCACCTCCTCCGCGCTTTCGGCATTGATCTGGAAGATGCCGGCGGCGAGGGCGGTGCGGATCTCGGCCCCGGTCTTGCCGACGCCGGAGAAGACGCTGCGGCCGGCGCCGATGCCGGCGGCCTCGGAAATATGCAGTTCCCCGCCGCTGACCACATCGGTGCCCAGGCCCTCCGCGCCCAGCAGGCGCAGCACGGCGAGGTTGTCATTGGCCTTCATGGCGTAGTGGATCGAGGCGTCGAGCCCCGCCCCGGCCAGGGCCTCGCGCAGGGCGCGGGCACGGCGGCGCAGGGTATTGGCGGAATAGACCCAGGTCGGGCTGCCAACCTTGGCCGCGATGGCGGCGAGCGGCACCTCCTCCAGGCACAGCCCGTCCTGCGCATGGGCGGTGAGCTGCGGCCGCTGCGCCAGCAGCTCGGCAAAGGACGGGTCCGGCGTCTGCGGGGCCAGAGGGAGGGGGAAGCCATGGTCTTGCCTAATCTGGGGTGACCGGGGGGTCGGTTGAAAGCGGAAAGAGGTGCTGTTTTCCGCAACGCCGCGCAAGAGGCGGGGAGAAGGACGGTGCTTCGCCTGCCGCCCTTGGGGAAGGTGCTGGCTTCCCCGGGGCCGGAAACGCACGCCCCGCCGGAAGCCGGCAGGTGTCAGGACCCCGGCGGGACGGTGAAGCAGGGCATGCCGCTGCCCTGGAGGCGCTGGCAGGCGCTGCCGGCGCTTTCGGCGGAAAGGCCGGTCAGGCGGGCGCGGTAGAGCGTGCCGTTGTGGCTGACCGGGGTGATGCTGTCCTGGGCACCGGCGAGCAGGCCGCTGGTGCGCGAGCGGGCGACGGAGAGAGCGGCGCGGGAGATGGCCGGATCGGGGAAAGCGCCGACCTGGATGCCCCAGCCGCCCCCTCCCCCGGTGGCTGGTGCGGCGCCGCCATAGCGGGCCGGCAGGGCCAGGGTACCGGGAACCGGCCGCCGCGCCGGCGGGGCCTCGGCGGCCTGGGCGCTGCCGGTCCAGGACGGGAGGGCGCCGCGGGCCAGTGCGGGAGCCTGTGCGGGAGCCTGGGCGGGGAGTGTTGCGGCGTAGGCGGGCTCCTGGGACGCATAGGAGGCCGGGATCACCGGATTGCCGCCCCCTTCGCCCGTGCGGTTGCCGGTCGGGCTCAGGCTGGTGACGAGGCCGCCGCCGTCGAAAGCGCGGTTGGCCGGGTCGTCATAGGCATGGGCGCCACCCTCGGCGACCGGCCCACCCCCGTCATAGACCCCGTCATAAGCACGGTTGGCGGGGTCCTCCGCCGCGTAGGAGGGCGGCGCGGCATAGGTGCCCGTGGCCGGGCGGCGGGCGCTGGCCAGGCGGGTGGTGGCGGGGGAGCGGCCGGCATAGGAGGTGCCGCCACCTGTCCCCGTATAGCTGCCGGTGGGCGTGGAGGCGGTGACGAGGCCGCCGCCGTCGAAGGCGCGGTTGGCCGGGTCGTTATAGGCATAGGCCGTGCCCGAGCCGGTGGCGAAGCCGGCGAGCGGACCGATCATGGCGACCTCGGTGCCCAGGCGCGGGGCGATCCGGGCGAGGTAGTTGACCGTCTCCCCCGGCAGTTCGGAGTAGCCCGCCAGGTAGTCGGAAAGGCGCTGCGGCCCGGCATTGTAGGCGGCGAGGAAGGCCGGGGCGCCGAACTGGTCCGACATCTCCCGGATATAGGCGGCGCCGGCCATGATGTTGCTGCGCGGCTCATAGGGGTCGGAGCCCAAGCCGTAGCGGCTGCGCAGGATGTCGTAGGTAGCGGGCATCACCTGCATCAGCCCCATGGCGCCGACGCGGCTGGTGGCGGTGGGGTTGCCGGCGGATTCCTGGCGCATGACCTCGCGGATCCAGCGTTCCGGGATGCCGAAGCGGCTGGCGGCCTCGCGGATATGCGGGCCCCAGGGATCGCCCTCCGGACCGGGGGCGCGGTAGGAGCGTGCGGCGTGGGAGAGGTAGCTGCGGGCCTCGGCACGGGAGGCCCCGGCCGCGGCGGTGTCGTAGCCGTAGTCGCCATTGCCGTCATAGCCGCGGCGGCCATCCCAGACGAAGCGGCTGGTATAGGCGGGCGGGCCGCAGGCCGAGAGCAGCAGCAGAAGCGGCAGCAAGAAGAGCGCTCGTTTCGCCATGGGCCTTCCTGATGAGCCTCCCCCAATGGTTCACCGGCGGGCGGCGGGAATGGGCCGGGGTGCGATCCTGGCCATGCTCCCGCTCCCGGGCAGGCTATAGCCGGGGGATGGCTGCGGAAGGGTTGCGGCATGGCCACACCCGGTCCACGGCGACTCGCTCCCCCTCGCCGCCCATCCTTGCCCGCATGCGCCGGGATCGCGGCATCAACAAGGCGTGGCGGCGATCGCGGGGCCGCTGCTGGCGGAGGTGCGGAGGCGGAACGGTGGGGCGGCGTGGCCGGAGGAACACGGGGCGGCGACGGACGGGATTCGGGAGACGGTGCGAAAACCCGGCTTTCGCAGGCGGGGACCGCTGAAACCACGAGGCGCCAGGGCCATTTGCCTGTCGAGATGAACACATCCCCTTCCACCGCCCTCACCGCCGCGCCTCTTACCCCCGAGGCCCGCGCCGAACTGGCCGGGGCCGTGCGGATCCTGGAGAACCCCTCCCTCGCCGCCCGCATGGCGGCGATGGCGGGCACGCCCGTTTCCGCGCTGAAGCGCCGGCTGCCGGAATTCCTGCAGGCCGGCATGGACGGCGCCGTGCGGCGGGCGATCGAGGCCGCCTGGAAGGCGGCCCTGCGCTCGAAGCCCGGGCGGGCGCCGCATGGGCTGGCGCCGGACTGGCTGCATCGCGGGCTGGCGGCGGCCTCGGGCGTCGCGGGCGGGGCCTTCGGGCTGGCGGGGACGCTGACGGAACTGCCGGTCGCCACCACCATCCTGCTGCGCCAGATCGCCTCCGAGGCGGCGGAGCAGGGCGAGGACCTGTCCGACCCGATGGTGCAGGCGGAGTGCCTGAAGGTCTTCGCCCTGGGCAGCGAGGACCTGGACGACGACCCGGCCCAGAGCAGCTATTTCGCCGCCCGCATCGCCCTGGCGCAGGTGCTGCCGAACGCGGTCACCAATCTCGGCGCGGCGGTGATGCCGGGCTTCCTGGCGCGCATCGCCGGCCGCTTCGCCGCCTCGGTGGGGTTGAAGCTCTCGGCCCAGGCGGTGCCGGTGCTGGGGGCGGCGGCCGGGGCGGCGATCAACCTCTCCTTCCTGGAGCATTTCCGGAACGTGGCGCGGGCGCATTTCACCGTGCGGCGGCTGGAACGCGCGCATGGGCCCTCGGCGGTGCGGGAAGCCTATGAGGCACTGCGGGACGCGCGCATGGCGGCATGAAGCCGGGGCGCCGCCCGGAGGGGGACGTGCCGGTGGCCGGATGAACCGCGGAGGGGAACAGCCATGGATGAGGCGACGCTGCGCGCCTATGACCGGGTCGCGCCGGATTTCGCGGCGGAATGGGAGGCCCAGCCGGCACCCAGCGACCTGCACGATGCCGTGCGCCGGTTCTTCCTGCCCGGCCCCACCGCCGATATCGGCTGCGGCAGCGGGCGCGATGCCGCCTGGCTGTGGGAACAAGGCTATCCAGCCGAAGGGTTCGACGCCTCCGAGGCCCTGCTGGCGGAGGCGCGGCGGCGGCATCCAGCGATCCGCTTCCGCCATGCGGTGCTGCCCGGGCTGGAGGGGATCGCGCCGGAAAGCCTCGCCAATATCCTCTGCGAGACGGTGATCATGCATCTGGAGCCCGCCACCGTGGTGCCGGCGGTGGCGCGGATGCTGGAGATCCTGGTACCCGGGGGCGTGCTCTATCTGAGCTGGCGGGTGACGGAGGGGACGGACCGGCGGGACGGGTATGGGAGGCTCTACGCGGCCCTCGACCCGCGGCCGGTGCTGGAGATGCTGGAGGCGGGTGGCATCCTGCTGGATGAGGAGGCCGACAGCCTGTCCTCGGGCCGGCCGATCCGGCGCGTGGTGGCGCGCAAGGCCCTGGCCTAGGACCACCACCCCGCCGGCATCCGCCCGGCCAGGACGGCGCGGCGCTTCCAGCGGCGGGCCGGTTGGGGCAGGCTGGGGCGGTGAAGATCATCGACCGCCGCTTCCTCGTCATGCTGGCGCTCGGCTTTTCCGCCGGGCTGCCCTTCCCGCTGACCGCCTTCGTCCTCCGGCAATGGATGTCCGAGGCGCAGGTGGACCTGACCGCCATCGGGCTGACGGCGCTGATCGGCCTGTCCTATTCGCTGAAGTTCCTGTGGTCGCCGCTGCTGGACCAGGCGGCGCCGCCGCTGTTCCGGCGCTGGGGGCAGCGGCGCGGCTGGCTGGGGACGATCCAGCCGCTGCTGGCGCTGGCCATCCTGGGCGTGGGGCTGACCGACCCGGTGGCGCATCCGGGCTGGATGGCCAGTCTCGCCGTGCTGGTGGCCTTCCTTTCCGCCTCGCAGGACATCGTCGTCGATGCCTACCGCATCGAGGTGCTGGAGGAGACGCAGCAGGGCTACGGCCTCGCCTGCTATGTCTGGGGCTATCGCGGCGCGCTGCTGGTGGCGGGGGCCGGGGCGCTGGCGACGGTGGGCTTCGCGGGCTGGGCCGGCGCCTATGCCATGTGCGCCGCGCTGATCCTGATGGTGGGCTTCGTCGCCACCGCCTTCGCACCGCGCCCGGCGGAGGCGCCGCTGCGGGCGCTGCCCTGGGCCCGGCGGATGCGCTCGGGCATGGTGGACCCGTTCCTGGACTTCATGCGGCGGCCGGCCTGGCTGGCGATCCTGGGCTTCGTCTCGCTCTACAAGCTGGGGGAGGCGCTGGCGCATGTGATGACCACGCCCTTCTATCGCGAGCTGGGCTTCTCGCGCCTCGACGTGGCGCAGGTCTCCTCGGTCTTCGGGCTCTTCGCGACGCTGCTCGGCGCGCTGGCGGGCGGCTGGCTGATCCGGCGCATCGGCGTGGCCAGGGCGCTGGTGATCACCGGGCTGGGGCAGATGCTGTCCAACCTGATGTATGTCGCGCTGGCGCGGGCCGGGCACGACATGGGGATGCTGTGGCTGCAGGTGGGGGTGGAGAACGTGACCGGCGGCCTCGCCGACGCGGCCTTCCTCACCTATCTCGGCAGCCTGACCAGCCGCTCCTTCACCGCGACCCAGTATGCGCTGCTGTCCTCGCTGGCCGCCCTGCCGCTGCACACGATCGGCGGCTCCTCCGGCTGGCTCGCCGCCCGGCTGGGCTGGGAGAGCTTCTTCGTTATGACCACCCTGGCGGCGCTGCCGGCCATGGTGCTGATGCTCTACCTGCTGCGCCGCCTGCCACCGGCGCCGAAGGTCGCGCTGGCGGAACCGGCGGAGTAGACCGGCCCGCCCGCGCCCGGGCCTTTGCCGGCCGGCGGCGGGGGAGAGGCCCTGCCTCTCCCCCCGGCCCCCACTCCGCCAGGACCCTGCGGGCCCTGGACCCCGGGAGCTGGCTCTGGGTGGTGATCGCCAACCCCGCGGCTTCATCCCGAAGCGCGGCGGACAGGTGGGGCACTCAAGGAGGAAAACACCATGCCCGCGCTCGTGGCGGCCGCAGTCGCCGGAGAGCCAAGCTCTCCGGCGCGATCCGGCCGCAGCAGGCGCCAACGAACCGGGTCCAGGGCGCGCAGCGTCCTGGCGGATGGGGGTATCGGGGGCGAAGGCGGAGCCTTCCCCCCGGGCCACGGGCGCCAGGGCGGATCAGTCCCTGCCCCCGGCGGCGGTGCCTTCCGCGGCGCGGGCGTTCTCGGCGGCGCGCATGGCGGCCTCGGCCTCCGGGTTGAGGGCCTGGCCAAGCCGGCGCGGCGGGGTGAGCGGGCCGGGGACGGGGCGGTTGCCGTACATCAGCTCCTGCCCGGCGAGCAGCCCGTCGCAGAGCTGGATGTCCAGGCGCTGGCGGTCGCGGCGGCGGACCTCGGCGGTGATCTCGGCGGCCTCCTCCTCCGGCACGTCGAGCCCCTCCAGCGCGGCGCGGCCCATGGCGAGGGCGCCGTCGAAGGTTTCTCGGATCTCGAAGTCCACGTCGCGCTTGATGAGCTCCAGCGTGTGGCCGCGGTCATAGGCGCGGACATAGAGCTTCGCCTGGGGGAATTCCTCCTGCGCCAGGGTGACGATGCGGTCGGTGGTGGCGCGGTCGGCGGTGCAGACCAGGATGGCGCGGGCACGGCCGGCGCCGGAGGTGCGCAGCACGTCGAGGCGGGTGCCATCGCCGTAATAGACCTGGAAGCCGAAGCGGGCGGCGGCGCGGATCATCTCCACATCCGTCTCGATGGTGGAGACGGTGAAGCCCCGCGCCAGCAGGGCCTGGCTGGCGACCTGGCCGAAGCGGCCGAAGCCGATGATCAGCGCGTCGCCATGCAGGGAATCGGCACAGCCGCTCGATGCCCTCCATCGAGGGCGTGGCGCGTTCCGGCCATTTCTCCGCCAGCAGCACGGCGAGCGGGGTGAGCGCCATGGAGAGGATGACGAGGGCGGTGAGCATCGCGCCGGTGCGGGCATCGACCAGCCCGGCGGCACCGGCGGCGGCATAGAGCACGAAGGCGAACTCGCCGCCCTGGGCGAGCACGGCGGCGCGGCGCACGGCCTCCCGCGTCCCGGCGCCGGAGAGGCGGGCGACGAGGAAGACCATGGCGGACTTGGCCAGCATCAGCACGACCACGCCGGCCAGGATGAGCAGGCCGTCGCTGCGCAGCACGCCGAGGTCGAGGCTCATGCCGACGCCCATGAAGAAGAGGCCGAGCAGGATGCCGCGGAAGGGCTCGATATCGGTTTCGAGCTGGTGTCGGAAGGTGGATTCCGAGAGCAGGACGCCGGCCAGGAAGGCGCCCATGGCCATGGAAAGGCCGCCGAGCTCCATGGCCAGCGCAGCACCGAGGACGACGAGCAGGGCGGCGGCGGTCATCACCTCCCGCGCCCCGGCGCGGGCGAGCAGGGCGAACATCGGGTTGAGCAGCCAGCGGCCGGCCGCGACCAGGGCGGCGAGCGAGAGCAGGGCGAGGCCGATGGAGGCCCAGCGCGAGCCCTCCGCCTCATGCCCGGGGGCGAGGATCGCGACCAGGGCGAGGAGCGGCACGATGGCCAGATCCTCCAGCAGCAGGATGGAAACGATGCGCTGCCCGGCGGGGGTGGAGACCTCCCCCTGTTCCTCCAGCACCTGCATGGCGATGGCGGTGGAGGACAGGACGAAGCCCATGGCGGCCACGAAGGCCACGGCGGGGGCGAAGCCGGCGAGCCAGAGGATGGCGGTGAGCACGGCGCCGCAGGCGCAGACCTGGGCGACGCCGAGGCCGAAGATCTCCCGCCGCAGGCCCCAGAGGCGGGAGGGCTGCATTTCCAGCCCGATGATGAAGAGGAACATGACGACGCCGAGTTCGGCGATGTGCAGCACCGCCCCGGGTTCGGCGACGAGGCGCAGGCCGAAGGGGCCTATGGCGAGGCCGGCGGCGAGGTAGCCGAGCACGGAGCCCAGGCCCAGGCGGCGGAAGACTGGCACCGCCACCACCGCCGCGCCGAGCAGGATGACGACCGGGGCGAGGTCCGCGACATAGCCTTCTTCCGCCGCCATCCGCGTGCCCTTTCCTGCCGGTGCGGGGCGGAGCTTAGGCGTTCGGGGGCGGTGGGAGCCAGGGCGGTGGGAGCCAGGGCGGGCACCGGAGAATGACGGACCAGAAAGTGCCGCCCTGTGTCGGTCAGTGGCGCAGGTCGGCCTCGACCGGGCGGCGGCTGGTGGCGAAGGCGGGCAGCAGGGCGGCGAGCAGGCCGAGCACCCCGGCCACGCCCGGCAGCAGCAGGTCCTCCCAGTCCGGGCGGATGCCCAGGCTGAAGGACAGGTCGGGCGCGGCCAGCCGGGCGAG
Source organism: Roseomonas gilardii subsp. gilardii (assembly GCF_023078375.1). Lineage (NCBI taxonomy): Bacteria > Pseudomonadati > Pseudomonadota > Alphaproteobacteria > Acetobacterales > Roseomonadaceae > Roseomonas > Roseomonas gilardii. Next base: position 1,128,707 of record NZ_CP095554.1, on the reverse strand, counting down.
GAGGACGGCGAGGCCCAGCCCCAGGCCCAGGCCGGCGATCGCCCCGGCGCAGAGGATCACGCCCATCTCCACCCAGACGGTGGCCAGTACATAAAGGGGTGGCGCGCCGATCGCCCGCAGCGTGGCGAAGTCCCGCCGCCGCGTGGCCAGCAGGGCGGAGAGCGAGAGGAACACCGCCAGCAGCACCAGCACCGTGCAGGCCCAGGCCATGCCGCCCATCAGGTCGCGCACGTCGCCCAGCACGTGCAGCAGCGGCACCAGGACCTCGGCCGGGAAGACCGCCGTGCTGTCCGGCCCGCGAAAGGCGGAGCGCAGGCGGTAGGCATCGGCCACCCCGACCGGCGTGACCACCACCGCCGGCACGCCGGGCGGGTCGGTCCAGGGAGGGCCGAGGCGCTCCTCGTCCTCCGCCTCCTCGCCATGGCCATTGCCCAGGCCGTGCAGTTCCCAGACGCTCTCGATGGGCACCAGGATGGCGCGGTCCCAGGCATTGCCCTGCGGCGGCAGCCTGCCGACCACCCGGTAGTGGCTGTGCTCGTGGCCATGCCCCTCCGCCTCGTCCGGATCGACATGGCGCCCATGGCCGGGGGTGAATTCCTCACCGGGGCGCAGCGGCACGGCGGCGCCCGCCACCGCCTCGAAATGTTCGGCGAAGAGCCGGCCCTCGGCCAGGGGGCGGCGCCCGCCGCGGGTGACGAAAGGCTCGGTGACGCCCACGACAGGGTTGCCGCGCCAGTTGTCGCCGAAGCCGATCGGCGAGGACCAGGCGATGCCTTTTTCCGCCTGGAGGCGGCTCAACACCGTGCCGGGCATCAGCGGGACGGCGTCGGGGCGCAGGAAGACGGTGGCGAGGACGAGCTGGGTCGGGCTGCCTGGCGCGCCGATGACCAGGTCGAAGCCGGAGACGGCACGGATGGAGCCGGCCTGCACGCCGCGTTCCACCGCCCCCACCGCCACGCCCAGCGCGACGGAAAGGGCGACCAGCAGGGAGAGTGCCGCCGCCGTCCAGGGACGGCGGCGCAGCGAGGCCAGGGCGACGGGCCAGGGATTCATCATGGTCGCTTCATCGCGCGCGATTCATCGGAGGACGGTTCGCCAGGGAGGGGCTCACCAGGAGGGGCCGTCATGGGAGGAGGAGGGCACCGCCCTCGATCCGGCCACGCTGTTCCAGCCGGTCCAGCAGGCGTGGGTCGTGGCTGGCGGCCAGCAGGGTGGCGCCAGCCTCCGCCGCCAGATCCAGCAGCAGCGTGGCGACCGTGGCGGCGGCGGCATCGTCCAGGCTGGCGGTGGGCTCGTCGGCGACCAGCACCGCGGGGCGGCCGAGCAGGGCGCGGGCCAGGGCGACACGCTGCCGTTCCCCCCGGCTGAGCGCGGCGACGGGCTGGTGCCCGGCGGGCAGGCCCAGCCGGCGGAGCAGCGCCACGGCGGCCGCGGCTTCCTCCGCCGTGGGGGCCCAGCGGGTGAAGCGGATGGGCAGCAGCACGTTGCCCAGCGCGTCCAGCCCGTCGATCAGATGGAACTCCTGGAAGACCATGCCGACATGGCGCCGCCGCCAGGCGTCGCGGCCGGCGGGCGGCAGGGCGGTCAGCTCCGTCCCGCCCCAGGCGATGTGGCCGGCGAGTGGCTGGGCGATGCCGGTCAGGGCGTGCAGCAGGGTGGTCTTGCCGGACCCCGATGGGCCGGCGATGCCCAGGCTGGCCCCGGCCGGCAGATCCAGCGCAGGGATCTCCAGCAGCCGGCGCGGCGCGGCGCCGCGCTCGGCCACGCCCAGCACCAGCCCGCGCACGGACAGCGCGCCGGCGGCGGGGCGGGCGGCGGGAGCGGAGAGGCGCTCGGACAGGCTTTCAGGCACGGGCGAATTCCGCGTCGCGCAGGCGGAGCTGGCTGACGAAGCCGGTTTCCGGATCGGTCCAGGAGCCGGTTTCCAGCCGGCCGGTCACCTCGATCCGTTCCGAGGGATCAAGCGGCAGGGCACGGCGGCGCAGGTAGACCACCAGGATGTCCGGAGGCCATTCCGCGTCGGAGGAGCAGAAGGGGCAGATCGACATGGGCTCGCGGGTCAACACGAAGAAGATCGCCTCGGCGGAAAGCGGCGGGGCCATGTAGCCGCGCAGGGAGACGATCCGACCGGCGAGGCGCTGCACCTTGTCGGAGAAGCGCAGGCCGGTGACGCTCCAGGTGCCGTAGAGCTCGTCGAAGCCGAGCCGCTCCGGCGCCGCCCGGGCGGAGCCCGGCAGCAGGAGGGCCGGCGCGCCGAACATGGCGCGCCGGCCGAGCATGTGGCTGCCGGCCAAGCCCCTACTGGCCAAGCCCCAGCGCCTCGGCCATGCCGCGGAAGACATAGGTGTTGTCCACGAAGCCATGGAAGCGCTCGCTGCCCGGACCCCAGGCGCGGAGGATGCCGTCATCCACCGCATGCACGCCGGTATCAGCGGTGCGCGGCAGGACGCCCTCGCGCCGCTGCGCGCCCGGCTGCTCGCAGAGCTTCTCGTTGGCGACGTAGATGTCGCCCTTCTTCACCGCCGGCACGCGCTGGCCGTCCAGGCTGGGGCGGAAGGTCTCGCAGTAGTCCGGCGTGGCGCTGTAGAAGACGGCCAGGCGGCGGCTGACATCGACCCGGGTCGGATAGTGGTCGGCATCCGGCGGGGGATAGTTCGGGAAGCCCGCATCCTGATAGACGCCCACCTTGTCGCGCATCAGCGGGCCGGGCTTGTTGTCGTCCACCGTGCCCATGATCGACATGCCGTGGGTGTGATCCGGCACCACGATGATCAGCGTGTCGTTGCGGTCGGCCGCCCAGTCGCGCGCCACCTTCACCGCGTTGTCCAGCATGATGGTGTCGAACACCGCCCGCTCCCAGTCCAGCGGGTGGTTCGCCTTGTCGATCAGCCCACTCTCCACCATCAGGTAGAAGCCGGCCGGGTTGCGCGAGAGCACCTGCAGCGCGGCGCGCACCTGCTCGGTCAGGTCCGGCTGCTGCGGGAAGCGTTCGGTGGTGCCGCGGTGCAGCACGCGGCGGTCCAGCGCGCCGTCCATGTTGCCCAGGTTGAACAGGCCGAGCAGGCGGCGGGTCTCGGGCTGCGCCGCGGCCTCGGCCAGGCCGCCCGCCGTTTCGGCGAAGGCGTAGCCCTGCTGGCGGAAGGCGTCGAGCATGTTGCGCTCGTCCGACCGGCGCGAGCCGGCGACCGAGCGCGGCAGGAGGGAGGCGGAGCCGCCGCCCATCAGCACGTCCACGCCGCTGTCGAGCATCTGGTCGGTGATGGGGATGTAGTCGGAGCGGCGGCGGGTATGGGCGAAGACCGCGGCCGGGGTGGCGTCCTGGATCTCGGTGTTGGTCACCGCGCCGACCGACATGCCGCGGGTGCGCTGCACGATGCTGGCGAGCGTCTCCACCTTGGGATGGGCCAGGGTGTCGGCGGCGCGGCTGGGATAGACGTTCAGCGCGTTCACCGCCGATTTGTGGCCGGTGTTATAGGCGGCGGCCGAGTTGGCGCTGTCGGTCGCGATGCTGTCCACGCCGGAAGTGCCGACCGTGGCCATGGCGGGGAAGTTGTCGATGGTCAGGCGGCCGTCGTAGCGGCCCTCCCGGATGCCGCGGGACAGGATGCGTGCGGCGGTCACGTTGGCGACCGTCATGCCGTCGCCGACGAAGAGGATGACGTTGCGGGCCTGGCGCCCGTTGCCGGCATAGACCTGCCAGGTGACGCTGGCGGTCTGGGTGCCGTCGGTGGCGGTCGCGGTGTAGACGCCGGGGGTGGCGAGGCTCGCATCCCGCAGCAGGACACTGGAGGCCGCCTTGCCGTCCTCGCGCTCGATGAATTCCGGCGCGCGGCCCAGCACCGACTGGACGTCGCGCCCGTTGATGGTGACGCGCAGCTTGTCCTGCGCCACCACCCCGGGGAACTCCACCTTCAGGTCGAAGCGGCTGCCGGCCAGGATCTCCGCCCGGTCGATCGGGTAGATGGTCTGCGCTTCCGCGCCTCTCATGCCCGCCAGTCCGGTGGCGGCTGCCAGGCAGAGCAGCCCGGTCTTCCAGATCCCAACCATGTCCCAACCTTTTCCCGGCCGCTCGAATCGCGGTTTCCGGTCCGGGACGATACGGTCGATCACTGGCTCCGGGAGACCGACAAAGAAATTTCATAAAGACGGACCAGGCGGGCAGCCATGGTGGGTGGCCGGAACCGGGCAGGCGCGCCATCCGCGCCCCGTCCCCGCCGGTGCGGGGCTGGAACGCTGGCGGCGGCCAGGATCGGGGGCGAAGGCGGGACGGGAAAAGCCCCCGGGACCGGGACCGGCTTCAGGGAGCGGGCCGTCGTACCAGCGCCAGACCAATGCCGAGCATGATCATCGCAGCGCCCGATGCCTCCCGCAGGCGGCGGACCAAAGCGGGGCGTGCCGCCGCGCCGTCGCGGAGGCCGCCCGCCGCGAAGGCGACCGCGACATCGGCCAGGGTGTTGAGCGCGACCGATGCGAAGCCGAGCACCACGAACTGCAGCGCCACCGGGCCGCCGGGGTCCACGAACTGCGGGACGAAGGCCAGGAAGAAGGCGGCCGTCTTCGGGTTCAGCGCCTCGACCAGCACGCCCTCGCGGAAGGCCCGCCACGGCCCGGCCGGCGGGGCTGCATCGCCGGCCAGGGCCACCGGGGCCTCCCGGCGTGCGGAACGGAAGGTGCGGAGGCCGATCCAGACGAGATAGGCGGCGCCGGCCAGCTTGAGCGCGGTGAAGAGCTCCGCGCTGGCCAGCACGATGGCGGACACGCCCAGGCCGCCCGCCAGGACATGGACCATGCCGCCCAGCCCGGTGCCGAGGCTGGAGGCCACGCCTTCCGTCCGGCCGCCGGCGAGTGTGCGGGCCGCGACGTAGAAGAGCCCCGGGCCGGGTGTGATGGCGAGCAGCAGTGCCGCGGCCAGGTAGAGGGCGAGTTGGGACAGGTCGGGCATGGCGAGGCGCCCCTCAGCCCGGGATCAGCGCCGCGACGGCGCGGTCGGAGGGCCGGTCGCTGGCGGCGAGGCCGGCGGCGGCGCCCGCGCGGTCCTCGGCGCTGCGGTTCTGGCTCATCTTCCGCTTGCCGTCGATGCGCGTGATGGGCAGGCGCAGGCCGACGATCCCCTTGAGCTGGGCACGGATGAAATCCTCCGGCGCATCGGCCACGGCCCAGGGCCCGGCGCCCGATGCCGCGCGGGGCGCCTCGTGCAGCGCGGTCAGCCGCGTCACGACGTCGAGCAGGCGGCCCGCATCCTCGAAGAACTCGGCCGGGCCATAGGCGTGGACGGCGACGTAGTTCCAGGTCGGCACGACCTTCCCATGCTCCTGCTTGGAGGGATACCAGGCGGGGCTGACATAGGCGTCCGGCCCGTTGAACAGGGCCATGGCCTCGCCCGCCGGCGGCAGCCTCCATTGCGGGTTCGCGCGGGCCAGATGGCCGTAGAGCGTGCCGTGGGGACCTTCCTCCGGCACGAGGAAGAGCGGAAGCGGCGTGGCGATCAGACCTTCCGCCGTGGCCGTGACCAGGTTGGCCAGGCGGACCTGCCGCATCGTCGCGTGCAGGACGGTCAGGTCATCGTCGCGGAAGGCGGGCGGGACATACATCGGCAGGGCCTCATCGATCGGGCTGGACCATGGTCCGGTACTGGCCCAGAAGGAACATCCAGTTTCCAGCGGAAACGGAGGGCCAGTTGCCAGGCAAGGCGGCGGAGGCGTGGCCCCGGGACGGAGTCGCCCGGCGGATCTGCGCGTCGATCAGGGAGCGGATCGCCTCGGGCCTGCTCGGCCCCGGCGCCCCCCTGCCCTCCACCCGCGCCCTGGCCGCCGAATGGGGCGTTTCGCGCACGACGGTGACGGCGGCCTATGACCAGTTGATCGCCGAAGGCTATCTGGAAACCCGACAGGGCACACGGGCACGGGTCGCGCCACGGCTCGGCCCGATGCCCACGGTGCCGGAGCCAAAGCCGTCCGGACCAGAGCCGCCCGATCCGCCCGGGCAGCCTGGAAGGCTGTCGGCCTATGGCCGGAGGCTGGAGGAATTCGACCTGCCGCCCCCGCGTGAAGACAGGGGGATGATCGCGGATTTCCGCTATGGCGACCTCGCCGCCGCCGACTTTCCCCGGCTCGCCTGGCGCAGGGCGCTGGTGGCGGCCCTGCTGCGCCGCCCCCGGCGCCTCCGCTATGGCGATCCGCGCGGCTCCCCGGCCCTGCGCGATGCCCTGCGGGGCTATCTCTGGCGCGCCCGGGGGCTGCGCTGCGAGCCGGACCAGATCGTGGTGGTGAATGGCTCGCAGCAGGGCCTGGACCTCTGCGCGCGGCTGCTGCTCGACCCCGGGGACCGCGCCGTCATGGAAGACCCTGGCTACAACCTCGCGCGGCAGGTCTTCCTGGCCGCGGGGGCGGAGGTGATCCCCACCGCCGTGGACCGGGCCGGCATGGCGACGGAGGCGCTGCCCGGGGCACGCCTGGCCTATGTCACGCCCTCGCACCAGTTTCCGCTCGGCGGCGTCATGCCGGCCGGGCGGCGGCGGGAACTGCTCGCCTGGGCCCGGCGCACGGGCGCCCATGTCGTCGAAGACGACTATGACAGCGAGTACCGCTTCGACATCGCCCCCATCCCACCCCTTCAGGCGCTGGATGAGGCGGGGCGGGTGATCTATCTCGGCACGGTGTCCAAGACGCTCTCGCCCGGGCTGCGCCTCGGCTATCTCGTGCTTCCCGCATCGCTGTCGGCGGTCTTCGCCAAGGCGAAGCGGCTGACGGACCGGCATTCGCCCGGACTGGAGCAGGAGGCGCTGGCCGGGATGATCGAGAGCGGCGCCTATGAGCGCCATGTGCGCCGTGTCCGCCGCCGCAACGGGGAGCGGCGCGCTGCCCTGCTGGCGGCCCTGTCGGACCATCTCGGCAGCGCGGTGAAGGTGGTGGGCGCCGAGGCCGGGCTGCATCTCGTGGCCTGGCTCCCCCATGTGCCGGCCGCGGCGGAGGATGCCCTCGTCGCCCAGGCCCGCGCGGCGGGGCTCGGCCTCTATCCCGTCACGCCGCTCTATGCCCCCTCCCCGCCAGCCGCCACGATATGGCAGGGCTGGTGATGGGCTATGCCAGCCTCGACGAGCCCGCCATCCACGGGGGCGTGCGGCTGCTGCGGGATGTGCTGAACGGTTTTGATTTTGGAAGGAATGGTCTGTGATGGTGGCGGCCTTGGGGGCAAGGCTTTGCCTCGCCCCCAAACTCCCACTCCACCAGGACCCTGCGGGCCCTGGACCCGGTTCGTGGGCGCCTGCTGCGGCCGGAGCGCATGGCGCTCCGGCGACTGTGGGCGCCACCAGCGTGGGCAAGGTGTTTTTCTGCTTCTGGGAGCCCAGTTGATCCACCTGTTCCCAGGGATCGGGTGGCAGATTGACCTGGCCACCCGGCGCCAACGAAAGGCGGGGTCTGGGGAGATACGATCTCCCCAGCGGAGGGGGACCGGGGGAGGCGGCGCCTCCGCCCGGGGGATCAACCGGAGCAGCGCCCAAGCCCCGGATGAGCTTCACTCCGCCGCATGCGACAGGGGTGTCGCCACATCCTCCAGCGAGCGGCGTTCGGCGGCGAAGCCCAGCTTCCATTCGGTGGCGGCGGCGATCAGCATCAGGGCGGCACCCAGCATGTAGCCCCACATGATGTTCTCGCGCGCTCCGCCCTCGATCAGCGCGCCGAACAGGGCCGGGCCGGCGACGCCGCCGATGCCGGTGCCGAAGGCGTAGAAGAGGGCGATGCCCATGGCGCGCATCTCCAGCGGGAAGCTCTCGCCCACGGTGAGGTAGGCGGCGGAGGCGGCGGCGGAGGCGAAGAAGAAGATCACCGTCCAGGCCGCCGTCTGCTCCCAGGCGGAGAGCCAGCCCTGGGCGAAGGCATAGCCGGTGGCGGCTATCAGGATGCCGGACAGGGCGTAGGTGGCGGTGATCATGGGCCGGCGGCCGATGCTGTCGAAGAAATGGCCGAGCAGCAGCGGGCCCATCAGGTTGCCGACCGCGAAGGGCAGCATGAACCAGCCGATATGGTTGGCCTCGATGCCGTAGAAGCGGGTGAGCACCAGGGCGTAGGTGAAGAAGATCGCGTTGTAGCAGAAGGCTTGGCAGGCCATCAGCACGATGTTCAGGATGGAACGCTGCGGATAGGTGCGGAACATGGTGGCCGCGACCTCCCGCAGGCTGGTGTGGGTGCGGGGCACGAGGCGGATGGTGCGGTGCTCCGCCTCCGGCAGGGGGCCATGGTTGTCGCGCACCCAGTCCTCGATGTCGCCGATGATGCGCTCGGCCTCGTGCTGTCTGCCATGGGTCATCAGCCAGCGGGGGCTTTCGGGAATCCAGCGGCGCAGGAAGAGGACGATGAGCGACAGGGTGCCGCCGATGCCGAAGGCGAGGCGCCAGCCGAGTTCCGGGTCGATCACGCGCGGGTCGAGCAGCACCACCGCGCCCAGGGCGCCAAAGGCGGCGCCGGCCCAGAAGGTGCCGTTGACCACGAGGTCGGTGACGCCGCGGCGGCGGGCGGGGATCAGTTCCTGGATGGTGGAGTTCACCGCCGCGTACTCGCCGCCGATGCCCGCGCCGGTGAGGAAGCGGAACAGGGCGAAACTCCAGAAATTCCAGGAGAAGCCGGTCGCGATGGTGGCCGCCATGTAGACCAGCAGGGTGACGGTGAAGAGCTTCTTGCGGCCCAGGCTGTCGGTGAGGCGGCCGAAGAACAGGGCGCCCAGGACGGCGCCGATGAGATAGGCGGAGGCGCTGAGGCCGATCTGGGTTTCCGTCAGGCGCAGGACGGGGCTGTTGTGGATGGCGCCGCCGAGCGAGCCGACGAGGGTGACCTCCAGCCCGTCCAGGATCCAGGTGATGCCGAGCGCCACGACCACCAGCCAGTGGAAGCGCGACCAGGGCAGGCGGTCCAGCCGGGCGGGGATGTCGGTCTCGAAGCTGGCCTTCCCGGTTGCCGCTGTGGCGGTGCTGGCGCGTCCCTCCATCGGTCCGATCCTCCCCTCCCTGTTGTCGCGGTCCCCGCCCTCCCTGGCACGGGCCGCCCGGATAGGAAACGCCGAAACGGCGGAAGGTTCCCGGAGGGAAAGGCCCGGCGGGCCGGGCCGGTCCCGGGCGAGGCGGAGCGGGCGGGAGGCTGGGTCCCGGTCCGGCCCATGCCCGGCGGCGCGCGATTTGCCTAGCCTGCCGGCCTGGGCGGGACCCGCCTCCCCTTCCGTTGGATATCCGTGTGATCCTTTCCGTCCTCTGGCTGCCGGCGACGCTCGGGGCCGCCTTCTTCCAGTCCTGGCGCACGGCGATGCAGCAGCGGCTGCGCGGCGCGATGTCGGTGAACGCCGCCGGGCTGGTGCGCTTCCTCTATGGCGCCCCCACGGCGCTGGGGCTGCTGCTGCTGCACGGGCTGCTGCTGGGCGGCGCGATGCCGCGGCCGGGCTGGGCCTTCCTCGGCTGGGCGCTGGTGGGCGGGACGGTGCAGATCCTCGGCACCAACCTGCTGATCATGAGCTTCAGCTACCGCAACTTCGTGGTCGGCACGGCCTACAGCAAGACGGATGCGATGCAGGGCGCGATCCTGGGCACGCTGGTGCTGGGGGAGGTGCTGCGGCCCCTGGCCTGGCTCGGCGTGCTGGTGAGCGTGGCGGGGGTGCTGGTGCTCTCGCTGGCGGGCAAGGCCAGCGGGCCGCGCGACCTGCTGCGCGCGACGGTGCAGCCGGCGGCGCTGTGCGGGCTGGGGGCGGGGCTGGCCTTCGCCGCCACCGGCATGTTCACCAAGCTGGCCATGGCCTCGCTGCCGCCCGGCACGGATGCGGTGCGCGGGGCGCTGGTGGCGCTGACGGCGATGAACATCCTGCAATCGCTGATGCAGGGCGGCTGGATGCTGTGGCGGGAGCCGGAGCACCTGCGCGCGGTCTTCCGCGGCTGGCGCAAGGCGGCGCCGGTGGGGGCGCTCTCGGCGCTGGGCTCGGCCTGCTGGTTCACCGGCTTCGCCCTGGCGCCGCTGGGGCTGGTGCGGGCGGTGGGGGCAGGTCGAGATCCTGATGACCATGATGCTGGGCCGCTTCTACCTGCGGGAAAGCTTCACCCGGCCGGAGGTGGCGGGGGCGATGACGGTGGTGGCGGGGGTGCTGCTGGTGCTGGCCGGGGCGTGAGCGCGCCGGTTCCGGGCGCGCCCGCCCGGCGCGGTGCCGGGGGCGATTCCGGCCCCCGGCGGGCGCGGGGCCCCGCCAGCCCCGCGTGCGATACCGGGCTGCGAAAGCCGGAACTTTCGCGAACCGGTCTCAGTCCGGCGTGATGTTGCCGCGGCGGACGACCTCCTTCCAGCGGGCGATCTCACCCTTCTGGAAGGCGGCGAACTCGGCCGGGGTACTGCCCACGACCTCGAAGCCGATCTCGTCCATGCGGCGGCGGGTGTCGGGATGGCGCAGCGCCGCCAGGATGGCGGCGTGGACACGGGTGGCGAGGTCCGGCGCCATGCCGGCGGGGCCGCCGATCGCCTGCCAGGAATAGACGGTGAAGCCCTGCAGCCCGGCCTCGATACCCGTCGGCACCTCGGGGAGGAGGGCGGAGCGCGATTCGCTGGTGATCAGGATGGGCTTCACGCGGCCGTCGCGGATCTGCGGCAGGATGGAGCCGAGATTCTGGAAGGAGAGCTGGACGTTGCCGGCGATCAGGTCGGTGGTGGCGGGGGCGCCGCCGGCATAGGGGATGTGCGAGATCTCCGTGTCGGTGACCTGCTTGAACATCTCCATGGTCAGATGGTCGGAGGAGCCGACGCCGGAGGTGGAGTAGGAGGTGGCGCCCTTGCGCGCCTTCAGCCATTCCACGAGCCCGGCGAGATGGCCGGCCTTCACCTGCGCGGGGTTCACCACCAGGACATTGGGCGTGCGCACGGTCTGGCTGAGGCCGGTGAAGTCGCGCACCGGGTCGTAGCCGAGATTGGGGCGCAGCGCGGCGTTGATGGCCCAGGTGCTGATCGGCGCGTGCATCAGCGTGTGGCCATCGGGGGCGGAGCGGATGACGAAGCGGGCGCCGATCTCCCCGGTGGCGCCGGGGCGGTTCTCCACCACCACGGGCTTGCCGATCCCCTGCTGCATCTGCACCCCGATGGCGCGCGCCACGATGTCGGAGGAGGAGCCCGGGGCGAAGGGGGAGACGATGGTGACGGTGCGCTCCGGCCAGGCCGCCTCCGCCCGCGCGGCGCGGGGGAGGAGCGCGGGGGCACCCAGGAGAGGCGTGAGGAGCGAGGCGCGCAGGAATCCACGGCGGTGCATGTTTCGTCTTTTCCTTCCCGGACGGAACCGCAGCCCTGTTGCGGGATGCGGTGAGGTGGATGGCGTGGCGGCCTCCCCGCCGCCACGCCGCCTGTTGCGGGCCGCCTATTGCGGGCCGAGTTTCTCGACCAGCGCGCGCAGGCTTTGCTTCTCCTCCGCCGTCAGGTCGCTGAGCGGCGAGCGCACCGGGCCGGCGCCGCGGCCGATGATCCCGGCACCCGCCTTGACGATGCTGACCGCATAGCCCGGCTGGCGGTTGCGGATGGCGAGGTAGGGGAAGAAGAAGTCCTTCAGCAGCCGGTTCACGGTCGCCATGTCGCCGGTGGTGACGGCGGCATAGAATTCCTGCGCCGTGCGCGGGATGAAGTTGAACACCGCCGAGGAATAGGTCGGCACGCCCATGGCGAGATAGGCGGCGGCATAGACCTCCGCCGTCGGCAGGCCACCGAGATAGGTCAGCCGGTCGCCCAGCGCGCTGTAGACGGCGGTCATCGCCTCGATGTCGCCGACGCCGTCCTTGAAGCCGATCAGGTTCGGGCATTCCTCGGCCACGGCGGCCAGGGTCTCGGGCCTCAGCCGGCAGTTGGCGCGGTTGTAGACGATGACGCCGAGCGAGGTGGCCTTGCAGACCGCCGCGATATGGGCGCGCAGCCCGGCCTGGGAGGTTTCGGTGAGGTAGGGCGGCATCAGCAGGATGCCGGCGGCGCCGAGTCGCTCGGCCTCCTGCGCGTATTCGATGGCGGTGCGGGTGCCGTAGCCGGCGCCGGCCACGATGGGGAGCTGCCCGGCCGCGCCTTCCACCGCCGCCTTCACCACCTGGGAATACTCGCCCGGGGTGAGGGAGAAGTACTCGCCCGTACCGCCGGCGGCGAAGAGCGTGGCGGTGCCATAGGGCGAGAGCCATTCCAGGCGGCGGCGGTAGCCGTCCACATCCAGGTCGCCGGAGGGGGTGAAATCCGTCACCGGGAAGGAAAGGAGCCCGGTGGGCAGCTTCGCCTTCAGGGCCTCCGGGGTGAAATGCTCCGCCATGCCGCTCTCCATCGTCTGGATGTAAACATATAGTGGTATGACGTCTTATGAATAAGCCTTCCGGAAGGCAAGCGGGAAGATACGCGGCTCAGCCGGCGGCGATGGCGGAGACCGCCTCCCGCAGGCGTTCCCGGCTGTTCAGCAGGTGCAGGCGCATCGCGGCGCGCGCGCCTTCGCCATCGCCATGCAGGATGGCGGTGGCGATCTGCACATGCTCGATGCGCAGGATGCGGAGATAGGCCGCCCGGGCCTCTGCATCGCGGAAGAGTTCCAGCCGGGAGCGCGGGACGAGCTGCGCGGGCAGGCCCGAGAGCAGCGTCTCGAAATAGGCATTGCCGCAGCAGGCGGCGATCTGGAGATGGAAGGCGCGGTCCATGGCGGTGGAGCCCCCGGCATCGGAAGGGTCGGTGCCGAAGCGTTCCGCGGCCTGCAGCAGGGCCTGGGCCTGGTCCTCGCCACGGCGCTGGGCGGCCAGCCAGGCGGCCTCGGATTCCAGCGCGACCCGCACCTCGATCAGGCGCAGCATCTCCTCCGCCGTATCGATCTGCGAGGCTTCCAGCCGGTAGTGCGGCGCCTGGGGCGCGGCGAGCACGAACATGCCGCGCCCCTGTTCCACCGACAGGCGCCCGGCGGCGCGAAGGCTGGAGACGGCCTCCCGGATCACGGTGCGGCTGACGCCATAGCGGGCGATCAGCTCCTTCTCGGTCGGCAGCTTGTCGCCCGGGCGCAGCTCGCCCGCCTCGATCCGGGCGGACAGGTCGCCGCAGACCTGAACGGCGAGGCTGGCGCGGCGGGGCTGCGCCACGGAGCGCGGCAGGAGGGTGCCACCGGGTCCGGCCGGGCCATCCCCGCGGGAAGCCGCGGGCCGGGGATCGGATGGGGAGACTGCGGATCGGGCCATGGTCGGTCTCCGTCCTGGCGGGTCAGAGAGGGAAAGCGGGAAGGATGCATAGATCGCCCGTCATATGACTTCCAGATGACATTGCGGTGGACCGGATGGGGGCAAGGCAGTCCGGCGGACGATGCGGCACGCGTGCAATTGCAGCGACGTTCACAGCTTGGTGGGATCGCAATCACCAGTTGACACGATCTAAAGGTATTATTAAAAATTGAGACGTTAGCATTTAAATGAAATGCCACGAGGAGACAGATCGATGCGTGCCATTCTCAGAACCTCCCTCATGGCGAGCGCCCTCGCCCTGGGCGCGACCATCCCGGGCATCGCCATGGCGCAGAACTTTTCCGGCAGCAGCCAGTTCAGCAGCGCCGGCGTGACCGGCGGCAGCTTTGCCAAGGGCATCGGCGACACCAGCGCCTCCTCCCAGAGCGCGGGCAAGGTCTACTCCTTCAACAGCGGCGGCACTTCCAGCGTGGAAGGCCTCTCGGCCACCTGGGGCGCCGCCACGGGCGCGGGCTCGTCCTTCGCCAGCGGCGTGGACTTCAGCGGCAGCGCCTGGCAGGGCGCGTTCACCGGCCAGGGCTTCGCGCCCGTCGGGGCGGGCCAAGGGGTGGGCCAGTGAGCCGCGCGGCGCGGCAGCCGGCTGGGCGGGGCGTGCCGATGGCACGCCTCCTCGGCGCTGGCGTGCTGGCGGTGGGGGTGGCGTTCGCCGCCCTTCCCGCCTCGGCCCAGACCCAGTCCAGCAGCACCTCGGCGGGTGCGGTGGCGAATGCCATCGTGGTCAGCGGCTCCGGCTCCAGCAGCGGTTCCAACACCGTCACCTACAAGGGCGGCGTCGAGAACGTGCCGAGCGTCTATGGCGCGCTGTCCGTGGCGCCCTGCACCACCGCGGCGCAGATCGGCGGCGCCTTCCTGGGCGGCGGCTTCACCGCCTCGCTCGGCAGCGAGAGCGAGGGCTGTGCCCGGCGCGCCAACGCGGCCGCCTTCCATGCCATGGGCCGCGATGACGTGGCGATCGCCATCCTGTCGCAGGACCCGAACGTCGCCAAGGCGCTGCGGGACGTGGAGCAGGCCAGGCTGGCGGCGGCCCAGGCGCAGCAGGCCCAGCAGGCGCGCTTCGCCCCCGTGATGGTGGCGCCGGCGGAGCCCGAGAACGTCATGGTCCGGCCCGCCGGCCAGCCCATGGGGCAGCCCCGGTTGCAGCAGGTCCGCGCCCAGGTGCCGGTTGCCACGGCCCAGCGCCCCGACTGGTGCCTCCGCGCCGCGCCGACCACCCAGGCCGGGCGCGACTATGTGCGGCAGGTCTGCGGCCAGGGCTGAGCGCGATCCGCCCGTCCGCGGGGCCCGCTCCAGACCCTTCCGCCACCCTGTCGCGGTGCCCTTTCCACCCCCGGCCAAAGGCCCCGAAGGGGTTTACGGGGGCCCTTCCCGACCGGCGGAAACGGCCCGCTTCCGTTTCCGCCCCGGCCTGAGGCCCAGCCCTGCCCGGGCGAGAAGCTCCACAAGGGGCTTCGCAGACATATTCCCGGCCCCGCCCCGGTCCCCTGGGCGGCGCAGCATGCTAGAAGGACCGGCAGAACTGTCCGCCGAAGGGATATCCCATGAGTGATGCAGCGACCCTGAACCCGGCCACCCGCCTGAAGCCGGGTGTCGTCTCCGGCAAGGACTATGCGACGCTGGTCGCGGCCTGCAAAGCCGGCGGCTATGCCCTGCCCGCAGTGAACGTGGTCGGCAGCGACAGCATCAACGCGGTGATGGAAGCCGCCGCGAAGAACAAGTCCGACGTCATCATCCAGCTTTCCAACGGCGGTGCCCGCTTCATGGCCGGCGAGGGCTGCCCCGACGCCGCCAAGGCGCGCGTCCTGGGCGCGGTGTCCGCCGCGCAGCACGTGCATCTGCTGGCCGAGCAGTACGGCATCTGCGTGGTGCTCCACACCGACCATGCCGACCGCAAGCTGGTGCCCTGGGTGGATGCGCTGATCGACCACAGCGAGGAGCACTTCGCCAAGACGGGCAAGCCGCTCTTCTCCTCGCACATGCTCGACCTCTCGGAAGAGGCGCTGGAGCCGAATGTCGAGGAATGCGTGCGCGTGCTGAAGCGCATGGCGCCGATGGGCATGAGCCTGGAGATCGAGCTGGGCGTGACCGGCGGCGAGGAGGACGGCATCGGCCACGAGCTGGAGGAGTCCGCCGACAACGCGCATCTCTACACCCAGCCCGAGGACGTGCTCTACGCCTATGAGAAGCTGAGCCCGGTCGGCCATTTCACCGTGGCGGCCTCCTTCGGCAACGTCCATGGCGTCTATGCGCCGGGCAACGTGAAGCTGCGGCCCGAGATCCTGAAGGCTTCGCAGGCGCTGGTCTCCGAGCGCCATGGCGGCGGGGCCAAGCCGCTGAACCTCGTCTTCCACGGCGGATCGGGCTCCGAGAAGGAGAAGATCCACGAGGCGGTGAGCTACGGCGTGTTCAAGATGAACATCGACACGGACACGCAGTTCGCCTTCGCCAAGCCGGTGGGCGAGTATGTGAAGGCGAACCCGAAGGCCTTCGAGTTCCAGGTCGATCCGGAAACCGGCAAGCCGTACAAGAAGCTCTACGACCCGCGGAAGTGGCTGCGCGCGGGCGAGCTCGGCATCGTCGAGCGCCTGGCGGAGGCCTTCACGGATCTCGGCTCCAAGGGCAAGAGCATCGCGGGCTGACGCCCGCCCCCGGCCGCGCGAGCGTGCCGGGGGGATGCCTCAGGCGGCGCGGGGCTGGGCCGGGGCGAGGCCGCGCAGCAGATCCCGGTCGCCGATCAGGGCCGCGAGGCTCCGCATCTCGGTCAGGATGGCCGGCAGCAGCCTCTGCCCTTCGGGATAGGACAGGTCCGGCACCAGCAGGCTGATGGCGACGGCTTCCTCCCGCGCCGGGTCGAGCACCGCGAAGGCCAGGCTTTCCTGCCGCTCCTCCGGTCCCGGCAGGCGCACGAGGCTTTCCCGCCGCGCCGCCGCCACGATCCGCGCCACCGCCTCCGCCCCGGGTTCCGGCGGCACCTGTTCCAGCAGCGCCGGCAGGGCGGGTTCGGGCAGCCGTGCCAGCAGCGCCAGCCCCGCCACATCGTCCCAGGCGGGAACACGGCTGGGGAGCGGGGCCACCGGCAGGCCATCCTTCATCCGCATCAGCCGCACCACCTGCGCCCCGTCCAGCAGGCTGACCTCGCCGGTCAGCCGCCCGAGCCGGGACAGGCGCAGCAGCACCGCCTGAGCCTCCCGCCACTGGACGGAGCCGTTCCGCAGGACCTGCCCCAGGTCGAGATGCAGCAGCCCCGGCCGGTAGCGGCGGGAACCGGGCACGGCATCGATGAAGCCGGCCTCCCGCATCGCGCGCAGCACGCGTGAGGCGTTGCTCTTCGGCAGGTGCAGCAGGTCCGCCACCTCGGAGGTGGTCAGTTCCGGGTGGTCCGGCGAGAAGCAGCGCAGCACCGCGGCGGCGGTGTTCAGCATCGACATGGCGGTTCAGACCTCAATGCGCCCGGGGAAGCCAGGGCGACGGGGCCGTTCCACCGGCGCGGAAGGCGCGGCGGAACGGCGGTACCGGGGCCATGGGACCCGGGCGGTGGGTGTGCAGGGACAGAAGACTGACGGCCAAACTTACCTTCATGCATGAATGTCGGGAGGTTACAGCGCCTCCCGCCCGGGGGCTACCCCCCGCCCAGCAGCCCGTCCAGCAGGTCCCGCAGCAGCCCTGCCCCCTGTTCCAGCCCGTCCAGCTTCAGCGGCCGGCCCGCGGCGGCCCCCAGCGCCGGGGAAGTGGGGGCCGGGGGAGCGCCCGCCATGGTCCCGGGGGAAGCCCCCGGCGGCGGGCACGGGCATGGGGCCGCCGCGGTCCTGCGCCAGTTCCCGGGCCGAGAGCCTGCCATCCCCGTCATAGTCCAGGCTGCCCACCATCACCCGGGCGGCGGCGAGCCCGCCCAGCAGCGGCCCGCCCACGGAAAGCAGGTCGTCATCCCCCGCCGTGCCCGCCCGCACGGCGATCATCCAGCCCAGGCCGCGCGCGATGCGGGCGATCTCGGCCGGGCCGAGCAGCCGGTCGCCCGACACATCCGCCGCCGCGACCACCGCCTCCGCGCAGGACAGGGCGGTGGCGCCGGGCATGCAGCCCGCCTCCATCCGCTCCACCGCGCCCATCACGGCCGCCCCTTCGCCATGCCGCAGCATCCAGGCCAGGGGCGGCGGCTCGCAGCGCCGCCAGGTGATCACCGGGACATCGCCGGGCAGGCCGGTATCCAGGGTCTTGGCCTCGGGTTCCGCTGTTTCCAGCCCGGCATCGCGGGCGCGCAGCAGCAGGCGCGGGGCCTCCACCCCCTCGGAGGTGCCGAGCAGCCAGCCGGGGATGTCGCGCAGCGCGGTGAAACGGTCGAGCCGCGAGGGCCCCTTGCCGATCCGCGCGGCGGAACGCGCGGTCAGCGCCAGCATCGCCTCCGGCGCCTCGCAGGAACCGGCGAACCAGTTGCCGCGCAGCGCCACGGGAATGGCATGCGGCGCCTGGGCGGCGGCGGGCATGGCGGCCAGCAGCACCGGCAGGGCCAGGGCCGCCGCCAGACAGCGCAGCAGGAAAGCGGATCGCGGGGGAAAGGGCTTCATCGCAGGGCGAGTTCCTGGCCGGAGCACAGATCGACGGAATCGTGGCGGATCTCGGTCCCGTCCCGCAGCACGGCCAGCAGGCTGGCGGCGCAGGCGCCGGGCTCCGGCGGCGCCAGGTCCAGCGTCTCGCCCACCCCCAGCACGTTGCGGCCCAGCCGGTCCGGCCCCCGCTCCGGTGCCCCCGCCGGAGCGGCGCCCTCCTTCCGGGGTGCATCCACGTAGAGTTGCACCACCGGCACCCGCGCGGCGTTGCGCAGGCGCAGGCTGCCCGGGCGCGGCGGCGGCGGTTCCGCCAGCCCGGCATCCAGCCGCGCGGCCACGGTCCAGCCGGGGCGGAAGACGATCAGCGTCTCGGCGCAGAGATCCACCTCCCGCCGCTCCTCCGCCGCACCGTTGGGAAAGACGATGCGCATGTCGGCGGTGCAGTCCACCGCGATGTCGAGCCGCCGGCGGCTGCCGCGCTCCAGCGGCGTTTCCAGCCGGTCCGGCCCCCATTCGTCCTTGTCGGTGCCGGAGATGTAGAGCTCCGCGATCGGCGCGTCATGCCGGTTCAGGAAGCTCAGCGGGATGTCCGGCGGGTGGGGCACGCCGCTGCCGTCGAAGACCAGGTTCCGCACCGAGCAGGCATCCACCCCGCGCTTCTCCTCCGCTTCGTCATTCTCGTAGACAGCCCGCAGGTCCACGCGGCAGTCGGGCACGCGCAGCGTCAGGCGGAAGGTCTCCCCATCCCCCACGGGTTCCTCGCCCAGCCGGTCCACGCCCCAATTGGGGGCGCCGTTCCGGTCACGCAGCCGCCCGGCGGGCAAGGCGTAGAGCTCCCGCAGCGCCTGGCCGGAACGGTTCTCGATCAGCAGGGACCGCTTCGGCACCGCCGGGTCGCCGAAGACCAGGCGCGGGCTCCGGCACAGGTCCTGCCGCGCCCGCTTCTCCTCCGAATCATCGGCGAAGACCGCGGTCACCTCGAAGACGCATTCCCGCCCCCGGCCCAGCCGCAGGCGCGTGCTGGCATCCGGGCCGAGCATCTCGTTGCCCAGCCGGTCCGTCCCGCGCTCCGCGGCGCCCTCCGGGCGCAGGTACAGCTCCCGCAGCGGCATGTCGGTGGCGTTCTGCACCACCACCTCGCGCTCCGCCGTGCGGGCCGGGGCCTGCGGCTGGCGCGGCGGCGTCGCGGCCCATGCCGCCGGGATGGCGGGCAGGAAGGCTGCGATGCCGGCCAGCAGGGAGAGGGCCAGAAGGCCCGCCGCCCCCGGAACGCATGCCCGCATCCACAATCCCCCGAATCCAGAGACCCAAGATTCACAACCACTCCTCCGGACGCAAGCCGCGCGGCACCGGACCGTCCCGTGAATTGCCCTTTCCGGGCCGCTTGTTAAGCTGGCGTCACAACACGACAACAATAGGGAACGCCATCGTGCTCCGTCGCAGCCTCCTGCTCTCCTCCCTGCTGGCGCCCACCGCGGGGGCCGCGCTGCTCGCCGGCCTGCCCCGCCACGCCCTGGCGGCACCGATCCTGCGCAGCCTGCACATGTTCATCCCGGCCAATCCCGGCGGCGGCTGGGACGGCCTCGGCCGCGCCATCGAGCAGGTGGCGCGCGAGGGCGGGCTGGTGGAAACCTTCCAGTTCGAGAATGTCGGCGGCGCCGGCGGCATGGTCGGCCTGCCCCGCTTCATCTCACAGCGCCGTAACAAGCCGGACAGCCTGCTGGTCGGCGGCAGCATCATGGTGGGCGCGGCGATCAGCAACAAATCGCCCTACAGCCTCAAGGACGTGACCCCGATCGCCCGGCTGACCGCCGAGGCCGCCGCCATCGTGGTGCCCGCCGACAGCGCCTACAAGGATATCGGGCAGTTCGCCGCCGCGCTGAAGGCCGATCCGCGCGCCGTGCCGGTGGCGGGCGGCAGCGCCGGGGGCACCGACCACATCGTGCTGGGCCAGCTCATCAAGGCCATGGGCCGCTCGGCCAAGGATGCGAACTTCGTCGCCTTCGCCGGCGGCGGCCCGGCCATGGCGGCCATCCTGGGCGGGCAGGTGAAGGCCGGCATCTCCGGCTGGGCCGAGTTCTCCGAGCAGGTGAAGGCCGGACGGCTGCGGGCGCTGGCCACCTCGGGCGAGAAGCGGGTCGATCCCGGCGTGCCCACGCTGAAGGAAAGCGGGCTCGACGTGGTGGCCACCAACTGGCGCGGCGTCTTCGGCCCGCCGGGGCTGAAGCCCGACGGGCACGAGACGCTGATCCGCTTCGTCACCGCCCTGCACGGCCTGCCGGCCTGGAAGCAACTGCTGGAGACGCGCGGCTGGGACGACGACTTCCTCGCCGGCAAGGCCTTCGAGACCTTCCTGGCGGAGGACACGAAGACCACCGAATCCGTCCTCAGGGACCTCGGGCTCGCCGCATGAACCGCAGCTCCCGGCCCGACCTGCTGGTCGGGCTCGGGGTGGTGGGGCTGGGCCTGCTGACGGTCTGGCAGGCCCTCGTCATCCCGCCCACCCCCGTCTATGCGGAGGTCAGCGCCGCGCTGGTCCCCTGGCTGGTGGCCTTGCTGCTGCTCGGCCTCGGCACCGGCCTCTGCGTCTCCGCCCTGCGCGGCGGCTGGAGCCACGCGCTGGAGGAGATGCAGGACGCGCCGCCGGTCAACTGGCGTTCGCTCGGGCTGATGGCGGCGGCTCTCCTCGTGCAGGTCGCGCTGATCGAATGGCTCGGCTTCGTCATCGCCTCCACCATCCTCTACGTGCTGGTCTGCGCCGCCTTCGGCTCGCGCCATCCGCTGCGCGACCTGCTGATCGGCGCCGCGGTCACGCTCGTCGCCTATCTCGCCTTCAGCCACCTCCTCGGCGTGAACATCGGCGCCGGCGTGCTGGAAGGGATCCTCTGAGCCCATGGACACCTTCGCGGGCCTCTCGCTCGGCTTCGGCAACGCGCTGTCGCCGGCCAATCTCGGCTGGGCGCTGCTCGGCTGCTTCCTCGGCACCGCCGTCGGCGTGCTGCCGGGCATCGGCCCGGCGCTCACCATCGCGCTGCTGTTGCCGATCACCTTCAAGGTCTCGGCCACCGGCGCCTTCATCCTGTTCTGCGGCGTCTTCTACGGCGCGATGTATGGCGGCTCCACCACCTCCATCCTGCTGAACACGCCGGGCGAGAGCGGCTCGATCATCACCGCGCTGGAAGGCGCCAAGATGGCCCGCAACGGCCGCGCCGGCCCGGCGCTGGTGACGGCGGCGGTCGGCTCCTTCATCGCCGGCACGGTCGGCACGCTGGGCATCTCCTTCCTCGGCCCGATCCTGGTGGAACTGGCGCTCAAGCTCGGCCCGGCCGAGTATTTCTGCCTGATGGTGCTCTGCTTCGTCACCGTCTCCGCCGTGCTCGGCGGCTCCGCGCTGCGCGGCCTCACCTCGCTCGCCTTCGGGCTGATGCTGGGCCTCGTCGGAGTGGACCTGCAGACCGGCCAGCCGCGCATGACCTTCGGCATGATCGACCTGCTGGACGGCATCGACGTGGTGCTCGTCGCCGTGGCGCTTTTCGCGGTGGGGGAGACGCTCTACCTCGCCTGGCGGCATGTGGAAGGCAAGCAGGTGGTCCGCCCCGTCGGCCGCCTGTGGATGAGCCGCACGGACTGGAAGCGTTCCTTCTGGCCCTGGATCCGCGGCTCGGCGCTGGGCTTTCCCTTCGGCGTCATGCCGGCGGGCGGCACCGAGATGCCGACCATGCTGAGCTATTACGCCGAGCGCCGGATGGTGAAGCCGGAATTCGAGAAGGAATTCGGCACCACCGGCGCCATCGAGGGCGTGGCCGGGCCGGAGGCCGCCAACAACGCCGCCGCCGCCGGTATCCTGGTGCCCATGCTCACCCTCGGCCTGCCGACCTCGGCCACGGCGGCGATCATGCTCAATGCCTTCCAGTCCTATGGCATCCAGCCCGGGCCGCTGCTCTTCACCTCCCAGCCCGAGCTGGTCTGGACGCTGATCGCCTCGCTCTACATCGCCAACGTCATGCTGGTGGTGCTGAACCTGCCGCTGGTCGGGCTCTGGGCGCGCATCCTCACCATCCCGACGCCGCAGCTCTATGCCGGCATCCTGGTCTTCGCCACGATCGGCACCTACGGCATCAGCAACAGCGTGACCGACCTGATCCTGCTCTACGTGATCGGGGTGATCGGGATGTTCATGCGCCGCTTCGACTTCCCCACCGCGCCCGTGGTCATCGGCATGATCCTGGGCCCGATGGCGGAACAGGCGATGCGGCAGGCGCTGACCATCAGCCAGGGCGACTGGACGGTCTTCCTCACCCGCCCGATCTCGCTGGCGCTGCTGATCATCGCCGCCTTCGCCCTGCTCGGCCCGCGCCTCTACGGCGCCTGGGCCCGGCGCCGGGGACTGATAGGCGGCAACAGCAGCAGCGACGGGGTGGACGCCTGACGGGATCGGACACCCGACGGGGCGGGCCAGAGGTTTCCGGCCCGTCATCCAGGGCGGCAGTGGCTTCCCTGGCCTCCAGCGAAACGCCTGCATCGGCCTGCGAAGCCGTTGGGGCCTGTCAATTTCGCCGGCGACGTATCACGCTTCCAGATCGCCGGCGCGAATCATGAGATGCACGGCTTGCGCCGTGCTGGTCGCGCCAAGGCGCTTGCGGATACGGCGCAGGTGATTCTCGACGGTGCGCTCGGACAGGCCCAGAAGCAGCGCGATATCGGCCTGGCGGCGGCCGGAAGCGACCCAGCGGATCACCTCTCGCTCGCGTTCGGACAGGCGCGGCGTGGAGACGCGCCCGTTCGGGCTGGCGAGGTGCTGGGCGGTGTGGAAGGCGGCGGCTGCGACCAGCGTCAGGGCCAGCCGGGTCTCGACCGTACTGCTGATTGAAGTGCCGCCGAAACTCATCGCGCCGATCAGCCCGGCATGGCCGAATACCGGAACCTGGAGCCCATGGATGCCCGGGCCACGCGGCTGGCGGACGAGCCGATAGGCTTCGTGGCCCGGCCCGCCCGTCTTCGTCCAGAAGAAGGGATGATGGGTTTCCAGCACGTGCCGATTGACCGGGCAACGTGCCAGATAGGTCCTGGGATCGACCTTGCCCCCTTCGCCGAACCAGTCGCCTTCCAGCCAGAACAGCTCTACGCCGAAGCCGTCGTCGGCGGGCGGCGCGGCGTAGAGGACGAAGCGGTCATATCCCAGGGGGCCGGCAAAGGCGCGGACGGCTCCGCGGAGCGCGTCCATGTCCGCGCTCCGCTCGATCGTGACGACCGTCGCGGCCAGCCCCGGCCGGTCCATCGTCAGCCCTCGGCGACCTCGGCCAGCAGCGTCTCGGCTGCGAGCTTGCCGAGCGCATTGGCGGCAAATGGACTGGCGCCGGTCAGCACCTTGCGGTCCTTGTGCGTCGAGTCATCCGGCTCGGTGTTGAGGATGGTGACGCCGAGCGCCTTCAGCTTCTCGCCGAAATGCCAAGTGAGTTGTCCCGGCATGTAGCCGATATCGGGGGTCATGCGGTCGGCCGCATCCGGGAAGGCCGTGATCGAGTAACCCGCGAAGGGGAAGTCCCCGGCATCGTCCTTCGCGCAGGCGAGGAAAGCCGCGGGGCCGTGGCAGATCGAGACGATGTGCCGGTCGGTGTCGAAGGCCCAGCGGATCACCGAGGCGATATCCTCGCTGAATGGCAGGCCGGCCAAAGGGCCATGCCCACCGGGGATGAACACGGCGGCATAGTCGCTGTCCGGGCCAAGACCGGCGACCACATCGGAGAGCTTCAACGGCTTCTGGAACTGTTCGAGATAGGCGCGGTGCAGGCCGGTGATCGCCTCGTCCTCCTTGGGCATCGCCCAGAACTCGAACTTCACCGGGTTGCCGGACACAGTGGCGATATCGAACTCGAAACCTGCCTTGTGCAGGTGGTACATTGGCACGAGCGTCTCGACCGGATGGTTGCCGGTCGAGAACAGCGTGCCGTTCTCAGTCTTCAGATACCGCTCATCGGTGCCGATCACCAGGATACGGCGCGTGCCGCGATAGGGGTGGGGATAGTCGGCACCCTCCAGATCGCTCTTCGGGCTGGTGAACTGTTTCAGCGAGAAAGGAGACGGGAAGAAGGCGTTGAACTCGGCTGCGTCGGGCTGCGGCTTCTTGCTAAGGGGTAGAATGCTCATCTCGTTTCTCCTCGACCGATGTGAAGATAGGTATCCTCTGGCGTACGGGAATGAGGGATTTCCCTCAGTCCGGGCAGGCGATCCGTACGAGATGTCGCAAGTGCCTTCGTGACCGGTGCACACTCTTCCGGAGGGCACGCAGCCTTCCAGAGAGCCGCCACGACAGGTCGGAATGGGCCGTGAGCCACTCTTGGCGAGGCTTCTTGCAGCGGGTCCGACCGTCGCCGCCTGGTGGCTGGAGCCGTGTCCCGAAACCCTGTTCACGCGTGGGGCCTGGATGGCCTCGCCTGAGGTCCACGCCTTTTCGGCATGGCTGCCTGAATTTGATTTCATTTCATTATAATAAGCAAAGCATACTAAACATCCTCCCGATGCCTGATCCCCAACCCACACTCGGCTTCGTGCTGAATGACGTCGCCCGCTTCCTGCGGCGGCGTTTCGAGCAGAATGCCCGCTCCAGCGGCCTGGAACTGACCCGTGCGCAATGGCAGGCCCTGGCCTGGCTGAGCCGTGGGGAGGGGCTCCAGCAGAACCAGCTGGCAGACCAGCTGGAGGTGGAGCCGATCACCCTGGCCCGGCTGCTGGACCGCCTGCAGGCGCAGGGCCTGATCGAGCGCCGCCGCAACCCCTCGGACCGCCGCGCCTGGCAGCTCTACCTGACGCCCGCCGCCCATCCCATCGTCGCCCGCATGCACGAGATCGGCGACCGCACCCGGCAGGAGGCGTTGGCCGGGCTGGGCGACGAGGAGCGCGCCGTGCTGCTGCGCTCGCTGTCCCTGATGCGGAAGAACCTGATCGCG
This sequence comes from Roseomonas gilardii subsp. gilardii, assembly GCF_023078375.1. Taxonomy (NCBI): domain Bacteria; kingdom Pseudomonadati; phylum Pseudomonadota; class Alphaproteobacteria; order Acetobacterales; family Roseomonadaceae; genus Roseomonas; species Roseomonas gilardii. Next base: position 1,103,964 of record NZ_CP095554.1, on the reverse strand, counting down.
GCCTGCGAGCGGCCGCCCGAAGCGGCCCCGTCCGAGGACCGCACACCCGAAAACACCCCGCAGCACCGCCGGGCCTAAGGCAGCGACCGAGGAAACCCATGAGCCTGACCACAGCCAGAGATCGGGACAGCGGCCAGACCGGCCCCACCGCGCCAGCCCAGCCGCCGCGACCGGCCGCGCCGCCCCAGGCCCCGGCCCACCTCGCGCAGGCACCGGCGCGGCCGAAGCGGCGCTGGCTGCGGCCCTTCCTGTTCCTGCTGCTGCCGGTCGCGCTGGTCGCGGGCGGCTATCTCTACGTCACCGGCGGGCGGGTGATGTCCACCGAGAATGCCTATGTCCGGGCGGACATGCTGGGCGTTTCCACCGACGTCTCCGGCATCGTGAAGCAGATCGCCGTGCGGCAGAACCAGCCCGTGAAGGCCGGCGACCTGCTCTTCACCCTGGATGACGCACCCTTCCGCTACGCGCTCGCCAAGGCGGAAGCGCAGATCGGCATCGTCACCAACGACATCGCCGCGCTGAAAGCCAGCTACCGCGACATGCAGGCGCAGATCGCCCAGGCCCAGGTCGATGTGGATTTCTACAGCCGGGAGCAGGACCGCCAGCGCCAGCTCGTGGCGCGGAACTTCGCCTCGGAGGCCGCGTTCGACCAGGCGCGGCGCAACCTGCAATATGCGCGGCAGAAGGTCGCCTCCCTGAACCAGCAGCTTGCCGGCATCGTCGCCAACCTCGCCGGTGATCCCGACATCGCGCTGGAGCGGCACCCCCGCTACCTGGAGGCGGTGGCCGAGCGGGACGAGGCGGCGCGGCAGCTCGCCCATACCATCGTGCGCGCGCCCCTGGACGGGACGGTGACGAATGTCCCCTCGCTGCAGCCCGGCCAGTACCTCGCCGCCGCCACGCCCGCCTTCAGCATCGTCGCCGCGGACCATCTCTGGGTCGATGCCGACCCGAAGGAGACGGAGCTGACCAACGTGGTGCCTGGCCAGGTGGTGACGGTGACGATCGACACCTATCCCGGCGTCGAGTGGCACGGCCGGGTGGACAGCATCAATCCCGCCTCCTCCAGCAGCTTCAGCCTGCTGCCGGCGCAGAACAGCAGCGGCAACTGGGTGAAGGTGGTGCAGCGCATCCCAATGCGCGTGCGCATCGACGACCTGGAGGGCAAGCCGCAGCTCCGCGCGGGGATGAGCGCGGTCATCGACGTCGATACGGGCAAGCCGCGCGGCCTGCCGGCCTTCGTGCAGAACCTGCTCGCCCCGGCGCCGGGCACCGCGCTCGCCGCCTCGGCCAGCCGCTAGCACCATGGCCGCCGTCGCCAATCGCGGCGCCATCACCGCCTGCGTGATCCTGGCCGTGATCATGCAGGCGCTGGACACCACCATCGCTAATGTGGCGCTGCCCTATATCCAGGGCAGCGTGGCGGCGAGCGCGGACCAGATCAACTGGGTGCTCACCTCCTATATCGTGGCGGCGGCGATCATGACGCCACCCTCGGGATGGCTCGCCGGCCGCTTCGGGCGCAAGCGCGTGCTGCTGGCCTCGGTGGCGGGCTTCGTCGCCGCCTCGGTGCTCTGCGGCCTGGCGCAGTCGCTGGTGCAGATCGTGGGCTTCCGGCTTCTGCAAGGTTTCTTCGGCGCGGCTCTGGTGCCGCTCTCCCAGTCCATCCTGCTCGACATCTACACGCCGGAGGAGCGCGGCTCCGCCATGGCGCTGTTCGGCGTCTCGGTGATGGTGGGGCCGGTGCTGGGGCCGGTGATCGGTGGCTGGCTGACCGACAACCTGTCCTGGCGCTGGGTCTTCTACATCAACGTGCCGCTCGGCGCCCTGGCCTTCCTCGGCATCTCCGCCTTCGTGCAGGAGACGCCGGTGAACCGCGCGGCGCGGCTGGACTGGCTGGGCTTCGGCTCGCTCAGCATCGCCATCGGCGCCCTCCAGCTCGCGCTCGACCGTGGGGAGCAGCTCAACTGGTTCAGCTCGGGCGAGATCATCATCGAGATGACCATCGCCGCGGCGGCCTTCTACGTCTTCCTCGTGCACACCTTCACGGCACGCGGCAATTCCTTCGTCAACCCGCGCCTCTTCCTCGACCGGAACTTCTGCGTCGGCCTGCTCTTCATCTTCGTCGTCGGCATCACCTATCTCGCCTCGCTGGCGCTGATGACGCCCTATCTGCAGACGCTCATGGGCTATCCCGTGGTCACCGCCGGCATCGTCATGGGGCCGCGCGGCGTGGGCACCATGGTCTGCATGTTCGCCGTGGGACGGCTGATCGGGCGGGTGGACACGCGGCTTCTGCTGGCGACCGGCCTCGGCCTCACCGCCTGGGCCATGTACGACATGACCGGCTGGACCGCCGATGTCTCGCAATGGACCATCGTTTCCACGGGCTTCGTCCAGGGCGCCGGGCTGGGCTTCCTCTTCGTGCCGCTGACCACCGTGACCTTCTCGACCCTGCCCGCCGCCTCCCGGCCGGAGGGAACCGGCCTCTACAACCTGTCCCGCAACATCGGCTCGGCGGTGGGCATCTCCCTCGTCACCGCGCTGATCAGCCAGAACACGCAGCAGAACCACGAGGAGATCGGCCGCGCCGTCACCGCCTTCAACGACGTGCTGCGGAACCCCGCCCTGCGCGCCACGCTCGATCCGACGACGCTGGACGGCCGCGCCGCGCTCGATGCGCTGGTGACGCAGCAGGCCACGCTGATCGCCTATATCGACGACTTCAAGCTGCTGATGGTGCTGTCGCTCGCGGTCATGCCGCTGCTCCTGCTGCTGCGTCCGCCGCGCGCCTCGGCCGCCCCCGCCGACGACCATGCGATGGTGATGGAGTAGCCGCCGCGAGGCCCCGCTTTCCGTTCCCCGCGGCGGCTGGTAGCGTCCGCCCCAAGCGCCCCCGAGAGCGCCTCTCCCGCCTGTCCCGGGGGCATTGGAGGAAACGCATGGAATCCGTCGAGCAACGGACGATCCGGAAGGTGGCCTGGCGGCTCATCCCCTTCCTGATCCTCTGCTACTTCGTCTCCTATCTGGACCGCGTGAATGTCGGCTTCGCCGGCCCCGCGATGCGGGCCGATCTGGGCCTGTCCGCCACCGCCTTCGGCACGGCGGCGGGCATCTTCTTCCTGGCCTATTTCATCTTCGAGGTGCCGAGCAACCTCGCCCTGAACCGCTTCGGGGCCCGGATGTGGATCGCCCGCATCATGTTCACCTGGGGCCTGCTGTCGGGCGCCCAGGCCTTCGTGACCGGCGAGACCAGCTTCAACATCGTCCGCGTCCTGCTCGGCGCCGCCGAGGCCGGCTTCTTCCCGGGCGTGATCTTCTACCTGACGCTCTGGTTCCCCTCGGCCTATCGCGGGCGGATCATCGGCTGGTTCATGTTCGCCATCCCCTTCTCCTCCGCCATCGGCTCGCCCATCTCGGGCTATCTGCTGAACATGGACGGGATCTGGGGCCTGCATGGCTGGCAGTGGATGTTCATCATCGAGGCCATCCCCGCCCTGCTGCTGACCGGCGGCGTGCTCTGGTACCTGACGGACCGCCCCTCCGAGGCGAAGTGGCTGGAGCCGGACGAGAAGGAGTGGCTGGACCGCCAGCTCCGCGCCGAGCAGCAGACGCGGGAATCCGTCCACCGCATGGAGTGGTGGCAGACCCTGCTGAACCCGCGCGTGCTGGGCTATGGGCTGATCTATCTGGGCCTGGTCTCGCCGCTCTACGCGCTGGGCTTCTTCCAGCCGCAGATCCTCAAGGCGGTGGGCGAGATCTCCAACGTCCAGCTCGGCTTCCTGAACGCCTTCCCCTATGCGGTGGGCGCCATCAGCATGGTCCTCTGGGGCTATTTCTCCGACCGCACCGGCGACCGGAAGTGGAGCACGATCTTCGCCGCGGTCTGCGTCACCCTGGGCCTCATCCTGGCCGCCAGCACGCCGGACCTGACGTTGAAGATCCTGGCGCTGGCGCTGGCGAGCTTCGGCATCTTCTCCGCCCTGCCGATCTTCTGGACGCTGCCGACCGCCGTGCTCAGCGGCACCGCCGCCGCGGCCGGCATCGCCTGGATCAACTCGGTGGGCAATCTCGGCGGCTATTTCGGCCCGCAGGTCTTCGGCATCATCAAGGACCGCACCGGCGCCGATTACTACGGCCTGCTCTTCCTGGCCGCCCTGCCGCTCATGTCCATCGTCCTGATCCTCGTCCTGGGCCACAACCGCGCCCTGGAACGCGCCTCCACCGCACCGGCGGAGTAGGCTTCAAGGATCAAGCCTGGGAACCGGGAGGCTCTGCCTCCCGGACCCTTTGCTCAGGGGCACAGTGTGCCCCCGAGACCCCGCCATGAGCGCTCCGCGGGGAGGGGCTTCGACCGCCGTTGCACCACTTGGCGACCGGCCTGACATCCCCCTCCTCGCGGAGCGCTCACAGGGTTCCCAGGGACCAACGTCCCTGGGCGGGGTGCCCAGAGGGGCAGAGCCCCTCTGGCCCCGGCCGGAACCTTCAGCCCTCCGCCCGCATGCGGCGGGCGAGGTTCTCGCCGATCATGACGCAGGTGAAGTGCAGGTTCGCGCGGCAGTCGGTCGGCATGATCGAGGCATCGGCGACGCGCAGGCCGGTCACGCCCTTCACCGTCAGGTCCGGGTTCACCACGCCGCGCGGCTCCTCATAGGCCACCATCTTGCAGGTGCCGGCGGCGTGCTGGATGTCGCCTGCCTCCCGCAGCATCAGCGCGTCCAGCTCCTCGTCGGGCAGGGCGGCGGCCTGTTCCACCGTCAGCGGGCTTTCGCCGAAGGTGATGGCGTCGCAGAGATCCGCCACGGCGGCCTGCCGGGTGATCCGCGCCAGGCGCCGCACCGCGTCGCGCAGCCGCAGCCGGTCGTCGGGGTGGTCGAGCATGTTCTCCTCCACCACCGGATGGGCGTCCGGATCGGCCGAGACCAGCTCCAGCGAGCCGCGCGAATAGGCGTCGTAGAGCGCCACGCCGATGGCGCCCTCGGGTCCCGGCTCCGGCGTGATCGCGCCGCGATGGTTGTAGGCGATCATGATCATGTCGCGCTCGCCGCCACCGCCGAGGTTGCTGCTGTAGGTCAGGCAGCAGTTGGTGTGGCGGGCATCCACGCCATGGGCGCGGTGCTCCGGCTTCAGCTTCAGCGTGGCGCGCAGGATCGGGTGGTCCATCAGGTTCCGCCCCACCGCCGGCTGGTCGGACAGCACGGGAATGCCCAGCGCCGCCAGCTTCGCCGCCGGACCGATGCCGGAACGCATCAGGATGGCGGGGCTGTGGATCGCGCCGGCGCAGAGCACGATCTCCTTCGCCCGGATCTCCTCCCAGGCCCCGCCGCCGAAGCGCACCCGGACGCCGACGGCGCGGCTGCCCTCGAAGAGCACCTTATCCACCAGCGCCTCGCCACGGATCTCCAGGTTCGGCCGCCCGCGCGCCGGCTCCAGATAGCCGTCATTGGTGGTGACGCGCCGGCCGTCGCGGCTGTTGATCGGGTTGCAGGAGATGCCCTCGCCGGTCGGCGCGTTCAGGTCGGCCTTCCAGGGATAGCCCTCGGCCAGCCCGGCATCGCGCAGCGCCAGGTCCACCTTGCCCCACTGGTCGAAGGGCGCGCGATAGACGGGCAGCGGCCCACCGCGCCGGACGCCTGGCGCCGTGCCGGTCTCGGCATCGTCCTCGATCCGGTCGAAGAGGGGCAGCACATCCTCCGCCGCCCAGCCCTCGCAGCCCGCCTCGGCCCAGCCGTCGAAGGCCTGCGGCACGCCGCGGATGGCGATCTGCGCGTTCACCGTGGAGGAGCCGCCCAGCGCCTTGCCGCGCCAGTAGAATTTCGGCTCCTGCGCCCGGGTCCGGCGCGTCATCAGCCCCGGCCACTGCCATTTCGCCTGATAGGCGGGGTCGTGCATGAAGGGGATGATGTTGGCGCTGCGCAGCTCGTGCGGCGCCTCGGCGGAGCGCCAGTCGCGCCCCGCCTCCAGCAGCAGCACCCTGCGGTGCGAATCCTCGGACAGCCGGGCGGCCACCGGGGCGCCGGCCGAGCCGGCGCCCACCACGATCACGTCGTACATGTCAGTTCTTCCCGATGTTCCAGAAGAGCGGGATGGCGGAGGGGATCACGCCGGTCAGGTTGGCGCGGTAGGCCGCGGGCTGCGCGAACTGGCCGAAGGGTATGCCCAGCCCCTGCTCGTAGACGATGGCCTGGATCTTTCCCGCCACCTCGCGCTGCGCCTCGCGCGTCGGGGCGCGGGCGAATTCGTCGAAGAGCGGCACCATCCGCTGGTCGCACATGAAGCCCGCCGTGGCGGAATCCGTGCAGTTGAAGTTGATCACCGAATTGGTCAGCGGCGAGGAGAGGTCGAGGCCCAGCGCATGCACGCCATAGACGCTCCAGCCCGTGCGCTGCGTGCGGCGGGCGAGCAGAGTCGCCCAGTCCGTCATCTGCGCATCCACCTTGAAGCCCGCCCGCGCCAGCCGGTCCGCCAGGATCTGCGAGGCCACGCGCGGCGCCTCCAGGTCGCTGGCGATCATCACCACGACCGGCGTGCCGTCGTATTTCGTCTCCTTCAGCGCCTTGGCGGCGGCCTCGATCGACGGGTCCTTCAGCAACTCCGTGCCGGCATGCGTCTCGTTGGTCGAGCCGCAGATGAAGAAGGCATCGCAGCTCTGCCCGTAGCGGCTGTCGAGCCCCAGCCCCGCGATCACCTCCTTCTGGTCCACCAGCCGCAGCAGCACGCGGCGGACCGCCGGGTCGTCGAAGGGCCTGGAGGCGGTATTGATGCGGTAGTGCCCGGTGAACATATGCGGGCCGGTGAAGTCCAGAACCTTGATCTGCCGGTCCTTCTCCATCACCGGCAGCAGGTCGAAGGGCGCGTATTGCATGTAGTCGATCTCGCCCTGCTGCAGGGCGGCCGCCGCCGTCGCGCCATCGGGCACCACGCGGATATCCAGCGCATCGACCTTCACCACATGCCCGCCCGCCAGGAAATCCGGTGGCTCCGCACGCGGCACGTAGTCCGGGTTCTTCCGCAGCAGCATCCGGTCGCCCGGCCGGTGGTCCGCCTTGCTGTAGACGAAGGGGCCGGAGCCAACGATCTCCGTCACCTGCGTGCTGCCGGGCGTGTTCGCCGCGATGCGCGCGGGCATGATGAAGGGTGTCGGGCTGGATGTCGTACCCAGCGTGTCGAGCACGAGGCCATAGGGCTCCCGCAGCACGAGGCGGAAGCTCTTCGGCCCCGTGGCCTCCAGCGAGGCCGCCACCTTCAGCAGCCGCCCGCCCAGCGCGCTGCGCGTGCCCCAGCGCTTCAGCGAGGCGACGGCATCCTCGCCCGTGACCGGCGCGCCGTCATGGAAGTTCAGCCCGTCGCGCAGCGTGAAGTCCCAGGTCAGCCTGTCATCGGAGACGGTCCAGGACCGCACCATCTGCGGCTGGATGTTGCCCTTGCCGTCCGGCGCGAAGAGCGTGTCGAACACCATGTAGCCGAAGGTGCGCGTGATATAGGCACCGATGAAGTGCGGATCGAGCGTGACGATCTCCGCCTCCAGCACGGCGTTGATCGTCTTCGCCCGCACCGGCGCCGCAGGCACCGCCAGTGCCGAGGCGAGAACCGCCGCCCCCGCCAGAAGGCTTCTTCGCCACCATTCCATTGCCCGGTCTCCCTTCGGTTCCGCCCGAATGAAGCAGGCTGCCAGCAAGCGCGATGCCAGGGTAGGGCGAGGCCGGAGGAAAGGCGGCGGCTTTCCTCCGGAGACCGCTCCGCTCAGGCCCGCAGATGCTCGCGCAGGAAGCGCGCCACGGCGCCGTAGATGCGCCGTTTGTTGTCGCGCTTGAGGAAGCCGTGGCCCTCGTCGGGGAAGATCACATACTCCACCGGCACGTCCCGCGCCTTCAGCGCCGCCACGATCTGCTCGCTCTCATAGGGTGGCACGCGCGGGTCGGTCAGGCCCTGCGCCACCAGCATGGGGCAGGTGATGCGGTCGGCGCGATGCAGTGGGGAGAGGCGTTCCAGCAGCGCCGCATCCTTCACCGGATCGCCATATTCCGCCGCGCGGTGCCCGACGCGCCAGGGGCCGGTGCGCTCGAAGAAGGTCTTCCAGCGCGCGATGCCGTAGTAGTCCACGCCCGCTGCCCAGAGCTCCGGATATTCCGTCACCGCCGCCAGCACCATCCAGCCGCCATAGCTCTGCCCCATGATGGCGATACGCGACCCATCCAGCCCGGGCTGCCGGCCGATCCAGTCATGCGCCGCCGCCAGGTCGCGCACGCTGTCCAGCCGCAGCTCCCGGTCGTCCAGCGCCGCATAGGCGCGGCCATAGCCGGTGCTGCCGCGCACATTCGGCACCACCACCGCGATGCCGAGGGAAAGCACGGTCTGCAGGTCCGGCCGCCAGTTCGGCCGCGCCTGCCCCTCCGGCCCGCCATGGACCCAGAGCAGCACCGGCCATCCCCCCTCCGGCGGCGTTCCGGCCGGAAGCGCCAGGAAGGCGGGCACCTGCCGCCCGTCGAAGGTCGGAAAGGACACGGTTTCCCATTCCCGCATCCCTTCCGGCGCCGGGCTGGCGGCGAAGACCATCCGCGCCGCGCCGCCGCGCTCCGCCAGCCAGATCGTCCCGGGCGCGGTCGGACGGGCAAGGTCGAAGCCCACGGCCCGCCCGTCCGGGCGCCAGGTGAGTTTGGTGATCACCCCGCGCGGATGCGCCGGCTCCTCCAGCACCGCGCCGCTCGTGGCATCCACCAGGAGCAGCCGCGACCAGCCACCCTCGTTCACCACCACCGCCAGGGTGGACTGGTCGGGCGAGACCTCCATCGCCTCCAGATCCGCCTCGGGCGTGTAGAGGAAGCGCGGTTCACTGCCCGGTTCCATGAAAGCGGCGCCGAGGAAGTCCCGTCCCCGGTCGGTCACCAGCCAGAAGCCGCTGCCATCCCGCTTCCAGCGTGGGAAGAGGTGCCGCCAGTCGCCCTCGTGCGGCGCCAGCGCCGTCACCGCCCCGCCCTCGAGCGGCACCCTCAGGAGATCATCGGCGAAGGTCCGCGGCGCCACGGCCAGCACCAGCGCCTGCCCATCCGGCGTCCAGCCGCGCAGCTCGTGCGGCCCCTCGACCTCATGGACCCGCCGTGCCTCCCCGCTGGCGAGGTCGATCACCACAGGGTCCGTATGCGCCGGGTGGCGGCTGTTGGCGGTGCAGGCGATCCGCCGCCCATCCGGCGAGAAGGCGCCCCAGCCATGGATGGCCTTCGGATTCGCCGTCAGTGTCCGCGCCTCCCCTTCCGGCGGCAGGGCATAGAGCTGCACCCGCTCATCCCCCGCCGTGTCGCGCCCGAAGACCGCGCCGCCATCCACCGGGCTGCCCGCCACGAAACCCACCGGGTCGCGGTGCGCGCTGCGCGGCCGCGCCTCGCCGCCGCCGGCCGGGATCTCCCAGACCTGCGCCGATCCTCCGGCGTCGTTGAGGAAGTACAGCCGGCCATCCGCCGCGAAGGACGGGGCGGTGGCGGCAGGGGCGGCGAGGAGGCGGTCGATCCGCTGGGTCAGCTCGGTCATGGACGCCATTTGCAGCACCAGGATGGCATCCTGGGAAGCATCCGCCAGGCAGAATGTCGCCAGCCTCCGCAACCCCGCGCCACCTGCTGCGCTGCAACATGAGCCCCCTTGAAGATCCCAGCCGCAGGGCCAGATACCATCCCGTTGGATGGTAAGAGGATGGTAACGGGATGTCAGCCGAGATCCACAGCCTGCGGCCGCGCAGCGGCGGCGAGACGGAGAAGATCACGATCAATCTCGGCCCCGTCGATCTCGGCCATATCGACCTGCTGGTCCGCGACGGCTTCTATTCCAACCGGACGGACTTCATCCGCACCGCCATCCGCAACCAGCTCGAACGCCATGCCGAGGCCACCCGGCAATCGGTGGCACGGCAGCAGTTCGACCTGGGGACGCGCCATCTCGGCCGCGCGGAGCTGGAGGGTCTGCGCGCCTCGGGGCAGAGACTGCGCCTCCATGTCGTCGGCCTGGCCAGCATCGCCGCGGATGTTTCCCCGGAGCTGGCGCGCGCCACCATCGAGTCGGTCACCGTGCTCGGCGCCTTCCAGGCCAGCGCCGCCGTGAAGGCGGCCCTGGCCGACCGGATGGGCTGAACGCCCGTTCCACGACATCCTTCCCAGCCACCCCGCCCGGACAGGCGGCGGCTTCGGCCGCGCCTTGCCCAGGCCAGGAGAACACAGCCGAGATGACCAGGATCCTACCGCGCGAAATCATCGAGGCCGCGCGCCTCACGCGTGACGGACGGCTCAGCGAGGCGACGGCGCTGCTGCGCCGGCACCTGACGGGCGAGGCGACCCCCGGCCAGCCGGACCCCGGGCCGTCCCCCGCAGGTGCAGCCCGGCCCGGGATGCCGGATGGCGCCGGCAGGCTGGCCGATGCCACCTCCATGGCGAAGCAACTGCTCTCCAACCTGCCCGAGGCGCTGCGCGGCCTGTCGGACCTGCCGGGCCGCCTGCCGGAGATGCTTCAGGGCGGCTGGTCCGCCCCCGAGGCGCCGCGGCCCCCGCCTCCTGAAGGCGCGCAGTTCCTCGCCCGCAGCTTCGAGGGCGAAGGCGGCCGCCTTTCCTACCGCCTCTACATCCCCGCCAACCGCAGCACGACGCCCATGCCGCTGGTGGTGATGCTGCATGGCTGCACCCAGTCGCCGGAGGACTTCGCCGCCGGCACCCGCATGAACCAGCTCGCCGAGGAGAAGGGCTTCCTGGTCGCCTATCCGGCCCAGTCCGGCAGCGCCAACATGCAGCGCTGCTGGAACTGGTTCCGCCCCGGCGACCAGCAACGCGATTCCGGCGAGCCCGGCCTGATCGCCGGCATGGCGCGCGAGATCCTGCGCGAGGACGGCGCCGACCCGCGCCGCGTCTATGTCGCGGGGCTTTCGGCCGGTGGCGCGGCGGCAGCGATCCTGGCCGCACGCTACCCGGATCTCTTCGCCGCGGCCGGTGTGCATTCCGGCCTGGGTTGTGGCGCGGCGCGCGACCTGCCCTCGGCCCTGTCCGCCATGCGCCAGGGCGCGCCCGACCTGCCCGCCCCCGCCGGAACGGGCGCGCGCCTCGTGCCCACCATCGTCTTCCACGCGGATGGCGACAGCACGGTGAACCCGCGCAACGGCGACCAGATCATCGAGCAGTTGCAGCGCAGCCGGCCGGTGGACTGGCGCATGCGGGTGGAGGAAGGCCGCGTGCCCAACGGCCATGCCTGGCGCCGCACGCTCTACGCCGACGGCAGCGGCCGGCACCCGCTGGAACAGTGGCTGGTCCATGGCGGCGGCCATGCCTGGTCCGGCGGCTCCCCGGACGGGTCCTACACCGATCCGAAAGGCCCTGACGCCTCGCGCGAAATGCTCCGCTTCTTTCTGGACCACCCGCTCGGCCAGGGCTGAACTTCGGATTCGGCGTCGCGCTTCCCGGGGGACAAGGCTCCGCCTTTCCCCCGGCCCCCCTGATCCGCCAGAAACTGAGTTTCCTGGACCTCCCATCCGTTGGTACTTCCTGCGGCCGGATCACGCCGGAGAGCCTGGCTCTCCGGCGACTGCCGGTGCCACCAGCGCGGGCAGGGTGTTGTTTTTCTTTCCGGGAGCCCCGCTGATCCACCTGCTCTCAGGGATCAGGCCATGGAGCAACGGTAGCCACAGGAGCCAACGAAAGCCCGGGGTCCGGGGACCGGCTTCGGTCCCCGGCGGAGTGGGGGCCCGGGGGCGAGGCAGCGCCTTGCCCCCGGCGGCCAGCCACGAGGCGCCATGGCGGGAGGACGTGATGACGGCTGGCCAGGGGGGCGGTCCTGCTCCATGAGCGGGGGCGTGCCGTCCGAAGCGTTGCGATCCCTCCCCCGATTCCGGCGTGCCTGCTTCGGGCTGCTCTGTACCCTGACCGGGGCGCTGCTGGCCTGGCTGGCCTGGCGCGCGATGGCGCCCGGTGGCTGGACGGGGTGGGAGGTGCTGGGCTTCGCCTGCTTCCTGGGGCTGATCCCCTGGGCGGCGCTCAGCGCGGCGAACGGGCTGCTGGGGGGTGCCCTGCTGCTGGGGTCGCGCGATCCGGCGGCGGCGGTGATGCCGCAGCTTCGCGCGGCACCGGCCTATGGACCCCTGGCGCCGCCCGGGCTCAGGACGGGCATCCTCTGCTGCGTGCGGGACGAGCCGGTGGAGGACGTGCTGCCGCCGGTGGCGCGCCTGCTGGCCGGGCTGGAGGCCGCCGGGGTGGGCGGGAGCTTCGTCTTCTGGCTGCTCTCCGACACGCGCGACGATGCGCTGGCGGCGCGGGAGGAAGCGGCCGTGGCGGCGCTGGCGCGGCGCTTTCCGGGACGGGCGCATTACCGGCGGCGGCGGGAGAACACGGGCTTCAAGGCCGGGAACGTGATGGAGTTCCTGGACCGCCATGCCGGGGGGCTGGACCTCTTCCTCTGCCTGGACGCGGATTCCGGGATGAGCGCCCCGGCGGTGCTGCGGCTGGTCGGCTGCATGGAGGCTGATCCGCGGCTGGCCGTGGTGCAGCCGCTGATCGTCGGGCGCCCGGCGGAAGCGGCTTTTCCCCGGCTGTTCCAGTTCGGGATGCGGGCGGGGATGCGGGCCTGGGCCACGGGGCAGGCCTGGTGGCAGGGGGATGACGGACCCTATTGGGGGCACAATGCCGTGCTGCGGATCTCACCCTTCCGCGCCCATGCCCGGCTGGCGCCGCTGCCGGACGGGCGGGCCATCCTGTCGCACGACCAGGTGGAGGCGGTGCAGCTCCAGGCCGCCGGATGGAAGGTGCGCTGCCTGCGGTGGAGGAAGGCAGCCTGGAGGGCAACCCGCCCACCCTGCCGGATTTCCTGGCGCGCGACGGCCGCTGGGGCGAGGGCAACATGCAGTACGGGCGCCTGCTGTTCCGCCCGGGCCTGCGCGCCATGGGGCGGTGGCAGTTGCTACAGGCGATCCTGCTCTTCGCCGGGGCGCCGCTCTGGGTGCTGCTGGCCGTGGCGGCGGTGGGCAATGCCGCGAGCGGCGGCGGCGAGGCGACGCCCCGGGCGGCCCTGGCTCTGCTGCTGGGGACGACCTGGCTCTGCACCTACGCGCCGAAGCTGATGGGCTATGCCGAGCTGCTGTTCCGGCCAGGGCGGGCCGTGCCCTATGGGGGCCGCGGCGCCGTGCTGCGGGGCGCGGGGGCGGAGATCCTGTTCACCGCGCTGCTCGATCCGGTCAGCCTGCTGAACAAGGCGATGGTGCTGCTCGCCCTGCCCTTCGGGCGCCGGGGCGGCTGGGGGGTGCAGCGGCGCGCGGCGCGGGGGCTGCGGGTGCGGGAGGCGCTGCGGCAGCTCTGGCCGCATACGCTTCTGGGCCTCGTCCTGCTGCTGGCGCTGGGGCTGCATTCCCTGGCTGCCTTGCTCTGGGGGCTGCCCTTCCTGCTGGGCCTCGCTTTGGCCGTGCCCTTCGCGGTGCTGACGGCCGATCCGCGTTTCTCCGCCCTGCTGCGCCGGCACGGGATCGCGGCGACGCCGGAGGAGCGCGCGGCGGAACGGGTGGTGGCCGGGAATGGTGCCGCCGCAGCCCCTTCCGATCCCCCTTCCAACCCCCTTCCCCTGGCGCCACCGAGCGCCCAACCTCGCCGGTGCCATGACAGCGGACCCCTGCAATCTCGACCTCAACCTGCTGCGTGTCTTCGACGCGGTGGCGCGGGAGCGGCATGTCACCCGGGCGGCAGCGCGGCTGAACCTGTCGCAGCCAGCCGTCTCCAACGCCCTGGCGCGCCTGCGGACGATGCTGGGCGACGAGCTGTTCCTGCGCGCCCCGGGCGGCGTGGAGCCGACAGCGCTGGCCATGTCGCTCGCCGGGCCGGTGGCCGAGACGCTGGAGAAGCTGCGCGAGACCCTGGCGGCGCAGGCGCCCTTCGAGCCTGCCACCTCCGAGCGGGTCTTTCCCGTGGCGATGAGCGAATATGCCGAGGCGATCCTGGCGCCGCCGCTGCTGGAACGGATGGCGCGGGAGGCGCCGGGCTGCCTGCTGGCGATCCGCCACGGCGACCGCACCAATGCCGAGGCGCTGCTGGAAGCGGGCTCCGTGCAGATCGCCATCGGCGTGCTGCCGGAACCGCCGAGCCTCTACACGCGGTTACGGCTGCTACCGGAGGAATTCTGCGTGCTGCTGCGGCCGGGCCATCCGCTCTGCGAGGGAGATCTGACGGTGGAGCGCTTCACCGCCTTCCCGCATCTGCTGCACTCGCCCAACGGCTCCCGCGACGGGGCGCTGGACGAGCCGCTGCGCGCCGCCGGGCATCCCCGCCGCCTGGGGGCGGTGGTGGCGCATCTGGCGGCGGTGCCGGAGATCCTGACGCGCACCGAAATGGTGATGACGCTCTCTGCCCGCCTCGCGCACCGTCTGGCGGAGGCGCATGGGCTGGTGCTGCGGCCGGTGCCGGTGGAGATCCAGCACACGCGGCTGTCGATGATCTTCCACCGGCGCTTCGAGGCGGATAGCGGGCATGCCTGGCTGCGCCGGCGGCTCCTGGCAGTGGCGCGGGAGGTCGGCGCCGCGAAGGGTGGCGAGGTGGCCGGCCCGGAAGACTGAAAGCGCGCTTCCGGCCACGGCATGAATCACCAAGGCGCGATCCGGCGTCAATACGCGTCCACGAACCGGGTCCGGGGCCCGCAGATCCTGGCGGAGTGGGGTCTGGGGAAAGGCGGAGCTTTCCCCAGGGCCACCGGCACAACGCCCGGGAGCAGTCCGGTCAGCACTGCCGTGGCGGGATGGCGCAGGAGGAGCGGACGAGGAAGCGCTTCTCCCGCCCGTTGTCGAGCGAGAACATGCCGCCGCGGCCGGGCACCACGTCGATCAGCAGGTCGGTGTGTTTCCAGGCCTCGTACTGCGCCGCGCCGATATAGAAGGGCGCGCCGCCGATCTCGCCCAGCAGCACGTCGCGCTCGCCGACGATGAAATCGCCCTGCGGATAGCACATGGGCGAGGACCCGTCGCAGCAGCCGCCGGACTGATGGAACAGGACCGGGCCGTGATCCGCCTGGATCTCGGCCAGGAGTTCCAGCGCGGCGGGCGTGGCGCGCACGCGGTCCGGCCTGGTGTCACTTCGGGTGTGGCTCTGGGTCATGGGCGCGGTCCTCCGGGGGTCCTGGGGAGGGGCGGTGCCCCTCCCCGCCCATCATGACGCGAGATCGAGCACGACACGCCCCTCGATCTGGCCCTTGTGCATGCGGTCGAAGACCTCGTTGACCTTCTCCAGCGGCTCGGTGCTGACGGTGGCCTTGACCAGCCCCTCCCCGGCGAAGTCGAGGATTCCTGCAGGTCGAGCCGCGTGCCGACGATGGAGCCGCGCACGGTGATGCCGTTCAGCACCATGTCGAAGATGGGCAGCGGGAAGTCGCCGGGCGGCAGGCCGTTCAGCGCCACCGTGCCGCCGCGACCGACCACGCCGAGGGCCTGCTCGAAGGCCTTGGGCGAGACGGCGGTGACCAGCACGCCCTGGGCGCCGCCGCCGGTGTGCTTCTTCACCGCCGTGGCGGGGTCCTCGTTCCGGGCATTCACCGTCAGGCTGGCGCCCAGGCGGCGGGCCAGGTCGAGCTTGGCATCGTCGATATCCACCGCCGCGACATGCAGGCCCATCGCCTTGGCATACTGCACCGCCATATGGCCGAGCCCGCCGATGCCGGAGATCACCACCCAGTCGCCGGGCCTGGCCTCGGTCATCTTGAGGCCCTTGTAGACCGTGACGCCGGCGCAGAGCACGGGCGCGATCTCGGCGAAGGACACGTTCTTCGGCAGGTGGCCGACATAGTTCGGATCGGCCACGACATATTCCGCGAAGCCGCCATTGACCGAATAGCCGGTGTTGAGCTGCGCCTCGCACAGCGTTTCCCAGCCGCCCAGGCAGTGCCTGCAATGGCCGCAGGAGGTGTAGAGCCAGGGCACGCCGACGCGGTCGCCCTCCTTGACGTTCTTCACGCCCGCGCCGACGGCGGAAACATAGCCGACGCCCTCATGCCCCGGGATGAAGGGCGGGTTGGGCTTCACCGGCCAGTCGCCCTCCGCCGCGTGCAGGTCGGTGTGGCAGACGCCGGAGGCGCGGATGGCGACCTGGATCTGCCCCGGCCCTGCCTCGGGAATGGGCACCTCGTCGATGGTGAGTGGCTTGCCGAACTCGCGGACGACCGCCGCCTTCATGGTCCTGGCCATGGACGTTCTCCTCTCTCGGTTTGTTCAGGGTCCTGTGTGCTCCCGGGCGGCGCGGGGTGGACATCCCGCGCCGCCCCCACAGCCCGTCAGAAGAAGCCGAGCTTCTTCGGGCTGTAGCTGACCAGCATGTTCTTGGCCTGCTGGTAGTGGTCGAGCATCATGCGATGGTTCTCACGCCCGATGCCCGACTGCTTTTACCCGCCGAAGGCCGCATGGGCCGGATAGGCGTGGTAGCAGTTGGTCCAGACACGCCCGGCCTGGATGGCGCGGCCGAAGCGGTAGGCGCGGTTCACGTCCCGCGTCCAGACGCCGGCGCCCAGGCCGTAGAGCGTGTCGTTGGCGATGGAAAGGGCTTCCTCGTCATCCTTGAAGGTGGTGACGGAAACGACGGGGCCGAAGATCTCCTCCTGGAAGATGCGCATGCGGTTATGGCCGCGGAAGACGGTGGGCTTCACGTAGAAGCCTTCCGCGAGGTCGCCGGACAGGATGTTGCGCTCCCCGCCGATCAGCACCTCGGCGCCTTCCTGCCTGCCGATGTCGATATAGCTCAGGATCTTCTCCAGCTGCTCGCTGGAGGCCTGGGCGCCGATCATGGTGCCGGGGTCGAGCGGATCGCCCTGCCGGATCTCGCCGACGCGCCGGAGTGCCTTCTCCATGAAGCGGTCGTAGAGGCTCTCATGGATCAGAGCGCGGGAGGGGCAGGTGCAGACCTCGCCCTGGTTCAGCGCGAACATCACGAAGCCCTCGATCGCCTTGTCGAGGAAGTCGTCATCCTCGGCGCCGACATCCTGGAAGAAGATGTTGGGCGACTTGCCGCCGAGCTCCAGCGTCACGGGGATCAGGTTCTGGCTGGCATACTGCATGATCAGCCGGCCCGTCGTCGTCTCGCCGGTGAAGGCGATCTTGGCGATGCGCGGGCTGAGCGCCAGCGGCTTGCCGGCCTCCAGCCCGAAGCCGTTGACGATGTTCAGCACGCCGGGCGGCAGGATGTCGGCGATCAGCTCCGCTAGCACGAGGATCGAGGCCGGCGTCTGCTCGGCGGGCTTCAGCACCACGCAGTTGCCGGCGGCCAGCGCGGGGGCGAGCTTCCAGCAGGCCATCAGGATCGGGAAGTTCCACGGGATGATCTGCCCGACCACGCCCAGCGGCTCGTGGAAGTGGTAGGCGACGGTGTCGTGGTCGATCTCGCTGATCGTGCCTTCCTGCGCGCGGATGCAGCCGGCGAAGTAGCGGAAATGGTCGATGGCGAGCGGAATGTCGGCCGCCGTGGTCTCGCGGATCGGCTTGCCGTTGTCGAGCGTCTCGGCACGGGCGAGGAGGTCGAGATTGTCCTCCATGCGCTGCGCGATCGCGTTCAGCAGCCGGGCGCGTTCCGCGGCGCTGGTGCGGCCCCAGGCGTCCTTGGCCGCATGGGCGGCGTCGAGGGCACGGTCGATGTCGGTGGCGTCGGAGCGCGCGACCTCGCACAGGACGCGGCCGTTGATCGGAGAGGTGTTGGCGAAGGTGCGGCCGCTGGCGGGTTCCACCCATTGGCCGCCGATGAAGTTGCCATAGCGGCGCTTGAACGGGGAATCCGTCACGCGCAGGGCGTCGAGCTTGGTCATGCTTCCCTCCGTCGCGATCCGTCATGCGTTGCGGATCGCATCGCGGGTAAGCTGGCGCTTCCGCTCCCGTCCTGTCACCTGTCCGGAATGGGGAGAATCCTTTGCCTGTCGCAGATCTGCGACAGGCCCCCGTTCAGTTCGCTCCGCGCAGGCCGAGGCGGCGCAGTTTGCGGTGCAGCGTGGCGCGGCTGATGCCGAGTGCCTCGGCGGCGGCGGAGACATTGCCACCGGCGCGCGCGAGGGCGTGCTGCACCGCGCTGCGCTCGGCCTGCAGCAGATCCGTGGCCGGGCCGCCGGAACCCAGCAGGTCGGCCGCCGGCAAGGGCTGGCGCAGCCGGCCGGGGGAGATGTTCAGCGCCAGGCGCGCGGCGCGCGTGGCGCCGATCACCAGGTCGTCCGCATCGATGGCGAGCAGCGCGCCGGGGGCGCGGTCATCGGCCAGGACGATGCGCGCGCGCGGGAAGGCGCGGCGGAAGTTGCGTTCCTCGATGCGGCGCGCGGCCTCCCCCGCGGCGGCGGCGATCAGGCCGGTGAAGCCCTCGGTGAGGTCGGCGCGGCAGGAGGAGACGTCGATCGCGGCGGCGAGGCGGCCTTCCTCGTCGAAGATCGGCACGGTGCTGCAGCTCAGCCCTGCATTGCGGGTGTGGAAATGCTGGTCGCGATGGATGGTCAGCGCGCGCTGCTCGGCGATGCAGGTGCCGATGCCGTTGGTGCCCTCCTGCGCCTCGCTCCAGACCGTGCCGGTCCAGAGGCCCCAGTCGCGGAACTGCGCGTCGTCCGCCGGGGCGCCGCGGCGTTCCACCGGCACGCCGTTGCGGTCGGTCAGCAGCACGCAGCAGCCGATCCCGCCCACCGCCTGGAACAGCCGGTCCATGCTCGGCTGGGCGAGCTGGATCAGCGGCTCCATGCGCTCGCGCGCCTCGCGCAGCTCGGCCTCCGTCATCCGCCAGGGCGCGCGGCGGTTCTCCGGATCCAGCCCGTACTGGGTCATCGAGCGGCGCCAGGAGGCCGCCACCACGGAGCGCGCCGCCGCCGTGCCATCCTGCAGGACGGCGCGGACCTGATCGGCATGTGCGCGTGCCGGAGAACCGGACATGCTTCCCTCCCTCGGGGCAAGTGGGCCTTGCTCTGGAACCAGAGCCCTACCACGGCCACGCCCGGGGAAGGAAAGGGCAAATTTCCGTCAGGGCAGCGGCGGTGCGGCCTCGAAGCCGTCCGGCAGGCGGCCCAGGGGGCGGGCGGCCTCGCTGGTGTCGCGGGGCAGCCAGCGGCCGGAACCGGGCCGGGCCAGCATCCTGCCCTGATCCATCGCCACCTCCCCCCGGGCGATGGTCATGACCGGCCAGCCCTTCACCGCCAGCCCCTCATAGGGGGTGTGGTCGATGGCATGCTGCATCAGGGCGTTGGTGAGAGTGACCTCCTTCGCCGGGTCCCAGAGCACCAGGTCGGCATCCAGCCCGGGGGCGATGGCTCCCTTGCGGCGGGACAGGCCGGCGATCCGGGCGGGCTCGGTGGCGGTGAGGGCGACGAAGCGGGCGAGGTCGATGCGCCCCTTCGAGACGCCCTCGGAGAAGAGGACCGGCAGGCGGGCGGCGAGGCCCGGAATGCCGTTGGGGATGGCGTCGAAGGAGGCGTCGCGCCCGTTCCGGGCCTTGCCCCGCTCCCCCTCGAAGGAGAAGCCGCAATGGTCGGAGGAAACGACCGAGAGCGTGCCCCGGCGCAGCATCTCCCAGGTGCCCTCGTGATCCTCCGCCTGGCGCGGGGCGGGGCTGCAGATGAACTTCGCGCCCTCGAAGCCCGGCCGGTCCATGTCCCCGGCGGTCAGGACCAGGTATTGCGGGCAGGTCTCGCCCCAGACCTTCAGCCCCCGGGCCTGGGCGCGGGCGATCTCCTCCGCCACCTCGGCGCAGGAGACGTGGAAGACCTGGATCGGCTGGTCCACCAGTTCCGCCAGGGCGATGGCGCGGTGCGTGGCCTCGCGCTCCACCACCGGGGGCCGGGCCCAGGCATGGTATTTCGGCGCGGTCAGGCCCGCCGCCAGCAGCGCCTGCTGCCGCCACTGGATGGCGTCGTGGTTCTCGCAGTGCACATGCACCATCAGCCCGTGCCGGCGCGCGGCGAGCAGGACGCGCAGGAACTCCGCATCCGTCAGGTGCAGCGGATCGTAGGTCAGGAAGGCCTTCAGGCTGGCCACCCCATCGGCCACCACCTGCGGCAGCTCGGTCTCCATCACCGCCGGGGTCGGGTCGGTGATCACCTGGTGGAAGCCGTGGTCGATCATGCCGCGCGCCGCGCGCGCCCGGTTCGCGCGGTGCTGCGCCAGGATGCCGCCGCCCTTGAACTGCGGCGTGAAGCAGACCAGCGTCGTGGTGCCGCCGGCGAAGGCCGAGTGGCTGGCGGTGGTGAAGCTCTCCTCATGGATGCTGCCATCGGGCTGCGGCTCCTCGATATGGCAATGCGTGTCCACACCGCCCGGCAGGACCAGCAGCCCGTCCGCCTCGACGATCCGCGCGCCTTCCACGGGCAGCTCCTCGCCGACCGCCGCGATCCGCCCGGCCCGCACGCCCACATCGCAGCGCCGCGCCTCCCCGCCCGCCGCGACCACGCCGCCCCGGACCACCAGATCGTATCCCACCATCGCCTTCCTGCCTTGATTGGGCCTGGGAACCGGGAGGCTCTGCCTCCCGGACCCTCCGCTCAGGGGCACAGTGTGCCCCCCGAGACCCCGCCATGAGCGCTCCGCGAGGAGGGGGAGCAGGACACCGGTCGCCATCGGTACGGCGGTGGCCATCCCCCTCCTCGCGGAGCGCTCACAGGGTTCCCAGGGACCAACGTCCCTGGGCGGGTGGGTTCCAGGGAGGGCAGAGCCCTCCCTGGCCCCGGCCCGATCAGGCCGGAATGCGGCTGGCGAAGTGGACGGCGAAGCGGGCGACGATGTCGGTGAGCTTCTCGGCCAGGGCGGCGCCGGTTTCGGCGGAGGAGAGGTTCGGGTCGCCCTTGGCGACGCCGTCGTGATAGACCTCGTCATAGGAGTTGGGCAGGCCGATCTCGGCGCCGTCGAAGCTGGCCGTGCCCAGGCCGGTGAAGGGCAGGCCCAGGACGCTGTCGCTCTTCAGCGGCGCGGCGGCGGGGACCATGTCCTTGCGGATCAGCTCGGGGAAGAGGTGCAGGCCGATGCTGGTCAGCGGATCGGCGCCATGGCCGGACACCGCCTTGGCCTTCTCCGCGCCGACGATGCCGGGCAGCAGGCCATAGCCGATGCGCCACAGGTAGAGGCTCGGCAGGATCGTCCTGTCCTTCTCGTAGAGGCGGCGCGCCACCTCGGCGATCGGGCCGACATTGCCGCCATGGCCGTTGATCACGACGATCCGGGTCAGGCCGTTGCGGTGCAGGCTTTCCACCATGTCGGTGATGACGCTGGTCAGCGTCGCCTGGGTGATGGCGATGCCGCCGATCATCGGCGCGAACCAGTCGGCGCCGCCGAAGGGCAGGACCGGGGCGACATAGGTGGGCGTGCCGAGCCCGGTGGCGCGCAGCGCGGCGAGTTCCGCGATCTTCTCGGCCAGGAGATAGTCGCCCATCGGGGCATGCGGCCCCTGGTCCTCATGGCTGCCCATGGGCAGCAGGATGACCGGGTTCTTCGCGTAGGCTTCGCGCCCCTCGCCGCCGGTCAGCGTGCCCATATGCACCTTGGGCGTCGTCTTGGTGGCCACTCTCACACACTCCTGGACAGTTCTGGACGGGACGGCCCCCGGCACGTGCCGGGGATGCCGTCAGGCGAGCTCCTCGGCCCGGCTGCAGGCGACGGCCTGGCCGGGGGCTCCGAAGGGCCGCAGCGCCGGCACGTCGCCCGCGCAGGCCGCGACCGCATGGGCGCAGCGGGTGCGGAAGACGCAGCCGGAAGGGGGTTGGACGGGCTGGGCGGGTCGCCGGCCAGCAGGATGCGCTTCACCCGGTGCTTCGGGTCCAAGCGCGGCGTCGCCGAGAGCAGGGCGCGGGTATAGGGATGCGCCGGGCGGCTGAAGACGGTCCCGGCCGGCCCTTCCTCCATGACGCGGCCGAGATACATCACCATCACCCGGTCGCAGAGATGCCGCACCACCGGCAGGTCGTGGCTGATGAAGAGCATCGCCAGCCCCAGGTCGCGCCGCAGGTCGGAGAGGAGTTGCACCACCTGGGCCTGGATGGAGACGTCTAGCGCGCTCACCGGCTCGTCGGCCACCAGGAAGTCGGGTTTCGTCGCCAGGGCGCGGGCGATGCCGATGCGCTGGCGCTGACCACCGGAGAATTCATGCGGGAAGCGCTGCGCATGGGCGGGGTCGAGCCCGACGCGGGCCAGCAGCTCGCCCACGATCCGTGCCTGCTCCGCACCGGAGGCGAGGCCGTGGATATCCATCCCGTCGGCGATCTGCGGGCCGATGCGGCGGCGCGGGTCGAGGCTGGAGAAGGGGTCCTGGAAGACGATCTGCATGCGCCGGCGCAGGCGGCGCCATTCGGCGCGGGAGATGCCCTCCATCTCCCGCCCGTCGAAGCGCAGGCTGCCGGAGGTGGCGGGCAGCAGGCCCAGCATCATGCGGCCGAGCGTGCTTTTGCCGGAGCCGCTCTCGCCGACCACGCCCAGCGCCTCGCCGCGCGCGACCCGGGCGTGGATCTGGCGCACCGCCTGCACCGGCCTGCCGCGGCGGAAGACGCCCTTGGCGGGGAAAGTCTTGGAAAGGGCCTCGGCCTCGATCAGCGGAAGGGGCAACGGGCTCATGCCGCCTGATCCTCCAGGGCGCCGAGTTCGGCCCAGCGGATGCAGCGGGTGCTGCGGCCGGGGCGGGCTTCCTCCAGCGGGGGCGGCCCGGCCTCGCAGGCGGCGATGGCATGCGGGCAGCGGGGGGCGAAGCGGCAGCCGACCGGGAAGGCATGCGGCGGCGGCACCACGCCGGGGATGCCGGCGGGCTGGTGCTCCCCCTCCGGCACCGCCGCCAGCAGGGCGCGGGTATAGGGGTGCAGCGGGTCGCGGAAGACCGCCTCCACGCTGCCGCGTTCCACCACCTGCCCGGCATACATGACGGCGACACTGCCGGCGATCTCCGCCACCACGCCCAGGCTGTGGGTGATGAAGACCATGCCCATGCCGGTCTCACGCTGGAGATCGGCCAGCAGGTCGAGGATCTGCGCCTGCACCGTGACGTCCAGTGCCGTGGTGGGCTCGTCGGCGATCAGCAGGCGCGGGCGGTTGGCCAGCGCCATGGCGATCATCACGCGCTGGCGCATGCCGCCCGACATCTCGTGCGGGAAGACGCGCATGCGGCGTTCCGGATCGGCGATGCCGACGCGGCGGAAGAGTTCCAGGGCGCGCTTCCACGCCTCGGCTCCCCCCAGCTTCGGCTGGTGCGCCAGGATCGCCTCGGCCACCTGGTCGCCCACGCGGTGGACGGGGTTCAGGCTGCTCATCGGGTCCTGGAAGATCATCGCCATGGGTCCGCCGCGCAGCCGGCGGAGTTCCTCCTCCGGCAGGCGCAGCAGGTCGCGCCCGCCGAACCAGGCGGCGCCGCCGGCGACCTGGGCGACGGGCGGCAGCAGGCCCATCACCGCGGTGACGGTGACCGACTTGCCGGAACCGCTCTCGCCCACCACGGCCAGGGTCTCGCCGGGCTTCACGGAGAAGGAGACGCCCTCCACCGGGCGGATCGTGCCGCGCGGGGTGGCGATCTCCACGGTGAGGTCCCGCACCTCCAGCACCGCCTCCGCCTCGGCCTCCCCATGGGCCTCGCGGCGCGGCAGCAGGCCCGGCAACACGCGGTCCACCGCGCGCAGGCGCATCCGCCCGGCGCCGGTGCGCGGATCCACCGCGTCGCGCAGCCTGTCGCAGAGCAGGTTCATGGCCAGGATGGTCAGCGTCAGCGCGAGGCAGGGCCAGAGCAGCAGCAGCGGCGCCTGTTCCATCGTGGCGCGGGCGCCACGGATCATCAGCCCCCAGGACGGCGCCGGCGGCACCACGCCGAGGCCAAGGAAGGACAGGCCGCTTTCCAGCACCACGGCGGCGGCCACGGCCAGCGAGAACTGCACCAGGATCGGCCCGGCGACATTGGGCAGCACGGTGCGCAGCAGGATGCGGCCGGTGGGGGCGCCGAGGGCTCGGACGGCCTCCACATAGTCGTGCTCGCGCGCCGAAAGGACCTCGGCATAGGTCACGCGGGCGAAGCCGGGAAGGTAGAGGACGGACAGGACCAGGATCAGCGTCCCCGCCCCCGGCCCCATCAGCGTGACGACGAGCAGCGCCAGCAGCACCGGCGGGAAGCAGAGGATGATGTCCATGCTGCGCACCGCCAGCATCTCCCCCAGCCCGCGGAACCAGCCGCCGATCAGCCCGAGCAGCGTGCCCAGGATGCCGGCGACGATGGCGGAGGCGAAGGCGACCGAGAGGCTGGTGCGGGCGCCCCAGATCAGGCGCGAGAGCACGTCGCGGCCGAACTCGTCGCGGCCCAGCGGGCTGCCCGCCAGGGGGCCGGACAAGCGGTGGGCGATGTCCTGCCGGACCGGGTCGGGCAGGCCGAGCAGCGGCGCGGCGAGGGCCAGCAGGATGATGACGGCGACGGCCGCGCCGGGAATCCAGGGCTTCCTCATGGTCAGGCTGTCCGGATGCGGGGGTCGAGGGCAGCGTAGAGCAGGTCGGTCAGCAGGTTGATCAGCAGGAAGAGCGCCGAGATCACCAGCACGATGCCGACCACCATGGGATAGTCCCGCGCCTCCACCGCGCGCAGCAGCGGCGTGGAAAGGCCCGGCCAGTTGAAGACGTATTCCACCAGCACCGTGCCGCCGAGCAGCGAGCCCATGTGCAGCGCCAGCACGGTCAGCACCGGGGTCAGCGCGTTGCGCACCACATGATGCACCAGGATGCGCCGGGGGCTGAGGCCCTTGGCGCGGGCGGTGCGGACGAAATCCTTGCCCAGCGCATCGAGCACCGAGGCACGGGTCATGCGGAAGACCACGGCGGCCAGCCCCTTGCCGATGGCGATGGCCGGCAGGGTGAGGAGAAGGAGGTGCTGGCCGGGGCTCTGCGCGAAGGGGACGTAGCCGCCCGCCGGCATGATCCGCAGCATCTGCGCGAAGACCAGCACCAGCAGCGTGCCGACCACGAAGACCGGCAGCGCCAGCAGGAAGGCGGCGATGCCGGAGGCGATGCGGTCGAAAACCCCGCCCCGGTGCAGCGCCGCCCAGGTGCCGGCGGGCATGCCGACGACGACGGCGAGCAGCGTGCCGGAGAGGATCAGTTCCAGCGTGCGCGGCAGGCGCAGCGCGATCTCCTGCGCCACCGGATAGTCATCGACCAGCGAGGAACCCAGGTCGCCGCGCAGCAGGCCGGCGAGGAAGCTGCCGTATTGCGTCATCAGCGGCAGGTCGAGGCCCAGGCGCTCGCGCAGCTCGGCCACCGCCGCCGGATCGGGCGAGACGCCGCCGGTGGACAGCAGCAGCTCCGCCGGATCGCCGGGCACGAGATGCAGGGCCATGAAGACGATGCTGGCCACCACCCAGACCAGGGCGAGCGAGATGCCGATGCGCCGGAGGATCCAGAGCATCAGGCGAAGCTCACCTCTTCCAGCGTCGCGCCGGAGAGGAGGGTGAGCGCGCCGGGCAGGTTGGTGAAGCCCTGGACGTTCTTGTCCATCGCATAGCCCTGGGCGCGCCAGGCGAGGCCGACCAGCGGCACCTCCTCCAGCGCCGCCCGCTGCATCTCCCGGTAGATCTCGATGCGCTTCGCCTGGTCGAACTCGGCGCGGCCGCGCGCCAGCGCCGCCACCGTGCGCGGTGCCTGGAGCGCATAGGAGCGGCCATGGGTGGGCGCCAGCGATGTGTCCATCACCACCGACAGACCGTCCGGGTCGTTGTTGTCGCTGGACACGCCATGGATGGCGATCTCGTACTGGCCGCGCATGCCCAGGCTGACGCGGGTGGACCAGTCGGGCAGCCGCAGCTCGCACTGGATGCCGATGGCGGCCAAGTGCTGCTGCACCACTTCCGCCGTGTCCTTGTGCATGCCGTATTGCGCGGTGGCGAGCAGCGTGGCCTGGAAGCCGCCCGGCACGCCCGCCTCGGCCAGCAGGGCCTTGGAGCGCGCCGGGTCATAGTTCCAGCCATGGGCGAGCGTCTCATCGTACCAGGGCGTGCCCTCGGCGATCGGCACACCCTCCAGCACCTTGCCCCGGCCGAAGAAGGCGGCCTTCACGATGTCCTCGCGCCGCACGGCATGGGCGACGGCGCGGCGTACCCGGGCATCGGCGAAGGGGCCCTTGGCGCCGTTGAACAGGATGTCCATGAAGGGGCCGTACTGCGTCTGCATCCTCAGACGCGGATCGCCCTCGATGGCGCTCATCGACTGCCAGGGCACATATTCGATCAGGTCCACATCGCCCGACTGCAGCGCCGCGACGCGCAGGTTCTCGTCGGCATAGACGGTGAACTTCACGCCCTTGAGCTTCGGGAAACCCTGGCGCGGGTACTTGTCGAAGGGGACGAGGTCGATGGAGGTGCCGCGCTCCTGCCCCGCGATGCGGAACGGCCCGGCGCCGACCGGCTCGTTCGCGGAGGATTTCCGCCAGACGATGGCCATGTTGTAGTTGCTGAACCAGCTCGGGACGGTGGCGACCGGTTCCTTGGTGTAAAGCTTCAGCGTGTACGCGTCCGGCGTCTCGATGCGCGTCACCTGCTGGAACTGCGAGCGCATGTAGGCGGTGGATTTCTCGCCGGCGATCTGCTCGATCGTCCATTTGACATCCTCCGCCGTCACCGGCTCGCCATTCTGGAAGATCGCCTCCTTGCGCAGGCGGAAGACCCAGGCGCCGTCCTCATGCGCCCAGGATTCCGCCAGTTCCCCCTTCAGCTCGCCCTTCCCGTCGAAGGAGATCAGCCGGCGGTGGATCAGCATCTTCACCGTGCCGGCGGAGGCGCCGGAGCTGGCCCAGGGCTGCAGGTTCGGCGGAAAGGCGGACAGGCCGAAGCGGAGGATGCCATTGGCCGCCTGGGCGCGCGCCGGCCGCGCCAGGAAGGGCAGCGCGCCGCCCGCGGCCAATGGGGCCAGGGCGGGCACCGCGAGGCTGCGGGCCAGAAGGGCGCGGCGGGTCGTCTTCATCGGCAAGCCTCCGTCTCGGGCTGTCGTGCGGGTCCCTGTCGCGCTCCGGACCGGCACGGCGGGTATCATGCCCGCCACATGCTCGGCCTGATCGCAGCGCAACAGCAACCCCGTCAGCCCGGCACAGCCAGCAATCGTCGTGCCATGGCAGTTCCGGGGCGGAAGGATGTCCGGGGCGGCCCCGGCCTGCCCGGGAATGGGGCAGCGGGGCTGGGCAAGCCTGCCCACCCGGTGGCAGGGGCGGCCCCGGCATCCCGTCGCGACTGCCCCTGCGACTACCCCTGGGCCAGGGGGTTCCCCGAAGGCGGGAGGCCCGGGCGGGACCTATCCCCAGGGGCCACGGCGGCGGCGGCCGGTGGGAGGCACGGAGCCGCGCCCCCGGGGGCCGCCACTCCAGGGCCCCGCCTGGGGACCCACCTGGGGACCCACCTGGGGGCCACCCTGGTAACCGCGCATCCCCGGGCCGCCCATCGGTGCCGCGCCCATGGGGGAGCCATGGGTGCCGAGCAGGGCGCGGACCCGGTTCTCGGTGCTGGGATGGGTGGAGAAGAGATTGTCCACCCCCTGCCCCGAGAGCGGGTTGACGATGAAGAGGGGCGCGCTTTCGGGATGCGCCTCGGCGGAGCGGTTGAGGATGGCGTGGCGGGCGCCTTCCAGCCGCAGCAGCGCATTGGCCAGGCCCCGCGGCCCGCCGGCGATCTGGGCGCCGAGACGGTCGGCCTCGTATTCCCGGGCGCGGCTGATGGCCATCTGCACCAGCATGGCCATGAGGGGCGCCACCACGATCATCACCAGCACGCCGATGAAGCCCAGCGGGTTGCGGTTGTCCCGCCCGCCGCCGAGCAGCCCGCCGAAATGCGCCAGGAAGCCGATGGCGCCGGCGAGGCAGGCAGTGACCGTCATGATCAGCGTGTCGCGGTGGCGGATATGCGCCAGCTCATGCGCCACGACCCCGGCCACCTCCTCCTCCGGCATCATCTCCAGCAGGCCGGCGGTCACGGCGACGGCGGCGTTCCGCGGGTCGCGGCCGGTGGCGAAGGCATTGGGCTGGGCCTCGTGGATCACGTAGAGGGCGGGCATGGGCAGGCCGGCGCGGGCGGCCAGTTCCCGCACCATGGCATGGAGGCGGGGGGCGTCGCCCGGGCCGATGGGCTGGGCGTTGTGCATGCGCAGGACGGCCCGGTCGCTGTTCCACCAAGCCCAGAGGTTCATGCCGCCGGCCATCACCAGGGCGATCACCATCCCCTGGCTGCCGCCCAGCAGGAAGCCCACCCCGGCGAAGAGCGCCATCAGCCCCGCCAGAAGGATCGTCGTTCGCAGTGTTCCGTTCATCGGGTATTTCTCCCGGCTCTGTCCCGCCTCATATGGGGAATATGAGCGAGAAATCCGCCTCCCCCGAACCCGCCGTGAAGATCCAGGACGAGCAGAAGCCGGCCGCCCCGCCGGCCGGAGCCGGGACCACCCCCCAGGGAGCCGCCCCGGAACAGCCCCGGCCGCCGGAGATCGGTGGCCCCAAGGGGCCGGAGCCGACCCGCTATGGCGACTGGGAGCGCAAGGGCCGGGTGAGCGATTTCTGAGCCACGGGGCCAGGGGCGAACAGGCCACGAACCGGGGGCCGTGCCGGCGGGCGGAGCACCACAAGATCTAGTCGCGCCGCCGAGTCGCCCGAGGTGCCGCCGAAATCGCGGCCGAATCCTGTCAAACCGCTGTTCCCGGTGCCTTCCTGCCCATCCCGTTCCCCGTCCGTTCAGGGACCGAATCGGGAATGGGCTTGCGGAAAACCGGGTGCGTCCCATCGGCCACACCCGTTCCATCCGGACGGCGGGGGCAATGGCCCCGCCGGCCGCCTCAGGCGCCGACGATCACCGCGCCGCCGAACTTCTCCTCGACGAAGCGCCTGACCTCCGGCGCGCCATAGCCGGAAGCCAGCTTCCGCGCCCAGGCGGCATCGGCATCCGGGCGCCGCACCACCACGAGGCAGGTGTAGACACTCTCGGCGCCCTCCTTCACCAACCCGTCCTTCAGCGGGTTCAGCCCGGCCGGAACGGCGTAGTTGCCGGTGATGGCGGCGGCGTCCACGTCGTCCAGCGAGCGGGCGATCTGCGCCGCCTCCAGCTCCACGAAACGCAGGCGCTTGGGGTTCTCCACCACATCCGCCACGGTGGCGCGGAAATCCACGCCGGGGGCCAGCTTGATGACGCCGCCCTGGGCCAGCAGCAGCAGGGCGCGGCCGCCATTGGTCGGGTCGTTGGGGATGGCCACGCGCCCACCCTGCGGCAGGTCGGCGAGCGACTTCAGCTTGCGGCTGAACACCGCCATCACCGTCAGCACGGTCTTGCCCACGGGCACGAAGTCGTAGCCGCGCTGCGCCTTCTGCGCGTCGAGGAAGGGCTGGTGCTGGTAGGTGTTGGCATCGATGTCGCCGCCCGCCAGGGCCACGTTCGGCTGGATGAAGTCGCCGAACTCGGTGATCTTCACGGCGAAGCCGTCGCGCGCCAGCACGTCGCGCACCTGTTCCAGCACCTGGGCATGCACGCCGCTGGTGACGCCGACGCGGCAGGGCCGCGCCGCCGTGCCGATCTGCGTCGTGCCGGTCTGCGTCGTGCCGGTCTGCGTCGTGCCGGTCTGCGTCGTGCCGGTCTGCGTCGTGCCGGTCTGGGCCGTGCCTTGCGCCCGCAGGATCGCCGGAAGCAAGAGGCCGCCGGCCGTGGCCAGCAGGAGGGGGCGCCGATTCATGGGATGCTCCTCAGAAGGCCGGCACGACATTGCCGTGGAAGGTGTCGCGCACGAAGGCGCGGATCTCGTCGCGGTGATAGGCGGCCACCAGGCGCTTCACCCAGGGGGCGTCCCGGTCGGCCTCACGCACCACGAGGAGGTTGGCATAGGGGCTGTCCGCATCCTCGCGGAACAGCGCGTCCTTCGCCGGGTCCAGCCCCGCGATCAGCGCGTAGTCGGTGATCACCACCGCCGCGTCCACATCGTCCAGCGAGCGGGCGACCTGCGCGGCCTCCAGCTCCACGATGCGCAGGCGCTTCGGGTTCTCGGTGATGTCGGCCACGGTGGCGCGGAAATCCATGCCCGGCGTCAGCCCGATCAGCCCGGCCTTCGCCAGCAGCAGCAGGGCGCGGCCGCCATTGGACGGGTCGTTGGGGATGGCCACGCGCCCGCCCTGCGGCAGGTCGGAGAGCGCCTTGTACTTCCGCGCATAGACGCCGAGCGGGAAGACCAGCGTCTTCGCCACGGCGGCGAGCCTGTAGCCACGGTCCCGGATCTGTTGCTCCAGGAAAGGGCGGTGCTGGTAGGAATTGCTGTCGAGGTCGCCCGAGGCCAGCGCCGCGTTGGGCTGGATGAAATCGGTGAACTCGACCAGGCGCAGTACGAGGCCGTCCTTCGCGGCCAGCTCGCGCACCTTTTCCGTCACCTGGGCATGCGGCCCGGCGGTGACACCGATGCTGAGCGGCCGGGCGGCACTGCCGATCTCCGCCGCCTGGTTCCCCGTTTGGGCACGGAGGAGGGCGGGGCGGAGGAGCATGCCGCCGGCCAGGAGGCCGGCGGCGAGGAGGGGGCGACGCTGCATGGCTCTGTCCTCAGAAAGCCGGGATGACGGAGCCGGAGAAGGTCTCCGCCACGAAGGCCTTCACCGTGTCGTTCTGATAGGCGTTGATCAGCTTCCGCACCCAGGGCTTCTCCTCGTCGCCCTGGCGCACCACGATGCGGTTGGAATGCGGGCTGTCGCTGCGCTCGATGGCGATGGCGTCGCGGGTCGGTTGCAGCCCGGCGGTGATGGCGTAGTTGGTGTTGATCGCGGCCGCGTCCACATCGTCCAGCGCGCGCGGAAGCTGCGCCGCCTCCAGCTCCACGATGCGCAGGCGCTTCGGGTTCTCGGTGATGTCGGCCACGGTGACGCCCACATCCGCATTCGCCGGCAGCTTGATGGCACCGGCCTGGGCGAAGAGCATCAGGCCGCGCCCGCCCTGGGTGGGGTCGTTGGGAATGGCGATGCGGCCGCCCTGCGGCAGCGCATCCACCGACTTGTACTTCTTCGAATAGATGCCCATCGGGAAGGTCAGGGTCTTGGCCACCGAGACCAGCTTGAGGCCGCGGTCCCTCACCTGCTGGTCGAGGAAGGGCTGGGTCTGGAAGGAGTTCGCGTCCAGGTCGCCGGAGGCGAGCGCCACGTTGGGCTGGATGTAG
Source organism: Roseomonas gilardii subsp. gilardii (assembly GCF_023078375.1). Classification (NCBI taxonomy): domain Bacteria; kingdom Pseudomonadati; phylum Pseudomonadota; class Alphaproteobacteria; order Acetobacterales; family Roseomonadaceae; genus Roseomonas; species Roseomonas gilardii. Next base: position 1,072,871 of record NZ_CP095554.1, on the reverse strand, counting down.
TCGGTGAACTCGATGATGCGGATCACCAGCCCGTCCCTGGCGGCGATCTCGCGCACCTTCTCCATCACCTGGGCATGCGGGCCGGCGGTGACACCCATCTTCAGCGGGCGGGCGGCGGTGCCGATCTCCGCACCCTGGGCCCGGGCGCGGGTCGCGGCGGCGAAGGCCGGGATGGCGAGGGCAGCGGCGAGGGCCGTGCGGCGTGCGAGGGTCATGGTCTTCTTTCCCGTGTCGTGTGGCGTTTCGTTGTTCAGCGGTGACTGACGCGCCGGACCAGCCAGTCGCCCAGCGATTGCAGGCCCTGGACGAAAAGGATCAGGATGACGACCACGGTCGCCATCACCTCCGGCATGAAGCGCTGGTAGCCGAAGCGGATGCCAAGATCGCCGAGCCCCCCGCCGCCGATGGCGCCCGCCATGGCGGAGAAGCCCACCAGGCTGACCAGCGAGACGGTGATGGCGGCGATGATGCCGGGCATCGCCTCGGGCACCAGGACGCGGGTCAGGATCTGCATCCGCGTGGCGCCCATGGCGCGGGCGGCCTCGATCACCCCCCGGTCCACCTCGCGCAGCGCGCCCTCGAACAGGCGGGAGATGAAGGCAGTGGCGGCGAGTGCCAGCGGCACGATGGCGGCGCTGGTGCCGATCGAGGTGCCCGCGATGAAGCGGGTGAAGGGCACGATGGCCACCATCAGGATGATGAAGGGGGTGGAGCGCACCGCGTTGATCAGCAGGCCGAGCGGCCGGTTGATCCAGCCGTTCGGGCGCAGCCCGCCCTGCCCCGTGCTGTAGAGCAGCAGCGCCAGGGGCAGGCCGATCGCCACCGCCACCGCGATGGAGACGAAGACCATCACGAGGGTCTCCCAGGCCGCGTCGATCATCAGATCCTGCAACGCGGGGGGCAGCCAGGGGAACAGGTTCGGCATCAGTGCTGGCTCCCTTCCTTCACATCAGCCACGTCGAGGCCGAGCGAGCGCATCCATTCCACGCCCTGGTCGAGCTGGGGCGGCGTGCCATAGGCGGCGAGGGCCATCAGGCCGAAAGGCTCGCCGCCGATCTCGTCGATGCGGCCGGACACGATGTTCAGGTCCAGCCCGAAGCGGCGCGAGGCCTCGCTGACCACGGCGCGGGTGGAATGCGGCCCGGCGAAGAGCACCTGGAGAAGCCGCCGCTCCTCCCCCGGCCGCGGCGCCGGCAGGCGGGCGACCGTGCCGGGCGGCACGGCATGGCCGATCACCTCCGCCACGAAAAGGCGCGTGACGGGCTGCTGCGGCCGGGTGAAGACGTCGAAGACCCGGCCCTGTTCCACGACCCGCCCCGCCTGCATCACCGCCACGCGGTCGCAGATCGCCTTCACCACCGCCATCTCATGGGTGATCAGCAGCACCGTCAGGTCCAGCCGGTCGCGCAGCGACTTGATCAGGGACAGGATGTCGGCGGTGGTCTCGGGATCGAGGGCGCTGGTGGCCTCGTCGCAGAGCAGCACCTTCGGGTCGGAGGCGAGCGCCCGGGCGATGCCCACGCGCTGCTTCTGCCCGCCCGAGAGCTGCGCCGGATAGGCGTCGCGCTTGCCCTCCAGCCCCACCAGCGGCAGCAGTTCCCGCACCCGCGCCTCGCGCTCCGCCCGCCCCGCGCCGGCGATGGAGAGGGGGAAGGCGATGTTCTCCGCCACCGTGGCGGAGGAGAGCAGGTTGAAGTGCTGGAAGACCATGCCGATGCCGCGCCGCGCCTGGCGCAGCCCGGCCTCGTCCAGCGCCAGCATGTCGCGGCCCAGCACCTCGACCCCACCGCTGTCGGGACGTTCCAGCAGGTTGACGCAGCGGATCAGCGTGGACTTGCCGGCGCCGGAACGGCCGACGATGCCATAGACCTCCCCCGGGGCGACATCGAGGGAGACGCCATCCAGCGCCAGGGTCGCCGCACCGCGCGCGGTGAAACGCCGCGTCAGGTCACGGAGCCGGATGGCGGCCGGCGCTTGTTCTTCTGAAGACATGAGAAAACCCGGTCAGGAAGCTTCTTGGGAGGCATGGTGGCCCCCGGCCAGGCTGGCGTCGCACAGGCGGCGCCCCCGGCCTCGTGACGATCCGGCAGGTCCGGTCTGCGCCGCCGGCACATCCCCGTGGAAAGGATGACACCCGGGCGCGGCCCGCCTCAATTCCTCCGGGCCATGCGCATCATGCGTCGCATCGCGATCCTCCAACAATGTCGGATGACCCACGAAGCAGGGCCGGAGGGGCCGGCATTCGCTTCCTGGCGCTTTAGCTCTTGGTGACGCGGCGCAAGCTGCATCCGTCAAATCGCCCGCGGCCCCGGCCTGAATCCGGCCGGAACGGAGCCGGGTTAAGCGGATTGTCCCGCCCTGTCAAGCAAATGGGTTTATCACACGATCAATTGTCGTGTTATTTCCCCCGGCCTCCCTGCGAGGCCGGGGGCGCGGGATCATTCGCGGGCCAGGCCGGGCACACCTTCCAGGCTCTCGCTGCCCTTGCGCACCCGGTGGGTGCTGGAGCCGAAGGCCACAAGGGTGCGGCGGGCATCGAAGACCTCGAACTGCACGAAATAGGTGCTGCGGCCCTGGGAGACCACCTTGGCCTCCGCCACCACACGGCCCGGGGGCACCCGGTTGGTGAAGCGGCAGTTCAGGTCCACCGTCACGCCGTAGCGCACATGGCCCGGCACGGAGCACCACAGCCCCGCCATGCCGGCCGCCTGATCGGCCAGGGCCATGATCGCGCCGCCATGCATGATCCCGGCGAAGTTCAGGAGTTCCGGGGTGACCTCGCACCCCACGCGGGCATAACCCTCCCGCCATTCCTCCACATCGAAGCCCAGGTGGTTCGGCAGGCCGCCGGCCCGTTCACGTGTTTCGCTCATGCGGGAAGCGGTGGCAGCAGGCCCCACCCGGCGTCAAGTTCTGGCGTCAGTTTCCCCGGACCTCAGGCGATCTGAAGTTCCTGCAGGGTAGCCTCCAGCTCCTGGAAACTCGGCATATGCTGGCTGGGCGCCATCTTCCGGCCGGTTTCCACCGCCACCTGGGGGGCATTGCCGTGCAGATGGGCGATCAGCACGGCACGGATCACCTCGTAATACTTGGCCTCCTCCTCCACCACGCCCTTCAGCCGGGCGGCGACGGGGGCCACCATGCCATAGGCCAGCAGCACGCCGAGGAAGGTGCCGACCAGCGCGCCGCCGATCATGCCGCCCAGCACCGTGGGGGGCTGGTCGATGCTGGCCATGGTCTTGATCACGCCCAGCACCGCCGCGACGATGCCCAGCGCCGGGAGGGCATCGGCGATGCTCTGCAGGGCATGGGAGGGATGCATCTCCTCCTCCCGCATCTTCTTGAGCTCGCGGGCCATCACATCCTCGATCTGGTGCGGGTCGTCGGCATTCATCCCGACCATGCGCAGGTAGTCGCAGATCAGCAGGACGGCGTGATGGTCCTTCCGGATATCGGGGAAGTGGTTGAAGGCGTTGCTTTCCTCCGGCTTCTCGATATGCGGCTCCAGCGCCATGTTGCCCTTCTGCTGCGCCAGCCGCACCAGGAAGAAGAGCAGGCTGAGCATGCTGACATACTGCGCCTTGCGGAAGCGTGAGCCCTTGAGCACCTTCGCCAGCCCGCCCAGCGTGTGCTTGATGTCGTTCAGGCTGTTGGCCATGATGAAGGTGCCGAGGGCGGCGCCGCCGATCACCATCATCTCGTGCGGCAGGGCATGCATGATGATGTCGAACTTGCCGCCCGCCAGCACATAGCCGCCGAAGACGCAGCCCAGCATCACGACGAGGCCCAGGATCGCGTTCATCGCGGCGCTCCTCCGGTCGTGGCGGGCGGCGGCGCCTGGCGCAGCAGGAGGATGGAGACCCGGCGGTTGGCCGCGGCCTCCGGCGCCTCGGGCAGCAGCGGCTCGCGCTCCGCCAGGCCGGCGACGCTGCGCAGGCGACCCTCGCCCACCCCGTTCTCCACCAGCAGGCGGCGGGTGGCATTGGCGCGCTCGGCCGAAAGATCCCAGTTGCTGCGGGCATCGCCGCGGAAGGGGGTGGCGTCGGTATGGCCGGTGATGGACACCGCGTTGGGCACGCGGCGGATCACCGAGGCGACCTTGGCGACCAGGGCGCGGGAACGGTCGTTCAGCGTGTTGCCGCCGGAGGTGAACATCGGCTTGCCCTCCGAATCCAGAAGCTGGATCCGCAGGCCCTCGGGCACCTGCTCCACCCGGAACTGCTGCGCCAGCTCCGCCAGGGCCGGATCGCCCGCCACGGCGGCGCGGAGCTGGCCGGCCAGTTGTTCCAGCGCGGCGCGCTCCCGCTTCTCCAGTTCCTGGCGCAACGCGGCCTCCGAGGCGGCGGCGAGGTCGGCATCGCGCCGTGCCGCGCCGGGGCCATCATGGAGCCCACCGTCACCGGCGGCGGCCGTGGGGAGCCTCGCCCGCCCGGGCGTCGCGTCGGGGCTGTCATCCGGGCCGGGCTCGGCCTGCCGCGTGGCCACCGGCTGGGCCGGGGTGTCGGTCTCGTCCTCCACCTCGATATCCTGCAGCACCGGCCGGGGGCCGGTCTCGATGCGCGGGCTGCTGGTGTCGGTGGAAAGCTGGGCGGGGGAATGCGGCGTGCTGCCGCCGAAGGGCTGGCCGTTGCCGGAGGTCGCCTGGGACATCAGGTTGGTCGGCGCGAAATAGTCCGCGATGCCCTTGCGCTGCTGCTCCGTGGTGGCGTTGAGCAGCCACATCAGCAGGAAGAAGGCCATCATGGCCGTGACGAAATCGGCATAGGCGACCTTCCAGGCGCCGCCGTGATGGCCCGCCTCGCCCCCTTCCTCCCGCCGGATGACGATCGTCGGTCCCTGGTTGCGGGTTCTCGCCACGCTCTCCGTGCCCCATGCTGCGCTGCCGTCGGCGCGCATCCTGCACGGCAGTCCTTAAGCGGGGGTTATGTGGGCCGGGGCTTTGTCGGGCCGCCGCCGGGCGCGCCTGCGGGCGTTTCGCCTGTGGCCCGGGGGATAAAAGGCTCCGCCTTCGCCCCCGTACCCCCCATCCGCCAGGAACCTGGTCAAACGTATACGTTTGACCCTGGACCTCCCTTTCGCTGGCTTCCGCTGATGCCGGATCACGCCGGAGCGCATGGCGCTCCGGCGACTGCGGATGCCATCAGCGCGGGAGGCGTTTTTCTTCTTTCGGGAGCCCCTTTCCACCGGCCCCCCAGGGATCAAGCCACGGCAACGGCCGCCACCGGAACCCACGAAAGCCCGGGGTCCGGGGACCGGCTCCGGTCCCCGGCGGAGTGGGGGTCCGGGCGGAGAGGCAGAGCCTCTCCCCCGGGGCCGGCCACGCAGCACAACCGCCGGAGGAAGCCCGGATCAGCCGCCGAGGCGTTCGGAGAGTGCCGTGGACAGCCCCGAGGACGGGGCAGCTGGCGGTGCCGGCAGGGGCGGCAGAGGTTCGCCGAGGCTGGCTTCCAGCAGGCAGTCGAGGCTGTCCAGCACCGGCACGGGCAGATGCGCCGCCACGGCGGGGGCAAGGCCCGCCAGGCCGGCGCCACCCAGGACCACCACACCTGCCCCTTCCGCGATGGCGGCCTCCGCCGCCCCGGCCAGCAGCCGGGCCGCGCCATCCGGGTCGCGGGCCAGGGCGTCGCCGGCGGGCGGCACGGCGCGGACCAGGATGCGGTCCGGCCCGTGACCCAGGGCGAAGGCATGTTCCCGCAGCATCGGCCCCCAGGCCTCGCCGCCGGTCAGCAAGGCAATCCGGGCAGCAGGAGCCAAGGCCAGGGCGGCGGCGATGCTGGCCTCCGCCATGCCGCGCACGGGAACGCGGGAGAGTTCGCGCGCCGCCAGGAAACCCGGCTCGCCGAAGCAGGCGATGGCGATGCGGTCCACCGCCGCGTCCTGCTCCGCGATGGCCTCCAGCACCGCATGCCCGGCCACGGCCACGGCGGCACGGGTGGCGATATAGCGGGCGCCGAAGCGGGCGGTGCAGGGAAGGATCTCGACATCCCCGCGCCCCTGCCGGGCCAGCCAGGCGCCGGCATGGTGGCGCAGGCGCGCCGTCATCGCCGAATCGGTGTTGCCGTTGAGGAGGAGGAGGCGCATCGGCCGGGGAGGATGCGCCACCCGGCTGCGGTTGCGAAGGGGCCGTTCAGCCCTGTTCCGGCGCGGCCTCGTCCAGCGCGGCGTACCAGCCGGCATAGGGTGTGTTGTGCGCCAGATGGCGGGTGTAGTCGGGGGCGCCGTCCTGCCACCAGACCGGGCCGCGCTCGCCCAGGCCCCGCTTCGCCTCGTCCACCGCCTGCCGGGCGGCGCGCAGCGCCTCCGCATCGCCCCGCCGGCCGGCGTCGCGCACCGCGCGGCGTGCCCGCATCAGGGCCTGGACCAGCGCCTCGCGCCCGGATTCGGACAGCGTGGGATCGGCACGGCGCCAGAGCCGGCCGCGCACCACGAGGTAGCGGCCATCCGGCGTGACCGGAGGAGGAGCGCCCGGCCCGGCGTTCAGCTCTGGGAGTCGGGCGACAGGGTCATGCAGGCGCCACGGCCGCTGCGGAGCTTCTCGCAGGCGTTCTGGGCGCCGTCGCGCGACAGGCCCATGACCCGGGCGCGGTAGAGCACGGTCTTGCCCTGCATCACCGGCTGCACGGCGACGCGCACGCCACTGGCCGGGATCTTGGAGCGCGCCTGGTTGGCTGCGGTGCGGGCCTGGCTCTCGCTGGCATAGGCGCCGACCTGCACCGCCCAGTTGCCGGCGCCCGGCGCGGCGGTGGCCGTGCTGAGGCCGGGGCGCGACAGGGTGCCGGCATGGGCCGTGCCGACGAGGCTCAGCGACTGGGGCGGCGCGGCGCGGCGCGGCGCGGCAGCCTCGGCGAGCTCTACCGGGGCGCTGCGGGGCGCCTTGGCACGGCTGGCGGGCGTGGCGGCATGGGCGCCGGCGGCGAAGGCCGGCGGGGTCGGCAGGATTTCCTGGCGGCTGAAGGCGGTCTCGATCCGGGAGCTCGTCGTGGAGGTCTCGCGCGGCGTGGTCGAGCCGTCGGGAATCGGGTCCATCGCCACCACGTTGCCGCCGAAGCGGGAGGAGGGAGCGGGGCCGGTCGAGCCATCCGGGATCGGCGCCATGGCGACGACGGTGCCCTGCGGGGCATAGGAGCCGGAAGAGGAACGGGTGGAGCCGTCCGGGATCGGTTCCATGGCGATGACCGGACCGTTGCCCAGGCTGGCCACCTGCACGGGGGCCGGCGGCGGGGCCGAGGCGATGCTGGTCGAGCCGTCGGGGATGGGCTCCATGCGCACCACCGGGCCAGGCGGCAGGGCGGCGACCTTCACCCCCGGATCGACGGCGCGGCGCTGGTCGCGCAGCGCCAGCATGGTGGCGGTGTCGCCGCGGCGCGGTCCGGGCGGGATGCGCAGCGGAATGTCGGCGGCGGCATAGACCTCCGGCGGCGCGCGATGGGACGGATGGGCGTCCACGATCCGCGGCCCGATCCGGGCGACGTAGTTGCGGGTCTCGGCCGGCAGGCCCTTGCCGCCCCAGAGATAGTCCTCCAGGCGGCGGGGACCGGCATTGTAGGCGGCGAGGAAGGCCGGGCTACCGTAGAGCTCGTACATCTCCCGGATATAGGCGGCGCCGGCCATGATGCTGTCATAGGGGTGATAGGGATCGTTCCCGAACCCGTAGCGGGAGGCGAGCTCGGCATAGGTGCCGGGCATCACCTGCATCAGGCCCATGGCGCCCACCGGGCTGGTGGCCGTGGTCCGGCCCGCGCTCTCCTGGCGCATCACCTCGCGGATCCAGCGCTCCGGCACGTCGAATCGCTTGGAGGCGTCGCGGATATAGGGGCCCCAGGGATCGCTGGGCGGGCCGGGCGGGTCGTAGGAGGCGGGACGGCGGTAGTTGGAGGCCGAATCGTAGATGTGCCGGGAGGACGTGGTCGTGGCCTGCTGACTGCCACAGGCGGCGACACAGGCGAGAAGCGACAGAGTCATCGCCCCCCGCACGCGCACGGCCATGCCGCGCCGATCAAACCCGCGAGGAAGCATCCCCCAATCCCCCCAACTCGGTACTCCCGCGAGCCTTCCGGATGGGCCGGTCGCCGGCGCCCCCACGCTGACGAAACGGCCGGAAGCCGCGGTGCAGACGGTGCCTGCGGCGGAAAGGGCTAACGGAAGCCCGGGCATGAAGCAAGTGGAGACTCTCCGTTGCATGTCGTGGGCTGGCGCCGCTGTGCGATCCACGCCACGTTGGCGCCCCCTTCTCGCCACATTTCGCGCAGAAGACTCTTCGCAATTCCGAAAGGAACGCCTCATGCGTCGTATAACAAGCCATTCCCGCGCGCGTCGTTCGTCTTCGGCTGCTCTTCGGCTCTGTCTGGTTTCACTGGCCCTGGCCGGTGGCCTGACCGCCTGCGCGCCGCAGAACACGGGCACGACTTACAGCAGCGCGACCATGGGCATGCCGGCGGCGGTGACCTATGGCGTGATCAAGGGCACGCGGCCGGTGACGGTGCAGAGCGGCCGCAGCGGCGTCGGCACGGCGGCCGGCGCGGTGGCCGGCGGCGTGGCGGGCTCCTTCATCGGCGGCGACTGGCGCAGCAACGTGCTGGGCGGCCTCGGCGGCGCGGTGCTGGGCGGCCTCGCCGGCAATGCGATCGAGCGCGGGACCAGCACCGGCCAGGCCATCGAGTTCATCATCCAGCAGGACAATGGCGGCGACATCGCCGTGGTGCAGACCAACGAGGACAACCTCCAGGTCGGCGACCGGGTCTTCATCACCCATGGCCCCGACCAGGTGCGCATCGGCCGGGCCATCGGCGCCCCGCCGCCATCCGCCGGCCTGTCCTCCCGCCCGGTCGGCGCCTACGCGCCGAAGTAGGACCGCAGGGACTCTCACGGGAGCTCCCACTCGGGGCTCCCACTTGGTGCTCCCATTGGGACCCCATGGAAGCACAGGGGGAAAGGCGATGCCTGCCCCCGGTCTCCCGGCCTTCCCTGCCCCCTGGTGACACGGCCCGCCACGGCTCCGGCGGGCAGGGCGGGGCCGCCCTGCCGGTAAGACAGGTTGTGGCGCTTCCCGGCTTCGTATAGGCACGCCCGCCATGACCGCCCAGCCGTCGCCCGTCTTCCAGATCGACGCGCGCAACCCGCGACGCTTCTCCCGCGCCATGGAGGATCTGACCTCCGGCCTGCAGACCTGGCGGCTGAGCTGGGCGCTGGCGCGACTCGACCTGCGCAATCGCTACCGGGGCTCGGTGATCGGGCCCTTCTGGCTGACCCTTTCCACCGCCGCGATGCTGATGGGGCTGGGGCTGCTCTATTCCCGCCTCCTCGGCATCAGCCTGCGCGACTACCTGCCGCATCTGGCGGTCAGCCTGGTGGCCTGGAACACGATCAACAACCTGGTGCTGGATGCCTGCTCGGCCCTGACAGGGGCGGAGGGCGTGATCCGGCAGATGCGCCTGCCCTTCTCCGTGCATGCGATGCGCTGCGTCTTCCGCAACGTGCTGACGGCGGCGCACAACATCCCCCTGCTCTTCATCGTGCTGGCGATCTTCAACCGCTGGCCGGGACCGGAGGTCGCGCTGCTGGTCCCCGGGCTGCTGATCTTCTTCGTCAACGCCCTGGCGGCCTCGGTCTTCCTGGGCATGATCTGCGCCCGCTTCCGCGATGTCGGGCCGATCGTGACCAACATCATGCAGCTCGCCTTCTTCATGAGCCCGGTGATCTGGAAGGCCGACCTGCTGAGCCCCGCGGCCCGGGCCTGGCTGCCGCTGAACCCCTTCTACGACCTGCTGGAAGTGCTGCGCGGCCCGCTGGTGGATGGCGGCGGCGCACCGATGGCCTGGGTCGGCGCCATCCTCTACACCCTGGTCGCCACGGGGCTGGCCCTGGGCTTCTTCGTCCGCTTCCGCGGCCGCCTCGCCTTCTGGGTCTGACGACGACATGGCTATCATCGAGGCCCAGGGGCTCAACATCGAGTTCCCGCTCTATCACGTCGCTTCCCGCTCGCTGAAGAAGCGGCTGCTGGCCAAGGCGGCGGTGCGGGTGAGCACGGACGAGTCCAACCGCGTGGTGGTGAACGCCCTGCGCGACCTCACCTTCACCATCCGCCCCGGCGAGCGCGTGGCGCTGGTCGGGCACAACGGCGCCGGCAAGACCACGCTGCTGCGGACCCTGGCCGGGATCTACGAGCCGGTTGGCGGATCGCTGCGGGTGGAGGGGGAGATCGGCTCGCTGATCGACCCGGCGGCCGGCATGGACCCGGATTCCACGGGGCGGGAGAACATCCGCCTGCGCGGCCTCTTCCGGGGCCTGAGCGAGGCCGAGATCGCCGAGCTGGAGCGCGAGGCCGCGGCCTTCTCCGGCCTGGACGAGTTCCTGGACGTGCCGATCCGCGGCTATTCCGCCGGCATGGGCATCCGCCTCTCCTTCGCCATGGCCACCACCATGAACCCCGACATCCTGCTGATGGACGAATGGTTCTCGGCGGGCGACGCGGATTTCATGCGCAAGGCCGAGGAGCGGCTGGCGGCGCTGGTGGACAAGGCCGAGATCATGGTCATCGCCACGCATGACTTCAACGTGGTGCGCCGCTGGTGCAACCGCGCCATCCGGCTGGAGGCCGGACGCATCACCGCCGACGGCACGGTGGACGAGGTGGTGGGCACGGCCGCCTGACGGCGCTTCCCGCCTGATGCCTTGCGGTCCTCGCCGGGGCCGACACAACATCCCTCCCCGCCCCCTTGGCCTTGACCTGACCGGGGTCCCGATGAGCGCAGCAGCAACGAGCGCACCGATCTCCCATCCGGCACGCACCCTCTGGGTCGAGGTCGGCGACCTGCTGGACTATGCCGCGATCCGCAACCGGCTGTCCGGCATCCAGCGCCTCGCCTTCGAGCTCTGCCGTGCCCTGGCGCCGCATCCGGGCGTTCGCTTCTGCCGCGCCGTGCCGCCGCGCGAGGGGCTGCGCGCGGTGGAATGGGCGGAGCTGGAGGCGCTCTACGCCCGGCTCTCCGGCGGCGACGATGCGCCGCCACCGGGACGCGACGGGCATGCGGTGGTGGCGGAGCACATCGCCGCCCCTGTGGAGGAGGCCCGGCGCGGCCTGCTCCGCCGGGCGGCGGGCTGGCTGCCGGGCGATGTCCGCATCCCGCTCGCCCGCGCCACCGTGGCGCAGGCCTCGGTCGCCGCGGAGCTCGGCCGCGCGCTGCGGGGCGCCACCGGCGCGCTGGGCCGGCGCGGGCCGGGCACGGGCAAGGCGCCCGAGCGCACGGTCGTGGAACCCGCGCCCGGCGACACGCTGCTGATCCCCGGCGCGCCCTGGGCGCATCCGGACTACGGCCTGGTGCTGGGCCGGATGAAGGCGCACACCGGCCTGCGCATCGCGCTCGTGCTCTATGACCTGATCGCGGTGAAATACCCGGAATGGACCGATCCGGGGCTGATGCGGGTCTTCGGCCCCTGGCTGCGCCGCACCCTGCCGCAGGTGGACCATGTGCTGGCCATCTCCGAGGCCACGGCGCGGGACGCGGCGGAATGGGCGGCGCGGCAGGGCATCGCCCCGGCACCGCGCATCACCGCCTTTCCCGTCGGCACCGGCTTCGGCGCCGCGCGGCGTCCGGAACCCGCCGTGCCGCCGCCGCCGGGCGATCCGGGCTATGTGCTCTTCGTCTCCACCATCGAGGCGCGCAAGAACCACGCCCTCGCCTTCCGCGTCTGGCGCCGGCTGCTGGAGGAGATGCCGGAGCGGGAGGTGCCGCGCCTGGTCTTCGCCGGCGGCGCCGGCTGGCTGGTTCAGGACCTGCTCGGCCAGATCCGCAACACGGCGAATCTCGGCGGCAAGCTGGTCCTGGCCGGCTCGCCGAGCGATTCCGACCTGCGGCTGCTCTACCGCGACTGCCGCTTCACCGTCTTTCCCTCCTTCTACGAGGGCTGGGGCCTGCCGGTGACGGAAAGCCTGAGCTTCGGCCGGGTCTGCCTCGCCTCCGACCGGGCCTCGGTACCGGAGGCCGGAGGGCGCTTCTGCGCCTATCTCGACCCGGACAACGCCACCGGCGCCACCGCCGCCGCCCGGGCGCTGATCGAGAATCCGGCGCATCTCGCCGCCATGGAAGCCGGGATCCGCGAAGGCTTCCACCCGGTGCCCTGGTCCGGCACCGCCGCCGCCGTTCTGGCGGCGCTGGGCTGATCGGGCGCTACGCCTGAGGCTGCCCCCGGGGGAGAGGCGCTGCCTCTCGCCCCGGCCCCCCACTCCGCCGGGGACCGAAGCCGGTCCCCGGACCTCAGGCTTTCGTGGGCACCGCTGGTGGCCGTCAGTCTGTGGATTGATCCCTGGGCGCAGGTGGATCAGCAGGAAGCCCAAAAAGAAGAAAAACAGCTTGTCCGCGCGGGTGACGCCCACAGTCGCCGGAGAGCCATGCTCTCCGGCGCGATCCGGCCTCAGCAGGTGCCAGCGAATGGGGTCCAGGGGCCCCATGGGACCCTTGGGCGTCCTGGCGGATAGGGGGCGCGGGGGAAAAGGCGGAGCCTTGTCCCCCGGGACAGGGCGACACCAGACGTCATGCGCGGACCGCGCCGGTTCAAGCGGCGGAGAGTGTCCTGTCCACCCAGGCGCCATGACCGAAGAGCGCCGCATCGGCGTTGCTGAAGCCCAGGAGCTGCAACCCGAGTGGCAGGCCGCTCGCCGTCAGGCGCGGCAGGGCCAGGGCGGGCACGCCGAGCATCGAGCCGGGCGCGACGAAGACAGGGTTGCCGGTGGAGCCCAGCCCGGCCGGCGCGGCGCCCGGGGCGGTGAGGCTGACCACGGCATCGCAGCGCGCGGCAAGGCGGGCGAAGGTCTCGCGCGCCGCCTGCCGCCGCTCCAGGGCGGCGGCGTAGTCCGCCCGGGTCATGCCGCGGGCCCGTTCCCAGCGGAGATGCGTGGCCTGGCTGAGCGCGGCGGGATCGCGGCGCATATAGCTGCCGAGCGGCCAGAGCCATTCCCAGGCATTGATGCGGGTGACGATCTCCATGGCCGGGGCGATTGCCTGCTCCACCGCCGCCAGTTCGGGGCAGGTGGCGGCCTCCAGGATCTCGACCCCATGGCGGCGCAGCATGTCGAGCGCCCCTTCCAGCGCCGCCTGGGCCTGGGGTTCCAGCACCGCCCAGCCGGCGGTGCGCAGCAGGGCGAGCCGCTCCGGCCGGCGCGCGGGTGGCGGTGCCTTCGGCCCGCACAGGCCGGGATAGCCCGGATCGCCGCCGACCCGCTCGGCGATGGCGATGGCCATGGCCCAGCAATCCTCCAGGCTGGCGGCGATCGGGCCGGTGCAGCTCTGGCTGAGGAAGTCCAGGCTGCCGCCGCGGTTCAGCCCGCCGACGCTGGGCTTGAAGCCATAGGTGCCGCAGAAGCCGGAGGGGCGCAGGATGGAGCCCACCACCTGCGTGCCCAGCGCGCCGCAGACCTCGCCCGCCGCCACCGCGGCGGCGGAGCCGCTGCTGCTGCCGCCCGGGGTACGGTCCGTGTCCCAGGGGTTGCGGGTGCCGCGCGGCTCGGTGGAGGCGAATTCCGTGGTCACCGTCTTGCCCAGGATGACGGCACCGGCCTCGCGCAGCCCCTGCACGCTGGCGGCATCGAAACGCGGCTGATAGCCGTCATAGAGGGGGGAGCCCATGCCGGTGGGCAGGTCCTCCGTCTCGATCGTGTCCTTGACGCCGACCGGCATGCCGTCGATGGGCGAAAGCGCCCTGCCCTCCCGCCAGCGCCGCGCGGCACCGTCGGCGGCCTGCCGTGCCGCCTCGGCGTTCAGCGCGGTGAAGGCGCCGATCCGGGGTTCCCACGCCGCCAGGGCCTCCAGGCATTCCTCCAGCACCGCGCGGGGCGAGTCCCGGCCGGCGGCAAAGCCCTGGATGCGCGAGAGATAGGGACGGAGACGTGGCTGTGGCATGGGCGGAACCCCCTGGCGGGAAGATGTCGCCCGTCGGTTTGCAAACGGCATGCCGGGGGCCCTGCGCCCTGCCCGCCCGGCAGGAGGTTGGCGCCAGGATGGGCGGAAGCCATCCTGGCGCCGCCCGTCACGGATGGCCGGAAGTCGGGTTGCTGCCACCGGACGCATTGCTGAAGCCGGTGCGCGGCGCCGGCTCCGGCTGCTTCGGCAGGGCCGCGCGCACCCGGGCCACCTGCTCGGCCGTCACCGCCGGGGCCGTGTTGCTCCAGCCGCTGCGCAGGAAGCTGGCCAGCGCCGCCACCTCCTCGTCCGACAGGCGATAGGCGAAGCCCGGCATCGGCAGCACGGAAGGCGCGCGGTCGGTCGAGGGTGTGGCCGCGCCGCCCAGGATCGTGGCGATCAGCCCGGTCGGGTTCTCCGCATTCACGATCGAGGCGCCGTCCAGGCGCGGGAAGACCGTGGCCCCGCCATGGCCGGTGACGAAGTGACAGGCGCCGCAATTGTCGAGGTAGAGGCGCTCACCCAGCGCCAGATCAACGGCAGCGGTCAGCTTCGCCTCGGTCCGGGCCTGCCCGTCCGGCTTCGGCTGGATCGGCGGCATGGTGTTGGGGATCGACTTCAGATAGGCGCCGATCGCGTGCAGGTCGGCATCCGTCATGTAGTTCATGCTGTGCTCGACCACCGGCTTCATCTCGCCGCCGACCGCGGCGACACGGTTCCGGCCCTTGCCGAGATAGTCGGCGATGTCCTGCACGCTCCAGGTGGCCACGCCGCGGGCGGCCTCGCCGCCGGCGCGCAGCTGCGGCGTGTGCCAGCCGTTCAGCTCGGTGCCCGCGAGGAAGTGCCGGTCGCTCGCGATGAAGCCCCGCTCCTGCATCGTGAAGGCGCGCGGCGTGTGGCAGGTGCCACAATGTCCCAGCCCCTCCACCAGATAGGCACCCCGGTTGATCTCCTCGCTCGCCTGGGGGTTCGGCTGGAAGGTGCCGCTGGGCACGAAAGCCCAGTTCCAGAGCGACAATCCCCAGCGCTGGTTGAAGGGGAAGCCGAGCCGCGTCTCCTCCGGCCGGTTCACGACCGGCTCCACGCCCTTCATGAAGAAGGTGTAGAGCGCGTGCATGTCCTCATCGGTGATCAGCCGGTAGGACGGATAGGGCATCGCCGGGTAGAGGTTGGCGCCATCCGCCCGCTTGCCCTGGCGCAGCGCGGCGGCGAACTGCGCCTCGCTGTAGCTGCCGATGCCGGTCTGCTTGTCGGGCGTGATGTTGGTGGTGACGATCCGGCCGAGATCGCTCTCGATCGCCAGGCCACCGGCGAAGGGCTTGCCGCCCGGGCCGGTGTGGCAGGCCACGCAGTCGCCGGCGCGGGCGAGATAGGCGCCGCGCTCGATCAGCGCCGCCTCGCCCGGCGTGGAGGCAGCGGACTGCGCCAGCGCGGCACCCGTCAGGCCGGACAGGAGGCCGGCCGCCAGCAACAGGGGTTTCAGCACCGTCATGGTCCTGCCGCTCACGCCTGCACCAGGGGGCCGGGGTTCTTCAGGTACTGTTCCGTGATCGCCTTGACGGACCAGTAGGTCATGGCACCGATCATGTTGGTCGGGTTCGCCTGGAAATTCTGCGGGAAGGCATTGCCGCCAGGGACGAAGACATTGTGCACGTCCCAGCTCTGCAGATAGCGGTTGATGGCGGAATCCACCGGCGTCTCGCCCGCCACCGCCCCGCCGACATTGTGCGTGGAGATGTAGGCCCGCGTGTCCCAGTGCGAGTCCATCTTCAGGAAGCTCTCGGTGAAGCTGTCCGGGTTCAGCGCCCTGGTGATCTCCAGCACACGCTCGCGCAGGAAGCGCTGCAGCTTCAGCTCGTTCTCCTTCCAGTCGAAGGTGATGCGCAGCAGCGGCTGGCCGTAGGGATCCTTGTAGGTCGGGTCGAGGTCCAGGTAGTTGCCGCGATAGGACATGCAGGTCGTCGTGATGCTGACCTTCATGGAATGCCCGTACCAGTCCTTCATCCCCTTCTTCCAGCCGGCGCCCCAGCCCGGGGTTCCGGCGGGCAGCGAGGCGCCGATCGGCGCGCCGCCGGCCTGGGAGCTGTGCAGCTTCGCGCCGCCGATGAAGCCATGGGACGCGGCGTCGAAGTTGCCGGGCGAGAAGTCGTTGATCATCTGTCCCGTCGGCCCGGCGGAGGCGAAGGGGTTGAACACCTTGTCCTTGTAGAACAGCGTCGCATTGCCGTTGCTCAGGAAGGCGTAGTTGCGGCCGACCACGCCCTCCCCCGTATGCGGGTCATAGGGCGTGCCGATGCCGGAGAGCAGCATCAGCCGCACGTTGTTGAACTGGAAGCTGCTGAGGATGACGATGCCCGCGGGCTGGAAGACCTCCCGCCCCTGCTCGTCGATATAGGTCACGCCCCTGGCGGTCTTGCGGTCGTCATGCAGGTCCACGCGGATGACATGCGCGTTGACCTCGTAGGAGAAGTTCCGCAGGCGCCGCGCCGCATCCAGGATGGTCGTCTGCGGCGAGGCCTTGGAGTAGTTCAGGCAGTAGTAGTCGCTGCAGAAGCCGCAGTAGTTGCAGGGCGCGATCTGCACCCCATAGGGATTGGTGTAGGGGCCGGAGGCGGCGGCGGAGGGGTTCGGGAAGGGATGGTAGCCCATCTTCCGCGCCACCTCGGCGAACATCGTGTTGTTCAGCGTGTCCTTCAGCGGCGGCATGGGGAAGGGATTCGAGCGCGGCCCCTCGAAGGGATCGCCGCCCTCCATGATCTGGCCGCGCAGGTTCCCCGTGGCGCCGGAGGCACCGCAGACCTTGTCGAAATGGTCCATGAAGGGTTCCATTTCCTCCCAGGTGAAGGGGAAGTCCTGGATCTGCATGTCCTCCTGCAACTGGCCGGGCTTGTAGGCCTGGTCGGCGAAGGTCCTGAGCTTCAGGTCCGTGGGCGTCGGGCGGATCAGCACGCCGGTCCAGTGCACGCCGGCACCGCCGACGCCGTTGCCGGGCTTGAAGGCGCCCCAGTTGCGCGTCGGCAGCGCGACCTCGTCGGTGTTGTGCCGCACCGTCGTCGCCATCTGGCGCGGGCGGGCGAAGACCTTCTGGCGGATGGAATAGGCGAGCTGGTCGGCCGGCCTGGGGTAGATGTGCTGGGCGTTGGTGCGCTCGGGACCGCTTTCGAGCGCACGGACCTTGAGCCCGGCACGCGCCAGCTCGATGCTCATGATCGAACCGGACCAGCCCAGTCCGACAACCACCGCGTCAACGGCGTCTTTGACGATAGTCATGGGGAATCCTAGCGGGAGGGGCGCGTCAGCGAAGCTGGACGGGGTCAGGCGCGTTCGCCCAGGAGGCTGACCGGGCCGAGCGGGTAGCGGACATTGTGCTGCCCCACCCATTCGAGGAAGCTGGCACGGGCCCCGGGGAAGTTGATCATCTTCCACGCCGCCATGCCCTTGTTGCCGCCATACATCGGGTCGGAGAGGTAGCCTTCCTTGGTGTTGGTCAGCAGGAAGGAGAAGAATTCCCCGGCCTTGAGCTGCGGCTCGCCGAAATCGGAGAAGCGGATCTCGTTGTGCTGCAGCCCCGTCAGCACCGCGTCGCGCGTGGCGGCGTCGAGCGCCTCGAAATCCTTCCCGTGGGTCTTCCGGCAGAAGGCTCCGGTGGCCCGGATGCCGCGGCGGTAGATCTCCTGCGGCGGATAGGGAAGCTGGAAGCCCATCAGCGCCGGGGCATCCGGCTGGAAGGGGCCTTCCATGTACCAGTCGGCCGCCTGCCCATAGGGGCCGTTCAGCTCCTGGTCGATGAAGACGGGCACATTGGTGTCCAGCGCGCCCGGGCCTTCCGCATCGGAAGGGATCAACCTGTCGCAGGCGGCCTTCACGAAGTCCCACTCCTCCGCCGAGAAGAAGACGGGCTTGTAGCTGTCGAGCGAGGGGGCGAGGCGTTCCGCCGCCTCGGCCGCCGGCATCCGGGCGAAGGCGGCCCCCAGCGTGGCCGCCGCCGGAAGGGCGAGTGCCGTGGTAAGGAGGAAATGACGACGCAGCGTCATGTGACCTGTCGACATGCGGGACCCCTGGCCGGAAAGCGTGTTTTGAACCCGGCCTATTCGCCCCCTGTTTCACCTGTCAATCGTTGATAAGCAGCATAACCATATCGTAAAGAAAACATACGGGCGAAACCGCTGACAGCATGGCTGAAACGGCGAAAATTAAAATTCCTACATTGGAATTTCGCTATTTTAACTTACACATGACTTTGCACCCATGAACGGGATCTCCATCCCGCCCGGTTTTTCTCGGCACTCAACTTCCATCACCCATCGCGCCACCTCGGCTGGCCGGGGCTCCGCCGGTTCGTGATCCGGATGCCCGCTCCGCCTCCGTGACCTTCCGGCCGGGTCAGGCCCGCTTCAGTGGCCCTTCGCGGCAACGATGGCCGCGGCCACCTCGGCCAGGGCCGCATCGCGGGCCGCGCCATCCGCCGTGCTGCCGGTGGAATAGGCGGCGACCAGGACCGGCGCCGGCCCGGCCGGAGAGGCATGAGGCGGCCAAAGAAGGCCGACATCGTTGTTGCTGCCGTTCTCCCCCGCGCCGGTCTTGTCGCCCGCCCGCCAGCCTTCCGGCAGGCCGGCGCGCAGGCGCTTGTCGCCCGTCCTGTTGGCGCGCAGCCAATCGATCAACCGCGCCCGCCCCTTGTCCGACAGCACCTCGCCCAGCGTCACTTGGTGCAGGCTGGCCAGCATCGCGGCCGGGCTGGTGGTATCGCGCGGATCGCCCGGCTTCGCCTCGTTCAGCGCGGTTTCCCAGCGGTCGAGCCGCGTCACCCCGTCGCCGATGGAGCGCAGCCAAGCGGTCAGCCCCGCCGGGCCGCCGACCTGTTCCAGCATCAGGTTGCCGGCGGTGTTGTCGCTGAGCGTGACGGCCGCCTCACAGATCGCGGCCAGGGTCATCCCCTCCTCCCCGGCATGCTTCCCCGTCTCGGGGGAATAGGCCACCAGCTTCTCCCGCCCATAGCGGATGCGCTGGTCCAGCCGCGCCTGCCCGGCATCGACCCGCGCCAGGACGGCCGCCGCCGCCAGGAGCTTGAAGGTGCTGGTGAGGGGAAAAGGCTCCGTCTCGCGATACCCGGCCCGCTGGCCGGTGGCGGTGTCGAGCACGGCCACGCCGAGCCGCCCGCCGACCCGCCGCTCGATGGCGGCGAAACTGGCCGGCAGGGCGCCGAAGCCGGCTCCCGCATCCCCCTTCCCGGCCACGGATGCCGCCCGTGAAGGCACCGTCCCCATCATGCCGAAGCCCAGCGCCGCCATGGCGCCCATGCCCATCCGCCTGCCGATCATCCTGCCATTCCCCTCCATGCTGGCGGGCGGAGATTGCGCAGGCGGCCGGGTCGCGGCAAACGATCGTTTCTCGCGAGAGCCCCAAAGAAAGCTAAGGGATCACGCCATGCTCCCCTCGCAGCTTCCGCTCAACGCGCTGCGGGCCTTCGAGGCCGCCGCCCGGCACCTGAGCCTGACGCGGGCCGGGCTGGAGCTGCGCGTCACCCAGGCGGCGGTCAGCCATCAGGTGAAGAGCCTTGAGGAAATCTTGGGCGTCACCCTGTTCCGCCGCCTGCCGCGCGGCCTCGCCCTGACCGAGGAGGGCGAGGCGCTGCTGCCGGTGCTGACCGAGGCCTTCCGGCAGATCTCCGGCACGCTGGAACGCTTCGCGGGCGGGCAGCTGCGGGAGGTGCTGACACTGGGCGCGGTGGGCACCTTCGTCACCGGCTGGCTGCTGCCGCGCCTGCCGCGTTTCCGCGCGGCACATCCCTTCGTGGACCTGCGGCTGCTGACCAACAACAACCGCGTGGACCTCGCCGGCGAGGGGCTGGACGGCGCCATCCGCTTCGGCGACGGCGCCTGGCATGGGACGGAAGCGGTGCGGCTGCTGGCGGCGCCGCTTTCGCCACTCTGTGCCCCGGCCCTGGCCTGGCGGCTGCGCCAGCCTGCGGACCTGCTGCCGGAGGTGCTGCTGCGGTCCTACCGCACCGATGAATGGGAACGCTGGTTCGCCGCGGCGGGGCTGGCGCCCCCGGCGATCCGGGGCTTCGTCTTCGATTCCTCGCTGACCATGGCGGAGGCGGCGGTGCAGGGCGTGGGCGTCGCCCTTTTGCCGGCGCGGATGTTCGAGCACGACCTGCGCGCCGGACGGCTGGTGCGCCCCTTCGCCACCGAGGTCACGCTCGGCGCGTACTGGCTGACCCGGCTGAAGTCACGGGCCGAGACACCGGCTTTGGGGGCCTTCCGGCAATGGCTGCTGGCGGAGGCGGCACGGCCGGAGTGATGCGGGCGGCCTGGCCTCCCTACCCCCGGAGGAGAGGCGCTGCCTCTCCGGCGCGATCCGGCCACAACGAGAACCCATGAAAGGCAGGTCCAGGAGCCACCGGCTCCTGGCGGATGGGGGTATCGGGGGCAAGGCGGAGCCTTCCCCCGGGCCCCGGACGCCCCAGCCGGCCCCGCCACGCGGGACGAGGCACGGCCACCGCCCGTATCTCCCCTTGCTTTCCCAGCCACGGCGGGATACAGGAATTAAATCCTCAAACCAGCCTGACATGACGGTAGTCGCTTACGTTTCCGGGCCTTGAGTTCCACTGATCTGGATGAATAAATACCTAAAAGGCTAAAACCCTAAAGTGACACGGACGAAAGCGGTGACGGCCCCCGCCCACCGGCATGGTGGACAAGTGGGTCCGTCCGCCAGAACTAGGCCCCCCGCACCGGGCGGCGGGTATGGGCCAGCCAGAGGCCGACCAGGACGATCCCGGCGGCACAGGCGGCGAGGCTGGGCAGCGTGCCGATCCGCGCCTGGGCGATGCCGAAGACCGCCGGCCCCAGGGACTGGCCGAGGAAGAAGCTGCAGGCATGCAGCGCCATGGCGGAGCCGCGCGCCTTGGGCGCGACCTCGGTGACGCGGACCTGGATGCTGTTGTGCAGCATGAAATAGCCGAGGCCCAGCAGCAGCGTTCCCGCCAGCACCATGGCCAGCGCGCCGGCCAGGGCGACCAGCAGCAGGCCGCAGCCGGCCAGAACGCCACCGAGGCGCATCATGTTCGCCTGCCCGATGGTGCGGACCAGGAGCGGCGCCAGGCTGGCATAGGCGAAGCCGCCCAGGCCGAAGATGCCGAGCGCCATCCCCGCCTCCGAGGTGCCGCCGAGGCCCCGCAGGGCGAGCAGCGCAGCGAGGAAGGGGAACATGCTGAAGACCAGCAGCCCCTCCGCCGCCACACCGGAGAAGAGACGCAGCGCCACGGGGTTGGAAAGGATACCCTTGTAATGGTTCAGCGCGACGGAAAGGTCGAAGCGGCGCGCAGGCGGGGCCGGGCGGCGGCGGCTGTCCTGCCACAGCACCACCACGCCCGCCAGCACCACCATGCCGCAGGCGGCGAGGATGCCGCGCCAGCCGAGATAAGCCGCCAGGAAGCCCGAAAGCGCGCCGCCCGCGACCTGCCCGCCGATGGTCCAGGCCATGAAGCGGCTCATCGCCACCTGCCGTTCCGCCATCGGCACGCTGTCGCCGAAGGTGGCAAGCGCCAGCGGGGTGATGCCGCCCGCCGCCGCCCCTGCCAGGATGCGCGCCACGAAGAGCATGGGCAGGCTGGTGGCCAGGGCGCCGAAGGCGAGGGCCAGGACCAGCAGGCTGGCGCAGAGGATCATGACCAGCCGCTTGCCCAGCGCATCGCCGATGGGGCCGAGGATGGGCTGGATCAGCGCATAGGGCAGGGCGAAGGCCGAGGCGAGCAGGGCGGTGCGCTCGACGCTGGTGCCGAAATCCGCCGCCACGCTGACCAGCAGCGGGTCCAGCGCGCGGGTGGTGAGGGCGGAGGAGAAGCCGGCGAGGCCCAGGACGAAGACCAGATGGCCGACCTGTGCGGCGGAAAGGGTGGTGGCGGACGGGGAGTCGGACATGCGCCGGCCATCCTGCGCAGAGCGGCGGCGGGCGCAACCGCCTCAGGGACCGAAAAGGGGGGACGGAAAGGGGGCGGGTTTCCGGAACCGGCCTCCCGGGGGCGGCCGCCCGCCCCCGGGGAGATGGGTTTCAGCCGATGCGGGTGTCGATCAGGTCCTGCACCACGGTCGGATCGGCCAGGGTGGAGGTGTCGCCCAGCCCCTCGATCTCGTTGGCCGCGATCTTGCGCAGGATGCGGCGCATGATCTTGCCCGAGCGCGTCTTCGGCAGGCTCGGCGCCCAGTGGATGGCGTCCGGCGCGGCGAAGGGGCCGATCTCCTTGCGCACCCAGGTGACGAGTTCCTTGCGCAGCGCCTCGGTCGGCTGCTCGTCGGCATTCAGGGTGACATAGGCATAGATGCCCTGACCCTTGATGTCGTGCGGCATGCCGACCACGGCGGCCTCGGCCACCTTGGGATGGGCGACCAGCGCGCTCTCGATCTCCGCCGTGCCCATGCGGTGGCCGGACACGTTGATCACGTCGTCCACGCGGCCGGTGATCCAGTAGTAGCCGTCCTCGTCCCGCCGCGCGCCGTCCCCGGTGAAGTAGGTGCCCTTGAAGGTCGAGAAATAGGTCTGGATGAAGCGCTCGTGGTCGCGGAAGACGGTGCGCATCTGGCCAGGCCAGCTATCGGTGATCACGAGGTTGCCCTCGGTCGCGCCTTCCAGGACGTTGCCGTCGCCATCCACCAGGGCCGGCTGCACGCCGGGCAGGGGCAGGGTGGCGGAGCCGGGCTTCTGCGCCACGGCGCCGGGCAGCGGCGCGATCAGGATGCCACCGGTTTCCGTCTGCCACCAGGTATCGACGATCGGGCAGCGCTCCTCCCCCACGACGCGGTAGTACCAGAGCCAGGCTTCCGGGTTGATCGGCTCGCCCACGCTGCCCAGGATGCGCAGCGACTTGCGGGACGTCTTCTTCACCGGCGCCTCCCCATCGCGCATCAGGGCGCGGATGGCGGTGGGCGCGGTGTAGAAGATATTGACCTCGTGCTTGTCGATGACCTGCCAGAAGCGGCTGTTGTCGGGCCAGGAGGGCACGCCCTCGAAGATCAGCGAGGTCGCGCCGTTCGCCAGCGGGCCATAGACGATATAGGTGTGGCCGGTGACCCAGCCGACATCGGCGGTGCACCAGTAGACCTCACCCGGCTGGTAGTCGAAGACCAGCTCATGGGTGAAGGACGCCCAGACCATGTAGCCGCCGGTGGTGTGCAGCACCCCCTTCGGCTTGCCGGTGGAGCCGCTGGTGTAGAGGATGAAGAGCGGGTCCTCCGCCTCCATCGGCTCGGGCTCGCACTGCGGCGCGGCCTTGGCGGTCAGCGCCTCCCAGGAATGGTCGCGGCCCTCCTGCATCGGCACCTCGCCGCCGGTGATGCGCGCGACGATCACGTTCCGGATGGTCGGGCAGCTCTTCAGCGCCTCGTCGGCATTGGTCTTGAGCGGCACGCGGCGCCCGCCACGCCGGCCCTCGTCGGCGGTCAGCAGCAGCGTGCTCTCGCAGTCCTGGATGCGGCTGGCGAGGCTGTCGGCCGAGAAGCCGCCGAAGACCACGGAATGGATGGCGCCGATACGGGCGCAGGCGAGCATCGCCACCGCGGCCTCGACCACCATGGGCAGGTAGATGGTGACACGGTCGCCCTTCTTGACGCCAAGATCGCGCAGCACGTTGCCCAGGCGGCAGACGCGCTCGTGCAGTTCGCGATAGGTGACGCGGGCGTCGCTGTTGGGGTCGTCGCCCTCCCAGATGAAGGCGGTCTGGTCGCCCCGGCTTTCCAGGTGCCGGTCCAGGCAGGAGACGGAGGCGTTGAGGATGCCGTCCTCGAACCAGCGGATGGAGACATCGCCGGTGAAGGAGGCGTTCTTGATCTTCGTGGGCTCGCGCATCCAGGCGATGCGGTCCATCTGGCCGCGCCAGAAGCCATCCGGGTCGTTTCTCGCCGCCTCCGCCATGGCCTGGCGCCTGGCCGCATCGACATGGGCCTTGGCGGCGATCTCCGGCTTCACGGCGATCAGTGCGTCATCGACCATCATTTCACTCCCGATTCAGGCGCCGGTGGGGCGTTTGAAGCGGATTGGGACGCGGCGCGGCGCCGCCGTCAAGCAAGGGGAGGAATCGGGCCGGCTTCCTGCCCTGGGAAATGGCGCAGAATTGCGCCATTCCGCCATCAAAACTCACCGAACCTCCCGACAGCCCAGGAAGCGTGAAGACCAGCCGTCAGTAGCGCCGTGGCGGCGCGTAGCCGTAGCGCGGCGGGGGCGGACGGTGCCAGCGCGGGGGCGGCGGGGGCGGGCGATGCCAATGCCTCGGCGGCGGCGGGCGCCAGCGGCGCGGCGGCGGCCCGTGCCAGCGGGTCGGCGGCGGGGCGTAGTAGTACTGGACCGGCTGCAGAAGGCCGGCGGCCCGCGCCTCCGGCACCACGGACACCGGGGCGGGCGCCGCCTGCGCCTCTCCGGCCGCGAGGGCGGTCACGGACAGCAGCGGGGCCAGCAGGGCGGCGTAGAGCAGTTTACGCATGGGACGTCTTCGATCCTTCTGCGGAAGCGGGTGGCGGGAAAGGCCGGCGCGGCCTCCCGTGACAGCGCCGGCCCGGCGGTTCAGTTGACGCGGGTGGCGGGGGCCTCCGCGCCGGGGCCGGTGCCCGTCTGGCTGTGGGCGGCCTGCCCGGCCTCCCGGGTCCGCTCCGCCGTATGGCCGGCGGAGCGCGACGACGACAGGCTGGCCTTGCCGGGGTGGGAATGCTTCGCCGTGCCGGCGGCTTCGTGACGGGGGGCCTGGTGTGCGCCTTCGCCCTCCCCGGCCTTGGCCACGGGGGTCTTCACGGTGCCGGGGAAGCCTGGTTCCGGGACTGCGATTCGGGCTGGGGCTGGGACGGGAGCTGCGAGGGGGCCGTGGCGGCGGTGGCCGCCGGCCCGGACGTGGCAGCGGGGGCCGCCCCCTGCACTGTCCCTTGGGCCATGGCCATGCCGGCGGAACCGAGCAGCAGGGCGGAGAACAGCAGGCTACCACGGAACGTCTTGCGCAATTGGGCCTCCTCTGGGCTGGTGAGCGCGAGAGGAAGAGGACACCCGCCCCAGGGCAGGTCTCGGGCGCCCCCAGGGAATCTCTGGGGCGGAAGCGGCGGCTTCGTGGCCGGTGTGACAGGTTGAAACATGGAGGCCGGGGGGGGGCATCGCCCCGTCCTGCCCCCCGGCGCCCCCTCCTGGAAGACCCGTCCCGGCGCAGCGTTATTCGACGGCGCCTTCCTCCCCGCCGGCGCGGCCACGGCCGGCGGCACGCGGAGCCCGGGCGGCGGCCCGGCGCTCGGCCGAGCCGGGCGCCATCATCGGGTAATCCGGCGGCAGGCCCCAGCGGGCGCGGTACTGGTCCGGCGTCATCCCATAGGCAGCCTTGAGGTGGCGCGTGAGCATCTTCACCTGCCTCCCATCTTCCAGGCAGACCAGATATTCGGGCGTCACGCTCTCGGCGATCGGCACGGCCGGCTCGGGGCGTGGCCCCATGGGCCCCGCCACGGGTTCCGTGCTGGCCGGATGTTCCGCCACAGGCGCCGCCGCCGGGGCCTCTCCGAGGAAGTCACCAGAGACCTCCAAGGGGGTTCCAGCAGGTGCCTCCGGTGGCGGGGCGGGCCGCCGATCCGCGAAATCGGGCGGCGCGCCGTCAGGCGAGGCCACAGCCGGCGCAGGCTCCCATCGCCGTGGCCCAGGCCCAGGCCCAGGCACGGATGTGGGGTCCGGCTCGGACGGCAATTCCCGGTGCACGCCGCCGGAAGAACCCCCGAAAGCTCCCCGGGGGGTCCGCCGCGACAGCGCCCGCTCCCGCTCGGCCGGCGGAAAAGGCGCTGCCCCCGGCCCGGGGCCAGGCCCTGCGGCAACGGGCGGCTCGGGGATGGCTGCTGGCATGGCGGGTGCCGCCTCGGCCAGATCCTGGGCACGCGCATGCTGCTCCAGCAGCAGGCGCAGCGTGCCGGCGGTTTCCAGAAAGCCATCGGGCCGGCGGACCACCACGGCGGCGCCATCCAGGCGGAAGATCCGGTGTTCCCGCGACAGGCGCCAGATCTGCTCCTCGGTGGCGGGCACGATCTGGCATCCGCAGGCCCGGGCGATCCCGGCTTGCTCGGGCATCAATTGCAAAGGACGACTCTTCTCGGTTGGGTTTCTTCGGCGGGTGGAATGGCCTCGGACCGTGCCGGGAAGGCGCCCGGCCGATCACGTCATGTCAGGGCTATAGACCCTGTGGCGATAAATTTGAATCTGGCGCCGTCGCTTCCGCTCTGGCATTCCGGTTCCAGTTTTGTTCCGGATCTCCCCTCGAAGCAACATGGCCGAGCAGATCGTCATCGCCGAAAAGACCAGCCAGGCCAAGGATATCCGCGCCGCGGTGGGCCAACGTTACGGCGCCGTGCTGCCGGCGGAGGGGCATCTCTTCGACCTCGTGGAGCCCGAGGAGGCGAACCCGGCCTGGAAGCGCTGGAGCCCCATACTGCTGCGGCCGGAGTCGCTCTACGGCACGCGCCCCGCCACGGGCGGGAACAAGGCGTCCAAGCTACAGGCGATCCGCGCGGCCCTGCGTTCGGCCAAGCGCGTCTGGCTGGCCACGGATTGCGACCGTGAGGGGCAGTTGATCGGCCAGGAGATCCTGGAGCACTATGGCTATCGCGGTACGGTGATGCGGGTGATGTTCACCGCGCAGGACCCGCAGACCATCCGCGACGCCTTCGCCCATGCCCGGCCCAATGCCGAGCATGCGCGGCTCTACGCGGCGGCGGTGGCGCGGCGGCAGGCGGACCAGATCTACAACCTCTCCCTCACCCGCACCGCTACGGTGACGCTGGCGAAGGGTGCACGCGCGGTGATCGGCGTGGGGCGGGTGAAGACGCCGACGCTGGCCATCGTCTGCCGGCGGGAGATCGAGATCCGCGACTTCGTGCCGCAGAGCTATTTCGAGGTGGTGGCGAGTGCCGCCGTCGAGGCCGGGCGGCTGCGCATGCGCCACGCGCCGAAGGAGCGCATCCTGAAGCGCGAGGAGGCCGAAGCCATCGCCGCCCTGGCCGAGGGCTTCCAGGGGCCGCTCGCGGTAAAGGTCGAGGAGAAGCGGCAATCGCCGCCGCGCCTGCACGACCTGCCTTCGCTGCAACGCCTCTGCGGCTCGCGTTTCGGCTGGTCGGCGGCCCGCACGCTGGAGGTGGCGCAGGAACTCTATGACGGCGAGGGCAAGAAGGTCATCACCTATCCCCGCGCCGAGACACGCTACCTGCCGGAAAGCCTGATCCCTGATGTGCCGCGCATCGTGGCGGCCCTGCGGGAAGGGCGGGCCTGGAGCGGCATTCCCGTACCGCAGCCGCCGCTGGTCCGGCGCGGCGCCAGCGGGGCCTTCCACGACAAGGGCCTGGCGGGGGCGAGCCACCACGCGGTGATCCCGAACGTCAACACGGTGGAGCGGCTGCGCGAGGCCTGGCCGCGCCTTTCGGCGGATGAGCGCAAGCTCTTCGACGTGATCGCGCGCGCCTATCTGGCGGCGATGATGCCGGATTTCCGCTATCGCCAGACCACGGCCACGATCGACGTGAAGGGCCACGCCTTCCGTGCCGTGGGGCGGCAGCCGCTGGAGATGGGCTGGCGCGCCGCCTTCCCCGAATGGGTGCCCGCCGAGGAGAAGGGCGAGGATGCGCAGCTCCTCCCCGCTCTCCGCGATGGCGAGCCTGCCGCGCTGAGCGAGGCGAAGGTGGAGGCGAAGGAGACGCGCCCGCCGCCGCGCTACAACGAGGGTACGCTGATCGAGGCGATGCAGAACGCCTGGCGCTTCGTCGGGGACGAGGCGTTGCAGGACCGGCTGAAGGAGGCCAAGGGCATCGGCACGCCGGCGACGCGGGCCGAGATCATCCGTGGGCTGAAGGCGCAGGATTTCCTGCGCATCGACGGCAAGCACATCGTGCCGACGGAACGCGGGCTCCAGCTCTTCGCCGTTCTGGAACAGGCCGATCCGGCGCTGGTCGATCCCGGCGTGACGGCGCAGCTCGAACGGCTGCTGGACGAGGTGCTGGTGGGGCAGCAGGAGATGATGGGCGCGATCGACGCCGTCTGCGCCCAGGCCAGCCGGATCATCGCGCGGCTGACCGAGCGCGCGGCCTCGGGCGAGGCGCCGCTCCTGGCCAGTGGCGGCGCGCCGGGCGGGAAAGGTGCGCCGACCCCGGCCATGGCGCGTTTCGTGGCCAGCCTGGCGAAGCGCAAGGGGATCGCGCCACCCAAGGGCTACACACGCTCCGCGACGGCCTGCCGCGCCTTCCTCGACGAGCACGCGCCGCGCCGGGAAGGCGGTGGCGAGGCAGGGACCGGCCGCGCACCCAGCGCGGCGCAGCTCGGTTTCGCGCGGAAGCTGGCGGAGCAGCGTGGCGTGGCCCTGCCGGAGGAGGCACAGGCAAGCGCTGCCGCCATCTCCGCCTGGATCGACGGGCAGCAGGGGAAGACGCCGGGCCGGACGAAGGCGGCAGGCCCGGGCAAGGGCCGGCCCAGGAAGGCAGGCGCGGGGCGTGCCCCGGCGCGGCGACGTGCAGCCCGGGGGGATGCGGCGCCGGCCTGAGGCGGGGGCTGTCGCTTCCGGCCTTTGCTCCGTGGAGGCCGCTGCCTTCCGGGGGCAAGGCTCCGCCTTCCCCCCAGACCCCCATCCGCCAGGACGCTGCGCACCCTGGACCCGGTTCGTTGGCGCTTGCTGATGCCGGGTCGCGCCGGAGAGCCAGGCTCTCCGGCGGGCTGCCGGCGCCGCGCGCGTGGAGATGGTGTTTTTCTTCTTTTGGAGCCTCGCCGATCCGCCTGCCCTTCGGGATCAGGCCGCTGGCTGACCTTGCCACCCGGTGCCAGCGAAAGGCGGGGTCTGGGGACATACCATGTCCCCAGCGGAGGGGGCCGGGGGAGGCAGGGCCTCCACCGGGGCCGGAACGCAGGCGCGACGGGGCTGTTGCCCCCTACCCTGCCCGATGCCGCTCCAGATTCGGCAGCAGGATGGTGAGGATGCCGAGCAGGGGCAGGAAGGAGCAGAGGTGGTAGACGAAGGTGATGCCCTTCGCATCCGCCAGGATGCCGAGCAGGGCGGAGCCGAGGCCGCCCATGCCGAAGGCGAAGCCGAAGAACAGGCCGGAGATCACGCCGACGCGGCCCGGCACCAGTTCCTGCGCATAGACCAGGATCGCCGAGAAGGCGGAGGCCAGGATCAGGCCGATCAGCACGGTGAGCACCGCCGTCCAGAACAGGTTCACATAGGGCAGCGCCAGGGTGAAGGGCAGGATGCCGAGGATGGAGCCCCAGATCACCACCTTGCGCCCGAAGCGGTCGCCCACCGGCCCGCCCACCACGGTGCCGACCGCGACGGCGCCGAGGAAGAGGAAGAGATAGACCTGCGCCTCCTGGATGGTCAGGCCGAAGCTCTGCATCAGGTAGAAGGTGTAGTAGCTCGTCAGGCTGGCCATGTAGATGTACTTCGAGAAGACCAGGATGCCGAGCACGGCGATAGCCATCATGACCTTCTGCCGCGGCAGGGCGGCATGCGGCGCCGCGGCGTGGCCGATGGCGCGGCGGCGGCTGAGAAGCTGGCCATGCGCCCAGCCGCCGACCCACCAGAGCAGTGACATGGCCAGCAGCGCGGCGAGAGAGAACCAGGCGACGCTGCCCTGGCCGCGCGGCAGGACGACATAGGCGGCGAGCAATGGGCCGGCCGCCGAGCCGGCATTGCCGCCGACCTGGAAGATCGACTGCGCCAACCCGTGCCGCCCGCCCGAGGCGATCCGGGCGATGCGGGAGGAATCCGGGTGGAAGACCGAGGAGCCCATGCCCACCATGGCGGCCGCGCAGAGCAGCGACCAGTAGTGGTCCGCCCAGGCCAGGAGCAGCAGCCCGCAGAAGGTGAAGCCCATGGCGACCGGCAGGGAGCGGGGCTGCGGCTTGCGGTCGGTGTACCAGCCCACGGCCGGTTGCAGCAGGGAGGCGGTGAGCTGGAAGGTGAAGGCGAGGAAGCCGATCTGGGTGAAGCTGAGGCCGTAGCTCGCCTTCAGGACGGGGAAGAGCGCCGCCAGCAGCGACTGCATCATGTCGTTGAGCAGGTGGCAGAGGCTGAGCGCCGCCAGCACGGTGAAGGCGGTCTGGCTCACGGCGGGCCGTTCGGCGGCAAGGCTGCCCTGGCTCATATGGCGTCTCCCCTCGGTCAGCCGGTCTGGGCGGGCCAGGCCGGACCTGCCTCCGGGGTCGCCCCGGTGAACCGGTCCGGCCCTTCCGGATTCAGGAAAGGCCGTCACGGCTGGCAGGATGCTGACAGGGATCGCACGGGCCGTGCCGCCCCAGCCCAGGTTTTTCCGCAGCCCAGCCCCCCGGAGCGGATCTCGGGGCAGCATCTTCCGGGGCTGGCCGTTCAGGCTCCTCCGGTGAGCGGGGCCGGGCCGATCAACTGACGGCGACGCAGGCGACGCCGGCGAGGATCAGGGACAGGCCGCCGATCCGCAGCAGGTTGATCGGCTCGCCCAGCAGGAAGTAGCCGGCGCACATGGTCAGCACGAAGCCTAGGGCGACGCAGGGATAGGCCTGGGACAGGTTCATGCGCGACAGGACGAGGAGCCAGACCACCGCGCTCAGCCCGAAGCAGGTCAGCCCGCCCAGGACCCAGGGGGAGGTGATGATGGAGGCCACCGTGTCGATGGGCTGGCGCCGGCTCAGCGCGAGCTGAACCGGTTCCGAGGACATGCCGATCTTGAGCACCACCTGGGAGAAGGTGGCGAGGGCGATGCTGCTGATCAGCAGGAAGTAGGTGGAGATGGGCATGCGCGTTCCGTCTGATCTTCAGTGCTTGTTGCCATGCAGGACCGGATTGAGGGGCTTCTGCGTGATGCTGTTCGCCTCGGCGATGCTGTTGCGCAGTTCGGTGATGTTGCTGATGCCGCCGAGGATGACGAAGGCCAGGGCCGCGACCACTGCCAGACGGCGCGCCGGAGTGAAGAAGGCGAAGGCGGCCAGGGCCAGCAGGGCGGGGAAGAAGTCCGCGGCGTAGAGGAAGGTGATCTCGCCATAGACGAGGTGCAGGGCGATCTGGCCAAGAAGGAAGGCGCCGATCGCCAGTGCGACCGGGCGCGCCGGCCGGTGCAGGATGGCGCCCCAGATGCCGCAGGCCAGCAGCACGGTCCAGGCCAGCATGCCGGCCAGGCCGGGCCAGTCCTGGTCCAGCACCGGGGAATGCTGGTTGTTGAGGAGGTTGTAGACGCGTTCCTCGATGAAGGGGACGTGTGCCTTCACGTACTGGTAGACCCAGTCCGGCGGGGCGCCCGCATCGGTGCGGCGAACCGTGATGCTTTCGAGGATGCCATCCTGCACGGGCTCGACACGCGGATGGGCGGTGACGGCGCTGTAGAGCAGGATCGAGCGCAGCACGGAAGCCGGGGTCTCGCCCTTGGCTTCCTCGGCCTGGGAGAATTCCTCCCGCGCGGAGCGCAGGAATTCCGATTCCTGCTTGAGCACGCGCGGCTGGAAGAAGACGCCCGCGTCCTCGAAGGTGAGGCGCTGCACCACGGCGATGCCGGCGACCATGGTGAAGGCGAGCAGGCTGACCACGATGCTGCGGCGCAGGCCCAGCCGGAAGAAGGCCGCGGCGAGGCCGAAGCTCCAGTTCGTGGTGGTGATGGCCAGCGTCGCGGCCGAGGCCAGGGCCCAGGGCAGAGTGCCCCTGTCACGCCAGCTGGTGAGGGCCCAGAGCATGATGCTCGTGCCCAGGGCGGCGAAGGGATAGGTCTCGATGACCGCGAACCAGTAGAGATAGGTGGCGCTGACGAGCAGGCCGGCGGTGAGCAGGCCGGCGATGGGCAGGCTCAGCGCCAGGCCGCGCATCGAGAGGTAGAAGAAGGCAAGGGTCAGGCCCCCCGCCCCCGCCATCAGCGCCCTGCCCGCGGCAAGCGGGGTCAGGCCGAGCAGCATGAGCAGGTTGGTCAGCGGAATCGTCAGGATCGAAAAGATCGGATGCACCGAGGAGCGGTGCGAGCCCCGCATGTCCAGCATGTTGCCCAGAACGCGCGGATGGTCCGCCTGGAACCAGATGTTGATCCATTCCATCTGGTAGAAGTGCGGGGCGAACTGCGCCGAGGCCCACCAGGACAGGCCGGCGCCCAGCAGCGCCCAGCCCGTCGCCACCAGGCTGTCCGTCACGCCGGAGGACACGGCGGCGTCGCGCTCCAGGGTGCGCGCCTCCCCAGGGAAGCGCGCCGCGCTCAAGCGGCTCGGCTGAATGAACATGCGGGGGGCCTTCCTTACGGGATCTGCGGGGGCGTGCTTCCGGAGTGGGATCAGAAGGTGGCAGCCAGGACGATGCCGACCGAGGCCAGGAGGACGTAGCGGCTGACGCCATCGCGCAGGGCGAAGACGATGGGGTCGTCATGCATCAGGCGGCGATGCGCCATCAGCAGCACCCGGCCGAACCAGAACATCAGTACTGGGCAGAGCAGCCAGAGCAGTTGCGGATGGCTGTAGAGCGAGTGCACCGCGTCGCTGGACAGATAGAGGGTGAGGATGATGATGGCGTTGAAGCCGCTGGAGGCTGCCAGCGCCGCGACGATCGGCAGGTCGCCGGTCTTGTAGTTGCGGTTCGAGGGGTCCGGCAGCGAGCGGTCGAGCAGGGTCGAGAGCTCGATGTAGCGCTTCACCAGGGCCAGGGCCATGAAGATGAAGAGCGAGAAGGCGATCAGCCATTCCGAGATGGCCACGTTGATCGCCACCGCGCCACCGACCACGCGGAAGGCATAGAGCAGCGCCAGCGCCACGGCATCCACCAGCATCTTCCGCTTCAGCACCAGCGAATAGGCGGTGGTGAGGGCGAAATAGCCGAGCAGCACGGCGAGGAAGGCCGGTGAGACCGCGATGGCCACCGCCATGGAGGCGAGGAAGAGGACCGGCACGGCCAGGATGCCGTCCATCAGCGGGATCATGCCGCTGGCCAGAGGGCGGCGGCGCTTCGTCAGGTGCGCGCGGTCGGCCGCGATGTCCAGCAGGTCGTTCAGGAGATAGACGCTGGAGGCGCAGAGGGAGAAGGCCAGCAGGGCCAGGACGCTTTGCAGCAGCGCATCCGGCGTGAAGGCATGGGCCGTCAACAGCGGCACGAAGACCAGGGCGTTCTTCGCGTACTGGTGCACGCGCAGCAGCTTCAGCCAGGTCTTGAGGGTGGCGCGGGCGGAGGGCAGGTGCTCCGCATCCGGATGGATGGTGGCGAGGCGCCGGCCGACGCGCGGCGAGGTGCGGATCGCCAGGGCGTGCCCAGCCTCCGCCCAGACGGGCAGGTCGGCGGTGTCGTTGCCGATATAGTCGAAGCCGCCATGGCCGAAGCGCTCGGCCAGGGCCTGGGCCTTGGCCGGGCCGGCGAGGTTGGTGGTGGCATCGGAGGCGAGCCAGCCGTCGAAGAGGCCGAGATGATCGGCAATGGCCCCGACCAGGCGCGCATTGCTGGCGGAGGCCAGCCAGACGGGGCGACCCTGGGCACGGGCCTGCCGGATCCGGTCGAGCACCGCCTCGTCATAGGGCAGCGTCGCCGGGTCGATCTCCGCGGTCTCGGCCAGGAGGTGCTTCAGCGCCGCCTTGCCGGAGATGAGGGCGCGCAGCAGGCGGAAGCCGGAGAGCGGATGACGGCCGAGCTCGGCGAAGGCGGTCTCGATCAGGAGGTCGGAGCGAATCAGCGTGCCGTCGAGGTCGACGACCAGGGGTCGGGCAGCGGGCGCTGCCGCAGGCACTGCCAGCAACTCTACTGCCATATCCATGGGGCCCACTCCTTATGTCACGAGGCTCCTAATTGGTGCAGAGCAGCAATAAGATGTAAAGACCAAAATAGAGACAATTGGAATTTTTTACAAACAATGCGGGAATCGATGCTGCAAAAACACGTTTTTGGGATACACCGCGAAGCCAGAATGGGTTTCTTCCCTAAAGGTTGTTTTTCAAGCAAAAATTCACGCTTGTGGGGAGTTCCGGGCGAGGCGAATCCACTGCGATGGGGCCGCCATCAGATCACGCCGCCGGAACGGCGCAGCAGGCCCAGCCCCGCCTCCGGCGCCACCTCGCCACGCTTCCAACGAAGAAGTTCCTGGAGCGCCCGCCGCAGGAGGGGTTCGGCCAGGGCGGCAACGGCCAGCGCCACCAGGGACGTGCCGGCGACCCCGAGCAGCGCCGCCGCGACTGGTGGCACCCCCTGCGCGTGAAAGGCGTGCCGGAGCGTGTGCCCGATGGGTTCATGCAGGAGATAGAGGGGATAGGTCGTCAGCCCCGCCTGCCGCAGGACCCGCAGCCAGGTGCCCGGCAGGCGCGCGATCTCCGCGCGCCAGATCACCGAGGCGATGATCCCGCCACAGGCCAGGGCCCAGAGCAGGATGGGCCAGGGCCAGATCGCGGCGGCATCGAGGTGGCCGGGCGATTTCTCCACGATCTCCAGGGTGCGGCAGGTCATCTCCACCGGCGCCGCGAGGATCGCCAGCAGCAGGGCCAGGGCCCCGGCGCGCGACAGGCGCTGCCGCGACCAGAGCCAGAGGAAGATGCCGGCGGCGAAGTAGATGCCGTGGCGCAGCAGGGTGAGGTTGCGGACACCATAGCCGAATTCGAGCGAGGGCCCGTGGATGAGGCCGGCCACCTGCAGGGCATAGGCGGTGAGATAGGCGCTGCTGGCCAGGGTGAGGCCGATGCCCAGCCATTCCAGCCGGTGGAAGGCGCCACGCAGCAGCAGAAGCAGGATCAGCGCGTAGAACACGATCTCGATCGGCAGGGTCCAATAGGCCGTGGCGATCCAGGGGCCGGTCGGGGCCAGGGCGAGCGAGGCCAGGAAGGGGCGCAGCAGGCTGCCATCGGATTGCGGCGCGAGGGTCAGGACGACGAGGCTCAGCACGGCGCAGGCCCAGGCAGCCGGGTAGAGGCGCAGCACGCGGGAGCGCAGGAAGGCCAGCGGCGTCGTGCCGTTCGCGGAATTCGCAATCACGAAACCGGACAGCACGAAGAAGATCTGCACGCCCACCCAGCCGAACCAGGCCACGTCATGGGTGGCGGCCTCGTACCAGGTGAGGTGAAAGACGGCCACCATCAGGGCGGCCAGGAAGCGGATGGCATCCACCCCGTAGAGATACTCGCTCTTTCGCGCCTTGCTGGCGGAATGTCCGGACGTCACGACTGGCGTTTCCATCTTCCTACCCTGCCTCTCCGGTCTGGCCGGGGCTTTCAAGAGAACCAGACATTGTCCGCGGTCAGGCTGCCGGTGAAGCCTTGCA
This sequence comes from Roseomonas gilardii subsp. gilardii, assembly GCF_023078375.1. NCBI lineage: Bacteria > Pseudomonadati > Pseudomonadota > Alphaproteobacteria > Acetobacterales > Roseomonadaceae > Roseomonas > Roseomonas gilardii. The sequence continues at coordinate 1,037,755 of NZ_CP095554.1, read as the reverse complement.
GGGTGATCTGCGCCGAAGCGCCGAAGCCCGACAGGTCGATCACCGTGGAACTGCCCACATGCGCGATATGGCCGCTCAGCGAGGCGAAGTTGCTCAGCCCGGCGATGCCGTCGAAGACCAGCACATCCTTCTCCGCCGTGCTGAAATCCTGCACCACCACATTTCCCGCCACGGGGCGGAAGACGAACTCGTCCGCCCCCGCGCCGCCAATCAGCGTGTCGTTCCCCCCGCCGCCGATCAGGCGGTCGTTCCCGTCCGCGCCGTTCAGCGTGTTCGCCCGCGTGTCGCCGATCAGCAGGTCGTTGCCACTGCCGCCGAGGATCGAGGTGATGCCGGAGGCGATGGCCTGGGCGGTGCCGCCGGGCGTGCCGCCGCTGTTTCCCTGGGCGGTCAGGATGGCGTTCAGCCAGTACTGCGCCATCTCGGCATAGCCTGCCTCGGTCGGGTGGATGCCGTCATACATGTCGGCGGTGGTGACGCCGGGCATCTCGACCAGCGTGACCTTCTGCCCGCTGGCGATGGCGCTCTGCACGGTCGAGCGGATGACGGCGTTGACCGCGTTCACCTCCGACGCATCGGCCCAGGCGGTCGGCAGGATGGTCGAGACATAGACATGGGTGCTGGGATTCGCGGCTGCGATCGCATCGAGCATCGCCTTGATGTCGGTGCCGACCGTGTTCTGTGCCGCATCCTCACGGAAGACGTCGTTGGCGCCGGCCATGAGCAGCACCGCATCGGGCGCGCTGCTGCTGAGCAGGCTGGGCAGGATGGTGGCGAGTTCGTCCGCCTTCCAGCCCGGGAAGCCAGCATGGTCGTGATCGGGCAGGGTGTCGGTGCCGGAACTCTGGGAGCCGACATAGTTGATCAGCATGTCCCGGTCGGTGAAATCCGCCCAGAGCGGCTGACGGTAGCCATTCGCCAGGTTGTCCTGGAGGTAGCCGTAGTTGGTGTCGATCTGCCGCCAGCCATAGGTGATGGAATCGCCCAGCGGCATGATCTTCAGCGCCTGGGCCCATTGGCCGGTCGCGAGATTCGCCACGACCCCGTCCGCATGGTCGGCCAGGGACAGGGTGGAGGCGGCGCTGAGCGTATCGCTCGCACCGGTGATGGTGACGGTCAGGGTGGAGGTGATGGTGGCGAGGCCGGTGCTGGCCTGGGTGACGGGAGTGCCGGAGGTGGCGACATAGGCATCCGCCGTGGCGCCGGCATTCAACTGCGCGCCCCAGATCTCGAAGCTGCCCGAGGTGAGGGTGGAGAGGTCGTGCATGATGGCGACATTGGCGCTGTTGCTGCCGCTGCCGGTGAAGGTCCAGGTGAAGTGCCGCCACTCGCTGGTGGCGAGGGCGGACCGGAAGTGGTCGCTGCCACCGTCATAGTAGTTGAAGCTGAAATGCCCGTCGCCGGCGGCCAGGCGGATCCAGGCGCTGAAGGTGTACTGCCCGCTGACAGCGGTACTGGTGTAGATGCCGGTGCCGTAGCCCGTCATGCTCAGCAGCTCGGCCGTCTTGGTGCCGAGCGGGCTCATCGCCTCGTTCGCCATTACCGTGGCGGAGGCGCCGTTCGCGCTGAACCGCACCCAGGCCGGATTGTCGAGCGCCTCGGAATAGGGCAGCAGGTTCTGCGTGGTGACGGTGTGGCCCGCCCCGTCCGTGACGGTGTAGTGGAAGACGTCGGTGACGCTCCGCCCGGCCTCCAGCGCCTGCACATTCGCCTGCGCATTGGCCAGGACATAGGTGTACTGGCCGTTGGCGCCGAGCACGAGGCTGCCATAGGTGCCGGCGATGGTCGTGCCCACGCCCGCGGCCAGCCCGTTCACGGCGGTGACGGTCAGCGCGTCCCCATCCGCGTCCCGGTCGTTGGACAGCACGTTGCCCGTGGCCTGCAGCACCCCGTCCTCCGAGACGGCAGCCGTGTCCGCCACCGCGACGGGCAGGGCGGGGCCGCCGGTGCTGCTGTCGGCCGCACCGGTGATGGTGACGGTCAGGGTGGCGGTCTCGTCCCCCGTGCCGGAACCCGTGACGGTGACGGCGCTGCCGGACGTGGCGATATAGCTGTCCGCCGCCGCGCCCTGGTTGAGCTGGGCCCCCCAGAGCTCGAAGACACCGGAGGTGGCGGTGACCAGGTCGTGCATGATGGCGACATTGGCATTGCCGTTGCCGTTGGCGTCGAAGGTCCAGCTGAAGCGCTGCCATTCGCCGGTGGCGGTCGCGGACTGGAGGTGGTTGCTGCTGCCGTCGTAGTAGTTGAAGCTGAAGCTCCCGTCGCCGCTGGCCAGACGGACCCAGACGCTGAAGGTGTACTGCCCGCTGACCGCCGTGTTGACGTAGATGCCGGTGCCGATGCCGGAAAGGCTCAGCAGGTCGGCCGTACCGCTGCCCGTGGGGCCGGTGGCGGCATTGGCCGTCACCGTGGGCTGGGTGCCCGTGACGGTGAAATGCGCCCAGGAGGCGTCGTCGAAGGCTTCCGACTGCGGGATCAGGTTCTGCGTGGTGACGGTGGTGGCGGTGACGGGGGTGCCGGTGGTGGCGACATAGGTGCCGGCGCTGCCGCCGCTGTTGAGCTGCGCGCCCCAGATCTCGAAGACACTGCCGGGGGAGGAGGCGAGATCGTGCAGGATGGCGACATTGGCCTCGCTGCTGCCATTGCCGGTGAAGGTCCAGCTGAAGCGCTGCCATTCGCCGGTCGCGGTCGCGGACTGGATGCTGTCGCTGGTTCCGTCATAGTAGTTGAAGGCGAAGTTGCCGTCGCCGCTGACCAGCCGCACCCAGATGCTGAAGGTGTACTGCCCGCTGACGGCGGTGTCGGTGTAGATGCCGCTGCCATCCGTCAGGGTCAGCAGATCGGCCGTCGCCGTGCCGGTCGGTCCGGTGGCGGTATTGCTGGTGACGGTGGGCAGGGTTCCGATGCCGTTGAACAGCACCCAGGAGGCATCGTCGAAGGCTTCCGACTGCGCGATCAGGTTCTCGCCGGCATCGGCATGGCTCTGCCCGTCGGAGATCGTGTAGGTGAAGGTTTCCGTCACCGTCTGGCCGGCGGCGAGCGCCTGCACATTCGCCTGCGCATTGGCCAGGACATAGGTGTACTGGCCGTTGGCGCCGAGCACGAGGCTGCCATAGGTGCCGGCGATGGTCGTGCCCACGCCCGCGGCCAGCCCGTTCACGGCGGTGACGGTCAGCGCGTCCCCATCCGCGTCCCGGTCGTTGGACAGCACGTTGCCCGTGGCCTGCAGCACCCCGTCCTCCGAGACGGCAGCCGTGTCCGCCACCGCGACGGGCCTGCTGTTGGTGGTCGCCATGCCTCATGCCCTCCTGGCATTGCCGTTGCGTGAACCGGGCCCGCGGCGGGAGGCCGGGGGGATGGGCAAGGCATGGCGACGCGACCGGGAAGGGGCCACCGGGGGGCGGCCATGACCCAGATCCTTCGGCCCGATGCCCGTGGAGAGAGAGGCCGGGCAGGAGGCGAGGATGGGCAGGGCGCTGCGGCGTTTTTGCCGCCCCTCCGTCCTGTTCCCGATCCGTCCCATGAGTTCCAGTCCGCGATCCCTGTCTGCCTCTGCGCCGTATCATGAGACTCCTGCGACAGGAGTGCAATAAATATTGCTAAAAGATGCGAAAACGTCTCTATGATGAGACATATTCCCTGCTCCGCCCTCCCCGGCGGCCCGATTCTCATTGTGCTGAACGGCACCCGACGGAGGCCCGGACGCTTCTCATGCTGACCAAACTGCTCCCCCTCGCGGATCTCGTGACGATCGCCGGCAGCCTGTTCCTCTTCTTCCGGCTGGCGCGCCGGGAGGCGAGGCCGGCCTGGGCCCTGCCCGCCCTTTGCGCCGTCGCGGCGCTGGCGCTCTTCGCCATCTCGGAGCCGCGGCACCTCTTCGAGGATTTCCGTGCCGCCTATTACCTGGGCGGGCAGGCCGTGCTGGACCGCCCAGCGGCGCTGGGGCCGCAGATCGAGCGGGGCGTGGACGGCTTCGTGAACCTGCCCATCGTGGCCTATCTCTTCGCGCCCTTCGGCCTGCTGCCGGACAAGGCGGCGGCGGTACTGTTCACGCTGATCGGCCTCGCGGCCACGGCGGGTGCCTTCCTGCTCCTGGTCCGGCTCACCGGGCTGCGCGGGACGGGGTTCTGGCTGCTGCTGCTGCTCTTCGCCATCAACGGGCCGCTGCAGAACAGCCTGAAGGAAGGCAACACCACCCATATCGTGCTGCTGATGCTGGCCGCCGGGCTCTGGCTGCTGCGCGGGCGGCGGGACCTGGCGGCGGGGCTGCTGCTCGGCTTCGCGGCGGTGATCAAGCTGCCGCTCATGCTCTTCGGCCTGTATTTCCTGTTGCGGCGGAACTGGCACGCCACGGCCGGCTTCGCCGGCTTCTGCGGCGCGGCGGGGCTGCTGTCCCTCGCCATCTTCGGCTGGGAGATGCACTGGCACTGGCTGCAGCTCTGCGTGCTCCAGTTCAGCAGCCATCCGCTCGGCGCCTTCAACGTGCAGTCCGTGGCGGGCTTCCTGGTGCGCCTCGCCGAAGGCCCGGTGGCGCTGATGGACTGGGAGACGCTGCGCAGCCCGGCACCGCTGCAGCGGCTGACCGGCACGGTGGTGGTCGGGCTGCTCTACCTGACCGCGCTGCTTGCCTGCGTGAAGGGCGCCATCGGCGAGAGCCAGGATGCCGGGAGCCAGGATGCGGGGACACGGAGCGGCCAGGGGCGGGATCTGGAGTACATGCTGGTGCTGGTGCTGGCCGTGGTCAGCAGCCCGCTGTCCTGGTCGCACTACTACGCGCTGATGCTGATGCCGGCGGCCTTTTTCCTGGCCCCCGGTTCCACCCTCTCCGCCAGCCCCGCGCGGCGCGCGCTGGGCTGGGCCGCGATCCTGCTGACGACGCCGGCCGTGCTCGTCATCACCTTCGCGAATCCGGGATTGATGGAGGCCTATGCCCGGTTCGGCGTCTCCTACCTGCTCTTCGGTGGGCTGCTGTGGTTCGGCCTGCTCGCCTGGAGCCGGGCCTGGGCCGCCTCGCCACAGGGTTTCCACCTGGGCGGGCGGGCCGCGCAGCCGGCGGCGGGGTCCTGACGCCAGGGGCAGGAAGGCCGCCGCTACCTGCCCATCGCGCATCGCCGTGCTCCCGGGGGCAAGGCCCCGTCTTGCCCCGACTCCTCCCCTGCCCTCGGTTCGTTACCGTTCGCTGACACCGGTTCGGGCCTGGGCGTCCCGGCATCATGCGGCTCGCCATGAACCTGCCGATGATGGATGGCCGGGCCGTCCCTGAGGCGGGCCGGGTGCCCTCAGAGCCGGTCCAGCCAGGCCCGTGCCAGGGACAGGTCCATCTGCGACAGGCCATGCCCCACCGGCAGGGCATGGCGCTCGACCCCGGCCCCCGCCTGGCGCAGCCGCGCCGCCAACCCCTCGCTGTTCGCGGCGGGCACGATGGGGTCGGCCGTGCCCAAGAGCAGCAGAACCGGCGTACCGTCCAGCCCCGGCGGCGGGATCGGTTCCTCGTCCCGGAAGGGCTGCATGGCCCGCAGCAGCACCGCCCCGCGCAGCAGGCCCGGATGGCGCAGCAGCAGCGCCACGGCGATGTTGGCGCCGTTCGAGAAGCCGAGCGCGACCGGCGCCTCCAACCCATAGGCCCCCTGCGCATCACGGATGAAGGCGGCGAGGTCGTCGGTGCGGCGGCGCAAGTCCGCCTCGTCGAAGACACCTTCCGCCAGACGGCGGAAGAAGCGCGGCATGCCGTTCTCCAGCACCTGGCCGCGTGGGGAAAGCAGGGCGGAACCCGGCGCCACCGCCTCGCCCAGCGGCAACAGGTCGTCCTCATCGCCGCCGGTGCCGTGCAGCAGCAGCAGGGGCGGGCGGCCCGGGCGCGTGGCCGGATGGAACCGGTGCTGGAAGCCCAGGCGGGTGCCATGGCCGGTTCTGGGGCCGGTCTCGGTGCCGCTCATGCGGGTGTCTCCTTTCGTGTCATTCTCCTGCCCGGACGGCGCGCCACCGGGGGGGCGCGCCGTCCCAGGGTCGGGCCAGGATGTCAGGCCAGGGGGTCAGGCCAGGGGGTCAGGCCAGGGCGGGCAGCGCGGCCTCGATCGCCGCCCGGTGGGGCCGCAGGAAGGCCGGCAGTTGCAGGCCCGTGCCCAGGGCCTCCGGCGCCTCGTCCACGGCAAAGCCTGGGATGTCGGTCGCGATCTCGAAGAGCACGCCGCCCGGCTCGCGGAAGTAGACGGACCGGAAGTAGTCGCGGTCCTTCTGTTCCGTGGTGCGGATGCCGTGGTTCTCCACGAGCTTGCGCGCCATCTCCATCTCCGCCGCGTCATCGGCGGCGCGGAAGGCCAGGTGGTGCACCGAACCCCGCCCCAGCCGCGCCGGCAGGAAGCCGCCGACACCTTGCAGGTCCACGATCCCGCCCAGCACCGTGCCTGCGGCACGGTAGCGCAGCGTGTCGCCCTCGCGCGCCGCCTCGGCGAAGCCGAAGACATCGCTGAGGATGGCACCGGTCGCCTCGGTGCGGTCCAGCATCAGGCGCACGCCGTGGAAGCCGCGGATCGCTACCTCGGCCGGAACCTCACCCGTGCTCCAGACGGGTTCAGCCTCAATGCCCGGCAGGCCGACCAGGGCGAGGCGCATGCCGTCCGGGTCGCGGAAGCGCAGCAGCGTCTCGCCGAACGCCTCCGCGCGCTCCACGCCATGCGGCGCCAGGCGCTGCGTCCAGAAGCCGATCGCGCCCTGGGGTACGCGGAACACCGTCTCCTGCAGTTCGCCGATCCCGGCGCGGCCGGGGGCGGCATTCTCCCATGGGAAGAAGGTCAGGATGGTGCCGGGGCTGCCGGCCTCGTCGCCGTAGTAGAAGTGGTAGGCGCCGGGGTCGTCGAAGTTCACCGTCTTCTTCACCAGCCGCAGCCCGAGGGTGCGGGTGTAGAAGTCGAGGTTCCGCTGCGCCTTGCCGGCGATGGCGGTCACATGATGGATGCCGTTGCGGGCCATGGAAGCTCCTCCAGGCTGGTTTCACTGTCTGTCATGCATATGGGCAATGGGCCCCTATCTCCCACCACAAACGAATTGCATGATTGCAATGCGGATCATGCATCAGAGGCCGCCCCTTCCAGCGAGCGGTGCGGAATGCGAGGCTCCAGCTCATCGTGACCGATAAGCCCCGCTCCCCCACTGCCCTCGCCTGGGATGATTTCCGGCTGATCCAGGCGGTGGCGGAGACGCGGGCGCTGCCGGCGGCCGCGGCGCGGCTCGGGGTGGCGCATTCCACCGTCTTCCGCCGCCTGCGGCAGATCGAGGAGATGGTGGGCTATCCGCTCTTCGAGCGGCACCGGGGCGGCTATGCTCCAACGGCGGCGGGGGAGGAGATGGCGGCCCTGGCCGGACGGGTGGACGAGGACATCACCGCCGTCACCCGCCGCCTCGCCGGACAAGCCCCCGGCCCTGCCGGCGAGGTCCGGCTGGCCACCAGCGACAGCCTGCTGGCCGATCTGCTGATGCCGATGCTGGTGCGTTTCCGCGCCGCCTGCCCCGACGTGCGGCTGGACCTCGTCACCGGCAATGCCGCCGCCAACCTGTCCCGCCGGGATGCCGATGTCGCACTGCGGGCCAGCGATAAGCCGCCGGATACGCTGGTCGGGCGGCGCGTGGCGCGGATCGCCTGGGCGCTCTACGAGCCCGCCTCCGCGCCGGTCGCCCCAGGTGCCGATCCGATGGGGCGGGACTGGGTCTGTCTCGGCGACAATCTTGCCGGGCTGAAGGTGACACGCTTCGCCCGGGAGCGTGTGCCGGCGGCACGGCTGGCGGCGCGGTTCGATGGGGTGCTGGCCCTGGCCGACGCGGTCGAATCGGGGCTGGGGATCGGGCACCTGCCCTGTTTCGTGGGGGATAGCCGGGCGGGCCTGCGCCGCCTGGCACCGCCGGAACCGGATTTCGCCGCCGATCTCTGGCTGCTGACCCATCCGGACCTGCGGCACCTGCCGCGCATCCGCGCCCTGACGGATTTCCTGGCCGGGGCGATCGCGGCACGCCGGGCTGTCATCGAGGGGGAGACCAGATAGGCCCGGCGGGTGGCGTCGCGCTTCGTGGCTGGCCCCCGGGGGCAAGGCGCCGTCTCGCCCCCAGACCCCCACTCCGCCCATGACCATGATGGGGGACCGGAGCCGGTCCCCGGACCCCGGGCTTTCGTTGACATTGGTGGTGGGCGTCAGCCTGCGGGCTGATCCTGGGGGCAGGTGGATCAGCGGGGCTCCCGAAAAGAAAAACAACACCGTGTTCGCGCTGGTGGCGCCCACAGTCGCCGGAGAGCACCAACGAATGGGAGGTCCAGGGTCAAACGTATACGTTTGACCAGGTTCCTGGCGGATCAGGGGGACCGGGGGGTCGACGCACTGCGTCGACGGCGGAGCCTTGTCCCCCGGGGACAGGGCAACGCCGGACGTGAAGCGCAACCGGGGCTGGGCGGCGGCATTTGGCCGTGGCGATGTTGGGCGGGTATGAAGGGATTCGCAGGAGCGTCCCATTGGCCGACACGACGAGCGAATTGACGGAGCCACATTTCCGCCGGAACGATCCGGAACGCACGAAGCGGGAGATCATGGAGGCGGCGCGCGAGGAATTCGCGCGGCACGGGCTGACCGGTGCGCGGGTGGATGCCATCGCGGCGCGCACCAAGACCGCCAAGCGGATGATCTATTATTATTTCGGCAGCAAGGAGGGGCTCTACCTCGCCGTGCTGGAGGCCGCCTATGACGACATCCGCTCGGTAGAGAGGGAGCTGCGGCTGGAGGCGCTGGCGCCGGAGCAGGCGATCCGCCGGATGGCGGAGTTCACCTTCGACTACCAGTGGGACCATGCGGACTTCATCCGCCTCGTCACCATCGAGAACATCCATCACGGCCAGTACCTGCGCCAGTCCCGCAACGCCCGGAGCCTGAACGTCACGATCATCGACGCACTGCGCATCATCCTGGAACGGGGTCAGCGCGAGGGACTGTTCCGCAAGGATGTCGATGCCATCGACGTGCACCTTTTCATCAGCGGCTTCTGCTTCTTCCGCTCCGCCAACCGCCATACGATCGAGGTCCTGTTCGGCAAGGATCTGGGGGAGGCCGGGCTGCGGGCGCGGCACCGGGAGATGCTGGTGCAGGGCGTGCTGGGCATGCTGCGCCCTCCCACCGCCGGAACGGGGGCGGAAGGCGGCGGAACCGCGGCGTGAGGCGGCGGACCGGCATGGAAACCGGCCCGGCCCGGAAACCCATCACAAGCCAGGGAGCTTCTCCGGCATGATCTTTCGCCTGCTCCGCCGACAAAACCGTGGCCCGCGGAACCTCACCCCGCGAGATCCTGGCATCTCCCCTGCCCAGCCGCCGGTGAATTCGCCGTGCTGCCGCTGATCCTGCTGGTCGCCCTGGCCGGGGCCTGCCTGGCCGCGCCTGTGTCGCGCCTGCTCGGCCGCGCCGGGGGCTGGGGGCTGGCGCTGCTGCCGGCGGGGCTGTTCGGGATGTTCCTGAGCTTTGCGCCGCTGATCGCCGGGGGCGGCGTGGCCGAGACGCGGCTGCCCTGGGCGCCGTCGCTGGGGGTGGAGCTGGCCTTCCGGCTGGACGGCTTCTCCTTCCTCTTCGCGCTGCTGATCACCGGCATCGGCACGCTGGTGGTGGTCTATGCCGGCGCCTACATGGCGGAGAAATCACCGGGCGACCGGGCGCGCTTCTTCACCCTGATCCTGCTTTTCATGACCGCCATGCTGGGGGCGGTGCTGTCGGACAACCTGCTGGTCTTCTTCATGTTCTGGGAGGCGACCAGCATCCTCTCCTTCATGCTGGTGGGCTTCGACGGCAAGAGCCCGGCCTCGCGCCGCTCGGCGCTGCAATCCCTGCAGGTGACGGTGGGCGGGGGGCTGGGGCTGCTCTGCGCCATCGTGCTGATCGGGATCACCCTGGGCAGCTTCAGCTTCTCGGGGGCCAGCGACCGGGCAGGGGAGCTGGCGCGGAGCCCCTGGGTCGCCCTGATCGTGATCGGGCTGCTGCTCGGCGGCTTCACCAAGTCGGCGCAGTTCCCCTTCCACTTCTGGCTGCCCAACGCCATGCAGGCACCGACCCCGGCCTCGGCCTATCTGCATTCGGCCACGATGGTGAAGCTCGGCATCTACCTGCTGGCGCGGTTCGAGGGGTTCTTCGCCGAGGTGCCGGGGGGGCGCAGCATCCTGATCGGCTTCGCCGCAGCGACCATGCTGGTGGCGGGGGTGCAGGCGCTGCGGGCACAGGGCTTCAAGGCGGCGCTGGCCTATTCCACCGTCGCCTCGCTGGGCATCCTGGTGATGCTGATCGGGCTGGACGGGCCGATGGCCAGCGTGGCCACGGTGGGGTTCATCCTGGCGCACGCGCTCTACAAGGCGGCGCTGTTCTTCTGCGCGGGCAATGCCATCCACGCCACCGGCAAGTCGCATCTGCGGCAGATGGGCGGGCTGGTGCGCTTCCTGCCGCTGACGGCAGTGGCGGCGAGCCTGGCCAGCCTGTCCATGGCCGGGCTGCCGCCCTTCATCGGCTTCATTTCCAAGGAGTTCCTGTTCGAAGCGCAGATCCAGAGCTCCTGGGACGCCGTGCCGGTGGCCATCGCGGTGCTGGTGAACGCGGTGATGGTGGGCGTGGCCGGGGTGGTCTCGCTGCGGCCCTTCTTCCTCGGGCGCGGCAAGATCACCGAGGTCAAGCATGGGGAAACGGTGGGGCTGACGCTGGGGCCGCTGCTGCTGTCGCTGCTGGGCCTCACGATCAGCCTGGAGCCCGAATGGGTGCGCGACAACGTGCTGAACCCGGCGGTGCTGGCGATCTATGGCCAGCCGGTGGAGGTGAAGGTCGAGCTCTGGCACGGGCTGACGCCGATGCTGATGCTGAGCCTGGTGGTGGTGGCCATCGGGGCGGTGATCGTCACCTTCTGGCGATCGATCCACACCTGGCTGCTGGCGCTCCAGCCCTTCGACCACTATGCCGCCGAGATCGGCTACGATGCCCTGATGCGCGGCCTGGTCGGCTTCGCCCGCCGGGTCACCGGCTTCGTGCAGAATGGCGACCTGCGGCGCTATCTCTGGCTCGCGGCCGTCTCGGCCATGGGGCTCTGCCTGTTCGGCGCGGTGCGGGCGGGCACGGTGCCGCGCTGGCCGGAATTCGGCCGCTTCGACCCGGCCACCGCCGCCATCCTGCTGGTCGGGCTGGCCGGGGGCTTCGCCGCCACCCGCGCGCGCTCCCTGCTGTCCGCCCTGGTGGCGGTGGGGCTGGTGGGGCTGGCGGTGGCGCTGGTCTTCCTGCGCAACGGCGCGCCGGACCTGGCGCTGACGCAGTTCTCGGTGGAGGCGCTGATCGTCGTGCTGCTGACCGCCGTGCTGCTGGTGCTGCCGCTCGCGGCCCCGGCGACGCGCAGCCGGGCGGAGCGGCAGCACGACATCCTGCTCTCCTGCTGCTTCGCCGCGCTGGTCTTCCTGACGACCGTGGACATGCTGGCCGGGCCGGCGGATGGCACGGTCTCCGGCTTCTATGGCGCGCAGAGCTATGCCGCCGCCTTCGGCCAGAACGTGGTCAACGTGATCCTGGTGGACTTCCGTGGCTTCGATACGCTGGGCGAGACGGTGGTGATCGGCATGTCGGCGCTGATGGCCTGGTCGCTGCTGAAGGCCGATCCGGTCCCGGCACGGGAAAGGCCGGCCGCCTTCATCCTGGCCGCCACCAGCCGTGCCTTCTTCGCGCTGCTGCTGCTGGCGGCGGTGATGATCCTGCTGCGCGGGCATAACCAGCCCGGCGGCGGCTTCGTGGGCGGGCTGGTGGCGGCGCTCGCCTTCGCCATGCTGGCCCTGGCGGGGGGCGTGGAGCGGGCGCGGGCGGCGCTGCGGCTGCATCCGATGGTGCTGGTCGGGCTGGGGATGGGGCTGGCGGTGCTGAGTGGCGTGCCGGGACTGCTCGCCCATGGCAGCTACCTGAAGCATCTCTGGGTCCAGGCCGACCTGTTCGGCCTGACCGTCAAGCAGGGCACCACGCTGATCTTCGACCTGGGCGTCTTCGCCGTGGTGCTGGGCGGGGTGCTGGCCTTCCTCTTCGGCCTGCAGCGGGAGGCGGAGCGATGAACCTGCTGACTGCCTTCGTGGCCGCCGCGCTGGCCGGGTGCGGCCTCTACATGGCGCTGTCGCGCAACCTGGCGCGGCTGGTGCTGGGACTGGCGCTGTTGTCCACCGCGGTGAACCTCGTGCTGTTCATGACCGGGCGGCTGCGCTCGGACCAGCCACCGCTGATTCCCGATGGTGAGGCGGTGCTGAGGCTGTCCGCCGATCCCCTGCCCCAGGCGCTGGTGCTGACGGCCATCGTGATCGGCTTCGCCCTGACCGTGGTGCTGATGACGCTGGTGCTGCGTGCCTGGCGTGGGGAAGGCACGATCAACGCCGCCCGGATCACCGCCGCCGAGCCGCCTTTCCCTGAGGACGGGGAGGATGCCGATGCGCGCTGAATCCCTGCTGCCGGGCCTCCTGCTCCTCTGGCCGGTGGTGGGCACGCTGCTGGCCGCGGCGCTCTGCGCCGTGCTGCGCCACCGCCCGGACTGGCAGCGCGCCACGATGGAGGCCGCCATCGGGCTGATGCTCGCCGCCTCGCTCGGCCTGCTGGCCGAAGTGTCGCAGAACGGGCCGCTGACGCTCGTCTTCGGCGGCTGGCCGCGCCCCTTCGGGGTCAGCTTCGTGGCCGACCGGCTGGGGGCGATGCTGTCCGTCTTCACGGGCATCGTCGGGCTGGTGGTGGCCATCTATGCGCGGGCGGATATCGGGCCGCGCCGGCGCGCAGCCGGGTTCGATGCGCTGTTCCTGGCCATGCTGGCGGCGGTGAACGGCGCCTTCCTGACCGGCGACATCTTCAACCTCTATGTCTGGTTCGAGCTGATGCTGGTGACGGCGCTGGGCCTCACCGTGCTCGACCGGCGGCGGGCGCAGATCGACGGGGCGATCCGCTATGCCGCGCTGAGCATGCTCGGCGCGGGCTTCATGCTGCTCGGCATCGCCCTGCTGTTCGGCGAGGCGGGGACGCTGAACATGGCCGACCTGTCCCGCGCCCTGAGCGGGCGGGCGCCGAGCCTGGCGCTGGTGGCCTCGGCCTTCCTGCTGCTGTCGGGCTTCGGGCTGAAGGCGGGGCTGTTCCCCTTCTTCTCCTGGCTGCCTGCGGCCTATCCCACCGCGCCGATGACGGTGCTGGCGGGGATGGCGGGGCTGCTGACCAAGGTCGGCTTCTATGCCTGCCTGCGTGTGCTGGTGCTGGTCTTCGGCCTGGGCACGGCGCCGGTCATCCCGGGCCTCGCGCCCATGCTGGGCCTGCTGGCGGCGGTGACCATGGTGCTGGGCGTGCTGGGGGCCATGGCGCAGGAGGACACGCGGCGGATCCTCGCCTTCCAGATCATCGCCTCGATCGGCACGATGATGATGGGGCTGGCGCTGGCCAGCCTGGCGGGTCTGGCCGCCGCTATCCTCTACATGCTGCACTCCATCCTGGTGACGACGAGCCTGTTCCTCGCCGCCGGGGCCATCGCCCGCGCCAATGGCAGCACCGACCTGAACCGTTGCGGCGGGCTGATGAAGCGGCAGCCGATGCTGGCGGTGTATTTCGCCGTCCCGGCCCTGTCGCTGTCCGGCATCCCGCCCTTCTCCGGCTTCTGGGGCAAGTTCGTGCTGGTGCAGGCGGGCTTCCTGTCGGGTGGCGGCGCGCTGGCGCTGGTCCTGCTCGCGACCGGCTTCGTCACCGTCTATTCCATGAGCCAGATCTGGGTGGAGGCCTTCTGGAAGGCGCCGGGCAGCGGCCGCGCGCCGCGCCGCGTACCGCCCGCCATGCTGGCGGCCCTGGGCATCCTGGCCTTCCTGATCCTCGCCATGGGGATCGGGGTAGAGCCGCTCGGCGCCTTCGCGCGGGAGGCGGCCCAAGGGATGTTGCCCGGGGCATTGCCGGCGGGAGGCGGAGCATGAGCCTGCTGCGCCTTCCCTTGCGCCTTTGGGCGCTGCTCTGCCTGATCGTCACCTTCCTGTGGGACCTGGTGGCCTCCTCCCTGTCCGTGGCGCGCATCGTGCTGTCGCCCTATGCGCAGCCGCTGCCGGCCATCGTGGTGGTGCCGGTGGAGGCGCGCACGCGCTGGGGCGTGGCGCTCTTCGCCTATTGCGTCTCGCTGACGCCGGGCTCCACCTGCCTGCACGTCTCGGACGACCTGCGCCGCTTCTACGTGCATGTGCTGGACGCGCGGACGGATGAGGAGGTGATCGCGCAGTTCAAGCGCCTCTACGAGCGCTGGATCCTGATGCTGGAAGGAGGCCGATGAGCATGGAAGGGATCGAGACCCTGGCCGGGCTGCTGGCCTTCGTCCTGGTGCTGCCGCTGGGCCTCGCCGCCTATCGCATGATCGCGGGGCCGGGCTTCGCCGACCGTTTCGTGGCGCTGGACATGCTCACCGCCGTCGCGGTGGCCTTCGCCGCCATGACGGCGCTGGCGACGGGGCGCAGCGCCTTCCTCGATGTCGGGCTGGTGATCGCGCTGGTGAACTTCGTCGCCACCTGCGCCTTCGCCGCCTTCCTGGAACGCAAGGGAAGCCAACGATGATCGCCGCCCTCCTGATGATCCTGGGCACCGCCTTCCTCTGCATCGCCGCCATCGGCGTGGTGCGGCTGCCGGATGCCTTCCAACGCATGCATGCGGGGACCAAGGCCGGCACGCTGGGCACCACGCTGGTGCTGGTCGGCGCGCTGCTGGCAGGGGATGCCGTGAAGCTGCCGACCGGGGTGCTGACGATCCTCTTTCTGCTGCTCACCCTGCCGGTGGCGGCACAGCTTCTCGGCCGGGCCGCCTACATGTCCGGCGCGACGCTGCGCGGGCTGAAGGGCGAGGACCCGCTGGCGGAGGTGGTGGAGCGGCAGAAGGCGCCGCTGGAGGAGCGGCTGCGCGGCTGATCCGGGTTGCCGGGGGGCGTCAGCCCTCGGTCGTTATCCCATGGTCGAACCGGCCGTGGCGCAGGAAATGGAGGCTCTGCCGGATCACCTCCGGGTGGCGCATCATCAGCGTGTGGGTGACGTGCAGCACGATATGGTCGGCCATCCCCTCCACCCGGGTGCGGGCGACGCAGACGCTGCCGTCATTCGGCCCGGGCAGGACGAGCCAGGCGGCCAGGAGGTTCAGCGCGCGGTCGCCGGCAATGACGCCCAGCTCGTAATCCACCGGGCCGAGCAGGGTCGCGAGCGCCGCATCCGGCGTGGTCACGAGCTGGGCCCCGGCGGGGCCGAAGACGCGGTGATAGAGGGGGCGGTAGAGAGCCTGCCCGCAGAGCAGGTCGGCCAGTTCGCTGCCCGCATTGGGCGTGCCCAGCATCACCACCCGGCCCAGCGCCGGAGGGCGGTGGCGGGTGATATAGGCCCGCGCCAGCAGCCCGCCCATGGAATGGGCCACGACATGCACCCGGCCGCCGTCGCGTTGCAGGAACGCCCCGGCCTCGTCATGCAGGTCCTCCGCCAAGGCCTCCAGCGGCTTGCGGCGCGCCTCGTAGTCGATGTTCAGCGTCTCGTAGCCAGCGGCGCGCAGCGCCTGTTCCATCACGGACATGGAGGAGGCGCGCCGGGCGATGCCATGCAGCAGCAGGACCCGCTCCGGGGCGGCGGGGCTGGCTTCCTGCGAGGCGGGCATGGTCGGCGGCCGTTTCAGCCGGCCGTGTCACGGCCGGAGAGCAGATCCGCGATCCAGCGCGATCTGTCATAGGCGGCGCAGAGGACCAGAGCCGCGATGGTGACGGGAATCCCGATGAAGGCGCCGGCGATGCCCCAGAGGAAGGACCAGAAGAAGACGGCGAACAGCACGATGAAGGGCGAGACGGAGACCGCCTTTCCGGCCAGGCGGGGCTCGATATAGCTGCCGGACAGGAACTGGATGGTGTTCAGCCCCAGGAAGACGGTCAGCGGCATTTCCCAGGAGCCGAACTGCAGGGCGGCGAAGAAGGTCGGGAAGACCGTCGCCACCAGCGGGCCGAGGAAGGGGATGTAGTTCAGCGCGAAGGCGATGAGGCCCCATTCCACCGGCAGGTCCAGCCCGGCGAGCAGGGCGAAGGCCCAGATGGTCACGCCGGTCAGCGCGCTCATCACCGTGCGCACCAGCATGTAGGTCTGCAGCTTCGAGGCCACCCGCATGCAGGCATCGAGCAGGCGGCGCCCCTCCCCGTGCCGGCCCATGGCGGAGAGCTTCCGGTGCAGGATGTCCACCTCCAGCATGCCCAGGATGGTGAAGACCAGCGTGACGGTGACGAAGCTCATGAAGCCCTGGAGTTGCCCGGTGGCGGCCTGGGCCAGCCAGACGACCCAGCGCATGTCGAAATTCTCCGCCACCAGCCCGGCCACGGGGAGGCCGTGCCCCTCCAGCCATTCCGCCTGGCGGAGGTAGAGGTCCTGGAAGCGCGTCGCGTTGGCGATGACCCATTGCGCGATCCGCGAGAAGCCCCAGGCCACCAGCAGGGCGAGCAGCATCACCGCGACCAGCGCCACGATCAGCGTGATCACCAGGGCCAGCACCTTCGGCAGGCGGCGCTGCAGCAGGCTCTGCAAAGGCCAGACCACGGCGATGATGAAGAGCGCGAAGGTCGCGGGCACGAAGACCGAGGCGGCCTCGCGGAGCGAGGCGAAGACGAGGACCGCCGCGCAAAGGCCCGTCGTCAGGCGGAGCACCGGTTCGCGTGCGGCATGCGATAGGAGGCCCGGCTCGGTCCCCATGCGGATTTCTCTCCTGTGACCCGGCCATTGGGAATGGGCCGGACCGGTTGTCAATACGCCCCGGCATGCTTGCCCGGCGGCACCGCCGGGTTGCAGCATAGACGCTGAGGGCCGACAGCGTGCCGATTCGGGTTGGCTGATTTGCGGCGCCCCGAAGGATGGAGGCGCACCGGTGCCGGCATTTCCGATCAGGTTTCTCCGCAGGGGCCTGTATTTTGTCCTCGGAGCCCTTCTGGCGGTCTTCGTGCTGCGCGCCTGGCAGGTCCAGAGCGGCCCGCCGCTGCGGACCTGGCACCTCTATGTTCCCAGCGAAATGCGGGCCGAGGAGATCGGGAAGACCGACTGGGCGGGTTATCTGGCGGCGGAGCAGCGCGTCTTCGACTCCGTGCGGCGGGAGGTGACGCAGAAGCTGACGCCGGAGGAGCGCACGCCGCTCAACCGCTATTTTGAGGGCAGCCCCGTCTATCCGCCGCGCTTCCGGCAGGACTGGAACCGCTCCTTCGTGCTGGAGCCCGACGGCCCGCCGCGCGGCGCGGTGGTGTTGCTGCACGGGCTGACCGACGCCCCCTACAGCCTGCGCCATGTCGGCCGCTTCTACCGTGACCGCGGCTATGTCGCCATCGGCATCCGCCTGCCGGGGCATGGCACCGTGCCGGCGGCGCTGAGCGACGTGACCTGGGAGGACTGGATGGCGGCCACACGCCTCGCGGTGCGGGAGGCCCGGCGGCGCGTCCCGCAGGGGCCGCTCGAGATCGTGGGCTTCTCCAACGGCGGCGCGCTGGCGATGAAATACGCCATGGAGGCGCTGGACGATCCCAGGCTGGCGCGGCCGGAGCGGGTGGTGCTGATCTCGCCCATGGTGGGCATCACCGAATTCGCCCGTTTCGCCGGGCTGGCGGGATTGCCGGCCCTGCTGCCGCGCTTCGCCAAGGCGAGCTGGCTCGGCATCGTGCCGGAGTTCAACCCGTTCAAGTACAACTCCTTTCCGGTCAACGGCGCGCGCCAGTCCTGGCGGCTGACCCGGGCCTTGCAGGAACAGGTCAGCCAGCGCGCGCGCGAGGGCCGGCTCGCCGGGCTGCCGCCGGTGCTGACCTTCCAGTCGGTGCTCGACACCACGGTCAGCACGCCCGCTGTGCTGGATGCGCTCTATGCCCTGCTGCCGGCCAATGGCAGCGAGCTCGTGCTGTTCGATCTCAACCGCAACAGCAAGCTGGGCATCCTGCTCAGCCCGAGTTCGGAAACGGCGCTGGAGCGGATGCTGCCGCCGGGGCCACGCCGCTACCGCACCGTGGTCGTCACCAATGCCGCGCCGGGGCAGGAGGCCATGGTGGCGCGGGTGACCGAGCCTGGAAGCATGGAGATGCGGGTGGTGCCGCTGCGCGACACCTATCCGCGCGATGTCTATTCCCTTTCCCACGTCGCCCTGCCCTTCCCGCAAAGCGATTCGCTCTACGGACAGTTTCCCGACCCGGCCGACGAGGATTTCGGGGTGCATTTCGGCACGATCGCGCCGAAGGGCGAGCGCGGCGTGCTGGCGGTCAGCCTCGATGCGCTGATCCGCATGTCCTCCAACCCCTTCTTCGACGAGATGCTGGAGCGGATCGGACAGGGGCTCGGCGCGCCGCACTGACGGGTGCGCGGCCGCCCTATGCCGGCACGCCGCATCGGCGCATCCTCCGTGCCCGATTCACGCTCCCGCCGCCCCGGAGCCCCGCTCCCGGCCGGCATGGCCGGAGCCAAAGGGAGAGCGACGCCCATGATCCCACCCCAGCCGCCCCGCATTCCGCGCCGCGGCCCCCTCCTGGCCCTCCTGGCGGCGCTGGGCCTGCCGGCCATGGGCGTACCCGCTGTGACGACGCCCGCCCGGGCCCGGTCGGCGGACGAGGCGCGGATCGCTCTGCAGACCGAGACCTCCTCGCTCGACCCGCATTTCGCCCTGGTCGGCGCCAACCAGGCCATCGCGCAGCATATCTTCGACCCGCTGATCGGCTCCGACAGCAACATGCGGCCGGTGCCGGGGCTCGCCACCGTGACCAATCCGCAGCCGGATGTCTGGGAGTTCCGCATCCGCGACGGCGCGGTGTTCCAGGACGGCGCGCCTGTGACGGCGGAGGATGTGCGTGCCTCGCTGGAGCGCATGCCGAAGGTGCCGAACAGCCCGGCGCCCTTCATCCGCATGCAGGCCGCCGTGACCAGCATGGAGGTGGTGGACGAGCGCACCATCCGACTGCATTCGCGCGGCGCGGACCCGGCCGTGGTGCTGAACGCCATGACCGCCTATGTCATCCCGGCCCGGGTCGCGAAGGAGGCGAGCACCGCCGACTTCAACAGCGGCCGAGCCGCCATCGGCTCCGGCCCCTGGCGCTTCGTGAGCTGGCAGCCCGGCTCGCAACTCGTGCTGGAGCGCAACGACCGCTACTGGGGCGAGAAGCCTGCCTTCCGCCGTGTCACCATCCGCCCCATTGCCAGCGACGCCGCGCGCATGGCGGCACTGCTGTCCGGGGATGTGGACCTGATCGACAACGTGCCGCCCGGCGACGTCGCGCGGCTGCGCGGGGACGGGAAGATCGGCCTCACCGCCTCCCCCTCGGCACGGCTGATCTATCTGGCGCTGGACCAGGGCGGGGAGACGACACCCTTCGCCACGGACAAGGAGGGCAGGCCGCTGCCGAAGAATCCGCTGCGCGATGCGCGGGTGCGGCAGGCGCTGTCCCTCGCCATCAACCGGGCACTGATCGTGGACCGTGTGCTCCAGGGCAGCGGACGGCCCGCCGGGCAGCTCGCCGTGGAGGGGCAGGTCGGCTACGACCCGCAGCTCGCCGCCCCCGCCTACGATGCCGCGGCGGCGAAGCACCTGCTGGCCGAGGCGGGCTATCCGGACGGTTTCCGCCTCACCCTGCATTCGCCCAACAACCGCTATGTCGAGGACGACAAGACTGCCCAGGCAGTCGCGCAGTTCTGGAACCGCATCGGCATCGACGCGCGGGTGGAGGTGATGCCCTCCAACGTCTTCTTCACCCGCGCCGGCAAGCGGGAGTTCAGCGCCTTCCTGATCGGCTTCGGCCATACCACGGGGGATAGCTGGCTCGGCCTGTCGCAGGTCCTGCACAGCTATGACGGCAGGGGCTATGGCGGGCTGAACCGCGGGCGCTACAGCAACCCGGCTTTCGATGCGCTGATCGACCAGGCGCGCACCGTCCCCGACACGGAACGCCGCGGCGCGCTGCTGCGGCAGGCGCAGGAGGTCGCCTTCCAGCAGGATGCGGCGATCCTGCCGCTGCATGTGCCCAACAATGTCTGGGCGCATCGCGCGAACCTGACCTATGAGGGCGGGCTGGAGGAGAACACCCTGGCCCAGCACCTGCGGCCGAAACCGTGAGCACCGGCATCGCGATCCGCCCGCTCGACGGGGCGGATGGCGCGGCGTTCCGGCGGCTGAGGCTGAAGGCGCTGCGCGACCATCCGGAATCCTTCGGCATGAGCCATGAGGAGGCCGGGCTGCGCGATGAGGCGGCCTTCGCCGCGCAACTGGCCGGGGCGCTTCCGCCGGACCTCGTGCTTGGCGCCTTCCGTGACGGCGCGCTGGGCGGCATGGCGGGCTTCCTGGTGGACAAGGGCGCCAAGGCGCGGCACCGGGGCATGGTCTGGGGCGTCTATGTGGCGCCCGCGCTGCGTGGCCAGGGTGTCGCGCATGCGCTGATGCAGCGGCTGATCGCGCATGCGCAGGAGCATGTGGAGCTGCTGCATCTCACCGTCACCTGCGGCAATGACGCGGCCGCCGCGCTGTACCGTGGGCTCGGCTTCGTGTCCTTCGGCGTGCAGCGCCGCGCGCTGAAGGTCGGCGGCCGCTACTTCGACTGGGACATGATGCAGCTCGACTTCGTGCCGGACGGGGAGAATCGGTGATGCGCCGCACCGAGTACAGGATGGCCTGCCGCGACGGCGTCCGCCTCGCCACGGATATCTATCTTCCGGACGGCGAAGGCCCCTGGCCCACCATCCTGGAGCGCACGCCCTATGGCAAGCGCGAGGTCTCGCGCTCCGAGCGTACCGCCGCCGACCCCGTCCCCGTGAAGCGGGAGGCGATCGCGGCGTATTTCAACGCCGCCGGCTATACCGTCGTCTATCAGGACTGCCGGGGCCGCTACGGTTCCGAGGGCGAGTTCGTGAAGTACCTCGCCGATGGCGAGGACGGCTACGACTGCTGCGCCTGGATCGTGGAACAGCCCTGGTGCGACGGCCGGATCGGCACGATGGGGCTGAGCTACGCGGCCCATACCCAGGCCGCGCTGGGCTGCCTCGACCCGCCGGGCCTCGCGGCGCAGATCCTGGATTCCGGCGGCTTCTCCGATGCCTGGAACGGCGGCATCCGGCGTGGCGGCGCCTTCGAGCTGAAGCAGGCGACCTGGGCCTTCAACCAGGGGCGCCTCGCGCCGGAAACCATCGCCGACCCGGTGCGCAGCGCGGCTTTCGCGGGCGAGAGCCTGCATGACTGGTTCGCCCGCTGGCCCTGGAAGCCCGGCCATTCCCCGGTGCGGCACGCGCCGGATTACGAGGACTATCTCTTCGAGCAGTGGCAGCGCGGCGCCTTCGACGAATACTGGCAGCGCCTCGGCATCTATGCCAAGGGCTGGCACGGCCGCTATGCCGATGTGTCCATGGTGCACATGTCTTCCTGGTACGATCCCTATCCGCGCACGGCGGTGGAGAATTTCCGGGGGCTGCGCGATGCCGGGCGTGGGCGGCCCTCGCTGATCCTCGGCCCCTGGACGCATGGCAACCGCTCGCAGACCGCCTTCGGCGAGGTGGAGTTCGGCCCCGAGGCCACCATCGATTCCTGGGCCGGGGACTGGCGCGCCTTCCGCCTGCGCTTCTTCGACCGCTGGCTGAAGGGCGAGGCGAATGGCGTGGATTCCGATCCGCCCGTGCGCGTCTTCGTCATGGGCGGTGGCTCCGGCCGGAAGAATGTGGAAGGGCGGCTGGAACATGGCGGCCATTGGCGGCACGCCACGGACTGGCCGCTGCCGGACACGCGCTTCACCCGCTTCCACCTGCATGGCGATGGCGGGCTGCGGGAGGACGCGCCGCCGGAAGCCGCGGCGCCGCTGTCCTGGACCGCCGACCCCGCCAATCCGGTGCCGACCGTGGGCGGTGCGATCACCTCGATGGAGCCGCTGATCGCCGGCGGCCCCTATGACCAGCGCGAACGGCCCGACATGTACGCGCATCGCGCTCCCTTCCTGCCGCTGGCCTCCCGCCCGGATGTGCTGGTCTTCCAGACGGAGCCCCTGGCCGGGGACGTGACGGCGGTCGGCCCCGTGGTGGCGCATCTCTGGATCGCCTCCGACGCGCCGGACACCGACATCACCGCCAAGCTGGTGGATGTGTATCCGCCCAGCGAAGACTACCCGCAGGGCTTCGCCATGAATCTCTGCGAGGGCATCCTGCGTTGCCGTTACCGCGAGGACCCGTCACGCCCCGTGCCGCTGGAACCGGGCGTGCCCGTGCCCGTCACGGTGGAGCTCTTCCCCACGGCCAATCTGTTCAAGGCAGGGCACCGCATCCGGCTGGACATCGCATCGAGCGAGTTCCCACATTATGACCTGAACCCGCAGACCGGCGAGCCGGAAGGCAACTGGCGGCGGATGCGGGCGGCCACCAACACGCTCTTCGTCGATGCCGGGCGCGCTTCGCACCTGGTGCTGCCGGTGGTGCCGGCAGGGTAGGAACCCCGCCGGCCCACCTGCGTCCAAGGGCCGGGCGACAGATCAACGGCAGCCGCCAGCACCAACTCAGGCCCGGGGTCCGGGGACCGGCCTCGGTCCCCGGCGGAGTGGGGGTCCGGGCGGAGAGGCAGCGCCTCTCTCCCGGGGCTGGAACACAGGCGCGACGCCGCCGTGATCAGCCCGCAGCCGGAACCACGTCCTCCTGCCGCAGGGACTGGAGCAGCGAGCCCTCCAGATCCACCATTTCCTCACGAATCAGCGTACCGCGCGGCACATCCACGCGCAGCGGCTTGTTGGCGGCGAGGTAGAAGGGGGCCAGCCCCCGCGCCTCGGCCACGGGCAGGAGGAGCGGCGTGCAATCCGTCATGATGTGGTGGTGGCCGCCCATCTCCAGCACTTCGCCGGCGCGGAAGTCGCGCTCGGCGCGCGCCACCATCACCGCTTCCACCCGCTGCCGGTCGCTGCCGGAGGCACGGCCATGGCCCGCCGCGGACAGCAGCGAGACGGGCGTTTCCAGGCCCATGAAGTGATAGGGCAGGAAGATGCAGGCATAGCGCCCGTTGCGGCTCACCAGATGGCCCTTGCCGCGCAGCATCTCCCAGACCGGCCGGTCGCCCGCCCGGACCACGACGAAGACGCCGCCGCCGAAGCTCACCTCCTCCGGCCGGCGCAGGCAGTTGAACACGTCCACCACGCCGGTGCGGTCGAGGATGCCGCCATCCTCGCGCGGGATGAAGACATCCGCGAGTTCGGTGATGCGGCAGAGCGGGTAGCTGAGCTCCGGGCGCGAGGGCAGCAGGCCGGTGGAGTTGGCCACCACGTTCATCTCGCAGTAGTCGGGCGTGGCGCTCTGCGGCAGGTCGGCGAGCGCGGCGGAACGGCGTGCCAGCGTGCCCGTCACATCCTCGCCCAATGCCCACAGATCCGCCAGGGCGGGCGCCTCGCCACGCAGGTCGGCGCAGGTCACGGTGCCGGTGGCATGGTCGAAGACGAAGTCGTATTCGCTGGACTTGCCGGCGGCGACGACCTCGAAGCCCAGCAGCCGCGCCCAGGTGACGAGGCCGATCAGGTTGCTCGGCTGGTCGCCATCCGCCGTGGTGTAGACGAGGCCCCGGTCGCAGGCGAGCCGGTTGAGATGCGGACCGACGACGGAATCCACCTCCTTGCTCACCATGGCGACATGCGCGCCGCGGCGGATCGCCTCCAGTGCCATGCGGGCGCCGGCCTCGGGCTGGCCCGTGGCCTCCACCAGGATGTCATGCGGCACGGCGCCCAGCAGGGACTGGTCGCGCAGCACCACGATATGGCCGGTGGCGGCGGCCTCGCGCGCGCTGTCCGGCGTCTCGCAGATCCGGGCGGCATCCGCCGGGAAGCCGAGCTCCGCGAGCAGTGCCAGCACGCCCTCGGGATCGAGGTCGCAGAGCGCCGCCGGCCGCAGCCGGGGAATGGCACGGATCTGCGCCAGCAGGGTGCGGCTGAAGCCGCCCTTGGCACCTGTCAGGGCGAAGCCGAAGCAACGGTCACCCAGGTCGCGGAAAAGGATCTCGTGGTTCATGCCTTCGCCTCCTCTGCCCCGGCAGGCGGGTTGCGGCGCTCCAGCTCCAGCAGCAGGGCGGAGTGGTCGGGATCGCCCTGGCTCTCGATCAGCCCGCGATAGAGATCGGCGGTGAGCGCCGAATAGGGCACGCTTTCCAGCCCCAGCCGTTCCGCCGCGTCGAGCGTGTTGTCCAGGTCCTTCAGATGCGTGACGCAGCGGCCGCGCGTGGCGAAGTCGCGCTCGATCATGCGCTGGGCATGCAGTTCCAGGATGCGGCTCTCGGCGAAGCCGCCGCGCAGCGCCTCACGCACCTTGGCCGGATCGGCGCCGCCGCGCGCGGCCAGCATCAGCGCCTCGGCCACCGCACCGATGGTGACGCCGACGATCACCTGGTTGGCCAGCTTGGCGAGTTGCCCCGCCCCATGCGGTCCGACCAGCACCGGGCGTCCCATGGCGCGCAGCACCGGCTCGACACGGGCGAAGGGCGCCGCTTCGCCGCCCGCCATGATGGCGAGCGTGCCGGCCTCCGCCGCCGTGGTGCCGCCGGACACCGGTGCGTCCACATGATGCACGCCCCGCCCGCCCAGGCGTGCGGCATGATCCTGCGCCTCGGCCGGCTTGATGGAGGACATGTCCGCCACCACCGCGCCGGGCGGCAGGGCCTCCGCCATGCCGCTGCCGAAGAGCACGCGCTCCACCACCGGGCCGTTCTCCAGCATCAGGATCACGGCCTCGGCCTCGCGCACCGCCTCGGCGGCACTGGCCGCCACGCGGGCGCCGGCCTCGGCGAAGGGGGCGGCCTTGTCGGGGGAACGGTTCCAGACCGTCAGCTCATGCCCCGCCGCCAGCACGCGGCGCGCCATGTGGCCACCCATCAGGCCCAGGCCGAGGAATGCGAGTTTCATGCGTCGTTCCGCTTTCGGTTCGGGCGTTGCGCTGTCCCGTGGGAAAGGCTCCACCTTTCCCCCGGCCCCCCTATCCGCCAGGAAACTGAGTTTCCTGGACCTTCCATGCGTTGGCTTTCACTGCAGCGGGATCGCGCCGAAGGGCTCAGCCCTTCGGCGACGGCGGATGCCGCGATCGCGGACGCCCTGTTGTGTTCTACGAGTTCCGCTCGTCCATGCGCGCTCCGGCATGGTCTCCCGGACAACGCCTCCGCCCCGTGCCAACGCAAGGCGGAGTCTGGGGACATACCATGTCCCCAGCGGAGGGGGACCGGAGGAGGCAGGGCCTCCTCCCGGGGCCGGACACGGACGATCACGCCTGGCTTCCCGACCCCGCGGCCAGGGCCGACTTGCCGGCGCGGCGCCAGCCCAGGATGGCCGCCACGATGGGCCACAGCAGGAACAGGACAGCGATGGTGGAGATCGTTCCCACCAGCGGGTTGGACCACAGGATGCCGATCGAACCCTGGGACAGCAGCATGGACTGGCGGAAGGCGTCCTCCGCCTTGTCGCCGATCACCATGGCCAGGACGAGCGGGGCGATCGGGTAGTCCAGCTTCTTCATGACATAGCCCGCCACGCCGAAGACCAGCATGATCCAGAGGTCGAAGGCGGAGTTCGCGACGGTATAGGCGCCGGCGAGGCAGACCGTGACGATGATCGGGCCGATGATGGTGAAGGGCACCGAAAGCAGCGCCGCGAAGAAGGGCACCGTGGCCAGCACCAGCACCACGCCGATGACATTGCCCAGATACATCGAGGCGATCATGCCCCAGACGAAATCCTTCTGCTCGATGAAGAGCATCGGGCCGGGGTTGAGGCCCCAGATCATCAGCCCGCCCAGCATCACCGCCGAGGTGGCGGAGCCGGGGATGCCCAGCGCCAGCATCGGCAGCATGGCGGCGGTGCCGGCGGAATGGTCCGCCGTTTCCGGCGCGATCACGCCCTCCGGCTCGCCCTTGCCGAAATGGTCGCGGCGGCGCGAGACCTTGCGGGCGATGCCATAGGACATGAAGGAGGCCGCGGTCGGCCCGCCGGGGGTGATGCCCATCCAGACGCCGATGGCGCTGCCGCGCAGCATGGCGAGGATGTACCGCGGCATCCGCGCGGCGGCGCGCAGGATCTCAATCGGGTTCAGCTTGGCGCGGACACTCTTGAACTCCAGCCCTTCCTCCAGCGTCAGCAGCAGTTCCCCGATGCCGAAAAGGCCGATCACCACGACGAGGAAGGAGATGCCCTTGATCAGCGCGGGGATGTCGAAGGTCAGGCGCATGGAGCCGGACACCGTGTCCATGCCCACCATGCCGAAGCCGAAGCCCAGGCAGATGGAGACCAGCGTCTTGAGCGGCGCGCCGCCGCCGAAGGCGATGAAGGAGGCGAAGGCCAGGAGATAGACCGCGAAGTATTCCGGCGGCCCGAAGCGCAGCGCGAAGGAGGTGACGAAGCCCGAGAGCAGCGTGATCACCACCACGCCCACCAGCGCGCCGAAGCCGGCGGAGAGGAAGGCATAGGTCAGCGCCTCGGTGGCCCGCCCGTTCCGGGCCATGGGATAGCCGTCGAAGGTCGTGGCGACGGAAGAGGGCTCACCCGGGATGTTGAACAGGATCGAGGTGGTGGAACCGCCGAACAGCGCGCCCCAGTAGAGGCTGGTGAGCAGGATGATGGCCGAGACCGGGTCCATCGAGAAGGTCAGCGGCAGCAGCAGCGTCACGCCGTTCGGCGCGCCCAGCCCGGGCAGCACGCCGACCAGGATGCCCAGCAGCACGCCGCCCATGATGATGGCGACGTGGTGGAAGGTGAGCACGACGCCGAAGCCGTGCATCAGCGAATCGAGGTTGTCGAACATCGCCCAGTCTCCTCAGGCCAGGCCGAGCCAGACCTCGACCGGCCCCTTGAGGAGCGGCACGAGGAACCAGTTCTCGAAGACCAGCCAGGTCGCGACGGTGTAGAGCAGCGGCACGGCGATGCTGGCGAGCCAGGAATGCCGCCCCTGCCAGCGCATCATGACGATCAGGTAGGCGGCCATGGCGACATACATGCCGAGGGTGAGCGAAAGCACCACCAGGGCCAGGATCGACAGGCCGAAGCGCAGCACGCGGCCGCCGCCGGCGCGGTCCACGAAGACCTCCCGCGTCAGCGCCACCCGGTTGTACCAGCTCTGCACCGCGATCGCGACGGCGGCGGCCATGACGATCAGGCCGATGCGGAAGGGGAAGTAGCCGGCCTGCGGCCCATCCTCCGCCCAGCCGTAATCGAGCTCCATGGCACCGATCACGGCCACGGCGCCGAGCAGGAAGACAACGGCCGCCGTGGCCATTTCCATCCGGTAGCGGGTCAGCATCGCCGTCGCTCCCTGTCCAGCTTCCGGTGCCTCAGTTCACCAGCCACTTCTCGGCGGCGAACATCTCCTTGCCGGACTTCTGCTCCTCCTCCATGAGGGGCTTCATCTGCTCGGGCGTCAGGAAGACCGCGCTCTGCACCGTGCGGGTGATGTAGTCCTTCCACTCCGGCGTCTCGGTGACCTTGCGCATCACGCCGGTCCAGAATTCCTGGGCCTCCTTCGGCACGTCGGGCGGCAGGAAGACGGTGCGCGGCATGCGGTACTCGTCCACCGGGATGCCCTGGCTGGCGCAGGTCGGGATATCGGCCCAGGACTGCGTCGCGGTCACCTTCTCCGTGACCGGCAGGGGCGTCTTGCGGAAGACGCAGACCGGGCGGACCTGGTCGCCGCGCCAGCCGCCGACGCTCTCGGAGGGGTTGTTGACGTTGGAATCCACATGGCCGCCGGCGAGCTGCACGCCCGCCTCTCCGCCGCCGCGGAAGGGAATGTAGGTGAAGCGCACGCCGGTCGCCTTCTGGATCTTCAGCGTGAGGATCTGGTCGGTGTCCTTGGTCTGGCTGCCGCCCATCTTCATCGCGCCCGGCTTCTCGCGGGCCGCGGCGATGTAGTCGGCGGCGGTCTTGTAGGGGGCGTCCGCCTTCACCCAGAGCATGAACTCGTCGAAGGCCATGGTGGCCACCGGCACGAGTTGCTCCGGCTTCCAGGCCACGCGGGCCACATAGGGCAGCAGCCACTCGTTGTTGGTGCCGAAGATCACCTTCAGCGGATCGCCCTGCGAGCCGCGGCCATAGACGAAGCCCTCTGCGCCCGAGCCGCCGCCCTTGTTGGTGACGACGACGGGCACGTTCAGCAGATCATGCTTCTGGATGGCCGCCTGGATGGTGCGGGCGAAGAGGTCGGTGCCGCCGCCGGCACCGGAGGTGACGATGAACTCGACGGGGCGGTTCGGTTCCCAGGCCGCCAGGGCGGGGCGGGGCGCCGTCGCCGCCAGGGAGGCGGCGCCGAGCGAAAAGGCGAGCGTCAGCGTCGGGAGAACGCGCATTCTTGTTTTCCTCCAGGGTAAGGCGCGCACCCGTTCCGGGCCTTCGCGCCGTTAAAGGGATCGATCAGGCGGCGATGCGGCTCGCCGCCATGCGGGAGGCCAGCAGCAGCGCGTTGCGCATGGCGCCGGGATGGGCGATGCCCTTGCCCGCGATGTCATAGGCCGTGCCATGGGCGGCGGTGCAGATCGGGAAGGGGAAACCGCCCATCAGCGTCACGCCGGCATCGAAGCCGATCAGCTTCATCGCGATCTGGCCCTGGTCGTGGTACATGGTCAGCACCGCATCGAAGTCGCCGCGCTTGGCGCGCACGAAGACCGTATCCGCCGGAAAGGGGCCGTCGCAGGCGATCTGCTCGCGCTTGCCGGCCTCCACCGCCGGGGCGATCACCTCGATCTCCTCCCGCCCGAAATTGCCGTTGTCGCCGGCATGCGGGTTCAGCCCCGCCACGGCGATGCGCGGGCGGGCGACACCGGAGGCACGCAGCGCCTCGTCGGTCAGGCGCAGGTTGTCGAGGATGTTCTCCTTCGTCAGCAGCCCGGCCACGTCCTTCAGCGGCACATGCGAGGTGACGCGGGCGTTCCACAGCCCTTCCAGGACATTGAACTCCTTGGCCACGCCGTGGAAGCCGATGGTTTCGGCGGAGAAGCCGATCTCGTCCTCGTAGCCCGGGGTGACGAGGCGCATCGCCGCCTTGTTGAAGGGGGTGAAGCAGACCGCATCGGCTTCGCCGGCGGCGGCCATGCGCAGGGCACGGCGGAAATTCTCGGTGGCGAAGCGGCCGCCAGCCTCGGAGATCTCGCCCAGCTTGATATCGTCCGGATTGCCATGGCCGAGATCGACCAGCACCGGACGGCCGGGGACGCGGCGCGGCATGGCCTCGCCCTCGCGGACCACATCGACATCCGGGTCCACGCCGGCGAATTCGGCACCCCGCGCCAGCATCCGCACATCGCCGATCACGGTGATCTCGGCGGCCTCGCGCACCACGGGATCGGCCAGAACCTTGGCGGCAAGTTCGGAGGAAACGCCCGCCGCGTCGCCCATGGCCAGGGCAATCCTCGGCCTCGTCAGCAGTTGCGCTTCCATGCCGCCCTCTCCCGCTTTCTTGCTTTGGCTTCGTGCCAGTCGTCACATAGAGTATGCTTCACACTGCATACAGTAATCCAGACCTAATGTGGACGGGGCAGCCCCGTCAAGGCATATCTAAAGGGGCTTGCATATGGATGAGCATGGACCGGGTTCGAAGCTGATGGCCGTCTCCGCCCTGATGGATGAGGAAGGGCTGGAAAGCCCGCCGGCGGGCGGGGTCGGCCCCATCGTGCGCCGCCCGCTTCAGGAAGAGGTGGCCGCCCGGCTGCGCGACCTGATCACGCAAGGCACCATCGCCCCCGGCACCCGCATCAACGAGGTCGCGCTCTGCGCCAAGCTCGGTGTCTCCCGCACCCCGTTGCGGGAGGCCGTGCGCATGCTGGCCGGTGAGGGGCTGGTGGAACTGGTGCCGGCCCGGGGCGCGGTGGTGCGGAAGGTCACGTTGAAGGACGTGACCGACAGCCTGACGGTGCTGCGCAACCTGGAAGGGCTGGCGGGGGAGCTTGCCTGCCGCGAAGCCTCGGGGGAAGGGATCGCACGCGTCGTGGCGCTGCACGAGGCGATGATGGACCGCTATGCCGCCCGGGACCGCATGGCCTATTTCAAGCTGAACCAGGCGATCCACACCGCGATCGTGGCCCTGTCCGGCAATGCCACGCTGATCTGGGCGCATGAGGCGATCCAGGCGCGGATGAAGCATATCCGCTTCATCGGCAATGCCGGTCCGGAGAAATGGGCCGGGGCCGTGGCCGAGCACGAGCAGATGGTCGCGGCCCTGAAGAAGCGCGACGGCACGGCCCTGGCGCGGGTGCTGCAACTGCATCTGGACAAGACGCTGGAACGGGTGCGCGACCAGATCTGAACCCCCTACTCCGGCGGATAAGGCTGGGCGCGGAAAATCCTGGACGGGCGGCAAATGCGGGCATATACCCGCATTTATGATGACGGAATGCTACTGCGTAGCGCTGCGCGTGGCGGCGCGGAAGGTCTCGTCGATCTATGACGAGGCCCTGGCCCCGGCGGGCGTCAACGTGGCCCAGTACAGCCTGTTGCGGCGGATCGGGCGTTTCCAGCCCGTCTCGCTCACCGAACTCGCGCGGCTCAGCCTGCTGGACCGCTCCACGGTCGGTCGCAACACCAAGCTGCTGGAGCGCGAGGGGCTGATCCGCAGCGTGGCCGGGCGCGACCAGCGCGAGACCGCGCTGGAACTGACCGAGGCGGCCCGGCGGGTGCTGCACGACGGCGCGCCCCTCTGGAACAAGGCACAGGCGGAGGTCGAGGCGCTGCTCGGCGCGGAGGGCGCCCGCAACCTGCGCGCCCTTCTGAACGACCTCGACCCTTCTCCTTCCGGATCCAACCAGCCCGCCCGCCCGGGCGACCACGGGGAAACACCATCATGATCTCCACCGCCTTGGCCACGGGCCTGCGGCAGAAGGGCATCCATTACGGCTGGGTGGTCGCGGGGGCGACCTTCCTCACCA
This sequence comes from Roseomonas gilardii subsp. gilardii, assembly GCF_023078375.1. NCBI lineage: Bacteria > Pseudomonadati > Pseudomonadota > Alphaproteobacteria > Acetobacterales > Roseomonadaceae > Roseomonas > Roseomonas gilardii. The sequence continues at coordinate 1,006,862 of NZ_CP095554.1, read as the reverse complement.
TGCTCGCCACCGCCGGGGCCATGGGCTCCGCCGGGGTGATGATCGAGCCCCTGCAGCAGGAATTCGGCTGGCAGAACGCCGACATCTCCACCGCCTTCGCGCTGCGCCTCGCCCTGTTCGGGCTGATGGGCCCCTTCGCCGCCGCCTTCATGAACCGCTTCGGGGTGCGCAGCGTCATCCTCTGCGCCCTGACGCTGATCTCCGCCGGGCTGCTCGGCTCGCTGTTGATGCGGGAGCTCTGGCAGCTCGTGCTGCTCTGGGGCGTCATCGTCGGCCTCGGCACGGGGATGACGGCGATCGTGCTGGGCGCCACCGTGGCCACGCGCTGGTTCTCGGAACGGCGCGGCTTCGTGGTGGGGCTGCTCACTGCCAGCAATGCCACCGGACAGCTCGTGTTCCTGCCCATCCTGGCCAGCCTCAGCACGGCCTATGGCTGGCGCACCGCCCTGGTCTTCGTGCTGGGCACGCTGGCCTTCGCCATGGTCGTGGTGCTGCTGCTGATGCGCGACCGGCCCGCGGATCTCGGCCTCACGCCCTATGGGACCTCCGTGCAGCAGGCAGGGCCACCGCGTGAGCAGGGGCTGGGCAACCTCCTCCTCTCCCCTCTCCGCGTGCTGCGGGAGGCAGCCGGCAGCTACACCTTCTGGGTGCTGTTCCTGACCTTCTATGTCTGTGGCCTCAGCACCAATGGTCTGATCCAGACGCACTGGATCGCGCTCTGCGGCGATTACGGCGTGGCGGCGGTCGGGGCGGCGAGCATGCTGGCGGTGATCGGCATCTTCGACTTCGCCGGCACGATCCTGTCGGGCTGGCTGTCCGACCGCTACGACAACCGCTGGCTGCTGGCCTCCTACTACGCCTTCCGCGGCCTCTCCCTGCTCTACCTCCCCTTCACCGAGTTCAACGTCTACGCGCTCTCCGTCTTCGCGGTGGTCTATGGGCTCGACTGGGTGGCGACCGTGCCGCCGACCGTGCGTCTCGCCGCCAACCGCTTCGGCCCGGAAAAGGCGGGGCTGGTCTTCGGCTGGATCTTCACCGGGCACCAGCTCGGCGCCGCCACCGCCGCCTTCGGCGCCGGGTTCAGCCGGACCGAGTTCTCCACCTACCTGCCCGCCCTCTATGTGGCCGGCACCTTCTGCCTGGTGGCCGCCCTGCTGGTCGCCACGCTCTACCGCCGGCCACAAATGCAACCGGCGGAGTGACGCCGGACCACGCCGGGAAGCATGGCTCTCCGGCGACCGAGGACACCACCAGCGCGGAAATGGTGTCTTGCTGATCCCACCAGCGCCAACTCAAGGCGGGGTCTCGGGGAGGCCCCTGCCTCCCTGAGCGGTGGGGGTTCCGGGGGCAGGCGGAGCCTCCCCGGGGATGCAACGGGAGCGACGGCAGAAGCCGCGCCGTGTCAGATCTCCAGGATGGCCTTGATGACGCCCGCTTCCGGCCGCAGCCAGTCGCGGAACAGTTCCGGCCCGGCGGAGAGCGGGCCGCGATGCGTGTTGAGGGCCTGTGTCGGGACCTTGCCGGCCCGCATCTGGCGCACGACCTCGGCGAAGTCGTCCGGCTGGGCGTTGCGGCTCGCGAAGAGCGTGGTCTCGCGCTTGTGGAACTCCGGGTCCGAGAAGGTCACGTTGTCCCGCACCACGGAGACGAGGACATAGCGGCCGCCATGGCCAACGAAGCCGAAGCCGCGCTGCATCGCCGCCAGGTTGCCGGTGCAGTCGATCACGGCGTCGAAGAAGTCGCCATCCGTGGCCGCCGCCGCCCTGGCCTCCGCCTCACCATTGGCCAGCAGCAGCGCGTCGGCGCCCAGCCTGTCCTGCGTGAAGGCCAGGCGATCCTCCCGCATGTCCATCACCGTGACATGGGCCCCGCGTGCCTTGGCGAAGATGATGGCCGACATGCCGATCGGGCCGGAGCCGACCACCAGCACACGGTCCTGCGCCGAGATGCCGCCCCGCTTCACGCCATGCGCGCCGATGGCGAGGAACTCGGTCATCGCCGCATCCTCCAGCGGTGTGTCGCCCACGGGCACCACATTGCCGACGGGCACGCAGAGGAGTTCCGCCATGCCGCCATCCTTGTGGACGCCGAGCACGCTGATGTTCTGGCAGGCATTGGTGATACCCTTGCGGCAGGCGACACACCGGCCACAGCTCAGATAGGGCACGATATACACGTTCTGCCCGGCCTGGAGGCCGCTTCCTTCCGGCGCGCTTTCCACCGTGCCGGACAGCTCGTGGCCCATGACGCGCGGATATTCCAGAAAGGGATGCTTGCCCTGGAAGATATGGAAATCGGTGCCGCAGATGCCGACGCGCCTGATGCGCACCAGTGCCTCGCCCGGGCCCGGCTCCGGCTCAGGCCGGTCGATCACCGACAGCTTGCCGGGTTCGTCGCAGATCAGCACCTTCATGGTCTTGTCTTCCGCTCTTCAGGTCGGGCGGCCGGCCCGCCGCAGGTGGCGGGCCGGCGCGTTGGCATCAGGCCGGCATCTGCTCGGGCAACGGGACGCCGTTGTACTTCTTGTAGATCTCGCGCAGCTTGCCGTTTTCCAGGTTGGTGGCGATCCACTGGTCCAGCGCCGCCTTGAGCGCGGTGTCGCCCTTGCGGATGCCGATGGCATAGGGGTTGGTCTTGACCACGATCTTCACCTCGAACGGATCGCCGCCCGCCCGCGCATTGGCGGTGGCCATGATCTGCGGCGAGGTCGCCATGATATCCACCTGGCCGGAGACCAGCGCCGTCACCAGCGTCGCATCGTCGTCATAGCGGATGATCTGCGCCCCGGTGTTGAGCGAGGTGAATTCCTTGTCGTTGGAGCTGCCGCGCGTGGTGCCGACACGCTTGCCGGCCAGGGCGGCATAGTCCTTGATCTCCATCCCCTTCTTCGCGGCCACCACGATCTGGATGACGCCATAAGGGCGGGAGAAGTCGATCACCTTCTGCCGCTCCTCCGTCACGGAGAAGGAGGCAATGACCATGTCCGCCTTGCCGGTCAGCAGGAAGGGCACGCGGTTGGGGCTGGTGACCTGCACGATCTCCAGCGGCATGCCCCAGTCGGCGGCGAGGAGCTTCGCCGTCTCGACATCGGAGCCGGTGGGCTGCATCTGCGCGTCGGTCTGGCCGAAGGGCGGGGAACCGAGATCGATGGCCACCATCAGCTTCTTGCGCGACTTGATGGTGTCGAGCGTATCGGCCCGGGCGGGCAGCGCCAGGGTGGAGACGGCGGCGAGCGAGAGGCCGGCGCCGAGAAGGGTCCTGCGGTTCATTCCTGTGTTCCTCCGGTTCCTGGTCAGAGATCGTTGCCGATGAAGTCCCGCAGCTCCGGCGTCTGCGGTGACGTCAGCCGGTGGCCGGGCAGGGTCTCCCAGACCTTGCCCTGGCGCATGTAGATGACGTTGGTGGCGACCTTGCGGGCGAAGCCCATCTCGTGCGTCACCAGGATCATCGTCATGCCGCCGCGCGCGAGGTCCTCCATCACCTTCAGCACCTCGCCGGTCAGTTGCGGGTCGAGCGCCGAGGTGACCTCGTCGAACAGCATCACCTTCGGCTGCATCGCCAGGCTGCGGGCGATGGCCACGCGCTGCTGCTGCCCGCCCGAGAGCTGCTCGGGATAGTGGTCCGCCTTCTCGGCCAGGCCCACGCGCGAGAGCACGTCGCGCGCCAGGTCCCGCGCCTCCTTCTTGCCCAGCTTCTTCACGCAGGTGGGCGCCAGCATGATGTTCTGCTCGGCGGTCAGGTGCGGGAAGAGGTTGTAGCTCTGGAAGACGATCCCGACATCCAGGCGCAGCGCGCGCTTGTCCAGCGCCTGGCTGTGGATCTCATGGCCGCAGACCTGGATCGAGCCCTGCTCGATGCTCTCCAGCGCGTTGATGCAGCGCAGCGCGGTGGACTTGCCGGAGCCGGACTGGCCGATCACCGCCACGACCTCGCCCCGGTCCACGGCGAAGGAAACACCGTCCAGGACCTTCAGCGGGCCGAAGCTCTTGTGGACATTGTCGAGCTTAACGACGGCCGACATTGAGCCTCCTTTCCAGCCCGCGGCTCCAGGCCGAGAGCGGGTAGCAGATGAGGAAGTAGAGCACCGCGACGGCCATGAAGACGCGGAAGGGCTCGAAGGTGGAGTTGTTGATCAGCTTGCCCGCCTGGGACAGTTCTACGAAGCCGATCACCGAGGCGAGCGAGGTGTTCTTGACGATCTGCACGAGGAAGCCGACGGTCGGCGCCGTGGCGATGCGCATGGCCTGCGGCAGGATCACCCGCGTCATGCGCTGCCAGCGCGTCATGGCCAGGCATTCCGCGGCCTCCCACTGGGTCTTCGGCACGCTCTCGATGCAGCCGCGCCAGATCTCGCCCAGGAAGCCGGAGGAATAGACGGTCAGGCCGAGGCCCGCCGCCAGCAGCGCCGGGACGTTCTCAAAGCCGAGGATGGGCAGGCCGAAATAGATCAGGAAGAGCAGGATCAGCAGCGGCGTGCCCTGCACCACCTGCACGTAGCCGGCGGCGAGGCGGCGCAGCAGCGGGTTGTCGGAGATCCGCGCGAGCGCGACCAGGAAGCCCAGCACCCCGCCGCCGACAAAGGCCACGGCCGAGAGCGCGATGGTCCAGCACGCCGCGACGAGGAGGAATTCGAGATGGCCGAGGCCGAAGCTTGGCATGGTGTCCCGTCCCCCCTACAGCGCCGTGCCGAGCTTGCGGCGGCGGGTGAAGACCAGCATGCCGAAGCCCCAGAAGGCCCAGCGCACCACGAAGGACAGGGCGAGGTAGAGCAGGCCGACCACGATATAGGTCTCGAAGGCGCGGAAGGTGTCGGACTGGATGCGGTTGGCCACCGCCGTCAGCTCCTCCGCCGAGATCTGCGAGGTGATGGAGGAGGCCAGCATCAGCAGCACGTACTGGCTGACCAGGGCCGGATAGACCCGCTCGATGGCCGGGCGCAGCACCACGTGCCAGTAGGTCTGGGCACGGCTGAGCCCCAGGCATTCCGCCGCCTCGATCTGCGCCTTGTGCACGCTCTCGATGCCCGCGCGCATGATCTCGCAGGTATAGGCGACCACGTTCACCACCAGCGCGATCACCGCGGCCAGGTTCGCATCGACGCGGATGCCCAGTACGGCGATGCCGAAATAGATCAGGAAGATCTGCACCAGCAGCGGCGTGTTGCGGATGGCCTCGACATAGGCGCCGACCAGGCGCTTCAGCCAGGGCGCCCCATCCGTCCGGGCGATGGCGCAGAGCGCGCCGCCGATGAAGCCGAACACGGTCGAGACGGCCGAGAGCTGCAACGTCAGCCAGACGCCCTCGGCGAATTCGCGCCAGTAGGGCAGCAGCGCGGAAAAGTCGAACTGGTAGGTCATCCGCGGCCTTCCTGCCGTGCCAGCACCGCATCCAGCATCGGCGTCGCCCCCCTCGCCTCGCCCAGCCAGTGCAGGAAGGCGCCGATCCGCCGCTCCACCTTCGCGCCGTGGTTCTGCGCGATGTCGGCGATCCGGTGGTTCAGGAAGGGGTTCCGGAAACGGTCCAGCGTGGTGGCGGCATAGGCTTCCGCCTGCGCCCCCATGCCCCTGCGGGCGAAGCCGGGCAGCACTTCCTCGCGGTAGATCCGGCCGAGCCGGTCCGCCACCGCCGGATCGGCGAGGATTTCGCGCACCGTTTCCTCCGCGGCCCGGCCGTCCCGCAGCCAGAGATCCGCGAGGACCGTATGGCCCAGATTCAGAATATGCAGCTTCAGCCGCTCATGCGGTTCCAGCTCCTCCGCCAGCACGATCGCCGGATGGGCACAGGGCGGGACGAGCCCGGGGCGGCGTTCGATGACCCAGATCGCATAGGGCTCGGCGACGGCGCCCACCGGCTCCAGCGCCTCGGAGACGATCCGGTCCACCAGCGTGTCCGTCCAGGTCACGCCCTCGCGTAGCCAGTCGCGGAAGCCCTCCGGCAGCGCCGCCTGCGCCGCCAGTTCCAGGACCAGGGCCTGCAGCACCCGTCCGTTCCGGTTGATCAGCTCGCAGGGCAGGATGGTGATCGGCCGGGCGCCGGCCTGCCAGCGCGCGTGCAGCAAGCGGGTCAGCTTGCCGGGAAAGGATGCCGGCACGCCGTCCAGCAGGGCCGGGCCGCGATCCGCCTCCGCCACCGCATAGCCCATGTCGCCGGTGTTGGAGACCACATAGGCGGCCTCCCCGGCGAAGAGCCGTTCCAGCGCCTCCCAGTCCGCGCTGGCGGAAAGGCCCTGGTCGATGCTGGTGACGGTGACCGAGCGATCGACGGGCCGGCCATCCTCGATGCCACGGATCAGCACCGGATAGCCTTCCGGGCGCCCGAAGGCCGCCACGCGGCCGGCCCGTGCCGCATCCCCCGAGGTCTGGACGACCGTGATGGGGCCGGCCTGCTGGCCGGACTGCCTGGCCTCATGCACGAAGAGATCGACATGGGCCTGCAGGAAGCGGCTCGTGCCGAACTGGATGATGCGGCCGGTCACGCCGGCATCCACCAGACGTGGTCAGGCGAACGGACCCCATCCATGCGCGCATCTCCTCCCGTGTCTTCTGACTTATGTATGTTTTTACATAAAGGACAGGTAGGCGGAGCCTGTCAATCGGTTTTTAATGCACAAAGTACCGCCAAAAGAACCAGCCCGGACGGGCGTGCCGAATGGGAGTACCGGAAGGGAAGCCGCGATGAAGACGAACACGCTCTACAAGAGGAGCTTCAACCGCTGCCTGGATCTCCTGGCGGAACAGCCCCTGGGCCCCTTGCCCTTCTCGGAGGCCGGGCTCGCGGCGCAACTGGGGGTGAGCCGGACCACGGTGCGCGCCATCCTGGCCGGGCTGAGAGAAGCGGGAATCCTGCGGGGCCATGGGGGGGAGCGCTGTCTCGCGCGCCATCCCGACCCGCGGGACCACTTCCCCGATCCGCAGACGGAAGGCGCTTCGCAGATCGTGGAGCGCAAGTTCATGCAGATGGTGCTGACCGGCGATCACCGTCCCGGCCAGACGATCAACAGCGCCGAGCTGGCGCGGCAGTTCGGCACCTCCACCACGGCGGTCCGGGAGTATCTGACCCGCTTCAGCCAGTTCGGCCTGCTGGAACGGCGCGCCAACAGCGGCTGGATCTTCAAGGGCGTGACGACCGGCTTCGCCACGGAGATCTACGAGATCCGGGAGATGTTCGAGCTGCGCTCGGCACGGCGCTTCGTCGGCCTGGACGACACCGCCCCGGCCTGGGCCGCCCTGGACGCGATCGAGCGGGAGCATCGCGACCTGCTGCGGCACATCGACAGCCGCTACAGCGATTTCTCACGCCTCGACGAACGCCTGCACAGGCTGATCCACGAAGCGTCGCACAACCGCTTCATCCGCGAGTTCTACGACGTGATCTCGATCATCTTCCACTACCACTACCAGTGGGACAAGACGGACGAGAAGGAACGGAACATCGTCGCCATCGGCGAGCACCTGGACTATATCGCGGCGCTGCGCAGCCGGGACCTGCGGCTGATCGACGCGAAATGCCGCGCGCACCTGCGCAGTGCGCGTGCCACGATGCTCCGGTCGATCGTGACCGGCCCGCTCCAGGGCGAGGAACGGAAGCCGAGCGGCACGGCGCCGGCAATGCCGCAGATGAGCTCGCGGAAAGCCGCCGGATAGGCTGACCGGCGGCACGGGCGCGCGCCCGTGCCGCCAGGTAGCGTCTCAGATCTCCAATTGCCGCCGCATCGCCTCCAGCCGCTCCATGGCCACCACCCCGGCGGCGATGTCCGGCGCCCCGGTCTTCTGCCCCGCCAAAGCCGGGACCACATCGGCGAGGAGGGCGTGATAGCCCTTGTAGTCCTCGTTCGCGGCGGCGGTGAAATTCGGGCGCCAGGTGAGCGTGTCCTCGCTTTCCAGCAGGGTCGCGGCGGGATCGGCGACCTTGAAGGGCGGGTTGCGGTGCCAGGTCACGTTCACGACGTCGTCCACCTCGATGCGCTGGTGGTCGCCCATCAGCTCGATCCGCTCCACGGGGGTGCCGCGGCTCTGCATCGTACCCATGGCGACCGTGCCGATCGCGCCGCATTCGAAGTCGAGGGCCAGGTGGAAGAGGATGCGCCCCGGCTTCCGCTCCACCTTCCGGGCCCGCATGCCCACGACCGGCGAGACGAGATGTGAGACCAGGTCCATGTAGTGGACGCAGTGATGCAGCAGGAACCCGGTATAGTCCACATTCCCTTCGAAATACCCGGGCGCCGTCATGTAGTAGCCGGTCAGGCCATAGATCGGGCCGAATTCTCCGGATTCCAGGATGTTCTTCGCGATCCTGTTGCCAACCGAATAGCGCTTCATGAAGCCGAGGAGGAGCGGCTTGCGGGCGCGCTCGGCGGCGGCCAGGAGTTCCCTCGCCCCTTCCGCGGTCGCGGCCGGGGGCTTCTCCATGAAGACCGGCAGCCCACGCTCCAGCGCCGCCTTGCCGAAGGCCAGGTGCTGGTCCGGACCCACCGCCATGCCGACCGCGTCGAGGCCGGGCGTGGCGATCAGATCGGCCGCGCTGGTCGTCCGTTCGCGCACACCGAACTGGCGCCCCGCCTGGGCCAGGCGGCCCCGTCCACGTCGCAAAGGGCGACGAGTTCCACGTCATGGCGCAGGAGCTGCGGCAGCAGCATCTGCGTCGCATGGGTGCCGCAGCCGATCCAGCCGATCCTGAGGGTCATCGCCGGTACTCCGTCAGCAGAAGATGGGACTTGATGAAGCGGACGGCGGCGTCCAGGCGTGCGCTCTCATCCTCATGCGGCGGCCGCCACTGGGCGAAGGGCACGCCGAAGCGGTCGTCGTTGCGGCGGAAGGGCTCCAGCGAGACGGGGCCCTCGTAGCCCACCTCGTGCAGCGCACGGCAGACGGGAACCCAGTCGATCGATCCCGTGCCGGGAAAGCCGCGATGGTTCTCGTTGGCCTGGAAATGGATGAGATGCCGGCCGCCCAGGCGGATCGCCTCGGCGATCGAGGCTTCCTCCATGGCCATGTGGAAGGTGTCGAGCATCAGCCCGACCGAGGGATGCTCCACCGCCTCCAGCAGTTCCATCGCCTGCTGCGTGGTACAGAGGACATCGCTCTCGAAGCGGTTGAGGGGCTCGATCGCGAGCCGGATGCCGCAGCCCGCGGCATGCGCGCCGGCGGCCCGCAGCCCCTCCACGCAGCGCGCCTTGCGAGCCAGGCGTTCCTCCTCCGCCACCGGTGCCGGGGAGCGCCCGGCGAAGACCAGGGGATTGCCGGTCAGCGGCCCCCCGACGATCGTGGCGCCCAGCGCGGCGGCGCAATCCGCGGCGTAGCGCAGATAGTCCACGCCCGCGCGGTGCTTCGATGCCTCGGCGGAGGACAGGTTGCGGTCGAGATTGACCCGGGCGGCGAGCACCACGCCCAGCCCGGCATCGCGCAGCGCCCTGGCGGCCACGGCGAGGTTCATCTCGCCTGGCTCAGGTACCAACAGCTCGACGAAGTCGAAGCCCAGGGAGCGCATGCGGTCGAAGAGGTGGAAATGCTCCTCGGTGAAGGGCCGCGCATACTGCATGGAGACGAGGCCGACGGGATTCACGCGCTGCCCTCCATCGCTTGGTCCGGTTGTCATGATGCTCCGTTTCATCCCTTGACGGCGCCCTGTGTCAGGCCACCCACGAGGCGGCGCTGCACGAGCAGGAAGAGGATCGTGACCGGCAGGGCACCCACCACGCCGCCCGCGGCGAGGAGGCCCCATTCGATCTGGTATTCGCCGATCAGCGTCTGGATCGCGACCGTGACGGTGCGGACATTCCTGCCGCCGAGCGTCAGGGCGTAGAGATACTCGTTCCAGGCGGTGATGAAGATGTAGATGCCGGTGGAGATGATGCCCGGCAGGGCCAGCGGCAGCACCACGCGGCGCAGCGCGGTGAGGCGCGAGCAGCCGTCGATCATCGCCGCCTCGTCGAGGCTCTTCGGAATGGCGCCGACATAGCTGCGCAGCATCCAGACGGCGAAGGGGATCGCCACGGTAGAATTGGCCAGGATCAGCGCCAGATGCGTGTCCAGCAGCCCCAGCCTCCGCATCAGGATGAAGAGCGGCAGGATCAGCAGCACCACCGGGAACATGTTCACCAGCAGGAACTGCAGCATCAGCAGCCGCCGCCCCCGGAAGCGGAAGCGCGAGAAGGCATAGGCCGCCGTCACCGAGACAGTGAGCCCCACCGCCACCGTCCCGAGCGCGACGATGAGGCTGTGCCCCATATTGCCGAGGAAGGAGGTCTGCCGCAGCAGGCGCAGGTAGTTGTCCGCGCTCCATCCGGCCGGGGAGACGGACACACCGCTGGCCACGATCCGCGCGCTGGGCGTGAGCGAGGTCAGGATCATCCAGAGGAAGGGGCCGATCGCCAGCAGCACGATCAGCGCCACGGGCAGGTGGATGGTGAGCAGGCGGCGGGCGAAGCCGTGGCGGCGCATCACTCGGCCTCCTTCATCGTGCGGGAGAGGTAGAGCGCCACGATCCCGGCGAGCAGGATGGTGAAGGTGACGGCGATGGCCGTGCCATAGCCGAAATCCAGGTTCTGCCGCGCCTTCACGAAGGCGTAGAGCGGCAAGGTATAGGTCGCGTAGCCGGGGCCGCCGCCGGTCATCACGAAGATGACGTCCATCGAATTGGCCACCCAGATGACCCGCAGCAGCCCGGCCGTGGCCAGGACCGGGGCGAGGCCGGGCAGGGTGACATAGCGGAACTGCCGCCATGGGGAGGCGCCGTCGATGGCGGCCGCCTCGTACTGGCTCTTCGGGATGCCCTGGAGGCCGGCCAGGATCATCACCGCGAAGAAGGGAAAGCCCTGCCAGGTCAGGGTGGCGATCACGGCATAGAGGGCGGTGTCCGGATCGGCCAGCCAGGGCACCGCCGACTGGATGATGGACAGGCGCAGCAGCAGGTCGTTCGCCACGCCCGTGCTGGGATCGTAGATCCAGCGCCGCATCAGCGCGATCACCACGCTGGGCAGCGCCCAGGGGATCACCACCAGCGCGCGGGCGATGCCGCGCCAGGCGAAGTCCTGGTTCAGCAGCAGCGCCGCCACGAGGCCCAGCCCCATCTGCAGCGGCACGGTGAGGCCGATCCAGAGCGCGGTCTGCCACAGCGCCGTCCAGAAGACCGGATCGGAGAGCAGGCGCAGGTAGTTGCCCAGCCCGACGAAGCGGCTGGCGTTGGGGCGGAACAGCACCAGGTCGTAGAAGCTGGTCCAGACGGCCTGCACCATCGGCACGAAGACGATCAGCAGGGTGACGAGCAGGGCCGGCGCCAGCAGCAGATAGGGCATGGCGCGCAGGCGCAGCATCGCCCGCGCCCGCCACCCGTTCGACGCCATCCCGCCGGGCATCGCCATGGAAACGGTCTCGCTCATGCGGATCTTTCCCTTTCGCGGGGGCGGGGTCACGCGCCCGCCCCCCTGTTCCGGCACGATCAGCGGAAGGGCTGTTCGAGCTGCGTCATCATCTGCTGCGACGTGATCCGCCCGGTCAGCGCCTGCTGCATGGCCGTCTGCCACTCGGTGTTCACGAAATCCGCCGTGGCGGAGTTCTGCGGCAGCACGGCGGCGAAGGGCAGCGAGGCGACGGTCGCATCGACGAAGCGCTTCGGATGCCCCGTCCAACTGGCGGAGGCGGATCGCGTCACCGGCAACTGCCCGGTGGCCTTGATGAAGGCCGCGTTGTTCTCGCCTTCCGCCAGGAAGGAGATCCATTTCCAGGCGGCGTCCTTCACCCGCGAGGCCGAGAAGATGGCGAGGGATTCGTCCCCGTAGGAGGTCCAGGCCTTGCCGTCGCAGCTCGGCACCGGCACGGCGGAAACCTTGTCGCCCAGTGCCGCGACGAGATCATTGGCAGAACCGATATGGTGGATGGTCATCGCCGTGCGGCCGGACTTGAAGGCACCGACGATCTCCTGGAACCCGTCATTGGGCGCGGAGGGCGGGATCGACTTGTCCTTCTGGAACATGTCCAGCAGCCACTGGTTGGCCGCGACCGCCTGGGGCGAGGTCAGCCCGCCCTTGGTCAGCGAGGCACCGCGCGAGAAGACGAAGCTGCCCCACTGGTCCCAGCCGCCCTTGCCGCCGCGGAAGCCGAAGCCGTAGCGGTCCGGCGCCTGGGTCAGCGCCTTGGCGGCGGCGCGGAACTCGTCGCAGGTGCGGGGCGGCTGCAGGCCGGCGGCCTGGAACAGGTCGGTCCGGTAGTACAGGTAGAGCACCACATACTGGACCGGCAGGTAGTACTGCTTGCCGTTCGGGCCGGCATTGAGCTTCAGCAGGTTGTCCAGCAGGTCCGCCTTGCCCGGCCATTGGGCGATGCGGGCATCCAGCGGCTCCAGCGCCTCCATCTCCACGAGGCGCGGCTGGGCGAAGAGCTTCACCATCGCGGCGTCGGGCGCATTGCCCCCGACCAGCGCGGTGTAGAGATTGTCGTAGTAGCTGTTCCAGGGGACGTTCTCCGCCTGGATCGTGATCCCCGGATGGGCCGCCTGGAACTTCTGCACCAGCGACGTCATCGGGTTTTCCGGATTGTCGACATGGTACCAGAAGCGGACCGTCTCGGCCTGCGCCGCCCGGGTGGCGAGGCCGCCGGATGCGAGCCCGGCGAAGGCCAGGCCGGCCAGGGCCAGCCGGCCCAGGCCACGCCGGCCCGCCCCCTGACCTGCTCCCCGCCCGGCCGCGGGGCGGCGGAAGGCAAGTCCACGCAGTCGTGCGATCATTCCCGTGTCCTCCCAGACAAGTTTCTTACCCCGGCCGCCGTATTCGGTTCGGCCACTCCGTCGCGCGGCAGCTAAGGCACGGCGGTCATGCGATCTGCCGGGCGAAGGCGCCGGCGGCGGCGATCGCCTCGCGGGCCTGCGGCAGGTGCTCCGACATCTGCAGGAAGCCGTGCACGACGCCGGGCACCACCGTCGCCTCCTCCGCCCGGCCCAGGGCGCGAAGGCGGGCGGCGAAGTTCAGCGTGTCGCTCAGCAGCGGATCGATCCCGGCGGCCATGAGGTGCATCGGCGGCAGGTTGCGCAGCGCGGCCTCGGGGGCGTGCAGCGGGGCCACGAGCGGGTCGCGGCGCCGATCCCAGTCGGCGACGTAGAAATTCCAGTAACGCTGCATCTTCGCGCGCGTCAGCCCGGGGCCATCGGCGAAGACGGTGTAGGATTCCGTGCCGAAATCCGCATCCGTGACCCCGTAGAAAAGCAGCAGCGCCGCGGCCGGGGATTCACCCGCCGCCTGCTCATGGAGCTCGGAGGCCAAGGCGAGGTTGGCGCCCGCCGAATCCCCCGCGAGAAGCAGCGGCCCCTCCGGCAGGCCGGAGGCGGCGAAGGCCCGCCGGCGCGCCGCGACCACGTCGCGCAGCCCGGCGGGAAACGGATGCTCGGGCGCGAGGTGGTAGTTCGGCAGGATCACCGGCAGGCCGGAAGCGATGGCGAGGCCACGGGCGCAGCGTTCATGGGTGCGCGCGTCGCAGAAGGCGAAGCCGCCGCCATGGACGAAGAGGATGGCGCCGGGACGTGCCTGTTCCGGCCGTAGCACGAGGAGCTCCTGCTCCGGCGTGCCCAGCGCGGGATCGGCCGGGACCACGGCCCAGCGCGCCTCGGCCATAGCCGGCAGGTTCCGGTTCCACCGCTCCGCCAGCCGGGCCGCCAGGGCGCGCCCCTCGGCCGGCGGCAGGGTGGTGGTGTCCGGCTGCGGCCCATCCTCCGCCGCCACACGCTCCGCCAGGGCCCGCATCTCCGGGGCCAGTTCGCTGGAGAGGTCGCTCATGGGGCGCTGTCCGGAAAGATGTTCGGGCCGAGGTCGACGATGGTGGCGATGTGGTGCCGCAGGGCCGCCGCCGCCGCCTCGGTGTCGCCCTGCGCGATGGCGGCGATGATGGCCTCGTGGCGCAGCGCGGTCTGGCGCAGGTCACGCGGGCCGAGGCTGCGGGAGATCTTGTAGCGGTGGTTGTGCACCAGGCAGCGGTGCAGGATCGGGTCCAGCGCGGCGAGGCCAGCCTCGGCGAAGAGGCGGCGGTGGAAATCCCGGTCGAGCGCGGCGAGCTCCAGCTCGTCCCCGCCTTCGGCGGATTCCTCCATCCGCCGCATCAGGGCGCGCAGGTCGGGCACGAGGTCGCGCGAAGGGTGGCGCATGGCGCGGCGGATACCGCGCGTCTCGATCGCCTGGCGGATATGGAACATCTCCACCGCCTCATCCGTCGTGCAGGCGGAGACCTGGGTGCCGCGATAGCCCTTGCGCTGGACGAGCCCTTCCTCCTGGAGCTGGAGCAGCGCCTCCCGCACCGTGCCCTGGCTGCAGGAGAAGCGGCTGGCGAGGTCGAGTTCCGTCAGCACCTGCCCGGCCTCCAGCTCGCCCAGCATGATCTGCCGCTTCAGCGCCATGAAGGGCAGGGACGCCTTGCCAGCCCCTCCCCGGGTTACGCCCCGGCTCGGGGGCGCCAGGACCGCCTCGCCCATGGCCGAAACTCCTTGTCACTCGATATCAATATCATTATTGATATTACACAAGACAGGCAACAACGAAATGGCCGGTCGGGGTGGTTCCGGCATGGAATCAGGCCCCGCCCGGCCAGGAGGGAAGTTCCATGGCGGCCATCACGCTGCGTGGCATCCGGAAGGACTATGGCGCCCTGAACGTGCTCCAGCAGGTGGAGCTGGAGATCGAGAGCGGCGAGTTCATCGTGCTGGTGGGCCCTTCCGGATGCGGCAAGTCCACCTTGTTGCGGATGATCGCCGGGCTGGAGGAGATCACCGCCGGCGATCTCAGCATCCGCGGCCGCAGCATCGGCCACCTGCCACCCGGCGAGCGCAACATCGCCATGGTCTTCCAGGACTATGCGCTCTACCCGCATATGAGCGTGGCCGAGAACATGGGCTTCGGCCTGAAGATGCGGAACCAGCCGCCCGGCGGCATCGAGGCGGAGGTCAGGCGTGCCGCCGGCATCCTGAAGATCGAATCCCTGCTCGACCGGCGCCCGGCGCAGCTCTCCGGTGGGCAGCGCCAGCGCGTCGCGATGGGGCGCGCCATCGTGCGTCACCCGGATGCCTTCCTCTTCGACGAACCCCTGTCCAACCTCGATGCCGCGCTGCGCGTCGAGATGCGGCTGGAGATCGCGAAGCTGCACCGGCGCCTCAAGGCGACGACCATCTACGTCACCCATGACCAGGTGGAGGCGATGACGCTGGCCGACCGGATCGTCGTGATGAACGGCGGCAGGATGGAGCAGGTCGGGGCGCCGCTGGACCTCTATCACCGCCCCGACACGCTGTTCGTCGCCCGCTTCATCGGCAGCCCGACGATGAACACCATGCCCTGCGACCTCCATCGGGACGACACCGGTTCAAGCATGGCGATGCCCGCCGGCGCCGCGCGCCCGATCCGCCTGCCCGCCCCGGTGCCCGCCGCCGGTCCCGCCGTGATGGGCATCCGGGCGGAGGATCTCTTCCCCTGCGACGAGGACAGCGCATGGTTCTCGGGGCGGCTGACCCTGGTGGAGCATCTGGGCAGCCAGGTCTTCGGCTATCTCGGCCTGGAAGGGGAGCGCAACCTGACGCTGGAATTCCCGCGCGGCAGCGGCGTCCGCGCGGGCGATACGGTGAGCGTCGCCGGTGATCCGGCCCGCCTGCATTTCTTCGACGCCGCGCAGGGCAATCGCATCGGCTAGAATGGCGACGGCCCGGTTGCTCGCGCCGCCGGCCAGGGGCGGGACATTCTCCACGGCCGGCCATCCGGGGACGGATCTTCCAGAAGAGCCGCGAACTACGAACCAGCATCCTTTTGACTATCTGAAATCGTGATTCTCTAATTAACGCGAGAATCAGTGATGTTTAGAGGGTCAGAGGATGTCGGGAAGTTCGAAGGGCCGGGCCCGGGGTGATGGTCCCATCCGTCCGGATCGGCGGGCCTTGCTGGGCGCCATGGGCCTTGCCGGCCTGTCGCTGCCGCTGATGGGGTTCGCGCCCCGTGCCGGCGGTGCTTCCGATGCGCTGGATGCGTTGCTTCGCGGCACCCCGATCTGCCGTGCCAGCGCGCCGGGCGCCGCGCCCGGCACCGCCCTGCGCAAGCTGACGCTCGCCTGGAACGCGACCGCCATCTGCACCTCGCCCGTCGCGGTGGCGCAGAAGCAGGGCATCCTGGCGAAGCATGGGCTGGAGGTCGAGTTCGTCAATTTCGGCTCGTCCACCGAGGCGCTGCTGGAGGCGATCGCGACACGCAAGGCGGATGCCGGCGTCGGCATGGCGCTGCGCTGGCTCAAGCCGCTGGAAATGGGCTTCGACGTGAAGATCACCGGCGGCACGCATGGCGGCTGCATGCGGCTGATCGGCGACCCCGCCGCCGGGGTCACGGGCGATGTCGGCTCCTTGCGTGGCAAGACCATCGCCACGGCCGATATGGGCGGCGCCGACAAGAACTTCTTCTCCATGCTGCTGAAGCGGCGTGGCATCGACCCGGATCGCGACGTCACCTGGAAGGTCTTTCCGGCCCATGTCTTCGGCCTGGCGCTGGAGCGTGGCGAGGCGCAGGCCGTGTCCGGAGGCGACCCGATCGCCTGGCTGCTGCAGCGCGACCGGAAGCTGGTCGAGGTCGCCACCAACCTGTCCGGCGAATGGGCCGACCGCGCCTGCTGCATCATCGGCGTCAGCGGCGCCCTGGTCAAAAACGAGCCGCAGGTGGCCGCCGCGCTCACGCGCGCCCTGCTGGAGGCGCAGGACCTCGCCGCCCATGACCCCTCGGTGGCGGTGGACACCTTCCTGACCTACGCCCCGGCCAGCACCAGCCGCGACGACCTGATCGCCATGATGCGGAGCCATACCCATGGCCATCATCCCGCCGGCCGCGCGATCCGGCAGGAGATCGAGCTCTATGCGGAGGAGTTGAAGTCGGTCGGGGTGATGCGCGCCGGTACCGATCCCAGGCGCTTCGCCGAGCGCGTCACCGCCGACGTGCTGGGGGCGTGATGAGCGGCGCCGCCATCGCCGGGGCCAGCGACGCCCCGCTCGACACCGGCAGGACCGGCTCCTGGGGGCGCGGCCTCCTGGCCGGCCTCGCCTGGATCGCCGCCGCCGCCGTCATCGCTGTGCCGGAGGATGCCATCGAGGTCGGCCAGACGCGTGAACTCGCCCTGGGTGCCGCGCTTCTGGGCGTCGCGCTGCTCCTTTCCACCCTGCTGGGCACCCGTTTCGGCAGGGCTGGCGAGAAGCTGCGCGCGGCCGGGCCCTGGCTCACCGTCCTGCCTCTGGCCCTGATCGCCTGGGAGTTGCTGACCGCCAAGCTCGCCCTGCTTCCCCTGCCCTTCTTCGCCTCGCCGCAGGGGCTGCTGGAGGTCTATCTGGAGGATTGGCCACGGCTGGGCGAGAGCGTGCTGCGTTCGCTCTGGCTGCTGGTCAGCGGCTATGCCATCGGCGCCGCGGCCGGCTTCGTGGCGGGCGTGGCGCTCGGCTGGTCGCGCGCCATCGGCTACTGGGTGCATCCGGTGCTGCGGCTGATCGGGCCGCTGCCCGCCACGGCCTGGCTGCCGATCGCCTTCTTCGCCTTTCCGACCAGCGGCAGCGCCAGCACCTTCCTCGTCGCGCTGGCGACCTGGTTCCCCGTGACGGTACTCACCTGGTCCGGCGTGTCGGGCGTCAACAAGGCCTATTACGACATCGCCCGCACGCTGGGTGCCAGTCAGACCTTCCTCGTGCTCAAGGTCGCCGTGCCGGCGACGCTGCCGCAGGTCTTCGTCGGCCTTTTCATGGGCCTCGGCGCCTCCTTCTCCGTCCTCGTGGTGGCGGAGATGCTGGGCGTGAAGGCTGGCCTCGGCTGGTACCTGCAATGGGCCCAGGGCTGGGCCGCCTACGGCAACATGTATGCGGCGCTGCTGCTGATGGCGCTGATGTGCTCCACGCTGGTGACGCTGCTCTTCAAGGGCCGCGACCGGCTCCTCGCCTGGCAGAAGGGGACGGTGCGGTGGTGAGCGCGGCGCTTCGCGAGGCTCCGGCGACGGAGCGCGACCCGGGGTTGGTCGAGGGCATGGCGGTGGAGGTCCGCCATGCCAGCCAGGCCTTCCAGCTCGAAGGCCAACCGCTGCCGGTGCTGGACAACGTGTCCCTGTCCGTGCGGCCGGGCGAGTTCGTGGCGCTGCTCGGCCCCTCGGGCTGCGGCAAGTCCACGCTGCTGCGGCTGCTGGCCGGGCTCGACGCGCCCGTCTCGGGGCAGGTCCTGGGCGACGGCGTGCCGATCAGCGCGCCCGACCCGTCCCGCGTCCTGGTTTTCCAGGACCCGACGCTTTATCCGTGGCGCACGGTGCGGGCCAATGTCGCGCTGGGGCTGGAGGCGCGTGGCCTGCTGCGCCGCCAGGGCCACCGGGTGCAGGAGGCCATCGACCTCGTCGGGCTGACGGGCTTCGAGAGCGCCTATCCGCACCAGCTCTCCGGCGGCATGTCCCAGCGCGTCGCCCTGGCGCGCGCCCTGGTGAACGACCCGCGCCTGCTCCTGCTCGACGAGCCGCTGGGCAAGCTCGACAGCCTCACCCGCCTGTCGATGCAGGCGGAGCTGGTGCGCCTGTGGCAGCGTTCCGGCCTCACCGCGCTGCTGGTGACGCATGATGTCGAGGAAGCGCTGATCCTGGCGCAGCGCGTGGTGGTATTCAGCCCCCGCCCGGCGCGCATCACGGCGGAGCTGGTGGTGGACCGCCCCTATCCCCGGCATCGCGACGACCCGCATCTCGTCGCCCTGCGGCGCGAGGCCCTGGGCCTGCTGGGGCTGGAGGGCTGACGGTGCGGCCCCAAAGGAACAGTGCCCCGGGCCATCCGTCATGACCGGCATCGTCTGGCGCAGCCTCCTGCTGCTGGGCCTGTTCCTCGCCGGCCTGAACCTCCTGGGCCTCATCCCCGGCGAGGCCCCGCGCACCTCCGTGGTGGCCGGGCGGTGAGCCCACTGGCGTTCCCCGGCCCAGGCCGCGGATTCGCGCCCCGGCCGCGATGTCGGCGCGGCCGCCCCGGCTGAAGGCCAGACGGCCCAGAGGCCCGGGTGGCC
Organism: Roseomonas gilardii subsp. gilardii; assembly: GCF_023078375.1. Classification (NCBI taxonomy): domain Bacteria; kingdom Pseudomonadati; phylum Pseudomonadota; class Alphaproteobacteria; order Acetobacterales; family Roseomonadaceae; genus Roseomonas; species Roseomonas gilardii. The sequence goes on along the minus strand of NZ_CP095554.1, from coordinate 987,850 downwards.
CATGCCGGGGAAGCGCGCCCATCGCCGGGCGCCCCCGCGCAGCCACGCCCCGCACCGCCAACGCCCTATGAGGAACACCGCAGCATGAGCCTGCACATCACCGGCATGATCTGGGCCCGCCCGACCTCCGACCTGGAGGCGCCGAGCGGCCCCGCCGTGCAGCCCGATTTCATCGAACGCATCACCCTGGCGCATGAACAGGCCGGCTTCGACCGCGTCCTGGCCGGCTACTGGACCAATGCCGCGGACGGCTTCCTGGTCCTGGCCCATGCCGCCTCGGTGGCCAGGCGCATCCATTTCCTGCTGGCGCACCGGCCGGGCTTCGTCTCGCCCACCCTGGCGGCGCGCAAGATCGCGACGCTGGAGAACCTGACCGGCGGCCGCCTGGCCCTGCATGTGATCTCCGGCGGCGAGGATGCCGACCAGCGCAAGGATGGCGACCATGCCAGCCATTCCGAACGCTACCGCCGCACCGACGAGTTCCTGGAGGTGGTGCGGAAGACCTGGACCGCCACGGAACCCTTCGACCATGTGGACGAGTTCTACTCGGTCGAGCAGGCCTGGTCCGATGTGCGGCCGATCCAGCCCAAGCTGCCGATCTTCTTTGGCGGCGCCTCGGATGCCGCGCTCCACGTCGCGCGGAAACATGCCGATGTCTACGCCCTGTTCGGCGAGCCACTGGCCGAGACCGCGGCCATGCTGGCACGGCTGCGCGCCGGCCTGCCGCAGGGGCGGGAGCTGGCCTTCTCCTGGTCCAACCGCCCGATCCTGGGCGCCACCGAGGCCGAGGCCTGGGACCGTGCCCGGCATATCCGCGAGCGCGCCCTGGCCAAGCTGGAACGGGCCGGCGGCAGCGGGCTGATCCCCGCCGGCCAGGCGGTGAACTCCCAGCGCCTCGTCGCCCTGTCGCAGCGCGGCGAGGTGCTGGACGAGCGGCTCTGGACCGCCATGGCCGGGGTGCTGGGCGGGCGCGGCAACAGCACCGCCCTGGTCGGCACGCCGGAGCAGGTCGCGCGTGCCATGCTGCGCTACCGGGAACTCGGGGTGAGCCACTACATCCTGCGCGGCTGGGACCCGCTGCCGGATGCCGTCGAATACGGGCGCGAACTCATCCCGCTGCTGCGCGAACTGGCGGAGGCGCAGGACAGGCGCCGCCTGAGCGTCCCGGTCCGCACCGTGGCGGCCGAGTGAGGGGCGAGAACAGGATGATCGCGTCCCGCCGCGGCCTCGTCGCCGCCTCCGCCGCCCTGCTGGCCGCCCCCGCGGTGCTGCGCGCCGCCCCGGCCGGCACGCTTCGCGCCGGCAGCCAGAAAGGGGGGCTGCAATCGCTCTTCGAGGCTTCGGGCGTGACCCGGGACCTGCCCTACCGCATCGCCTGGAGCGAGTTCTCCGCCGCCCAGCCGCTGCTGGAGGCGCTGAACGCCGATGCCATCGACATCGGCTCGATGGGCGACCTCAACTTCTTTTCCGTCTACGCCAATGGCGCGCCGATCAAGGCCGTCGGCGCCACGCGCTCCGATGGCGCGTCGCAGAACATCGTGGTGCGGGGCGACGGGCCGGTCCGCAGCGTCGCCGATCTCCGTGGCCGGCGCGTCGCGGCGGCGCGCGGTGGCTGGACCCATTACTCCCTGCTCCGCATCCTTGAGGCCCATGGCGTCGCGCCGGAGGAGGTGAAGATCGCCTGGCTGCTGCCGGCGGAGGCGGCGCTCGCCTTCCGCTCCGGCGCGATCGATGCGTGGTCGGTCTGGGAGCCCTTCACCTCGCTGGAGGTGCTGCAGTTCGGCGCGAGGGTCCTGGCCGATGCACGCGGCCTGACCCCGAGCGCCAGCTTCCTGGCCACCAGCGAGACCGCGCTGCGCGACAAGCGGCCGCTCCTCGCCGACTTCGTCGCGCGCAACCGCCAGGGCTGGGCATGGGCCGGCGGAAACCTGCGGGAATACGCCCAGGTCACGGCACGCCTGACGCGGCAGCCGGAGGCGGTGGTCGAACGCGCCTATGCGGTGAACAACACGCGCGCGGTGCCCTTCGACGAAGCCCTGCTGCGGGAGTTCCAGGAGGCCGTGGACCGCAGCGCCACCTACGGCATCGTGTCCCGCCGCTTCGACGTCCGGGAGGCGATCGACACCAGCCTCCTTCCTTCCACCCAGGGCTGAAGGAGATCCCGATGTCCGAGCCTTCCCTGCATCCCGACACCCTGGCCCTGCATGGCGGCTGGCGTGCCGACCCCACGCATGGCGCGGTGGCGGTGCCGATCTACCAGACCACCTCCTACCAGTTCGAGAGCAGCGAACATGCGCGCCGCCTCTTCGGGCTGGAACAGCTCGGCTACATCTACTCCCGCACCGGCAATCCGACGGTCGATGCGCTGGAGCAGCGCCTGGCCGCGCTGGAGGGCGGCGCCGCGGCCCTGGCGCTCGGCTCGGGACAGGCGGCCTCCGCCTTCTCGGTGCTGGCGCTGGCGCGGGCGGGGGACAACATCGTCTCCTCGACCGACCTCTATGGCGGCACCTGGAACCTCTTCGCCAACACCCTGTCACGCTTCGGCATCGAGACGCGCTTCGTCGATCCCGCGGAGCCGGAGAACTTCCGCCGCGCCACCGACGAGCGCACGCGCGCCTATTATGGCGAGACCCTGCCCAATCCGAAGCTGGTCGTCTTCCCGATCGCCGAGGTCGCGGCGATCGGGCGGCCGCTCGGCATTCCCCTGATCCTCGACAACACCGCCGCGCCCCTGCTGGCCCGGCCGCTGGATCACGGGGCGGCCATCGTGATCTATTCCGCCACCAAGTATCTCGGCGGCCATGGCACCAGCATCGCCGGCGCCGTGGTGGATGGCGGGCGCTTCGACTGGCGCGCGGTGCCGGAACGGCAGCCGGCCCTCAACACGCCCGACCCGAGCTACCACGGCACGGTCTGGACCCAGGCGGCACCGCAGCTCGGCGTGCCCCCCTATCTGGCGGCGCTGCGCTCCTCGGTCCAGCGCGATCTCGGCGCCCCGCTCTCGCCCTTCAACGCCTTCCAGATCCTCCAGGGCGTCGAGACGCTGCCCCTGCGCATCCGGCGGCACAGCGAAACGGCCGCCGTGGTGGCGCAGTGGCTGTCGCGCCGCCCGGAGGTGGCGCGGGTGATCCATCCCTCCCTGCAGAACGGAGAGGCCCGCGCCCGGGCCGAGCGCGTCCTGCGCGGCGGGTTCGGCGGCCTTGTCGGGCTGGAGCTGGCGGGGGGCCTCGACGCCGGGCGCCGCTTCATCGACGCCCTGAAACTGTTCTACCATGTCGCCAATATCGGCGACGCGCGCAGCCTGGCGATCCATCCGGCCAGCACCACCCACAGCCAGCTTTCGGCCGAGGAGCAGGTCCTGACAGGCGTGACGCCGGGCTATGTGCGGCTCTCGATCGGGCTGGAACACCCGGTGGATCTCCTGGCCGATCTGGCGCAGGGCCTCGATGCCGCCGGCCGGCTGGCGGAAGCCGCCTGACGGAAACAGAAAGGGAAACGCGACATGTCCTTCACAGACGAAGTCGACACCGTTCCGGCCATCCCCAGGCCGGACCTGCCTCTCCTCGATCTTCGCCGCCTCGACGGCACGCCGGAGGAGCGTGCCGCCTTTCTCGCGGAGCTGCGCCATGCCGCGCGGGAGGTGGGCTTCTTCTACCTCTCGGGGCACGGTGTGTCCGAGGCGCTGGAAGCGGAGGTGCGCGACATCTCCCGGCGCTTCTTCGCCCTGCCGGAGGCCGAGAAGCTGAAGGTCCAGATGATCCACTCGCCGCATTTCCGCGGCTACAACCGCGCCGGACTGGAACTGACACGTGGCCGCCCGGACTGGCGGGAGCAGTTCGACGTGCATTCGGAGCGCGAGGCGCTGCCCATCGGGCCGGACTCGCCGCCCTGGGCACGCCTCCAGGGCCCCAATCTCTGGCCCGACAAGGCCCTGCCGGAACTCCGCCCCCTGCTTCTGCAATGGCAGTCGGAGCTGACTCGGGTCGCCATCCGCCTCGTGCAGGCGTTCACGGAGGCGCTGGTCGGCGATCCGGATGCCCTGGCGCCGATCTACCGGGAGAATCCGAATCAGACGATGAAGATCATCCGCTATCCGGCGCGGCTGACGGATGACGCGGCGCAGGGCGTGGGGCCGCACAAGGACAGCGGGCTGCTGACCTTCGTGCTCCAGGACGATACGGGCGGCCTGCAGGTGGAAACGGAGAATGGCTGGGTCGAGGCCGTGCCGCGCCCCGGCACCTTCGTGGTCAATATCGGCGAGCTGCTGGAGCTCGCCTCCAATGGCTATCTGAAGGCGACGGTGCATCGTGTCGTGAGCCCGAAGGTGGGGCGGGACCGCTATTCCGTGGCCTTCTTCCTCGGTGCGCGGCTGGATGCCACCGTGCCGCTGCTCGACCTTCCGCCGGAACTGGCCGCGGAGGCCAAGGGGCCGGCCAGCGATCCGGAGAACCCGCTCTTCCGCAACGTCGGCGCCAACTACCTGAAGGGACGGCTTCGCTCGCATCCCGATGTGGCGCGGCGCTACCACGCCGACCTGTTGCAGCCGTAGCTCCGGAGCGGGCGCCGTGGCCCCCTCCGGAGCCCCGGCGCCCGCCTTTCGCCACCGCGCCCGGCGATCCCGCGGAGCCCACGCGATCCAGGCCGGAAGAAAACTCTCCCGCACGCTTCCGCGCGCATCGATTTTGCTTTGCACAGCACGAAGTTTGAAAACGCCGTTCATGGAAATCCCGCCTCCGTCCCTGTAGCCCTTGGGGCATGACGCCCAGCGCCGAAGGCCCATACCGGGCGGTGGGCTGAACCAGACGTGGAGACGGATGTGACATCGAGGCTTTCCCGGCGCCGTTTCGGCCTTCTGGCCGGTCCCGCGCTGGCTTCCACTCTGGCGGCGCCCACCCTTCTGACACCCTCCCCGGCGCGCGCCGCCACGCCGGTCCGCATCGGCTACCAGAAGAACGGATCGCTCGTGATCCTCCGCCAGCAGCGACGGCTGGAGGCGCTCAACATCCCCGCGCAATGGATCGAATTCCCCTCCGGCCCGCCGATGCTGGAAGCGCTGAACGCCGGTGCCGTGGATTTCGGCGCGACCGGCGACACGCCCCCGATCTTCGCCCAGGCCGCCGGCGCGGATCTCCTCTATGCCGGCGGCCAGCCCGTCAGCGGCCGCAATTCCGCGATCCTCGTGCGCAAGGATTCGGCCATTCGGAGCCTGGGGGACCTGAAAGGCCGTCGGCTGGCCTTCACCAAGGGGTCGAGCGCCCATAACTTCGTGGTCCGCGCCCTGGCTTCGGTCTCCCTCGGCCCCGGCGACATCCAGGCGGTGCAGTTGCAGCCCTCCGACGCGGCGGCGGCGTTCCGGCAGGGCAGCATCGATGCCTGGGCCATCTGGGACCCCTTCTTCGCCATCGCCCAGCAGGAGCCCGAGACACGCGTCCTGACGACGGCCGAGAACCTTGCCCCGAGTAACAGCTTCTTCCTGGCCAGCCGTGCCTTCGCCGATCGGGACGCCGACACGCTCCTCACCTTGCTCGGCGCCGTCAACGAGGCGGCGGACTGGGCGGCACGGAACCCCGACGACCTCGCCCGCATCATGGCGGAGGTCACGGGCGTGCCGCTGGCCGTGCAGCGCGTCGCCGCCGCGCGGGGCGTCTATGCCGTGCAGGCGATGGACGACACCATCATCGCGCAGCAGCAGGCCATCGCCGACAGCTTCGCCGCGCTGCGCATCATCCCGCGGCGGATCGAGATCCGCGTCGCCGTCTGGACGCCGCCCCGCCAGATCGCCGGAGCCCGCCCATGAACGCCGAACCCTTTGCCGACAGCCGTGCCGGGGCGACACCGCTGGACCTGATGTGGTTCCTGCCCTCCGGCGGGGACGGCTCCTATCTCGGCACCGAGAAGGGCCACCGCGTGGTGGACAACCGCTACCTGCGCCAGATCGCCCAGGCGGCCGACCAGCTCGGCTACAGCGGCGTGCTGCTGCCCACCGGCAATGGCTGCGAGGATGCGCTCGTCACCGCAGCCTCCATCGCCCCCTTCACCGAGCGCCTGCGCTTCCTCGTGGCGCTGCGTCCCGGACTGACCTTGCCGGGCGAGGCGGCACGGCAATACGCGGCGCTGGACCGGCTCACCGGGGGCCGCCTGATGGCCAATGTCGTCTGCGGCGGCAACCCCGCCGACCTCGCCGGCGACGGGCTCACCCTGGGCCATGACGAACGCTACGCCCAGGCGGATGATTTCCTGACGATCTGGCGCGGCCTCATGGCCGGGGAAACGGTCCGGCACGAGGGGACCTATCTTTCCTCGCAGGGCGGGCGGCTGGCCTTCCCGCCCGTGCAGCGCCCGCACCCGCCGCTCTACTTTGGCGGCTCGTCGCCGGCAGCCCATGCGCTGGCAGCCGCCCAGGCCGATGCCTACCTCAGCTGGGGAGAGCCCGTCGCGGCCGTGGCCGAGAAGATCGCGGATGTGCGGAGCCGGGCCGCCGCCCTGGGCCGCAGTCTGCGCTATGGCATCCGGTTGCACCTGATCGTGCGGGAAACCGAAGGCGAAGCCTGGGATGCCGCGCGCCGCCTCATCCGCCACCTGTCGGACGACACCATCGCCACGGCGCAGCGCAAGCTGGCGCAGGAGAGCGACAGCGTCGGCCAGAAGCGGATGCTGGCGCTGCATGGCGGCTCGCGCGAAAGGCTGGAGATCGCGCCGAACCTCTGGGCCGGCGTCGGCCTGGTCCGCGGCGGCGCGGGCACGGCGCTGGTCGGCGATCCGGAAACGGTCGCGGCGAGGATTCGCGAGTATCAGGCGCTCGGCATCGACACGCTGATCGCCTCCGGTTACCCGCATCTGGAGGAAGCGTATCGCGTGGCGGATCTGCTCTTCCCGCTGCTGAACCTTTCCACGCGGCGCGGCCCCGGCTTGGAAGGGCCAAGCCTCGTCAACGGCGGCGGCGCCTTCATGACCACGGTGGAGAAGAAGGGCTGAGGAGCGCGGCGGGGCGGCGATCCGCCCTGCCCTATCCCCGCGCCGCCTGGGCGGGGACCTCCAGCGGATCGGGGCCGTAGCGGTTCGGGCCCCGGGTGCCGTCGCGGCAGCACAGGCTGATGAACAGCCAGATCCAGCCGATGACAGGGACCAGCAGAAGCAGGTTCCACCAGCCGCTGCGGCCCCTGTCGTGCCACCGCTTGGTCATGCCGGCGAGACCGGGCAACCAGGATAGCCAGAGCCACAGGCCGGTGATCGGGCCGCCGGGATAGAAGACGTAGCGCTGCTCGAAGCGCCAGACCTCCGCCGCCTGCACCGCCGGGACGGGCGAGGGCACCGGCTGCCAGGAGGGCGCCCCGAAGATCGCCGCATCCAGCCCCACGAAGAGCCAGTACAGGGCGAAGAGCGGCAGGATGTAGGTCATCCAGTAGCGTCCGAGCGACAGGCGCCCGCGGAAGCTGATCCAGCGCAGCAGAAACATGATTCCCTCCGGCCTGACGGCTCGTCGGCCAAATCACCGGGAGGGTCAACCGCACGCTGTACGGGCCTGCCGATGCGTCTTCGCCGGCGTCCCGCCTGTCCCTCCGCCCGCAACTGACATTTTGGTCATCGAAGATCCATCCATTCGACATTCTCTCATGGACAGAAGTGACATACGTGTTATGTGAGAATGATAATCATTGTTGCATAGCTGGGGAAGTTTCAGTGCCTCGCCGCTCCATCACGCTCTGCCGCAAAGGCAGCAGCGTCTCTCCGCTCGTCCTGCTGGCCGCCGTCGCCATTCCCGTGAACCTTGCGCAGGCGCAAGAAACCGAAAGCGCCGGCGGCTCTGCCGTGACGTTGCCGGAGGTTACCGTGCAAGGCCGGACGGAGACCGGCTCCAGCCCGGTGCGCGGCTTCGTGGCCGGGGTCAGTGCCTCCGGCACCAAGACGGACACGCCGATCATCGAGACGCCGCAGTCGATCTCCGTGATCACCGCCGACGAGATCCGGGCGCGCGATGCGCAGAACATGAACCAGGCGCTGCGCTACACTGCGGGAGTGGTGCCGGAGACGCGCGGCTCGGCGGCCGTGCGGCTCGACCAGATGACGATTCGCGGCTACTCCCCGACGCAGTTCCTGGACGGCCTGCGCCTGGCCGGCGGGCGGGATGCGAATCCCAGCCTCGACACCTATCGCCTGGAACGGATCGACGTGCTGCGCGGCCCGGCCTCGGTGCTGTTCGGCAGCACGCCGCCCGGCGGGCTGATCAACGCCATCAGCAAGCGGCCTACCGAGGAGCGCATCAGGGAGGTGCTGCTGCAGGCGGGCACGCGCGACTATGTCCGCTTCGCCGGCGATGTCAGCGGCAGGCTGGACGAGCGGGGGGAATGGCTCGGACGCTTCATCGGCTCCTATGCCGAGGGCGACGGCGAACTCGACGAGACGCGGGTGCGGCGCTACTTCTTCACCCCTTCGCTCACCTGGCGCCCGGATGCCGACACACGGATCACGCTGCTCGGCCATTACCAGCGCGACCCGGAGGGCGGTTCCTATGGCGGCGTGCCCGCCTGGGGCTCGGCACTGCCCAACCCGAACGGGCGCATCCGCATGCGCTACTATGACGGCGACCCGGATTTCGAGCGGCTGAACCGCGAGCACTACCAGATCGGCTATCTGGCGGAACGCCGGATCGACGACGTGTTCACGATGCGGCAGAACTTCCGCTACATGCACACGAAGGGCGAGTACCGCAGCCTCTACGGCTCGGCGGTGACGCCGGACATGACGCAGACGGTCCGCTCGGTCTACGGCACGGACGCGGATTTCGACGTCTTCAACATCGACAACCAGATCCAGGCGAATTTCGACACGGGGCCGGTGCAGCACACGGTCCTCGCCGGCTATGACTACACGCGCATCCTGCAGGACACCTATACCGGCTCCGCCCTCTACAACACGCCAGCGGGGGCGACGATCCGGCGGCAGAGCCTGTTCGACCCGATCTACAGCGGGCAGAACACGGTCTGGCCGGGCTTCAGCACCTATGCCAGCCAGCGCACCAACCAGAGCGGCATCTATCTCCAGGACCAGCTGAAGCTCGGCAAGCTGGTCGTCCTGCTCGGCGGGCGGCGCGACTGGTACGATTCCACCACCGAGAACCGTTCGGTGGCGACGGGCCGGCTGACCAGCAACCCGCGCCAGACCAACGACGCCTGGACCGGCCGCGCCGGGGCCGTGTACCTCTTCGACAACGGCCTCGCGCCCTATGTCAGCTACACGGAGAGCTTCGAGCCGACGAGCGGCACGGACCGCCTCCTGCGGCCCTTCGAGCCCATCTCCTCCCGCCAGTACGAGGCCGGTCTGCGCTATGCGCCGCCGGGCAGCGGTCTGCTGTTCAGCGCCGCGGTCTATGACCTGCTGCGGCAGAACGTGCTGACCACCGATCCCGTCAACCCGAACTACAGCGTGCAGGCGGGCGAGACGCGCTCGCGCGGCGTCGAGCTGGAGGCCAAGGGCGAGCTGAGGAACGGGCTGAGCTTCACCGCCGCCTATGCCTATCTCGACATCGAATACACCAAGAGCAACACCACGACGCGCCGGGACTACGGCATCTATCCGGCGGTGCCGGGCTCGACCGGGCCGGTGGTGAGCCTGCAGGGCAAGGTGCCCTATGCGCAGCCGAAGCACACCGCCTCGGCCTGGCTCGACTACACCGTGCCGGCGGAAAGCGGCTTCCTGTCCGGGCTCGGGCTCGGCGGCGGCGTGCGCTACCTCGGCCCGAGCTGGGGCGATGACGCCAACACCTTCAAGGTGAAGGGCGTGACGCTGTTCGACGCCGCCCTGCGCTACGATCTGGGCCAGGCGATGCAGGAGCTGAAGGGCATGCAGGCAGCGGTGAACATCAGCAACCTCGCCGACACGCGCTATGTCGCGAGCTGCTATGGCTATGCCTGGTGCTGGTACGGCTATGGCCGCACGGTCACCGGCTCCATCCGGTACCGTTTCTGACCATGGCAGCGATGCGGCAGGGCGGAACCCTTCTGTCCGCCTCCTGGCTGCGGCCCGTCCGGGGGATGGGGCCGGAGGGGCGCCGCAGGCTGGATATCCTCCTGCGCGTCCTGGCGGCCCTGCCCGGCGGCTACGCCCTGTCCGCCCTCTTCGCCACCACCGTGGCCATGCTGCCCATGGCACGCATGGATGCGGTGCTGGCGGGGATGATGGGAAGCTTCGCCGTGTATGCCGGAGCGGTCGTATGGGTCTTCGCCGCGCGCTCGGCCCTGCGGGCCTGGACCGGCCTCGCCATCGTGGCGGCCCCGCTGCTGGGGCTGCTCCTGCTTCAGGGGAATGCGCCGTGAAGGAGGGATTCCGCCAGTGCATGGCCTGGCTGCACACCTGGTCGGGCCTGCTGGTCGGGTGGGTCCTGTTCGCTGTCTTCCTGACCGGCACGGCCGCCTATCTGCGGCCCGAGATCTCCTACTGGATGCGGCCTGAGATCGCGCGTTCCAGCACCAGCGCCCCGGACGCGGCCATCGCCGCCGTGGCCTATCTGGAGGCCAAGGCGCCCCGCTCGCCCGCTTGGTTCATCACGCTGCCCGATGCGCGGGAAGGCGTGACCCGCGTCTTCTGGCGGGCCCCGGCGGCCTCCGGCCGCGGCTTCCAGAGCGAGCTCCTCGATCCGGCCACCGGGCAGCCGGTCGAGATGCGGAAGACCATGGGCGGCGACTTCTTCTACCGCTTCCATTTCGAGCTGCACTACATCGGCGTGCTGTGGGGACGATGGATCATCTGCTTCTGCACGCTGTTCATGCTGGTGGCCATCGTCAGCGGGGTCATCACCCATCGCCGCATCTTCGCCGACTTCTTCACCTTCCGCCCCGGCAAGGGCCATCGTTCCTGGCTCGACGCGCACAATCTCGGCGCCGTGCTCGCGCTGCCCTTCCATCTGATGATCACCTACACGGGCCTGGTGATCTTCATGCTGATGCTCATGCCCTGGGGCATCGACCGCACCTATCCCGAGGGCCGCAACGCCTTCAACGCCGAACTCTTCGGCAACCCGCCCGCGCTCCGGCCATCCGGGCAGGCAGCGCCCCTCGTGCCGCTGGCGCCCCTGCTGGAACAGGCCGGGCAGCGCTGGCAGGGCGGGGAGGTGGGGCGCATCACGGTGAGCAATGCCGGCGACGCCAGCGCCACGATCCAGCTCGTCCGGCGGGATGCCGACCGCATCTCCACCGCCATGCAGAGCCTGCTCTTCGAGGGCGCGACCGGCAAGCTGATCTCCGTCCAGGACCAGTCCGGCGCCGTGATGGAAACACGCGGCGTGATGTATGGCCTGCATCTCGGCCGTTTCGCGGGCCCCCTGCTGCGCGGCCTGTTCATCCTGTCCGGCCTCGCCGGTACGACGATGGTGGCCACGGGCTGCCTGCTCTGGGCGGTCAAGCAGCGGCAGCAGGCCGCGAAGAAGGGCAAGCCGGGCTTCGGCACGCGGCTGGTCGAGCATCTGAACCTCGCGGCCATCGGCGGCCTGCCCGTGGCCATGGCGGCCTACTTCTGGGCCAACCGGCTGCTGCCGGCCGACATGGCCGGGCGTGCCGAGTGGGAGATCCATGCCTTCTTCCTCGCCTGGGGCGCCTGCTGCCTGCATCCGCTGCTGCGGCGTGGGCGGCGGGGCTGGGTGGAGCAGTTCACCCTCGCGGCCCTGCTCTTCGCCGCCCTGCCGGTTGGGAACCTGCTGCTGGGGCAACGCCCCCTGACCGAGACCCTGGCGGCGGGGGACTGGGTGCGCGTCTGGTTCGACCTCGGCCTGTTGGCGCTCGGCCTGGGCCTGGGCGCCATCGCCTGGAAGGTGGCACGGCACCAGGCCACGCCCCCACGGCGACGGGCCGCGCAGCGTCGCCCCACGGCGGAAGCCCTCCCGGCGGAGGCCGGATCGTGACCGGGCTGAGCTTTGTCCCCCTGAGCTTCGCTTTAGCCTATGCCGGCTTTGCCGGGCTCTGCCTCGCGATGGAGCGCCATCATGAGCAGGTCTTCGGGGTGCGGCGGATCCCGCCACGCCGGCGGCACGGCCTTGCCTGGGGTGGATGGCTGCTGCTGGCGGCATCGCTCCTGCCGGTATCGCTCGCCCACGGGGCCGGGCCCGGCATCACGCTCTGGACCGGCCTTCTGACCGCGGCCGCGCTGATGCTGGCGCTGCTGCTGTCCTATGCCCCGCGCCTGGTGATCGCCCCGGCCGTCGTGGCCCTGATCGGTTCGGCCCTGCTGCCGGCATTGATCTGACCGGCCCCCGAACCGGCCCCCGGATGACTGGCCCCGGGGAGAGGCGCCGCCTTTCCCCAGGCCAAAAGCACGACAGGCAGGAATGCAGGAAGGGCGCCCCTAGCCGCCCGCCGAGCGGCGGAACAGGCCCAGCCAGGGGCGGCGCCCGTGCCGGATCTCGCGTCCGGCCGCCAGGGTGACGCCCAGCACGCCCGCCACGCGCCACAAGGCGCCTTCCCGCGTGACCAGCGGGGCCGGCTGGACGACGCTCGAAGCGGGCGCCGGAGCCGCGATCTTCCGCCCCGCCGCCTTCGGATCGGCCGGCACGGGAGCATGCTGCTGGCTGCCTTCCAGCCCGGCATAGGCACGGGTGAACTCGGCCCCCAGCAGGAAGATCTGGGAGGAGTAATAGACCCAGAGGAGCACGATCATCACGGAACTGGCCGCGCCATAGGTCGTCGCCATGTTGCTGCTGCCCAGGTACCAGCCGATCAGCGACTTGCCGATCGTGAAGAGCAGCGCGGTCGTGAAGGCACCGATCGCCACATCGCGCCAGGGCAGGCGGCGATCCGGCAGGATCTTGTACATGGCGCCGAACAGCAGCGTGATGATCCCCAGCGAGATCACGAAGTTCATCAGCGACATCAGCAGCGTGACCTCGGGCAGCCGGCCCTGCAGCCAGGTGCTGAGCACGGAGATGCCGGCGCTGACCGCCAGCGAGACCAGCAGGATGAATCCGGTGGCGGCGACCAGGCCCATGCTGGCGGCCTTGGCGCGCACCAGGCGGCTGACGGTCTCGGTGGTGTCCTCGTCGGCATCCGGCTCGACCTTCCAGATGGCGTTGAGCGCGCCCTGGAGCTCCCCGAACACGCCGCTGGCGGTCAGCAGCAGGGTCACGAGGCCGACCACGGTGGCGATGGTGCCGCTGGTGCTGTCGCTGGCACCCTTGACCATGTCCTGGATGGTGGCGGCGCCCTGCTCCCCGACCAGACCGCGCAACTGGTCGTCCAGGGCGCCGCGCACCGCTTCCTCGCCGAAGAAGAAGCCGGCGATGGCGGTGGCGATGATCATCAGCGGCGCCACGGAGAAGATGGTGTAGTAGGCGATGGAGGCGCCGCGGCTGAGGCAGGAATCGGCGATGTAGCCGCTTACCGTATCCGTGATCAGAGCCCAGATCCTGCGCAGCATGTCACCGAAACCTCGTTCTGCCCCCGGTCCGGGCGATGGGAGCGCGTTGCCGGACCGGGAGCAGAACGAGCAGGACGGCCGCGCGGTTGCTCCGGGCCGCGGCACTTCGCGCGCGATGGCGTCCCTGACCTTCTCCTGCCTCGCCCGCCGGGCTTGCGGCGGGTTCTGCCGGCGGACCGATCTGGCGGGCTGACGGCGGCGGCCCGCCGGGCTAATGGCCCCCTCATGACCTTCTCCCGCGCCCCGTCACCTCCCGTTCCAGCGGGTGCACCGGCCGATCCCGCTCTGCCGCCCGAGAGCCATGCCGGGGTCCGGGCCGTGTACCGCGCGCATCCGGGCTTCGAGGCGGACCTGACGGAAACGCTGCGCCGGGCTGGTGTCCGCCTGTCGGGCTGGCAGGGGGAACTGGCGCTTTCGCCCGATGCGGCGGTGACGTGTCCCTGGGCGCTGGATGTCTGGACGGCGCCCCGCCTCCTGCCGGTCCCCTCGATCAAGGGGGCGGCCAGCGCGCTGCGCGCCATCCAGCGCAACTGGGCCCTGTGTTCCACGGGGAACCATCGCCGCGCCGCGCTGATCGAGGCGGCGCTGCCTCCGGTCAAGGCGAGGCCCGTGGCCTTTCCCGCCCCCGTCCCCACCGCGCCGCTGGGCGGATGGACGCTGCTGCGCCCGGAGCTGATGCTGGCCAGCCCGGAAAAGACCAGCCCCTATCCCACCGGCGCGCCGGTGCTGGTGGAGGACCACGAGGGGCCGCCCAGCCGCGCCTATCTGAAGCTCTGGGAAGCCTTCCTGGCGGCCCGCCACTGGCCCGGGCCGGGCGATTCCTGCCTCGACCTCGGCGCCTGTCCCGGTGGCTGGACCTGGGCGCTGGCGAAACTGGGCGCACGCGTGGTGGCGGTGGACAAGGCCCCGCTCGACCCGCGCGTGGCCGCCATGCCCGGCGTCTCCGTGCGCCAGGAAAGCGCCTTCGGCCTGGACCCGCGCACGCATCCGGAGGTGGACTGGCTGCTGAGCGACGTGATCTGCTATCCGGCCCGGCTGCTGGGACTGGTGCGGCGCTGGATCGAGGCCGGCAAGGCGCGGCACATGCTCTGCACCATCAAGTTCCAGGGCAGCACGGACCATGACACGGCGGCCGAATTCGCCGCCATCCCCGGCGCCCGCCTGACCCACGGCGTCTACAACAAGCACGAGTTGATGTTCCACTGGAGCCGCCCCGGAGAGGAAGGGCACGGACCCGGCGCGGTGTGAGGCGAACCGGTCGGGAGAGCCCGGTCGCTACGCCCTGTGCCAAGAGGATGCGGGCGGCCGGACTCGAACCGGCAAGCCATTGAAGGCTAACGATTTTAAGTCGTCTGTGTCTACCATTCCACCACGCCCGCGAAGACGTGGAAGGCACCTGGGAGGGCCATGATGCTCCCCCGTGGGTCAGCCCACCGGACGCAGGCGGTTTATCGGAAGCCGGGGTGCAGTCAACCGCGTCGCGGCGCCTCCGCCCGGCTTCCCTTCAGGAAGATCCGCACCGCGCGGTCGATCCGGCCTTGCAGTTCCGCTTCCGGGACCTCCGCCCTCTACCCCGTCAGCACCTCGTGGTGGAAGGCACTCAGCGCCATGCCCACCAGCACGCGGCTGGCCTCGATCGAAAGGCCGAACTCATAGCCTCCGCCGCGCCGGAGCTTCGCCAGATAGCCCTCCAGCCCGGATCACTGCGCCGGACGGCCAGAGCCTCGTAACGGAGCGGGAAGCCCCTGGGCGCTGGTGGTTCCCGCCGCCCCCGGGGGGCATATTCCATCCCGTATCTTCAGCCATTGGCTGAATTTATTTTACGAAATGCGATTCCTGATGGCTCCTTGGATGCATCGGGCCGTCTGTGGCATGCTGGCCTGATCCCTGGTCTGCGCCGATCCGCCACCTGCCAGCCTTGCTGCGGAGCCTTTTCCTTCCTTGGTCGCCTCCCTGTCCGATCCGAACCTGTCCCTTGCCCGGACCGAGCAGCTGGTGCTCTTCGCCGTGGGGGAAACGCGGCTGGCCCTGCGCCGGGAGGCGGTCGGGGAGCTTCTGCCCCTGCCGCGCCTCTGGGCTCCGCCCGGCCTGCCACGGCTCCTGGCTGGCTTCCTGAACCTGGGGGGCGAGGCGGTGGCCGTGCTTCGCCTGTCGCGCCTGCTGGAGCCGGAGGCGGAGATCCGGGCGGAGGAGAGCCCCGCGGCCGGCATCTACCGCCACCTGATCCTGCTCGGCGAGGGGCGGGATCGCCTCGCGCTGCTGGTGGACCGGGTGCTGGACGTGGTGCGGGTGCCGCGGCAATGGCTGCAGGCAGTGCCGGCGGAGCAGAGCCTGAACGGCTGTGCCGAGGCCGAGGTCGCGTTGCCCGACGGCTTCGCCCGCCTCCTGGCGCCGGAGCGGCTGCTGATGGAGCGCGAGCGCGCCACCCTGGCGGAGCTGGAAGCGCAGGCCCGGCGCCGCCTGGAGGAATGGGCCGCGCCGTCATGAACGGCCGCCCCGGCGTGCCGACGCTGCTGCCGGACGCGGCCTTCCTTGAGCTCAAGGGCCGCATCATCCAGCGCACGGGGCATTTCTACTACCAGGACAAGAACGAACTTCTCTGGGAACGCCTGCTGCGCCGGATGCGCGCCACGGCCTCGCCCTCCAGCGAGACCTATCTCCGCCGCCTGGACGACCCCCTGGGTGGGGAGGCCGAATGGTCGGCGCTGGAAGCCGAGATCACCATCGGGGAGACCTTTTTCTTCCGCTATGCGGAACAGTTCGCCGCGTTGCAGGAACGGATCCTGCCCGAGCTGATCCGGCGCAACCGCGCGACGCGGCAGTTGCGGATCTGGAGTGCCGGCTGCGCCACCGGCGCGGAGCCCTATTCCATCGCGATCCTGCTGCACCGCCTGCTCGGGAAGGAGATCGGCGGCTGGCGCTGCCGCATCCTGGGTACCGACATCAACGAATCCTTCCTGGCCACGGCCCGGGAGGCCCGCTTCAGCGCCTGGGCGCTGCGCAGCCTAGCGGCCGGGGAAAGGGCGCAGGACTTCGCGCCCGACCCTTCCGGGCGGAGCTGGCAGCTGCGGCCGCCGTTCCGCGCCCTGGTGCGGTTCGAGCGGCACAACCTCCTTTCCCTGCTGGACCCCGCCGCGCCGCTGAACCTGAGTGGCTTCGACCTCATCCTGTGCCGCAACGTGCTGATCTATTTCCATCCGGACACCGTGACGCGGCTGGTCCGGGCCCTGGGGGACAGGCTGGCGCCGGAGGGCTGGATGCTGCTGGGCCATGCCGAGCCCAACCCGGCCTTCGCCGCCTTCCTGTCGGTGGAGCAACTGCCGGGCACCGTGGCTTACCGCCGCCCCGCCGCCTCGTTCCAGGAAGCATCCGGCCAGGAAGCATCCGGGGAGGCATCCGGGGCCGGCGCGGAGGCAGCCCCGCCCGAGATGGCCGGTGCGACACCCCTCGTGCCGCCCTGGAGTCAGCCATGGAAAATGCCGTGGCAGAGTTCGGGGCCGGAAGCCCCCGCCGATCCGGCACCGCTTTTCGTGCCAGCGGTCTGGGCCGGGGCCAGCCGGGCCAGGGCTGCGATGGCGGCGCCTCTCCCCTTGCCGGAACCTGTGCCCCCCGCCCCGGCCATGCCGGCGACCGAAGGGGGTCCGACGGCGCTCGAACGGATTCGCGAACTGGCCAATCGCGGCGAGACGGAAGCGGCGCGCGCCGCCTGCGCCGCCGCCCTCCGCGAGGACCCGATGCGGGCGGCGGCGCACTTCTATGACGGCCTGCTGGCCCGCGCATTGGGCCAGGCCACGGAGGCGGAGGCGGCCCTGCGGCGCGCCCTCTATCTGGACAGGAACTTCCTGGCCGCGCACTACCAGCTCGGCCTGCTGCTGCTGGATCTCGGCCGGCGGCAGGAGGGGCGGCGTGCCATCGCGACCGCCGCCCGGATCGCCCGCGCCCTGCCGGGGGAAACGCCTGTCGAGGAGGGGGATGGGATGACCGCTGCCAACCTGCATGCCCTCGCCCGCCTGCAACTCGGCCTTTCGATGTCCTGACGCCCGGCCCATGACCCATGGATTTCCTGAACGGGACTTGGCCCCCGGCGCTGTCCCAGGGGAGGCCGCCCTCGCGGAAGCGCCCCGGGCACTGCCGGCGGTGGGCGGGCTGAGCGAGGCCCGGGCCGCACGCCTGCTGGAGGAACGGGCGGCCCGGCTGGCCGCGCGCCACAGCCGGGTGGCGGGGGCCGCCGTGGCTCCCGCCGCGCTCCCCCCCATCCTGGCCTGCGCGCTCGGCCGGGAATGCTACGGCCTGCCGCTGGAACGGCTGCTCGCCGTGCAGCCGGCCACCGCGCTGGTGGGACTGCCCGTGATGTCGCCCCCGTTGCTGGGGTTCTTCGCCCGGGCGGGGCAGCCCTATGCGGTGCTGGACCTGGCGGCGATGCTCGGCCTGCCCCCTGCCCTGCCCCCTGCCCCACCCCCTGCCGGCCGGGGGGTGGACGGCCCGGCGGGGCACCTGCTGCTGCTGCGTGGCGAGCCGGGGCGAGGAGCCCTGAGGGTGGCCCTGCGGGTGGACCGCGCGCTGGGCGTGGTCACGCCGCAGCCCCTGGCCGCGCCATCCGGCGGGCGGGACGACCGCGCTGCCGCCATCGCCGGGCGTGGGCTGGTCCCGGCCGGACCGCTCGGCCCGCGGGAGATGGTGCTCGGCCTGCTCGACCCCGAACGTCTGCTGCAACCCTTCCTGTCCGCCACCTCCGCTGCGGGAGCCTGAATCCGCGTGTCGATCGCCAACCGTATCCTTTTCGGCTTCGTCGCCTTGATCCTGATGCTCGCCGGCCTCGGCTGGTACGGGCTGAGCCAGCTCAGCCTGGTCCGCAACACGACGGACACCATCGTCACCCGCGACCTCGCCATGATGCGCCAGCTCGATGCGGTGCGGACGGAGAGCCTGACCGTGCAGGAGGCGCGCAACACGGCGGTGTCGCGCTTCCTGCTGCGCACGCTGGGCCGGCCGGTGCCGGACGACGATTCCCAGAAGCTCTGGAACGAGGCCCATGGCCGGTCGGAGGCCGCGATCCGCGACGCCCGCGACCGTGCCCGCCGCTTCGGCGACAACTCCGTCTCGGAGGAGCGCCGGCGCTCCTGGCAGCGCCTGAACCAGTCCCTGGAGCGCGGCGCCGGAATCCTGGGTCAGATGCGGGGCCTGACGGAGACGCAGTTCGCGGCGATCCGCGCCAACGACCTGGAAGGCGTGACCGCCGTTTCGGCCCCGATCCTGGCCCTGTCGCACGAGCTCGACACCGCCCTGCAACAGGCCGATACCGAGTTGGACGAAACCCTGGCGGCCGGGCAGGCCGTGGTGGCCAGGACGTATGAGGACAGCCGCTTCTCCGTGCTGGCGGTGCTGGGCGTCGCCGTGCTGGTCGGGGTGATCCTGGCGGCGCTGGTGCGCCGGACCATCAGCGCGCCGCTCTCGGCCTTCATGGAGTTCGTCGACCGCGTCGGCCGGGGCGACCTGTCGGGCGCCGCGGCCGCCACCGGCAAGGACGAGATCGGCCAGCTCGGTACCATGCTGAACGGGATGGTGGAGGGCCTGCGCCAGCTCACCCGGCAGAGCCGGGAGGTGACCGAGAACCTCAACGCCGCCGCCGCGGAGATCCGCGCCTCCACCCAGGAACAGGCGGCGGGCGTGGAGGAGCAGCTCGCGGCGGTGCAGGAGACCGCGGCCACGGCCGACGAGATCACCCATACCGGCACGCAGATCGGCAAGCGGGCGCAGGAGGTCATCACCTCCGCCCAGGCGGCGGCGCGCAACAGCAGCGCCGGGCTGCGCGCCGTGGACGACACGATGCAGGCCATGGATTCGATCCGCGAGCAGGCGGAGGCCGTGGCCTCGAACATCGTGTCGCTGAGCGAGAAGACCCAGGCGATCGGCGAGATCATCGCCACGGTGAACGACATCTCGGAACGCTCCCACCTGCTGGCGCTGAACGCCGCCATCGAGGCGGCGGCGGCGGGGGAGCAGGGCCGTTCCTTCGCCGTGGTGGCGGCGGAGATGAAGACGCTGGCCGACCAGGCCAAGGAGGCGACCGGGCAGGTGCGCTCCATCCTGGGCGACATCCAGCGCGGCATCAGCGCCTCGGTGATGCTGACGGAGGAGGCGGTGAAGCGCGTCTCCGCCGGCAAGGCGCGCACCGACACCACCCATGCCACGATCCGCGAGATCACCGGCAGCATCCAGGAAAGCGTGCAGACCTTCCAGCAGATCGTGGCCAGCACCAACCAGCAGCAACTGGGCATCGAGCAGGTGATGGGCGCGCTGGGCAACATCCGGCAGGCGAGCCAGCAGACGGCGGCCAGCACGCGGCAGCTCGACACGGCGGCGAGCAACCTCAGCCAGCTCGCGCAGCAGCTCGTCGCGCTGGCCGACCGCTACCGGCTCTGAGCGCGGCACCACCGGACGGGAAGGCCGCGCGCGCATGTCCGACTTCCGCCAGGAACTGCTGGCCGCCTTCGCGGTGGAGCACCGGGAACACCTGGATGCCATCCGTGCCGCCCTGGCGGCGGCGGAGGCCGGGCGGCCGCTGGACCTGCGCGACATCTTCCGCCGCGCGCACAGCCTGAAGGGTGCCGCCCGGGCGGTGGACCTGCCCGCGGTGGAGGAGCTGGCGCACCGGCTGGAAACGCTCTTCTCCCGGCTGGGCGAAGGCGGGATGCCGCTGGATGCCCAGGCCCAGGCGGTGGCGCAGCAGGGGCTGGACGCGATCGAGACCCAGGTGGCCGCGCATCTCGCCACCCCGCCGGGGGAGGACGGGCCGCCGCCCCCGGCGGCCGCCCTGGCGGCGCTCGACGCGCTGCTGGGCATCGCGCCGGAGAACCGGGCGGAGGCGGCGGTCCCGGCGGCCGTGCCGGTGCGGCGCGACGAGGCGGAACGGCCCGGCGAGGGGGCGGAAACGGCGCCCGCCGAGCGGCATCCGGTACCGGGCGGTGAGTATCTGCGGGTCGAGGCTGGGCGCGTCGATGCCCTGTCCGGCCTGCTGCACGAACTGTCCGGGGAATTGCAGCGGCAGGACCGGCAGGCGGAGGCGCTGCGCCGGCTGGAGCGCAGGCTGCGGGGGCTGCGCCGGAACTGGCAGGAAATGCGCGGAGAGGCCGGGAAGGCGGCGGGCGGTGGGAACGGCGCGGAGGCGCGCCTGCGGGAGTTCGACCTGGCACTGGCCGGCCTCGGCCGGGACCTCACTGCCCTGTCCCGCGAGAGCCGGGACTCGGCCTGGAACGCCGAGCAGCTCTCGCGCCGCCTGCGCCTGGGGGTGCAGCGGATCTCCCTGGTCCCGGCGGAGGCCGTCCTGGGCGGCCTGGGCTCCATGACGCGCGACCTGGCGCGCTCCGAGGGCCGGGAGATCGCCCTGCGGCTGGAAGGCCTGGACACAGAGGCCGACCGCCGCGTGCTGCAGGCACTGAAGGACCCGGTGCTGCACCTGTTGCGCAACGCCGTGGGGCATGGGGGCGAGCCGCCGGAGCGGCGGCGGGCCCTGGGCAAGCCGGAACGGGGCGAGGTCGGGCTGCGCATCGAGCTGGGCGGCGGCCGGCTGCGGCTGCGTGTCTTCGACGATGGCGCCGGGCCGGACCTGGAGCGCATCGAGGCCCAGGCGGTGCGCCAGGGCCTGCTGCCCACCCGTAGCACCGAGGCGCCTCCTCCGGCCGAGGACCGCCTCCTCGCCCTGGTCTTCGAGCCCGGCTTCTCCACTGCCGAGACGGTGGGCCGGCTGTCGGGGCGCGGCATCGGCCTGTCGGTGGTGGCGGAGGCGGCGCGGGCGCTGCACGGCCATGCGCTGATGCGCCGGCGCCATCCCTGGGGGACGGAGGTGGTGATCGACCTGCCCTTCTCCGCCACGCGGCAGAACGTTCTGCTGCTGGAAGCCGGCGGCCATCCTTTGGCCCTGCCGACCCATGGGGTGGAACGGCTGCTGCGCCTGCCCGAGGCGGCGCTGCAATGGGCGGAAGGCCATCTCGCCACCCGCATCGCATGGGGCGGGCGGGACGTTATGCTGCCCGTGACGAACCTCGCTTCCCTTCTCGGCGTCCCCGGCGCCCGGCTGCCCGTCGAGGCCGGCCATCTGAGCATGGTCCTGCTGCGGGCCGGGGAGCGGCGCTGCCTGCTCGCGGTGGAGGCTCTGTCCGACGTGCGGACACTGCCCGTCTCGGCGGCGGATATGGGCGCGGGCGGCGGCTGGGGGCTGGACCCGGCCCTGGTCTCCGGCCTGGTCCTGCCGGCGGGAAGCCTGGTGCCGCTGCTGCGCCCCGAAGGGCTGATGGACCGCTGGCTGCGCGGCATGGGCGGCGCCGGCGAAGGATATGGCGCCCAGGGAGAAACCGGGGGCCAGTCCGGCGGGGTCCGGGGCGACACGCTCGGCCTGCTGCCCCGCCCGGGCGCCCCGGCGGGAAATGCGGAAGCCGGCGAGCGCGCCGGCATCCTGGTGGTAGACGATTCCATCACCACCCGGACCCTGGAGAAGAGCATCCTGGAGGCGCAGGGCTACCGCGTCCTGCTGGCGGTGGACGGCGTGGAGGCGCTGAACCTCCTGCGCGGCGGCGAAGCCGTGATCGACCTGGTGCTCGCGGATGTGGAGATGCCACGGATGGACGGCTTCGGGCTCCTCCAGGCCATCAAGAACGATCCGCGCCTCGCCGGGCTGCCGGTGATCCTGATGACCTCCCGCGCCGATGAGGAGGACATCCGGCGCGGCCTGGAACTGGGCGCCGGGGCCTATCTCACCAAGCAGAAATTCGACCAGCGCGAGCTCCTGGCCACGATCGGACAGTTGTTGTGAGCGGCGCCCCCTCCGGACGGACGGTGCCGACCGCGGGGCCCGTCCGGGTCATGATCGTGGAGGACTCGCTGGTGGTGCGCCGGCTCCTCATGCACATCATCGCCCGCGACCCGCGCCTGCTGCTGGTGGGGGCGGTGGAATCGGCGGAGGACGCGCTGCGGTCGCTGCCGCGCCTGCGGCCCGATGTCATCTCCATGGATATCCGCCTGCCCGGCATGGACGGGCTGGAGGCGACGCGGCGGATCATGGAGGAGACGCCGACACCGATCGTGGTGATCGCCGATGCGGTGGAGGATGCCTCGCTGCGCATCTCCATGAACGCGCTGCGCGCCGGGGCGCTGTCCGTGGTGGAGAAGCCGGTCGGCCTGTCCTCCCGCCACTACGAGGCGATCGCGGAAGAGATCTGCACCCAGCTCTTCATCATGAGCCAGGTGCCGGTGATCCGGCGCCGCGCCATCGGCCGGGCCGCCGAGCCGTCCCTCCCCGCGCCGCCCGAGCCCTTCCCCACGGTGGCCCCCGGGACCACGCCGCCGCGCCCGGCGGTGGTGGCCATGGCCGCCTCCACCGGCGGGCCGCCGGCCCTGGCGCGGGTAATCGGCGCCCTGCCCGCCGGCTTCCCGGCGCCGATCCTGCTGGTGCAGCACATGGGGGCGCCCTTCATGGAGGGCTTCGCAGCCTGGCTGGACGGTCTCGTTCCCTTGAAGGTGGAAATCGGCCGCGACGGGGTGACGCCGCTGCCCGGCCATGTCTATGTGGCGCCCGGCGACCGGCACCTGCTGCTGTCGCCGGCCGGTCCGCTGCAGGTCAGCGCCGGCCCGCCGGTGGGCGGCCAGCGCCCCTCGGCCAATCTGCTGTTCCAGTCCGTGGCGCAGGCCGCCGGGGCCAGGGGGCTGGGCATCCTGCTGACCGGCATGGGCGAGGATGGAGCGAGGGGACTGACGGAGTTGCGACGGCAGGGCGGCTTCACCATCACCGAGCATGAGAGCAGCGCGGTCGTCTATGGCATGCCGGCGGCGGCGGTGCGGATGGGCGGCTCCTCGGCGAGCCTGCCGCTGCACCTGATCGCGCCGCGCCTGCTGCGCCTGGCCATGCCGGAGGCGGGCGCATGAGCGGCGGAAGCACGGCCGGCGCCAGCATCCTGCTGGTCGAGGATTCCGACACCCAGGCCCTGCAACTGCGCCGGATGCTGGAGCAGCAGGGCTTCACGGTGACGCGCGCGGCCACGGCCGAGGCGGCACTGGACGGGCTGAACGACGGGCTGCCGGACCTGGTGATCGCCGACTATCACCTGCCGGGCATCAACGGCGACGAGTTCTCGCGCCGCATCCGCATGAACCTGCGCACCCGGGCGATCCCGGTGCTGATGCTCACCAACGCGCGGGAACAGGACCTGGAGCGGCAGGGGCTGGAAAGCGGTGCCGATGCCTATGTGCCGAAATCCGCGGAGCAGGAGGTGATCCTGCTGCGGCTGCGGGCGCTGCTGCGACGCCGGCCGCGGGGCGGCACGGAAGCGCCACCGGCCCCCGGTTCCCAGGCGCAGCCGGCCTTCCGCCGTGCCGCCATCCTGCTGGTGGAGGACAGCGCCACCCGCCGGGCCTGGATGAGCCACATGCTGTCGCAGGACGGCTATACCGTCCATGCCGTCGCCGGGCCGGAGGAGGCGCTGGCCGCCATCCGGGCGGAGGATGCCGCCTGGGACTGCGTCGTGATCGCCATGCTGAGCCCGGGCTTCGACGGTGTGGCGCTGTGCCGCCGCCTGAATGCGCTGCGCAGCGGGCCGGGCGACGGCCCTTCCTTCCAGATCGTCGGCCTTGGCAATGACGAGAGCACGGGGCGGGAGATGCTGTCCCAGGTCTTCGAGGCCGGGGCGGACGACCTGGTCTCGGCCACCGCCAGTGCCGAGGCGATCCGGCTGCGCATCCGCACCGTGGTGCGCCGCCGGCTGATGCAGGAGGAGAACCGCCGTATCGATGCCGAGCTGCGCGAGCGGGAGCTGGCGCTGGCGCATGCGCGAGCCGAGGCCGTGGCCGCCGAGGCCCGGGCCGCATTGGCCGAGGCGCTGGCGCGGGCCAATGCGGAGCTGGAGGAAGCGAACCGCCAGCTCCGCGACACCCAGGCCAAGCTGGTGCAGGCCGCCAAGATGGCCTCGCTGGGCGAACTGGTGGCGGGCATCGCGCACGAGATCAACAACCCGCTCGCCTTCATCCTGGCGCATCAGGGCACGGTCGAGCGGGTGCTGGAGCGGCTGGGCCCGCATGTCGCGGCGGATGCTGAGGCGCGGGCTCTGGTGGAGAAGGGGCGCCAGCGCTCGCAGTCCATGACGCTGGGCCTGAAGCGGATCCAGGACCTGGTGCTGAACCTGCGCAAGTTCTCGCGGCTGGAGGATGGCGGGTTCCAGTCGCTCAACGTGCCGGAAGCGATCGAGACGGTGGTGGCGCTGCTGACGCACAAGCTGTCCAACCGGATCGTGGTGCGGCGCCAGTTCGATGCGAGGCCGGAGCTGTTCTGCTCCCCCTCCCTGCTGAATCAGGTGGTGATGAACATCGTGGGCAACGCGGCGGACGCGATCGAGGATCAGGGAGCGATCACCATCGCCACGCGCGAGTCGGACGGGCAATACGTGATCGAGATCGCCGATACCGGCCCCGGCGTGCCGGAGGATCTGCGGGAGCGGATCTTCGAGCCTTTCTTCACGACCAAGCCGATCGGCTCCGGCACCGGGCTCGGCCTCGCCATCGCCTACAACGTCGTGCGCGCGCATGAGGGGCACATCGCCGTGGGAGCCTCGCCGGAAGGCGGCGCGCGCTTCACCATCAGCGTGCCGCTGCGGGCCGCCGCATGAGCGGCCTTCCGGGAGAGCCGGGCGCGGATGGGGGTCCCGCAGGGGCGCCCATCGGGGCACCATCCTGCTGGTGGATGACGAGGCGGAGATCGTCACCGCGCTGCAGGACCTGTTCGAGGACGAGTACGACGTCCTCGCCACCACCTCGCCCACCGACGCGCTGCGGCTGTTGCAAAGCGAGCCGGACGTCTCGGTGATCCTGTCCGACCAGCGCATGCCGGGCATGACCGGCGACCAGATGCTGGCCCGGGCGCGCGGCATCACCAGGGCCGAGGCGCTACTGCTCACGGGCTATGCCGATCTCGACGCGGTGGTCTCCGCGCTGAACAAGGGGCGCATCGCCGGCTATTCGCCCAAGCCCTGGGATCCCGTGGCGCTGCGCGGGCTGGTGGGCAGCGCGCATGACCGCTGGGCCCTGGCGCGGGCGCTGGAAACGGAGCGCAGCCTGTTACACGGGCTGCTGGACAATTCCCCCGGCCGCCTCTCCTTCAAGGACGCGCAGGGCCGTTTCGTGCGGCTGAACGCGGCCAAGGCGGAATCGATGGGTCGCAGCGTGGCGGAAAGCCTGGGCCGGCGCGAGCAGGAGTTCCTGCCCCCCGACGCCGCCGAGGCACTGACCCGGATCGAGGCGGAGGCCCTGCACGGCCGCGCTTCCGCCGAGGCGGTGGAGGAGGAGCGCCGGGAGGGCGGCACGCGCTGGTTCTCGGTGAGCCGCGTGCCGGTGATCCGCCAGGATGCGCCCGCCTTCCTCGTGACCATGGAGCACGAGATCACCGAGCGCCGGAACCTGGAGGCCCGGCTGCGCCAGGCGGACAAGATGCAGGCGCTGGGCACCATGGCCGGCGGGGTGGCGCATGATTTCAACAACCTGCTGACGGCGATCCTGGGCAACCTGCAACTGGCGCTGCGCACGGCGCCCGAGGGGTCCCGCCAGCAGCGGCAGCTCCGCAACGCTATCGCCGCCGCGGAGCGCGGCTCCGGGCTGACGCAGAGGCTGCTCTCCTTCAGCCGGCAGCGGGATCTCGACCTGCGGCCGGTGGATGCGAACCAGCTCGTCCAGGGGATGGAGGACCTGCTCAGCCGCACCCTGGGCGGGCTGATCCGCATCGAGCACGACCTCGCCCCGGATCTCGGCCCGGTCCTGGTGGACCCGGGTCAGCTCGAACTGGCGCTGCTCAACCTCTGCATCAACGCCCGCGACGCCATGCCGGAGGGCGGGCTGCTGACCCTGGGCACGGGCCGCGCCAGGGTCGAGGCCGGCGACGTGCCGGAGCTGAAGCCGGGCGATTATGCCGTGCTCTCGGTGCGCGACACGGGCGCCGGCATGGCACCGGAGGTGCTGAGCCATGCCTTCGAGCCCTTCTTCACCACCAAGGAAGTGGGCAAGGGCACGGGGCTGGGCCTCTCCATGGTCTATGGCCTCATGCGCCAGTCCGGTGGCGGCATCCGCCTGCAGAGTGAGCTGGGGCAGGGCACGCTGGTGGAGCTGTTCCTGCCGCTGTCCGGCCTGCCGGGCCCGGAGGAAAGCCAGGCTGGCCCCGTGCCGCTGCCGCGGACCCGGCCGCTGAGGATCCTGGTGGTGGATGACGACCCCGCCGTGCGCGAGGTGACGGCGACCTTCCTGGAGGAACTCGGTCACGAGATCCTGGAGGCCGGGGACGGCCCCTCCGCCCTCCGGACCCTGGAGGCTGAGAGGATCGACCTGATGGTGGCGGATCTGGCGATGCCCCTGATGTCGGGGGCGGAGCTTGCCGCCACGGTGAAGGCCTCCCATCCCCGGATGCCGGTGCTGCTGGTGACCGGCTATGCCGAGCTGGACAAGCTGCCCAAGGAATACCCGCTGTTGCACAAGCCCTTCCGGCAGGCGGACTTGGCACGGTGCATCCAGGAACTGATGGAAAGCCGGCCCTGAACGGGGCGATGGGCAGCACAGCGGGCAGGTGACAGAATCTGCTCTTCTGATATTGTAGATTCATGCCGCCCGTATCCCTGGCCCCCCTGGAGATCGAAGCCGCGCCCAGCCTGGCGGAACGCGCCTATGAGCGGTTGCGGGATGCGATCGTGGAGGGACACCTCGCCGCCGGCACCAAGCTGTCCGAACGCCGGCTGGCCGTCGCACTGGGCATCTCCGCCCAGCCGGTGCGCGAGGCGCTGCGCCGCCTGGAAGGCGAGGGGCTGGTGGAAACCCGCCCCAAGAGCGGCACCTTCGTGTCCTCCCTGGACAGCACGAGGCTGGCGGAGATGGGCCGTATCCGCGCGGCGCTGGAAGGTGCCGCGGCGGCGCTGGCGGCCCGCCGGGCAGGCCCGGCCGACCTGCGGGTGCTGGAACAGCGGCTCGATGCCATCCGCGCCGCGACGGCCCAGGGAGACCGCGCCGCGCTGGCCGGGGCCAACGATGCCTTCCACACCGCGCTGCACCGGATCACTGGCAATGCCTTCCTGATCCGCAGCCTCCAGGCCCTGCGCGCCTATTTCCATGTCGGCAGCCGGCGTGTCCTGGCCGGGGAGGCGGAAACCCGGCTGGCCCTGGAGGAGCACCAGGCCATCCTGGATGCCATCGCCACCGGCGAGGCCGAGCGGGCCGAACGATTGATGCGCACCCATGCGCTGCGCTCCCTGGCCGTGGCCTTTCCGGAAGCAGGCCGGTGACGGCCCGCGCCCATCGACCGCGCCGCGCCCGGCACCCCTGACGAAAAGGACCCGCACGAAACATGACCGAAGACCCGTCGTCCCAGGACAAGTCCCCTCAGGACAAGCCGCGCGTCCTCGTCGCACGCCGGGTGCCGCCCAATGTCGCCGCCCGCGCCCGCGAGATGTTCGACGCCATTGTCACCGAGACGGACATGGATGCCGACACCACGCTGCGCGTGATCCGGGAGGAGCACATCGCCGGGCTCTTCTCCGGCCCCAAGGTGAAATTCACCGCCGCCCATGCCGAGGCCATGCCGGACTGGCTGAAGGTGATCGCCAATCCCGGCGCCGGCTTCGACCACATGGATGTGGAGGCCGCCAAGGCACGCGGCATCGTCGTGACCAACGCGCCGGATGTGGTGACGGACTGCACCGCCGACCTCGCCATGATGCTGATCCTGAACGCCAGCCGCCGGGCGCGCGAGTACGACCAGGTGATGCGCGAGGGCTGGCGCAAGCCCTATGGCATGCCGGACCTGCTGGGCCTGCGCCCGAGCGGCAAGACGCTCGGCATCGTCGGCATGGGGCGGATCGGCCAGGCCGTGGCGCAGCGCGCGCGCGGCTTCGGCATGAAAATCCTGTACAACAACCGCCGTCGCCTGCCGCCGGAACTGGAGCAGGGCGCCGAGCATGTCGCGGATCTGCACGAGCTGCTGCGGCGTTCGGAGATCCTGTCCCTGCACCTGCCCGCCAGTGCCGAGACGGGCACGCTGATGACGCGTGAGCGTTTCGCGCTGTTGCCGCGCGGCGCCGTCTTCGTGAACACCGCGCGCGGCTCGCTGGTGGACGAGGATGCGCTGATCGAGGCGCTGAAGTCCGGCCAGCTCTTCGCCGCGGGCCTCGATGTCTTCCGCAAGGAACCGGATTTCGACACGCGCCTCGCCGAGTTGCCCAATGTTTTCCTGACGCCGCATGTGGCGAGCGCCACGGTGGATACGCGCGACGCCATGGGCTTCCGCACGCTGGACAACATCGCCAGCGTGCTGTCCGGACGCGGGGCGATCGATCCGGTCTGAGTTGAAGCGTCGCTCGTCGTGGTTGACCGCCGGGGGCAAGGCGCTGCCTCGCCCCCGAGACCCCCACTCCGCCCATGACCATGATGGGGGACCGAAGCCGGTCCCCGGACCCCGGGCTTTCGTGGACGCTGGTGGCGGCCGTCAGTCTGCCGTCCGATCCCTGAGCGCAGACGGATCAGCGGGGCGCCCGAAAAGAAGAAGACAACTTGTCCGTGCTGGTGGCGCCCGCAGTCGCCGGAGAGCCATGCTCTCCGGCGCGATCCGGTGTCAGCAAGAGCCAGCGAATGGGGTCCAGGGCGCGCAGCGTCCTGGCGGATGGGGGGTCCGGGGGTGAAGGCGGAGCCTTCCCCCGGAAGACAGAACAACGCCAGGAGCGCGTAGCCGGCGCTACCGCTTCAGCCCTGGAATGGCGCCCAGGAGGTTCTGCGTGAGACCGGGCGGCAGGCCCTGGGGCAGTTGCAGGGTCTGGTAGTTCTGCGGGATGCGGAAGCGGGCCGAGTCCTGGCGGGCATAGGTGACGCTGGTGGCCTCGATGCCGCCCTGGCGGCCCTGGACCTGTCCTTCGGCGCGCAGCAGCACGCCATCCGCCGTCAGACAGGCGCGGCCGCTGGCGTCGCGCTCCTCATAGCGCCAGTTGGTGCAGGACAGCCCGGCGATCGTCGCCACCCCTTCACGCGTGAAGCGCGTGTTCGGCCCGAAATCGGCGGGCAGGCCCATCTTCTGCAATTCCTCGGCCGGAAGTTCGGTGACGAGGCGCATCTTGTCCATCACCAGCTTCGCCTGGCCGTTGCGGCGGTCCAGCACGCCCCAGCCATTCTGGCGGGGTAGTTCCAGGCGCAGCAGGCGTTCGGAGGCCAGCCATTCCGCCTCGACCGGTTCCGGCTTGCCACCAAGGGTCCGGTAGGTGACGGCAACGTCGCGGCTCGGCTCCAGCCGTGGCGTGGCCGTCTGAGCCAGGGCGGGCGTCATGGGGGCGGCCAGCAGGCTGGCCACGAGGAAAAGGCGGCGTGTGGGTCGGCGCATGGCGGGGGTTCCTCCGCTCCTTTCGGTGACGCATGGCCGGAAACGGGTTTCCGGCCATGCATCACCCTGGGTGATCGGCGCTAATCGTCGTTCCCGCGCACCAGCACCTCGCGCTTGCCGACATGGTTGGCGGGGCCGACGATGCCCTCCTTCTCCATCTGCTCGATGAGCTTGGCGGCACGGTTGTAGCCGATGGAGAGATGACGCTGGACGAAGGAGGTGCTGGCCTTGCCCTCCCGCGTCACGAGGTCCACCGCCTGCTCGAAGAGGCCGCGCTCGCCGCCCTCGCCGCCACCGGGGCCGGCGGTGGGCGCGTCGTCATCCTCGACCTCGGTGACTTCCTCGATATAGGAGGGCTCGCCCTGCTCGCGCAGGTATTCGACGATGGCCTCGACCTCGGCATCCGAGACAAAGGGGCCGTGGACGCGGTTCATGCGGCCGACACCGGCCATGAACAGCATGTCGCCCTGGCCGAGAAGCTGCTCGGCGCCCTGCTCGCCCAGGATAGTGCGGCTGTCGATCTTCGAGGAGACCTGGAAGGAGATGCGGGCGGGAAAGTTCGCCTTGATGACGCCGGTGATGACATCCACCGAGGGGCGCTGCGTCGCCATGATGACGTGGATGCCGGCGGCGCGCGCCATCTGGGCGAGGCGCTGCACCGAGGCCTCGATCTCCTTGCCGGCCACCACCATCAGGTCAGCCATCTCGTCGATGACCACGACGATCATCGGCAGCGGCTCCAGCGCCAGGGGCTGGTCCTCGAAGACCGGCTTGCCCGTGTCGGGGTCGAAGCCCGTCTGCACGCGGCGGGTCAGCATCTCGCCCTTCTCGCGGGCGGCGGTGACCTTCTTGTTGTAGCCGGCGATGTTGCGCACGCCGAGTTGCGAAAGGGCGCGGTAGCGGCGCTCCATCTCCCGCACCGTCCATTTCAGCGCGCCGATCGCCTTGGGACTTTCCGTCACCACCGGGGCCAGGAGATGCGGGATGCGGTCGTAGACCGAGAGTTCCAGCATCTTCGGATCGATCATGATGAAGCGGCACTCATCCGGCCCATAGCGGTAGAGCAGGCTGAGGATCATGGTGTTGATCGCCACCGACTTGCCGGAACCGGTCGTGCCGGCGACCAGCAGATGCGGCATGGTGGCGAGGTCGGCGATCACCGGGGCGCCGCCGATATCCTTGCCGAGGGCGAGGCTGAGGCGGCCCTGCGCCCTGTCCCATTCCTCGTCGGCCAGCAGTTCGCGCAGATAGACCGTCTCGCGCTTCGCGTTCGGCATCTCGATGCCGATGACGTTGCGGCCCGGCACCGTGGCGATACGGACGGCGGTGACGGACATGCTGCGCGCCACGTCATCGGCCAGGCCGATCACGCGCGCGGACTTGGTGCCAGGCGCGGGCTCCAGCTCGTAGAGCGTCACCACCGGGCCGGGGCGCACCTCCACGATGCGGCCGCGCACGCCGTAATCCTCCAGGACGCCTTCCAGCATCCGGGCGTTGTTCTGCAGCATCTCCTCGGTCGGGCCGTTGTCGCGGCGGCGCGGCGCCTCGGTCAGCAGGTCCAGCGGCGGCAGGGCGAACTGCTCCGGCGGCAGGTTCCGGGGCGGCGGGGGAACCGGGCGGCGGGGCGGCGGCGCGGCCCGTTCGGTGCGGGGCGGGGGCGGCGGCAGGTCCGTCTCGTCCTCGTCCTCCATCGGCTCCGGCTGCGCGGCACGGCCGAAGCGCGGCTCGATGCGGCGGGGCGGCGGGACGGCTTCCTCCGCCGGTCGGCGCGCGCTGAGACGCAGGCCGGGAATGGCGATCCGGGAGCGGCTCGGCGCCTCCTCCGGCCCCTCCTCATCCTCCTCCGGCTCGAAATAGGCGGGGCGCGGGGCCGGGCGGGCGGGGGCATCCTCCGGCGGCAGGTGGATGCGCGGGCCAGGCCGGGCCGCGGCGGCATTGCGGCGGCCGGCGGCGGCATCGGCGGCGCTCAGGAGATGCTGCAGGTCCGGCGAAGCCTGCCGCTGCCGCGACAAGAGGCCACCCAGGTTGCGGAAGGGGGACAGGAACTCCCCGAAGCTCCGGGAGCCGCTCCGTTCCATCCGGGCCCGGCGCCGGGCCGCGCGCTCGGAGATCTCCATGCCGAGCGAGACGCCCCCCGCGCGGCGGCGACGCTGCCACGGGCGGCGCTGACCCCCGCCTTGCGCCAGGAGAGCAGGGGAATGCCGAGCGCGACGAAGGCGAAGACAAGACCGAGGATGGCGGTGCCGGCAGTGGCGGCCATCCCGCCGAAGGGGCCGAACCAGTTCCGGGCCGTGCCCTCCAGCGTGTTGCGGACCAGCGGGCCCACGACGCCGCCGGCGTGCACCGAGCCCCAGGCCGGCAGGCCCGCCATGACGGCGGCCGCGGCCAGGACCGGCAGCGCGGCGAGCATGGCGGCGACTCGGCCGGCGAAGGGCTTCAGGCTGCGATGCGTCCCGAGGCGGAGCGCCCAGCAGAGCAGGCAGGCGGCCGGCAGCCAGCCGGCCCAGCCGAAATCCTGCAGCAGCACGTCCGAAACGATGGCGCCGACCGGCCCGGCGAGGTTCGTCGCCGGACGCGCGGTGGCGGTGTTGAGCGACGGATCGGCGGGGTTGTAGGAAATCAGCGCCACGACCAGCGCCAGGCCGGCGAGACCCAGGACCACACCCAGGAATTCCCCACCCCGGCGCCGCATCGCCGCCCGCACGGCGGGGGAGGCGAAGCGCTGGGCGGCGCCGGACAGGCGCCCGTTCGGAGCGGGGTAACGATCACTGGCGGCACGCGACATCAGGCAACCCAAGCTGAGACCTTGCCTCAGCCTAGCATGCCAAATACCTGTCGCGTACCGCTTTTCTCAACCGCAGCAAGGGATTGGCCACCCGCAGAGACCGGGAAGCCACAACCCTGGATCAGTAGGTGTCGAAGATTCTCGCCACCTCGGCGGGGTCCTGCGTCACGGTCAGCGCCAGGGCGAGGAGAATGCGCGCCTTCTGCGGGTTGAGGTTGTCGCCGGTGAGGAAGCCGTATTCCTTCAGCTTCGTGCCGGGAAAGACGCGGCCGGAACCGGCGCGGCTGCACTGGACGACGATGACCCCGTCCTGCACCGCCTGCTTCAGCGGCTCCAGGTCGCCCGGGCCGCAGAAGCCGGGGGCGAAGCCGGCGGACACGATGCCCTTCGCCCCGGCGGCGAGGAAGGCGCGGACCGCCGTGCCATCGGCGCCGGCATAGGCGTAGCTGATATCCACCCGCGGCAGGGCGTCGAGGGAACGGATG
Source organism: Roseomonas gilardii subsp. gilardii (assembly GCF_023078375.1). Classification (NCBI taxonomy): domain Bacteria; kingdom Pseudomonadati; phylum Pseudomonadota; class Alphaproteobacteria; order Acetobacterales; family Roseomonadaceae; genus Roseomonas; species Roseomonas gilardii. The sequence continues at coordinate 954,798 of NZ_CP095554.1, read as the reverse complement.
TCGAAGATCGTTTCCGGCGCCCCGAGTCGCAGCGGCTTGCGGTACCAGACCACCCGGTCGCCATCCGCCTGCCCCAGCACCCCGAAATCGGGGGAGCGGAAGGTCTGCATCCGGCCGGTGGAGGTCTTGGTGACCTCCCGCGCGCACTGGATCTCGTCGTTCAGCAGGACCATGACGCCCATGCCGCGCGCGCCCGGATCGGCGGCGACGCGGACCGCGTTCACCAGGTTCAGCCCCGCATCGGTGGACAGCGCCGAGGCCGGGCGCTGCGAGCCGGTGACCACGACCGGCACCGGCACCTTGGCCGTCAGGTGCAGGGCATAGGCGGTTTCCTCCAGCGAGGCGGTGCCATGGCCGATGACGATGCCGGCGAGGCCCGGATCCTCCGTCACGACCTTGTCGCAGAGCAGGACCAGCGCCTTCCATTCCGGGAAATGGATGTTCGGGCTGGGCACGGCGCTGAACGGCACCGGGAAGACATCGGCGGCGAGCTGCACCTCGGGAAAGCGGGCGAGAATGCCCTCGGCATCCATCATGTTGCCGGTGGAGCCGTAATCCACCGTGTCCAGCGGCCCCTTGCCGAGGGAGGAGATGGTCCCCCCGGTGCCGATGAAGGCGACGCGCGGCCGGCTCATGCCGCGGCCTCCGCCCGCCGGGCGATCGCGGCTTCGAGTTCCACGGTGCTCATCACGTCACCGAAGGTCAGGTAGATGTTCATGAGAGACGCGTTGTGCTCCTCGTCGGTCACGGCGGCATTGCCGTCCGAGACCATGATGACACGGAAGTTCAGCATCATCGCGTCGCGGGCGGACGTCTCGCAGCAGATATTGGTCAGCGTGCCGGTGATCAGCACCGTGTCGATGCCGCGTTCGCGCAGCAGGGCGGCGAAATCCGGGCCGCCCTTCGCCGCGCCGGGGATGAAGGCGCTGTAGCGGTATTTCGGCACGACCGTGTCACCGGGCAGGATGTCCAGCCCCGGCCAGAAGGCGTGGCCCGGGCTGCCGGGCGCCATGGAGCGGACGCGGGCGGCCCGCTGCGCCGCGGAGACGGATTCCTCCAGCACCGTCCATTCGGCGCGGGATTCCTCGTCCGAGGCGTTCTGCACCCAGTACACGGCACCACCGGCCGCACGCAGCGTGGCGGCAAGGCGGTTGATGTTGGGCACGATATCCGTACCGCCCGGCACGAAGGCATGGGCCAGACCGGGGTCGAGATAGCCGTTCTGCATGTCGATCACCACCAGCGCGGTGCGCGCCGGGTCGAGATCGGCGAAGCGGTGCTCGGTGCCGAACTTGGCCAGCACGCGCTGGCGGACGAAATCCGGAATCCGCGTGCGGTTCATCAGGTGGCCGCCCTGCGGGTGGCGTGGTCCAGCGATTCCTCGATCTCCGCCACGCTCAGCACATCGCCGAAGGTGGCGTAGAAGTTGATCAGCGAGGCGTTGTGCTCCTCGTCGGTCAGGGTCGCATTGGCGTCCGAGACCATGATGGTGCGGAAGTTCAGCATCATCGCATCCCGCGCCGAGGATTCGCAGCAGACATTGGTCATGGTGCCGGTGATCAGCACCGTGTCGAGCCCCTTCTCCCGCAGCACGCGCGGCAGGTCGGAGGAGCCCTGGATGAAGGCGCTGTAGCGGTACTTGCGCAGCACCGTGTCCTCCGGCTTCACCTCCAGCTCCGGCCAGAGCTCATGGCCCGGCGTGCCCTCGCTCATCGCCCGGGCACGGGCCTCGCGGCGTTCCGGCAGGGTGAATTCCTCCATCACCGACCATTCCCGGGCGGAACGCTCGTTGAAGGTGTTGCGGATCCAGAAGACCTCGCCCCCCGCGCACCGCAGGGCGGCGGCGAGGCGGTTGACCGCCGGTACGATCTCCACCGCCGCCGGCACCGGTGCGAAGCCCAGATCGGCGCGCATGAAGCCGTTCTGCAGATCCACCACCACCAGGGCGGTGCGCTTCGGGTCGAGTTCGGCGAAGGGATGCGCCGTGCCGCGCCGGGCGATGACACGGTCCACGATGCTCTGCGGGATGGCGATCTTGTGCATCAGGCGAATTCCGGGGTGAGGACGGTGTCGGGCACGCGCACGCAGCGCGCCATGCGGCCCGGTGCCGGATGACGGGCGGAGGGCTCGCCCCCCAGGCATTCCGACGTGGCCAGGGAGCAGCGCGGGGCGAACTTGCAGCCGGGCGGCAGGTTGCGCAGGTCTGGCGGGGCGCCGGGGATGGTTTCCAGATCGCGGTCGCGCGGCTGGTTGTGGACGGTGGAGGAGAGCAACCCGGCGGTATAGGGATGCATCGGATCGCGCAGCACCTCGCGCACCGGCCCCGTTTCCACCACGCGGCCGGCATACATCACCGCCACGCGGTCGGCGATCTCGGCGGCCACGCCCAGGTCGTGGGTCACGAAGATCACGGACATGCCCATCTCCTGCTGCAACCGGCGCAGGAGGATCAGCACCTGGATCTGCACCGTGGCGTCCAGCGCGGTGGTGGGCTCGTCGGCCAGGAGGAGCTTCGGCTCGCAGCTCAGCGCCATGGCGATCATGGCGCGCTGGCGCAGGCCGCCGGACAGCTCGAAGGGATAGGCATCGAGGCGGCGCTGGGCGGAGGGGATCTTCACCAGGTCGAAGAGTTCCAGCGCCCGGGCGCGTCCCTGCCGGTGGCTGACGCCCTTGTGCAGGGCAACCACCTCGGCGATCTGGTCGCCCACCCGCGCCACCGGGTCGAAGGCGGTCATCGGCTCCTGGAAGATCATCGAGACGGTGCCACCGCGGAAGCGGCGCAGGTCGCCCTCCCCCATCGCCAGCACGTCCTGGCCGGCGATGCGGACCTTGCCGTCAATCACCGCGCGCTTCGGCGGCAGCAGGCGCATCAGGGCACGCATGGTGACGCTCTTGCCGGAGCCGCTCTCGCCCAGCATGCAGAGCACCTCGCCCGCTGCCATGGAGAAGCTGACGCCGTTGACCGCGCGCACCGTGCTTTCGCGCGTCACGAAGCGGACATTGAGGTCCTGGACCTCGACCAGCGGTGCGGCCGTGCTCATCCCACCCCCTCCCCTCAATGCACCAATGGCGCGGCGACGAGATCCGCCCGCCCGGCCAGGCTGTGCCCCGAATCCGGGTCCTGGATATGGCAGGCGGCGCAATGCGCGCCGGGCGCGTCGGTGTTGCCCAGTTGCGGCATCTTCGCGGCGCAGACCTCCTCGGCGAAGGAGCAGCGGGTGCGGAAGCGGCAGCCGGAGGGCGGGTTGATCGGATTGGGCGGATCGCCGGTCAGCGGCGGCTCCTCCATCCGGTGATCCGGGTCCATGGAGGGGTGGGAGGCCAGCAAGGCCCGCGTATAGGGGTGCTTCGGGGCACGATAGAGATCCTCCGCCGGGCCAATCTCCACCACCTGGCCCAGATACATCACCAGAACGCGGTCGCTGATCCAGCGCACCACGCTGAGGTCATGGCTGATGAAGATGTAGGTGAGGCTCAGTTCCCGCTTCAGCGTGCGCAGCAGGTTCAGCACCTGCGCCTCGACACTCTTGTCCAGGGCGGAGACGGCCTCGTCCAGGATCACCATGCGCGGGCGCAGCGCCAGGGCACGGGCGATGTTCACGCGCTGCTTCTGCCCGCCCGAAAGCTCATGCGGATAGCGCGGGCCGAACAGGGCCGGATTGAGCCCGACCTTCAGCAACAGCTCCCGCGCCAGGGACAGCGCTTCCCTCTTCGGCACGCCATGGGCGATGGGGCCGAAGGCGACGGAGCCCTGGATCGGCATGCGCGGATTCAGCGAGGAGGCGGAATCCTGGAAGACCATCTGCACCTGCCGGCGCATGGCGGCGACGGAGATGCCGCGCGGCGCGGCGACCTCCTCGCCATCGAAGATCTGCTCGCCGCTGTCGGGGATGATGAGCCGGGTGAGCAGCCGCGCCAGGGTGGATTTGCCGCATCCGGATTCGCCCACGATGCCCAGCGTCTCTCCCTTCATGACGCGGAAGGAGACGCCGTCCACGGCGCGGACATGGCCGGTGACACGTTGCAGGGCGCCGCCGCGCAGAGGGAAATGCTTCTGCAGGTCGCGCACGTCCAGCAGCGGCTGCGCCGGACCGCCGACGTCGCGCGGGTCGCGGAAATGGGCAGGGGAGAGGGTCGTCTGGCTCATGCTCATCAGATCCGGACATCCATGGCGGAACGCAGTCCGTCGCTGACCATGTTGACACTGACCGAGGTGACGAAGATCGCGATTCCGGGCATGGCGGCGACCAGCGGGTTCACGTAGATCGACTGTCGCAGCGTGTTCAGCATCAGGCCCCAGTCCGGCTCGGGCGGCTTCACGCCCAGGCCGAGGAAGGACAGGCCCGAGCCGAGCAGGATGCCGACGCTGATCATGCCGGAGGCATAGACCAGCACCGGGCCGAGCACGTTGCCCAGCACATGGTGCCAGAGCACGAGATGGATGCCGGCGCCGGTGGCGCGCGCCGCATCCACGAAGTCCAGCGAGCGGACCTGGGTGGTGGCGCTTTCCGCGATCCGGCAGAGCGGCGGGATGAAGACGAGGGAGAGGGCGATGAAGGCGTTGCCGATGCCGCCGCCCATGGCGCCGGAGATGGCAACGGCGAGCAGGATGGAGGGGAAGGCGTAGAAGACATCCATCACCCGCATGATCAACGTGTTGACGCGGCCGCCGGCGAGGCCGGCCAGCACGCCCAGCCCGCCGCCGACCACCGTGGCGATGGCCACGGGGACGAAGCCCATCAGCAGCGTCAGCCGCCCGCCATAGAGGAGACGGGACAGCATGTCGCGCCCCAGCTCGTCCGTGCCCAGCGTGTGGCCCATATAGCCCGGCGGCTTGAGGCGGCGGACGATGCTTTCCTTGTAGGGGTCGAAGGGTGCCAGCCAGGGCGCCGTGACGGCCAGCAGGATGATGGCCAGCAGGAGCAGCCCGAAGAAGATGGTGACGTAGTCGTAGCGCAGGCGGTAGCCGACAGTGCCCCAATAGCCGCGGACCTTGGGCAGGCCGATGCTGTCCGGGACGGGCGCAGGGGAGACCTGGCCGGCGGTGGTGCTGCTCATGGCGCCGCTCTCCTCAGACACGCTTGATTCGGGGGTCGATGGCGGTCTGCACCAGATCGACGGCGAGGTTGGTCACCACGAAGATCATGGCCAGCACCAGGATGGTGCCCTGAAGCACGGGGATGTCGCGCGTCAGGATCGCCTTGCTGAGCAGGAAGCCGGTGCCAGGCCAGGCGAAGACCGTCTCCACCAGGATCGAGCCGCCCATCAGCGCGCCGAACTGCAGCCCCATCACCGCCAGGATCGGCGGCAGGGCGTTCTTCAGCACATGGCGGATCGCCTTGCTTTCCGGCAACCCGTTGGCCCGCAGCGTGGTGACGAATTCCTGTGCCATCACCTCGGTGATTGCGGAGCGTGCGGTGCGGGCGATGATGCCGACCGGGATCATCGACAAGGTGATCACCGGCAGGATCATGAAGGGTACGGTGCTCCAGCCGATCGAGGCGGATCCGCCCGGCCCCATGCCGGAGGCAGGCAGGAGCTGCGCCTCCACCGAGAAGAGGATCACCAGCACGATGCCGAGCCAGTAGTTCGGCACCGAGACGCCCAGGATGGCGGTGCCGGTGACCATGCGGTCCAGCCAGCTTCCGGCGCGGTAGCCGGCGATGGCACCGAACGCGATGGCCACCGGAAAGGCGATCAGCACCGCCAGCAGGGACAGCAGCACGGTGTTGCCGAGGGAGCGCAGGATCTCCTCCAGCACCGGGCGACCCGTCGCGATGGAACGCCCGAGATCGCCGGTCATCACATTGCCCAGCCAGGACAGGTACTGGATCGGCAGGGGCCGATCCAGGCCGTAAAGCGCCTTCAGCTTCGCCACCGTCTCGGCATCGGCATCCGGAGGCAACATGGTCTGCAGCGGGTCGCCGGGCGCCAGATAGACCAGCAGGAAGCAGATGATGGACACGCCCAGCGCGATCGGCAGGACGGCCAGCAGACGGCGTTGGACATAGACCAGCATGGGAGATGTCCCTCAGGGCTGCAGGGTGACCGGCGTCAGGTCCTGGAACCAGCTCTGCGCCTGCACGAAGCCCTTCACCTTGGGCGAGAGGGCGCGCGGGTTCAGGTCATGCGCCACCCAGATCATCGTGGCCTGCTCGTTCATCCGTTCGTGGACCTGGGTCAGGATCGGCAGGCGCTTCTCCGGATCGAAGGTGTTCATGGCCTGGGCGACCAGCTTGTCGAGCTGCGGGTCCTCGAAATGCCCCCAGTTGCTGCCCGCCGGCGACCACTGCGACTTCATGATGAAGCGGAACATGCCGTTGAACGGGTCCTGCGTCGCGCGGGTGATGTTGATGCCGTTGATGTCGTGGTGCTTGTCCACACCTTCGCGGCCCACTTGCAGCAGCGCGTTCCAGTCCATGACCTGGAGGTTGACCTTGAAGCCGACCTCCTCGAGCTGCGCCTTCACCAGCTCGTTCATCGGCAGCGGCTGCATCTGGCCGGAGCCGGAGGTGGAGATGGCGAAGGTGACGTTGCAGGGGGTGCAGCCCGCCTCCTTCAATAGCACCTTGGCCTTGTCCGGATTGTATTCATACTTCACCGGCTTGCCGTAATAGGCGGTGGAAGGCGGCACGGTGGCATAGCCCGGCAGGGCGACCCCGCCCAGCATCTCCACCATATCGTCGCGGTTGATCGCGTAGTTCGCGGCCTGCCGCACCCGGATGTCGTTGAAGGGCTTGTCCACGAAATTGAGCTGGTAGGCCCAGTTATGCGGATAGGCGTTGGTGATCACCCGCATGCCCGAGGACTTCAGGCGGGGGATGGTGTCGGGTGCCGGGGCCTCGATCCAGTCCACCTGGCCGGAGAGCAGGGAGGCCGTGCGGGTGGAGGCCTCCGGCATCGGCAGCAGCACGAGGCGGTCCTGCTTCGGGATACGGCCCTTGTCCCAGTAGTCCTTGTTCGGCACCAGCTCCAGCCGCTCGCCCGGCACCATGCGGGAGAAGCGGTAAGGCCCTGTGCCGGAGGGGTTCTTGGCGAAGGCGTTGGCGTCGTTCTTCAGCTCCTCCGACCGGGCAGGGCTGACCATCATCAGAAAGGACAGGTTGTAGGGGAAGATGCTGTCCGGCTGCTTGGTGGTGAAGGCGACGGTGTTGTCGTCCACCGCCTCGACGCTCTCGAAATTGGTCAGATAGCTGCGCGCGAAGGCGAATTGCTGGGCGTTGAACTGGGGCGCGCCTTCCTTGGTCATGCGCTCCATGTTCCAGATGACCGACTTCGTGTTGAAGTCGCTGCCGTCGTGGAACTTCACGCCCTTGCGCAGGGTGATGATCCAGCGCCGGCTGTTGTTCGGGTCAATATGCCATTCCTCGGCCAGGCCCGGCTTGATGTCGGCGATCTTGTCGCCTTTCGACAGGTCCCAGAGGATCAGCGAATCATAGAGGTTGTAGCCGACGAAGCGCCAGCCCTCGAAGCCCTGGTCGGGCAGGCCGCCGGTGAAGGGGATGTCGCCGGCCGTCATCGCGACGCGCAGCACGCTTTCCGCGGAAGCGGGGGCGGGCGCCACGGCGCCCAGCAATGCGGTCATCAGGCCCAGGGACACACCGAGGCGCAGGGAAGGCACCGTCATCTTCTCTCCTTGTCCCGGCAGGACGGATCGGATTTTCTGATTCCGCTATCAGCAATCGCCGTGCCAGATGTCGCGTGACACACGGCATGCACCGGCGGAGCGTGATGAGGCATGCCCCATGCCGCGTGGGACGGCATTTCTCCCGCCGGGAATGCCACAGCGCGCGGCAGACTCACGGCACCCCCCGCCATGCCGCGACACGCGAGTCCGCCAGAACAATGGCTTTCGTGCCTTTCCAGTATTGCAGGGGCCCCAAGCCCTGCCGTTTCTTTGGGCGCGACAGATCGATGGCCCGGACGTAACGTCGATCCGTTCCTCCCTCGGCCTGACAGGCCCCTGCCGGAGTCTCCCCATGACGACCGAAACCGATCCCGAACTGGATATGGCGCTCTCACGCGCGGGCATCACCCTGCCGCCGGGGCGCTATGCCGGCGTGCTCGCCACCCATCGCGACCTGCAGAAGATGATGCCGATCCTGCGCCAGCCGCGCACCGCAGCCGCCGAGCCGGCGGGGATCTATGTGCTGGACACCATCACGCGGGAGCAGGCGCCGTGAGCGAGCAGAAGCTGGAAGACCTCTCCATCGCCGAGGCCGGGGCGAAGCTGCGCGACGGCAGCCTGACCTCCGCCGCCCTGACGCGCCATGCGCTGGACCGGATCGCGAAGCTCGACGGCGCGCTGCATGCCTTCGTGCTGGTCACGGAGGAGCGGGCCATGTCCGATGCGGCGCGCGCCGATGCCGAACTCGCCGCCGGCACCGACCGCGGGCCGATGCACGGCATCCCCTATGCGCTCAAGGATATCTACGACACCGCCGGCATCCGCACGACCTGCCATTCCAAGCTGCTGATCGACAACGTTCCCACCGGGGACAGCGTCGTGGCGGCGAAGCTCGCCTCAGGTGGCGGCGTGCTTCTGGGCAAGCTGGCGACGCATGAATTCGCCATGGGCGGGCCGAGCTTCGACCTCCCCTTCCCACCCGCGCGCAACCCCTGGAACACCGACCATATCACCGGCGGCTCCTCCTCCGGCTCCGGCGCCGCCGTCGCCGCCGGGATGGTGCGCATGGCGATGGGCTCCGACACCGGCGGCTCGATCCGCGGCCCCGCAGCCTATTGCGGCACGGTGGGCCTCAAGCCGACCTATGGGCTGATCAGCCGGCGTGGTGTCTTCCCGCTCTCCTACACGCTTGACCATTGCGGGCCGCTGACGCGCAGTGTCGAGGACGCCGCGATCACCACGGAGCTCCTGGCCGGCTTCGATCCGCTCGACCCCGCGAGCGCCGACAAGCCGAAGCCCGATCTGCGCAGCAGGTTGGAGGATGGCGTCGCCGGCCTGCGCGTCGGCATGCCACGCAACCTCTACCGCGATGCCGAGGGGCTTTCGCCCGAGGTCTATGACGCGATCGAGCGCGTCGGCCAGGCGCTGGAAGCGGCGGGCGCGATCGTCGAGGAGATCACGCTTCCCGACTATTCGCTCTTCAACGCCTGCGGCCGCGTGATCCTGACCGCCGAAGCCTTCGCCATCCATGAGAAGGACCTGCGCGAGCGGCCGCAGGATTACGGCGAGCTTTTCCTCATGCGGATCGTCACCGGCGCCGCGATCAGCAGCGCGGACTACATCCAGGCGCAGCGCCTGCGCCGCGAGCTCTCCATCGCGGTGAATCGCGAGGCGCTGAAGAGGTGCGACATCCTGCTCACCGCCTGCGCCCTCGGCCCCGCACCAGCCTTCGCCGACTGCCCGCCGGACCGGCCCGTGTTCTGGCCGATCCAGTCCATGCCTTTCAACGTCACGGGCAATCCGGCCCTTTCCATGCCGGCCGGCCTCTCCGCCTCCGGTCTGCCGCTCTCCGCCCAGCTCGTCGGCCGCCCCTTCGAGGAGGCCACGCTGCTGCGCGCCGGCCGCGTCGTCGAGAAGGCCACCGCCTCCTGGGGCGCCACCGCCCCGGCCCTGCTCGCGGCGGAATGATCCAGCCGGGGCCAGGGAGGGCTCTGCCCTCCCTGGAACCCACCCGCCCAGGGACGTTAGTCCCTGGGAACCCTATGAGCGCTCCGCGAGGAGGGTGATGGCACGCCGGTCGCCACTTGGCACGACGGCGGTCGAAGCCCCCTCCTCGCGGAGCGCTCATGGCGGGGTCTCGGGGGCATACTATGCCCCTGAGCGGCCCCTCCCTCAGCAAAGGGTCCGGGAGGCAGAGCCTCCCGGAGCGCCACGCCCGATCACCCCGCACGCAGTTCGGGCATGCGGGTGTGCCAGTCGGTATCGCGCTGGTAGGCGTCGCCGACGGTCATGAGGCGGGCCTCGGCGAAGGGGCGGCCGACGAGCTGGAGGCCGACGGGCAGGCCACGGTCGTCGAAGCCACAATGCAGGCTCAGCCCCGGCAGGCCGAGATAGTTGATCGGCCGCGTGTTCTGCGTGATCAGGCCGAAGCGGCGGATGGCCTCCGGATCGCCAGCGTCGATGCGGCATTCCTCGCGCGTCGGGATCTTGCGCGGGATGGTGGGCATGGCGAGCACATCCACCTGCGAGAAGACCTCGTCACAGAAAGCCTTGAGCACCGGGCCGCGTCGGCTCAGCGCCTCGATGTAGTAGCTGGCCGGGATGGCATAGCCCGGGAACATGCGGCCGCTCAGATGGTTGGCGTAGTCGCCCGGACGCTCGCGCATCCAATTGGCGTGGATGGTCGGGCCTTCGCTGCGGCTGACGACGGAGCCATAGGTCAGCACCTGCTCCATCACCGGCAGCCTGATGCGCGTGACGGTGGCGCCGCGGCCACGCAGCACGTCGAGCGAAGCCTCGAAGGCAGCCAGGATGTCCGGGTCAGCACCGTCGAGGAACCACGTCTCCGCCACGCCGATGCGCTGCCCGCGCAGGTCGCCGGTCAGCGCGGCCTCGTAATCGGGCACCGGCTCCTTCGCACTGGTCGGGTCCTTCGGATCATGCCCGGCGATGACGCCCATCACCCGGGCGCAGTCGCGCACGGTACGTACCAGCGGGCCGACATTGTCGCAGGAAAAGGACAGCGGCATCACGCCGTGCCGGCTGACGCGGGTCTGCGTCGGCTTGAGGCCCACCACGCCGCAGGCCGAGGCCGGCAGGCGGATCGAACCGCCGGTGTCGGAGCCGAGCGCCATGAAGGCGAAGCGGGCGGAAACGGCGGCGCCGGAGCCGGAGGAGGAACCGCCGGTGATGTAGTCGCCGTTCCAGGGGTTCAGGCAGTCCCCGAAATGCCTGTTGTGACCGGTCGGGTTCTGCGCGAACTCCGCCATGTTGAGCCCGCCCATGGTGATGGCGCCGGCACCTTCCAGCCGGTCGATGACCGTGGCGGTGTAGCCGGGGCGGAAGTCGCCACGGATGGCGGAGCCGCAGGTCGAGAGCTTGCCGGCCTTGTAGTACATGTCCTTGTGCGCCATCGGCACGCCGGCCAGCGGGCCGGAAGCGGCACCGGCGGCACGGGCCTTGTCGGCGGCGGCAGCGGCCTCCAGCGCGGCCTCACGCTCGATCCAGGTGGTGGCGTTCACCGCCGGCTCATGCGCGGCGATGCGGTCGAGACAAGCCAAGGTCAGGGCGCTGGCCGTGACCTCACCCCGGGTGAAGGCGTCGGCCGCCTCGGCGAGGCTCAGGCCGGCGAGACCCGCGGAGGGGGCCATCGGCACGGCGTCCATCACGCACCCTCCTTGCAGCTCTGCAACGCCGCCTCGAAGGAGGAAGGCTCGTCCTCTAAGCGCAGCGTGCCGCGCAGCGCTTCGAAATCCGCGATCAGCTTCGGGATGTCCATCGACGCCATCTGCCGGCCGGTCTCATTGGGCAGTCCGACACCCGTCCAGAGGCGGATATCCTCCGCCACGCGCGTCACCAGGGCTTCGTCCATCCTTGCTCTTCCCTTCTGGGCGGGGTGGGTCAGTCCGCCCCGTGAAGCTGCGTCGCATGGCCCCGCCGTTCACCGGAGCCGAGGCGCCCAGGAACGGCAGGCGGAGAGGAGAGCGAAACCGGCCCGCCATGTTTCCGGACGGGCATCCGGCACCGCTGGCGGCGAGGCATCGCGGGGGTTCCGGTTCCTGCTGCGACGGGTGGAAGACTGCGCCTGAATGGCGTGCGGCTAGAGAGGCAAAGCGTACCTTCCCGCGCGGAAAAACGTGACCTGAACGCGAATCTGTCTGTTTTGAAGTCAGTTCATGACAAATCTGCACATGAAATGCGCTTAAAACGAAACAAAAACCTCTTGCGGCTGATTTTTCGGCATATTGCCTGAGCGGGCGAAACAGATACCTGCCCGGCCGGCATGCAAAGAAAAAGCCCCGCCAGGCGGACCGGGCGGGGCTGGAAAGGAGACCGGACAGGCCGGTCAGGTATTCATCGCGTCGAAGAAATCCTGGTTGGACTTGCTGTACTTCAGCTTGTCCAGAAGGAATTCCATCGCGTCCTGCGTTCCCATCGGGTTCAGGATGCGGCGCAGCACCCACATCTTGGACAGGGTGGAACGCTCCACCAGGACCTCCTCCTTGCGGGTGCCGGACTTGGTGATGTCGATCGCGGGGAAGACGCGCTTGTCGGAGAGCTTGCGGTCCAGCACGATCTCGCAGTTGCCGGTGCCCTTGAACTCCTCGAAGATCACCTCATCCATGCGGCTGCCGGTGTCGATCAGCGCCGTGGCGATGATGGTGAGCGAGCCGCCTTCCTCGATGTTGCGGGCGGCGCCGAAGAAACGCTTCGGCCGCTGCAGCGCGTTGGCGTCCACGCCGCCGGTCAGCACCTTGCCCGAGGACGGCACGACGGAGTTGTAGGCGCGGCCCAGGCGGGTGATGGAGTCCAGCAGGATCACCACGTCCCGCTTGTGCTCGACCAGGCGCTTGGCCTTCTCCAGCACCATCTCCGTGACCTGCACATGGCGGGTGGCTGGCTCGTCGAAGGTGGAAGCCACGACCTCGCCGCGCACGGTGCGGGCCATGTCGGTGACTTCCTCCGGGCGCTCGTCGATCAGCAGCACCATCAGGAAGACTTCCGGATGATTGGCCGAGATCGACTTGGCGATGTTCTGCAGCATCACCGTCTTGCCGGTGCGCGGCGGCGCCACGATCAGGGCGCGCTGGCCCATGCCGATCGGCGCGACCAGGTCGATGACCCGGTGGGTGTTGTCCTTGGTGGGCCCCTTGTTGTTGGCCTGGGCGGCCTCCAGCTCCGGGTTCTCCATCCGCAGGCGCCGCGTCGGGTAGAGCGGCGTGAGGTTGTCGAAGTTGATGCGGTGGCGCAGCGCCTCGGGCGGCTCGAAATTGATCGCCTCGACCTTCAGCAGGGCGAAGTAGCGCTCGCCATCCTTGGGCGCCCGGATCTGGCCCTCCACCGTATCGCCGGTGCGCAGGCCGAAGCGGCGCACCTGCGTGGGGGAGACGTAGATGTCATCCGGCCCCGGCAGGAAGTTGGCCTGTGGGCTGCGGAGGAAGCCGAAGCCGTCGGGCAGGATCTCCAGCGTACCGTCCCCGTGGATGGCCTGGTCCTTCTCGGCCAGGTTCTTGAGGATGGCATACATGATGTCCTGCTTTCGCAGGGAGGAGGCGTTCTCGATTTCGAGCGACTCGGCGAAAGCGAGGAGGTCGCCGGGGCTCTTGGCCTTCAGTTCGGAAAGATGCATGCGGCGGACGTATCCGTCATCGACAGGGAGGGCGGGACCCTTCCCGGTGAGCCGTCCGGCCGGCGGTTGGCCAAGCGATTGGCCAAGGGCAGGACGACTGTGTTGCCGGAACGGCGCGCCCGACTTACGAGAAGCGGCACGTCCGACAATGTCCCGATGTGCAAGGAGGGAGAGCAGCGGAAGCCGTAGGGCCCGCCACCCCTATGGGAAGCGATGGGACAGATAAGGCGGGTCGTGCGATCCGTCAACCGGAAATCGCGGATTTTGCAGGAAAACCGAGGGATTCCGATCCGGCGGCCCGCTTGCCAGCCCCGCCCTCTCGTGAGAGGCCGGGAACACCCGTCATCCGGAGCACGCTCCCTTGCCCGCCGAAACCCCCTCCATCGATGTCCTGACCCTGGAGCGCGCGGCCCTGACCTCCGTTCCGGCGCCACGCCTGGCCTGGGACGGAGGCTTCGTGCTCCGCGGCTTCCTGAACGGCACGGGGCGGGCCAATGCCGCCTGCTCGCTCGACCCCTCGCCCGATCCCGGGCTGGAGGCACGGCTGGACCGGATGGAGGCCGATTTCGCCCGGATGGGCCTGCCCGCCCGCTTCCGCTCCACGCCGCTCGACCCGCCGGGCCTGAAGCAGGCGCTGCTGGCGCGCGGCTATGTGGAGCATGACGGGGCCTGCGTGATGGCCGGCCCGCTTTACCCTCTGGCGGAGGCGGCGGGCGCGGGCGTCGAGATCCTCGACACCCCGGCCGAGGACTGGCTCGCCGTGCTGTCCACGGCGGAATACCAGACCGAAGCACGGCGCGCGGAAAAGGCTGGCGCCGCCACCATGCTGGCCCGGCCCGGCTGCTGGCTGCTGTGGCGGGAGGACGGGGTGCCGGCGGCGGGAGCGCACATGGTCGCGGACGCGTCGCTCTGCGGCATCTTCGACGTGGCGACCGACCCGCGCTTCCGCCGCCGGGGTCTGGCCCAGCGTGTCCTCGCCGCCGGGGCGGCCTGGGCGGCGGGGCTGGGGGCGACCACCGCCTGGCTGCAGGTCTCACCCTCCAACACCGGGGCACGGGACCTCTATGCCCGCCTCGGCCTCTCCGAGGTCTACCGCTACACCTATTTCCTCCGGGACTGAGGCCGCGCACCGCCCGGAGGATGACCGTTCCGCCCGGGCTCTGTCATGAATCCATCATCGGCCTGAAACAGCCGCGTCATCCGCCTGCGCTACCCGCCCCAGCCGACAGGGGAAGACGGGACCGCGCATGCTCACCATCGATGGATTGTCCCGGCGATACGGCGCGAAGACGGCCGTGGACGGCTTGTCGCTGGAGATCCGTCCCGGCAGCTTCGTGGGGGTGATCGGCCGCTCCGGCGCCGGCAAGTCCACGCTGCTGCGGATGATCAACGGGCTGGAGACCCCCAGCGGCGGCCGCGTCCTCTGGAACGGCCAGGTGGTGAGCGGGCTGCGGGGCCGGGCGCTGCGCGACTGGCGGGCCCGCTGCGCCATGGTCTTCCAGCACTTCAACCTCGCCAGCCGGCTCGACGTGCTGACCAACGTGCTCACCGGCCGGCTGAACCATGTCTCCCTGCCCCGCGCCCTGTTCGGCCTCTGGCCGGAGGAGGACCGGGCCATGGCGCTGGCGGCGCTGGAGCAGTTCGATATCGCCGACCTCGCCGCGCAGCGCGCCGGGCAGCTCTCGGGCGGGCAGCAGCAGCGCGTGGCCATCGCCCGCGCCCTGGTGCAGGAGCCGGAGATCATCCTGGCCGACGAGCCGATCGCCTCGCTCGACCCGCGCAACACGCAGGTGGTGATGGACACGCTCCAGCACATCAACCGCGGCTATGGCATCACCGTGCTCTGCAACCTGCATTCGCTCGACGTGGCGCGCCGCTACTGCGACCGGCTGGTGGGGCTTTCCGCGGGCAGGCTGGTCTTCGATGGCGGCCCGCAGGAACTGGGCGAGGCCGAGGCACGCCGCCTCTACGGGCTGGAAGCCGCCGAGGTGATGGATGCGGCGGAGCCCGCGCCCGCTTCCCCCGCCCCCGGAACACCGGTGCCGCCGCAGGCGGTGGCCCGGACCTATGCGTAACACCACCTCCGACCCAAGGATCATCCGATCATGCTGAACCGTCGCATGCTGCTCGGCGCCGGCGCCCTGCTGGCCTCGCCGCTGGCGGCGCCCTCGCTGGCCCGCGCCCAGTCGAGCTCCTGGGCGAAGGCCTATCCGGAGCTGGTCTTCGCCATCATCCCGGCCGAGAACGCCTCCGGCGTGATCGACCGCTGGACGCCCTTCACCGAGTACCTGTCGAAGAAGCTCGGCACCAAGGTCACGCTGCGCATCGCCAACGACTATGCCGCGGTGATCGAGGGCCAGCGCGCCGGCAACATCCACATCGCCTCCTACGGCCCCTCCTCCTTCGCCCGCGCGCTGATGACCGGCGCGAAGATCGAGGCCTTCGCCATCGAGACCAACCTCGACGGCACCAAGGGCTACTACTCCGTCTTCTACGTGAAGAAGGACTCGCCCTATCAGAAGGTGCAGGACCTGAAGGGCAAGAATCTCGGCCTGGTGGACCCGAACTCCACCTCCGGCAACAACGTGCCGCGCTTCTCGCTCGACAAGATGGGCATCAAGCCGGACGAATTCTTCGGCAAGGTCGTCTATACCGGCAGCCACGAGAACGCCATCATCGCCCTGCAGCAGGGCACGGTGGACATGGCCGCCAACTGGTGGAACGACGAGCAGGAAAGCAACCTGCTGCGCATGTCGCGCAAGGGCATGGTGAAGGCGGAGGATTTCCGCATCATCTTCAAGTCCGACCAGATCGTGAACTCGCCGATGGCCTATCTCACGACCCTGCCGGAGGACCTGCGCACCGCCATCCGCACCGCCGTCCTGGCCATGCCGACGGAGGACAAGGCGGCCTTCGACAAGATCTATGACGGCAAGTCCGGTCCCTGGGCGCCGGTGGACAACAGCGCCTACCAGCCGATCATCGAGCTGAACCGCTTCGTCGACAGCCTCCGCCGCAAGGCCTGAGGCGGCCCCTCCGCACAGGCCGCCCGGTCCCGGACCGGGCGGCCTGGCCGTTCGAACAGGTCTTCCCTGCCATGAGCATCGCCCTGCCCCGCCTGCCGGAGCCGCGCCTCGCCAGCCTGATGGGCGACTACGCGCAGAGCCGCAGGGCGGCGCGCCGCCAGATCCTGCTCTCGCTCCTCGTCATCGCCGCGCTCGCCCTTCTCTCCGCCTGGGTGGCGGAGGTCGATCCCGGCCAGCTCGGGCGGCATATCGGCGCCTTCTTCGGCTATTTCGACCGCATCACCACGCTGGAGGACAGCAGCACCGGCGCCCGCGTCTGGACCAACCCGGGCGAATGGTTCTGGGGCCTGCGCAAATGGGGCCTTCTGCTGTTCGACACGATGCTGATGGCTTATGTCGGCACTCTGCTCGGGGCACTCGCGGGCTTCGCGCTCTGCTTCGTGTCCAGCGCTAATCTCGTGCGGAACCGCTGGCTGCGCGGCGCGGCGCGGCGGCTGCTGGAATTCTGCCGCACCGTCCCCGACATCGTCTTCGCGCTGATCTTCGTGATCGCCTTCGGCCTCGGCGCGCTGCCGGGCGTGTTGGCCATCGCCATCCACACCGCCGGCGCGCTGGGCAAGATGTGCACCGAGGTGGTGGAGAACATCGACATGAAGCCGGTCGAGGGCATCCGCTCCACCGGCGGCGGCTGGATGAGCGCGGTGCGCTTCGGCGCCCTGCCGCAGGTTCTGCCGAACTTCGCGAGCTACGCGCTGCTGCGCTTCGAGATCAATGTTCGGCAGGCCGCCGTGCTGGGCTTCGTCGGCGCGGGGGGCATCGGGCAGGACCTGCTCGAAGCGATCCGCAAGTTCTACTACAATGACGTCTCCGCCATCCTCCTGCTGATCATCCTGGCCGTGATGGCAATCGACATGCTGACCGAACGCCTGCGCCACCACCTCATCGGACTGGAGCAGAAGGCATGAGCGGCGTCATCCGCAACGCCGCGCTGGCGGACCTTCCCGGCCTCGCCGCGCGCCACCCGCGGGCCTTCCGGCGCATGCCGCCCTCCCGCCTCCGGGCACTGGCGATCACCGCCGCCGCGCTGGCGCTCTTCGCCATCAGCATCTGGCGCCTCGATCTCTCGCCGCTGCGCATCTTCGCCGGGATGGGGCAGATGCTGCACTTCCTGACGCTGATGCTGCCGCCCGACCCAGGCTCCTGGGCGCGCTTCATGCAGATGCTGCGCCTCCTGGCCGAAACTCTGGCCATCGCCTTCCTTGGCACGCTCCTCGCTGCCATCCTGGCCATCCCGCTGGGCTTCCTCGCCGCGCGCAACACCACCATCAACCGTGTGGTGCACTTCCTGTCCCGCCGCGCGCTGGACGGCATCCGCGGCGTGGACGCGCTGATCTGGGCGCTGATCTGGATCAGTGTCGTCGGCCTCGGCCCCTTCGCCGGGGTGCTGGCCATCGTCACCTCCGATATCGGCACCTTCGGCAAACTCTATTCCGAGGCGATCGAGGCGGTGGACCGCAAGGCGGCGGAAGGCATCGCCTCCACCGGCGGCAACCGGCTCCACGGCATCCGCTACGGCGTGCTGCCCCAGGTCCTGCCCGTGCTCGCCGGGCAGGTGCTCTACATGTTCGAATCCAACACCCGCTCCTCCTCCATCATCGGCATCGTCGGCGCGGGCGGCATCGGACTCATGCTGTCGGAGATGATCCGCACCCTGGAATGGCCGGCCGTCTCCATGATCGTCGTCCTCATCCTCGTCATGGTCGCCGCCATCGACGCCCTCTCCAGCCGCCTCCGCACCGCTATCGCCGGCGCACCGTCGGGGCATTGAAGAGGTGTTCGGGCCGGGGCCAGAGCGGCTTTGTCCCTCTGGACACCCAGCCCAGGGACGTTGGTCTCTGGGAACCCTGTGAGCGCTCCGCGAGGAGGGCCGTCCCGCCGTCGTGCCCTATGGCGACCGGCTGGCCATAACTCCTCCTCGCGGAGCGCTCATGGCGGGGTCCCGGGGGCACACTGTGCCCCTGAGCGGCCCCTTTCTCAGCAAAGGGTCCGGGAGGCAGGGCCTCCCGGTTCCCAGGCCGAATCACCCCTCACGCCGACAGTTCGACGCGGTCGGCGGCGAAGCGGGCGTGGGTGGCCTGGATGGGGCGGCCCTGGGCATCGGTGTTGACGCTGTCGAGAACGAGGACGACGCGGCCGGGAGCGAGGCCGAGGGCTTCGGCTTCCTGCGGCGTGGCGGGGCGGGCGGTGATGCGGGTGGAGCGGCGGAGGTAGTCCGTGACGCCGTAGGAGGCATAGGCACGGGTGATGGAGCCGGTCTCGGCATAGCGTTCGGCGAAGCCGGCGAAACGCGGCAGGGGCAGGCGGGTGAGGCCGGTGGAAATGGGCACGCCATCGGCCTCGTGCAGCGTGTCGAGTTCCAGGATCGGGCTGCCCGGCGGCAGTTCGAGCGCCTCGGCCAGCACGGGGTCGGCGGCAACCTCGTGGACGGAAAGGAGGCGGCCCCACGCCTCCCGCCCGGCGGCGGTGGCGATCTCGGAGAAGCGGGTGCGCGGCCCGATCGGATAGCGGAGCGGCGGCGCCTCGACGAAGGTGCCGCTGCCCTGGCTGCTGCGGACCAGGCCACGCTCGGCCAGGGCGGCAAGGGCGCGGCGGACGGTGTGGCGGTTCACGCCATGCTGGGCGGCAAGCTGGGCCTCGGTGGGCAGGCGCTCGCCGCGCCGGAAGCGGCCGGCGGCGATCTCGCCCTCCAGCCCGTCGGCGATGCGCTTCCAGGCGGCGACGCCGTCGCCCCGGCGGAAGGGGACGTTCATCGGTGCGGAATCATCGAAGTGTCACTGGCTCATCTTGTCGAGATGTCTATACTACTAGACATATTCGCAGAGAGGCTCCCGGGCAATGGCGAGAGAGAGCGAAACACGAGAGCAGGCTGGAACGCCAGCCACCCCCGGCACACACACCCGGCAGGCCCCCCGGCAGGCGATGATGGCGCTCTGCGCCGCAGCGACCGGGGCGGAGCTGGAAGGCGCGCTGGCGGCGGTGGGCTATACCGGGCCGGTCCAGGAGCTGCGGCGGCCGGAAACCGGGCTGGTGATGGTGCGGGGCCGCGCCGGGGGCGACGGGCGCCGCTTCAACCTCGGCGAGGCGACGGTGACCCGCGCCGCGGTGCGGGTCGAGGGTGGGGCGACCGGCTTCTCCTATCTCCTGGGACGGGACGCGGCGCGGGCGCGGCAGGCGGCGGTGCTAGATGCGCTCTGGCAGAGCGCGCCGCATCGCGCCGCCGTGGAGGCCGCGCTGCGCCCCGTCGCCGAGCGGCGGGAGGCCGAGCGGGCGAAGCGGGCCCGGCAGGCGGCCGCGACCCGCGTGGATTTCTTCACCATGGTGCGCGGAGAGGACTGATGAACGCCGTCACCGGATTGCTGCCCGGCTTCGCCGACCCTGTCCTCGATGCACAACGGGTGTTCCGTGGGGTGATGGAGGCGCTGGCCCGTCCCGGCAGCCTGCAACCGCTGTCCCATCTGCCGGAGGTGCCGGCCCCGCTGACGCCGGAGCTGGCGGCGATCGCCCTGGCGCTCGCGGATGCGGATGCGCCGCTCTGGCTGGACGCTCCGCTGGCCGAGGCGCCGGCGGTGGCGGAGTTCCTGCGCTTCCACACCGGGGCGCCGATCGTGCGGGACCCGGCGGAGGCCGCCTTCGCCCTGATCGCCGATCCGGTGCGCTGCCCGCCGCATGAGAGCTTCGCCCAGGGCACGCCGGACTATCCGGATGCCTCCACCACCCTGGTCCTGGCCCTGCCGCGCCAGGAGGGCGGAAAGCTGCTGCTGCTGGAAGGGCCGGGGATCGAGGGCTGCCGCAGCGTGACGCCGCCCCTGCCGGAAGGCTTCGCGGCGCGGCTGAAGCGGAACCGGAAGCGCTTCCCGCTCGGGCTCGACCACCTGCTGGCCCTGCCGGGCGCGGTGATGGGCCTGCCGCGCTCGACCCGCGTGACGGAGGGCTGACGCATGTATGTGGCCGTGAAGGGCGGCGAGGCCGCCATCGACAATGCGCACCGCCTGCTGGCCGATGCGCGGCGCGGCGACCGCGCCGTGCCGGAGATCGGGGTGGACCAGATCCGCGAGCAGATGCGCCTCGCGGTGGACCGGGTGATGACCGAGGGCTCGCTCTACGACCCCGACCTCGCCGCGCTGGCGCTGAAGCAGGCGCGGGGCGACCTGATCGAGGCGGTCTTCCTGGTGCGGGCGGCGCGGACCACCCTGCCCCGTTTCGGTGCCTCGGAAGCGATCGACACCGCCGCGATGGCGGTGCGGCGGCGGGTTTCCGCCACCTACAAGGACCTGCCGGGCGGACAGGTGCTGGGGCCGACCTTCGACTACACGCACCGGCTGATCGACTTCGCCCTGGCGGCGGGGCTGGAGCCGCCGGTCCCGGCCGAGGCCCCGGCCGATCCGGCGGAGCCCGTGCCGCATGTCACGGCGCTGCTGGGTGGCGAGGGGCTGATCGAGTCCAGCGGCGAGGATGAGGGCGCCGAGGTCGGCGACCTGACCCGGGCGCCGGTGGCCTATCCGGCGGAGCGCGACATCCGCCTCCAGGCCCTGGCACGGGGCGACGAGGGCTTCGTGCTGGCGCTCGGCTATTCCACCCAGCGCGGCTATGGCCGCAACCACCCCTTCGTCGGCGAGATCCGCTTCGGTACGGTCGAGCTGGAGTTTGTGCCGGAGGAGCTGGGTTTCGCCGTGCCGCTGGGCGAGATCGAGGTCACCGAATGCGAGATGGTGACACAGTTCAAGGGCTCCTCCCAGGTGTCGCCCCAGTTCACGCGCGGCTACGGCCTGTCCTTCGGCCAGGGCGAGCGCAAGGCGATGGCCATGGCGCTGGTGGACCGGGCGCTGCGGGCGGAGGAGCTGGGCGAGGAGGTGAAAGCCCCGGCGCAGGACCAGGAATTCGTCCTTTCCCATTGCGACAACCTGCAGGCGACCGGCTTCGTCGAGCATCTGAAACTGCCGCACTACGTCGATTTCCAGGCGGAGCTGGAGCTGGTGCGGCGGATGCGGGCGGAACATGCCGCCGCCCAGGCGAAGGCGGCACAGGAGACACGGAAGGAGGCGGCGGCATGACCCCGGCACAGCAGAGCGGCGCGGGCACCGCCGGCTACAACTTCGCCTATCTGGACGAGGGCACGAAGCGGATGATCCGCCGCGCCATCCTGAAGGCCATCGCCATCCCCGGCTACCAGGTGCCCTTCGCCTCGCGGGAGATGCCGATGCCCTATGGCTGGGGCACGGGCGGGGTGCAGGTGACGGCGGCGGTGCTGGGGCCCGAGGACCGGCTGAAGGTGATCGATCAGGGTTCCGACGACACCACCAATGCCGTCTCCATCCGCAAGTTCTTCGAGCGCACGGCGGGGGTGGCGACCACCACCCGCACGGCGGAGGCCACGGTGATCCAGACCCGGCACCGCATCCCGGAGCACCCGCTGACCGAGGGGCAGGTCCTCGTCTACCAGGTGCCGATCCCGGAGCCGCTGCGCTTCCTGGAACCGCGGGAGACGGAAACGCGGCGCATGCACGCGCTGGCGGAGTACGGGCTGATGCACGTGAAACTCTATGAGGACATCGCGCGGCACGGCCATATCGCCAAGACCTATGCCTATCCGGTGGAGGTGGCGGGGCGCTATGTGATGGACCCTTCCCCCACGCCGAAATTCGACAACCCGAAGATGGACCACTGCGCCGCGCTGCAGCTCTTCGGCGCGGGGCGCGAGCGGCGGATCTATGCGGTGCCGCCCCATACCCAGGTGCGGAGCCTGGATTTCGAGGACCATCCCTTCACGGTGCAGAAGTTCAGCCAGCCCTGTGCTCTTTGCGGCGCCACCGGCACCTATCAGGACGAGGTGGTGCTGGACGACCGGGGCGGGCGGATGTTCGTCTGCTCGGACACGGATTTCTGCGAGGAACGGCGCGAGGCGGGGCATCGCGGCCCGATGCTGGGCGAAGCACCGTCCTTCGTGCAGAAGGAGAGCGCGCGATGAGCGGCATTCCCCTCCTCTCCGTCGATGGCCTGAGCAAGCGCTACGGCCCGCGCATCGGCTGCGCCGATGTCAGCTTCGACCTGGAGGCCGGCGAAGTGCTGGCGGTGGTCGGCGAATCCGGCTCCGGCAAGTCCACGCTGCTCTCCTGCCTCGCCACGGAGCTGATGCCCGACAGCGGGCGCATCCTCTATCGCGGCGGAGAGGACGAGGCGCGTGACATCCTGACGCTCGGCGAGGCGGAACGCCGCCTGATGCTGCGCACGGAATGGGGCTTCATCCGCCAGGACGCGGCGCAGGGCCTGCGCATGTCCGTTTCCGCCGGCGGCAATGTCGGGGAGCGGCTGATGGCGGTGGGCGCGCGGCACTATGGCCGCATCCGCGCCACGGCGCAGGACTGGCTGGGCCGCGTCGAGATCGGCGCCGACCGCATGGACGACACGCCGCGCAGCTTCTCCGGCGGCATGCGGCAGCGGCTGCAGATCGCGCGCAACCTCGTCACCCATCCGCGCCTCGTGCTGATGGACGAGCCGACCTCGGGCCTCGACGTCTCCGTGCAGGCGCGGCTGCTGGACCTCGTGCGCGGGCTGGTCGCGGAGCTGGGGCTGGCGGTGATCATCGTGACGCATGACCTCGCCGTGGCACGGCTGCTGTCGCACCGGATCATGGTGATGCGCCATGGACGGGTGATCGAGAGCGGGCTCACCGACCAGGTCCTGGACGACCCGGCCGAGCCCTATACGCAACTCCTGGTTTCCTCGGTGCTCGCGGCATGACCTCCTCCATGACAACAGGGGCCCCTCGTCACGCTGGACGGCGTCGGCAAGAGCTTCACCCTGCATCTGCGCGGGGGTGCCCGGCTCGGCGTCGTGTCCGGCGTCTCCTTCTCGGTCGATCCGGGGGAATGCGTCGTGCTCGGCGGCCCCTCGGGCGCGGGCAAGTCCTCGCTGCTGCGGATGATCTACGGCAACTACCGCTGCGACACGGGCCGCATCCTGATCCGCGAAGGGGAGGAGATGGTGGATGTCGCCAGCGCCGGGCCGCGCCGGGTGCTGGCGCTGCGGCGGACCACCATGGGCTATGTCTCGCAGTTCCTGCGCGTCATCCCCCGTGTCGGCGCGCGCGAGATCGTGGCCGCCGCCGGTCGCGAGGGCGGGCTCGACGCGCAGACCGCCAGCCGCCGCGCGGCGGAGATGCTGGCGGCGCTGAACCTGCCGGAACGGCTCTGGGACCTGCCGCCCGCCACCTTCTCCGGCGGCGAGCAGCAGCGCGTGAACATCGCCCGCGGCCTGATCGCCGAGCGGCCGGTGCTGCTGCTGGACGAGCCCACCGCCTCCCTGGATGCGCGCAACCGTGCCGTGGTGGTGGAGATGATCCGCCGCAAATCCGCCGCCGGCGTGGCGATGATCGGCATCTTCCATGACGAGGACGTGCGCGACGCGGTGGCGAGCCGCGTGGTGGATGTCACGCGTTTCTCCGCCGCGCCCGAACCCCAAGCCGACGCCGCCTGACAGGAACGACGATGCTCGAACCCGTGGACCTGATCGAGAATGCCGAGATCGTGCTCCCCGACCGCGTGCAGCGCGGCTGGGTGCGCCTGGAGGATGGCCGGATCGAGGCCATCGGCGAGGGGGCCGCGCCGCGCGCCGCCCTTCCCGCCGAAGGGCGGCGCGTGGACCTGCGCGGCGCGCTGCTGATCCCCGGCCTGGTGGAGCTGCACACCGACCATCTGGAGGCGCACTACATCCCGCGCCCCAAGGTGCGCTGGCACCCGCTGGGCGCCGTGCTGGCCTATGACGCGCAGATCGCGGCCTCCGGCATCACCACCGTCTTCGACAGCCTGCGAGCCGGCTCCGACATCGATGGCGGCGGGCTGGGTGGGGAGCTCTTCGACCTGGCGGAGGCGATCGACGCCGCGCGGCTGGACGACCTGCTGCGCGCCGAGCACCGCACGCATCTGCGCTGCGAGATCCCGGCGCCGGACGTGGTGGAGATGGTGGAGAAGTTCTGCGCCCGCTACCCGGTGGACCTGCTTTCGCTGATGGACCACACGCCCGGGCAACGGCAGTTCCGCGACCTGGAGAAGTACTTCATCTATGCCCGCCGCTCCGGCAAGTCCACCGAGGAGCTGAAGGCGCTGACCGCCCTGCGGATGGAAACCGGCGCGGAGCGTGCGGCGTGCAACCGGCCGCCCTTGGTCGCCCTGGCGCAGCGCCACGGCATCGCGCTCGCCAGCCATGACGACACCACCCTGGACGATGTGGCGCAGTCGGTGACGGAGCATGTCGGCATCGCGGAGTTCCCGACCACCCGTGAAGCAGCGGCGGAAAGCCATGCGCAGGGCATCCGCGTGATGATGGGTGCGCCGAACCTGATCCGCGGCGGCTCGCATTCCGGCAATATCGCGGCGGAGGAACTGGCGCGGCACGGGCTGCTGGACATCCTGTCCTCCGACTATGTGCCGGGCAGCCTGCTGCTGGCGGCCTTCAACCTGCCGGAACGCGTGCCGGGCATCACCCTGCCGCAGGCCATCGCCACGGTGACGGCCAACCCGGCGCGGGCCACCGGCCTGGACGACCGGGGCGTGATCGCGCCAGGCCAGCGCGCCGACCTGGTGCATGTCACCCTCTCCGGTGGCGTGCCGGTGGTGCGGCAGGTGTGGCGCCAGGGAAGGCGGGTCGCCTGACATGCGGGGTGGCTTCGTGCTGGTGGTCGGGCCGAGCGGCGCCGGCAAGGACACGGTGATCGCCGGTGCCCGCGCGGCGCTGGAAGGGGAGCCGCGCCTGCTCTTCCCCCGGCGTGTGGTGACGCGCCCCGCCTCGGAATGGGAGGCGCATGACAGCCTGGACGAGGCGGCCTTCCAGCGCGCCGAGGCGGCGGGCGCCTTCGCCCTGTCCTGGCGGGCGCACGGGCTCTGCTACGGCATCCCGGCGGAGGCGGCCCTGGCCGCGCGGACGGGGAAGCTGGTGCTGTGCAACGTCTCGCGCGCCGTGGTGCCGCTGGCGCGGGAACGGCTGCCCGCCGTGAGCGTGGTGGAAATCACGGCACCACCCGAGATCCTGGAACAGCGCCTCGCCCGCCGCGCCCGGGCGGAGGACGGGGATGTCGCCCTGCGCCTGCGCCGCGCCCCGGTGCTGGACGGGCCGCCGGCCGAGTTGCGCATTGTCAATGACGGCACGCCGGATGCCGCCGTGGCACGCCTCCTGGCCCATCTGCGCGACCGGCTGACAGAGGGCTGATCCGCCCCTCTCTGCTGCTCCCGCGTTCCGCTTGTGGCTGGCCGCCGGGGGCAAGGCTCCGCCTCGCCCCCGGACCCCCACTCCGTTGTTCCCCGGCCCGGTCCCTGGGAGCAAGTGGATCAGTGGGGTGCCCGAAAAGAAAGAATCCTTGTCCGCGCTGGTGGCAGCCACAGTCGCCGGAGAGCATCGCTCTCCGGCGTGATCCGGCCTCAGCAGGAGCCAGCGAGTGGGAGGTCCAGGGTCAAACGTATACGTTTGACCAGGTTCCTGGCGGATCAGGGGGCACGGGGGGTCGACGCACTGCGTCGACGGCGGAGCCTTGTCCCCCGGGACAGCGCAACCTCAGACATGACGACGGACGGCGGAAGCCGCCATCCGGATCAGGCCAGGGCGGCCGCCGGCCGCAGGGTGCCGACCTCGATGCCGTTCCAGTTGCGCAGGACCGGGTTGGCGAGCGGGGCAAGGACGTTGCGGGCCGCTTCCCCGGGGTCGAGGAGGCGGAGCAGCAGCGTGGCCAGCACCACCTCCGCCGCGCGGCCGGCGCCGTCGTCGCACTTGATGGCGATGCCCAGGCCCTGTTCCGGCAGAGCGGCGCAGAAGACGCCCTCGGCCCCGACCTTGGTGAAGGCGCGCTCGCCCAGCGCCTCCATGATGACGGTGTCGGCCCGCTTGGTGCCCGCGACCAGGAAGGGGTTCGCCGCCACCGCCGCGCGCAGCCGCTTCGCCGCCGCGGCGCGGGCCGGCCCGAAGCCGTGGCCGGTGCCGATCCGCGCGAAGCCATGGGCCAGGGCGCGGAGCGGAATGGCATAGGTCGGGATGGAACAGCCGTCGGTCCCGCGCCGCGCCGCATCCAGCGTGGTGCCGGTCACATCCTCCAGCGCCGCCTTCACCTCCTGCTGCACCCGGTGGTCGGGGCGGACATAGCCCGCCACATCCACCCCCAGGGCACAGGCGGTGCAGACGAAGCCCGCATGCTTGCCGGAGCAGTTGTTGTGCAGGGCCGTCGCCTCGGCGCCCGAACGCGCCAGGTCCCGCGCCGCCTGGACATTGCTGGGCCAGTGGATGCCGCATTCCAGGCAGCCCGCATCCTGCCCCGCCTTGCGCAGCATGGCGGCGGCGGTCTGGGCGTGCAGCGGCTCGCCGGAATGGGAGGCGCAGGCGAGCGCCAGCTCCGCCTCGGTCAGACCGAAACGATCGGCCGCGCCGCTTTCGATCAGCGGCAGGGCCTGGATCACCTTCACCGCCGAGCGCGGGAAAACGGGCCGCTCGACATCGCCGGCGGAGAGGACGAGCCCGCCCCCCGCATCCACCACCGCGAAGGCCCCCGCATGGCGCGACTCCACCTCGGGGCCGCGCGTGACTTCCACCAGAACCGGATCTTCCATGCCTGTTTCCTCCCATGGGCCGGGTCATGAATCCAGGGGAGACATCCTCTCCTGCCGGGGGTCTGCCCCGCTTTTCCCGGCCCCCTCCCCGCGGGGCGCCCCTCACATGTCGCCCCTCACATGTCGCCCCTCACATGTCGATTGGGCGGATCACCGTGCGGATGGTGAAGTTCGACTGGATGCGCGCCACGCCGGGCAGGCGGGACAGCACCTCCTTGTGCAGACGCTCATAATCCGCCGCATCCTCCACCACGATGCGCAGCAGGTAGTCCGAGGCGCCGGTCATCAGATAGCACTCGCGGATCTCGGCATGCTTGCGCGCCGCCTGCTCGAAGCGGCCGAGGCAGTCGTCGGTCTGCCGTTCCAGCGTGATCTGCACGATCACCACCGTGCCGCGCCCGGTCCGGCGGTCGTCCAGGATCGCCGTATAGCCCCGGATCACCCCGTTCGCCTCGAGCTGCCGCACCCGGCGCAGGCAGGCGGAGGGGGAGAGACCGACCGCCTCCGCCAGATCGGCATTGCTGATGCGCCCCTGCGCGCGGAGCAGGCGGATGATGCGCTCGTCGAGGCTGTCCAGGAGCATGGGGCAGGAAATTTCAGGCTGGTGCAGATTCTGCGGAATTCCTAGCACCGGATCGCAGGATCTTCGACTCTTCGCATGAACATGCCGGCCTCTCCTGGCCAGAATCTTGCTTTCATGACCTCCGCTGATTCGGAGACAGGTGGCATGCACAGCCCTGCCCGGGAAAGGCTTTGGCCAGCGGCCGGCGCGATCCTGACCATCGACCTGGGAGCGATCCGCGCCAACTGGCGCTGGCTGCGCGACCACGTGGCGCCCGATGCCTGCGGTGCGGTGCTGAAGGCCGATGCCTATGGGCTGGGGGCCGCGCTGGTCGGCCCGGCCCTGCTCGCCGAGGGATGTCGCGACTTCTTCGTGGCGCATCTGGAGGAAGGGATCGCCCTGCGGCAGGACCTGCGCGGCCTGCCCGGGGCGGAGGAGGCGCGCATCCATGTGATGCACGGCCTCTTCGCCGGCACCGAGCGGGACGCGCTGGCGCATGGGCTGATCCCCGTGCTGAACGGGCCGGAACAGGTGGCCGGCTGGGCCGCGCTGTCGCGGGCCGAGGGGCGGCGCCTGCCGGCCTGGCTGCAGCTCGATACGGGAATGGCGCGCTTCGGCTTCTCCGCCGCGGATCTGGCGCGGCTGGTCGAGGATGGCCGCGACCTGGGCGCGGTGGAGCTGGCGCGGGTGATGAGCCATCTCGCCTGCGCCGACGAGCCGGGGCATCCGGCCAATGCGGCACAGCTCGAAGCCTTCGGAGCGATGCGCCGCCTGCTGCCGCCGGGCCTGCCCACCAGCCTCGCCGCCTCCTCCGGTATCTTCCTCGGCCGTCCCTGGTATGGCGGCCTCGTGCGCCCTGGCGTGGCGCTGCACGGGGTGGCGCCGCTGCCGCGCGGGGAGAACCCGCTGCGCCCGGTGCTGCGGCTGGATGCGCGCGTGGTGCAGACGCGCAGCGTCCCGGCGGGCACGGCGGTGGGCTATGGCCATAGCTTCACGACGCGGGCGCCGAGTCGGCTGGCCACCATCGCGGTCGGCTATGCCGACGGCTTCCTGCGCAGCGCCAGCAACCGCGGGCGGGCGATGTGGAAGGGCGTGCCGATGCCGGTCCTGGGGCGTGTTTCCATGGACAGCATCGTGCTCGATGCCAGCGCCTTGCCGGAGGATGCGCTGCACCCCGGCGACACGGTGGAACTGATCGGGCCGGATCACGATCTGGAGGCAGTGGCCGAGGCCGCCGGCACCATCCCCTACGAAATCCTGACCGGCCTCGGCCAGCGCTACCACCGCCGCTATGCCGGCGGCTGAGGCTACCCGCCGGCCTCCCTCCAGGCATCCCTGGGGGCCGGCCTCCGCAGGAAACGGCCCCGCCCCACGCGGGCGGCATCAACAGGGGCCCACCGGGCCCGTCGGGAGTTCAGGTCCGTCATGAAGGTTCTCATCCTCGGCAGCGGCGTGGTCGGCACCGCCTCGGCCTATTACCTCGCCAGGGCCGGCCACGAGGTCACGGTCATCGACCGCCAGCCCACGGCGGGGATGGAGACCTCCTTCGCCAATGCGGGGCAACTTTCCTACGGCTATTCCTCGCCCTGGGCCGGGCCGGGCATCCCGCTGAAGGCGCTGAAATGGCTGATGATGCGCTACCGCCCCTTCGTGATCTGGCCGCGCCCGGACGCGCGGCTCGGCTGGTGGCTGGCGCAGATGCTGGCCAACTGCAACGAGGAAGCCTACCGCCTCAACAAGAGCCGCATGGTGCACATCGCGGAATATGCCCGCGAATCCCTGACCGCCCTGCGTGCCGAGACGGGCATCACCTATGACGACCGGCAGCGCGGCACGCTGCAGGTCTTCCGCACGCAGAAGCAGCTCGACCATGTCGGGGACGACACGGGCGTGCTCGACCAGTACGGCATCCCCTATGAGGTGCTGGACGCCGCCGGCTGCGTGAGCAAGGAACCCGCCCTCGGCCTGGTGCGCGAGAAGATGGTGGGCGGCCTGTACCTGCCGCAGGACGAGACGGGCGACGTCCACCAGTTCACCCAGCGGCTCGCGAAGATCTGCGAGAGCATGGGCGTGGCCTTCCGCTACGGCACCACGGTCCGGATGCTGGACACCGAGGGCAGCCGCGTCACCGGCGTCGTGACCGATGCCGGCAGGCTGACCGCCGACCGCTATGTCGTGGCGCTCGGCAGCTATTCCGCCGCGCTGCTGCGGCCGCTCGGGATGAACCTGCCGGTCTATCCGGTGAAGGGCTATTCCATCACCGTGCCGATCACCGATCCGGACGGCGCCCCCGTCTCCACCGTGATGGACGAAACCTACAAGGTCGCCATCACCCGCCTCGGCGAGCGCATCCGCGTCGGCGGCACGGCGGAGCTGGCCGGGTTCAGCCTGACGCTGCGCCAGCCGCGCCGCGCCACGCTGGAACATTCGGTGCATGACCTCTTCCCCAGGGGCGGCGACCTGAGCAAGGCCAGCTTCTGGACCGGGCTGCGGCCGATGACGCCGGACGGCACGCCGATCGTGGGCGCCACCCCCTTCGGCAACCTCTTCACCAATACCGGCCACGGCACGCTGGGCTGGACCATGGCCTGCGGCTCCGGGCGATTGCTGGCCGATCTCGTGTCCGGCCGGACGCCGGAGATCGACAGCGCCGATCTCAGCCTTGCCCGCTACAGCCACGTGCGGCCGGAGGAGAAGGCGGCGGCCGAGAAGCAGGCGGCCTGAGCCTCCCCCTTGCGGGGAGGCCCGGATGGTGGGAGGTCCGCAGGATCTCCCGCGCCGGGAAGGTATGACCTTTTCCCGGGGATGACACCCCGCCGCCAGCCTGGGGGTTAATCCGGGGCGATGCGGCCCCATTTGGGCCCTAACCACTTCGACGGAGGACTACATGTATCCGGACGTCCAGCTCTTCATCAACGGCACCTGGCGTGCCGCGACCGGCGGCCGCAAGGAGCCGGTGATCAACCCGGCCACCGAGGAGACGATCGGCACCGTGGCCTATGCCGCCCGCGCCGACCTGGACGAGGCGCTGGAAGCCGCGGCGAAGGGCTTCCGCACCTGGCGCGCCACCTCGGCCTTCGAACGCTACAAGCTGATCCGCAAGGCGGCGAACCTGTTGCGCGAGCGGGCCGACAAGATCGCCCGCATCATGACCATGGAGCAGGGCAAGCCGCTGGCCGAGGCGAAGATGGAGGTGATGGGCGCCGCCGACACCGCCGACTGGCTGGCCGAGGAAGGCCGCCGCACCTATGGCCGCGTCGTCCCCGCCCGGGCTGAGGGCGTGTACCAGCTCGTGATCAAGGAGCCGGTCGGCCCCGTCGCCGCCTTCACACCCTGGAACTTCCCGATCAACCAGATCGTGCGCAAGCTCTGCTCGGCGCTGGCCACCGGCTGCTCGATCATCGTCAAGGCACCGGAGGAGACCCCGGCCTCCCCGGCCGAGCTGATCCGCGCCTTCGCCGATGCGGGCATCCCCGACGGCGTGATCGGCCTCGTCTATGGCGTGCCGGCGGAGATCTCGGAATACCTCATCCCGCACCCGGTGATCCGCAAGATCACCTTCACCGGCTCCACCCCGGTGGGCAAGCAGCTTGCCGCCCTGGCCGGGCAGTACATGAAGCGCGCGACGATGGAGCTCGGCGGCCATGCCCCGGCCTTCGTCTTCGACGACGCGGATGTGGGCCTCGCGGCCAGGACGCTCGCCACCTCCAAGCTGCGCAACGCGGGCCAGGTCTGCGTCTCCCCGACGCGCTTCCTGGTGCAGGAGAAGATCTTCGACCAGTTCGTCGAGCAGTTCTCCGGCCATCTCGCCGCCGCCAAGGTGGGCAACGGGCTGGAGGAAGGCGTCACCATGGGCCCGCTGGCCAATGAGCGCCGCATCCCCGCCATCGAGGGGCTGATCAACGACGCGAAGCAGAAGGGCGCCGAGGTCCGCACCGGCGGCAACCGCATCGGCAACAAGGGCTATTTCTTCGAGCCCACGGTGCTGACCGGCGTGACGCGCGAGATGCGGGCGATGAACGAGGAGCCCTTCGGCCCGCTGGCGCTGATGGTGCCCTTCCGCGACTTCGACGAGGCCATCGAGGAAGGCAACCGCCTGCCCTTCGGCCTGGCCTCCTATGCCTTCACTCGCTCCGCCAAGACGGCGCAGGCGCTGGGCGACAAGGTCGAATCCGGCATGATGACCATCAACCACCTGGGCCTCGCCCTGCCGGAAGTGCCCTTCGGCGGCATCAAGGACAGCGGCTACGGCTCCGAGGGCGGCATCGAGGCGCTGGAATCCTACTTGAACACCAAGTTCGTCTCCCAGGCCGGGCTCTGAGCCCGGACCTCCGGGGAGATCAGGACCCGGGATCGGGGGAAGGGCTTCGGCCCTTCCCCTTTTTCATGGCGGCCGCCTGGGTCAGCCCGCATCGCGCTGGACGACCGAAACGGCGTCCCGGGTGATCACGAAGCCGGTCAGGTCGGATGCGATGGCCAACGGGCCGTCATAGCCCGCGCGGATGGCGGTGCGGAGATCGGCCAGCGTCGCATCCCCATTCAGCCCGACATGGTAGAGCGCGGCCAGCCGGGGCCTCGCCTCCCGGAAGGCGCGCGCCGCATCAGTGGGCGAGGCAAGATGGCTGTAGACGGCGTGATAGGCCGGATCGGCCGCCAGCAACGCCTCCGGAATCAGCGTGACGGGATGGAGGAAGAGATCCGCGCCCCGCCCCTGCTGCACGACCTCTCCGTTGTAGCGCGTGTCGCCGGCCAGGACCGCGACGCGGCCACGATACTCGATGCGGTAGCCGTAGGACGGCTTCACCTTGTCGCCGTGATCGTTGGCGAAGGCCAGGACACGCAGCCCGTCCCGTTCATGGACAAGCCCCGGCGCCACGTCATGGGCATCGATGCGGATGCCTTCCTCCGGGTTCCGCTCATCCGCCAGCCGCGTGTCGATATCGGCGGCATAGGCCGCGCGAAGGCCCCGCGCCATCGCCTCGGTGCCCGGCGGCCCGTAGAGCAGGAACGGATGCTTGCGGCGGCCATAGGGCGGGCGCAGCCAGCCGGTCAGCCAGAGATCCGGCAGGCCCACCGTATGGTCGGAATGATGGTGGGTCAGGAAATGCGCATCGATGCTGCCGAGCGGGATGCGCAACTGCCAGAGCCGGATCGTGCAGCCGCGCCCGAAATCGAACAGCAGGCGCTGGCCGCCGCATTCCACCAGCGTGGCATTGCCGAAGCGTTCGGCGGAAGGAACGGGCGTGCCGGAGCCGAGCACGGTGACGCGGAACAGGTCCTCCGCCGGCGGCGTCTCCGCCGCCCTTCCGCTCCAGGCCGGGGCGAGGGTGCCGGCCATGCCGGCGAGAAGCAGATTCCTGCGTCGCATGATTCTCAAACCTCTCGCGCGGCGCCAGCGCCGGCCCCCATCAGCCGCGACAGTTCCGCCGCCGCACCCTTCACCTGTCGCTCCACCTCCGCCCGGAACGCCGCACGACCGAACTGCGCGGCGGGCCCGGCAAGGCTGAGCGCGGCAATGGCCCCATCCCCCTGGCCCCGCACCACGGCCGCGCAGGAATCCACGCCGGGCTCATAGGCGGAGAAGCTCCAGGCGCAGCCGCGCGCCGTGTCCTCGGCCAGCACGGCGTCCAGGGCCGCATGCGTGGCGGGGGAATGCGGCGTGGCGGTGGGGAGGGGATCGAGGCCGAGGCGCGCGCGCCGTTCGGCCGGCGTCAGCGGCGCGAGCAGCACGCGGCCCGGCGTGGTCAGGTGCGCCGGCACGCGGCTGCCGATCCGGATATGGCTGACCAGCGGCGTGTCCGGCATCTCGCGGGCGAGGTAGAGCGCCTCCCCGCCGCTGAGCACGACGAGATAGGAGGAAAGCCCGGTTTCCGCCGCCAGCCGCGCCAGCACCGGCCGCGCCAGGGACACCAGATCGCGCGAGGCCAGGGCGGAGGCGGCGAGGCCCAGGAAGCGCAGGCCCAGGCGGAACTCGCCCCCCTGGGCGCGTTCCAGCACGCCTTCGTATTCCAGCGTGTCCAGCAGCCGCGCCAGCGTGGCGCGATTGATGCCGGTGCGCCGCGCCGCCTCGCTGAGATTCGCGGTCGGGCCGCCCGCCGCGATGTATTCCATCAGCCGGACGGCCCGCTGCACCGGAGAGATCAGATGTTCCGGTGCCTGCTCCGTGCCCCCCTCCATAGCCCTGACCGGCATCACGCCGCCGCCGCAGGCGCGGGGTCGAGCGGCACGGTCCAGGCGTCATAGCCATAGACCCAGTCCGCATTGCCGCCGGCCCGCAGCCAGGCATTGCCACGCGAGGCGACCTGGATCTCGGCGGTGCGGGCCATGCGCGCCTGCTCGTAGCGGCGCAGGGCGGCCGGGATGTCGCCGGCGCCCGCGTCCAGGCAGCGGGCCAGCACCACCGCATCCTCCACCGCCATGCCGGCGCCCTGCGCCATGAAGGGCATCATCGGGTGGCAGGCATCGCCGAGCAGGGTGATGCGGCCGCGCGACCAGGCGGGCAGCGGATCGCGCTCGTAAAGCGCGGTCTTGAGCACGCTGTCGCAGGCTGCCAGCAGCGCCCGCGCCTCGGGGTGGTAGCCGGCATATTCGGCGCGCAGCTCCTCGACGCTGCCGGGCGTGGTCCAGGATTCCTCGCGCCAGCTTTCCTGCGGTGTCGTGGCGAAGATGAAGGTCTCGCGCCCCGCGCTGATCGGGAAGGTGACGATCTGGCTCGCGGCATTCGGGCCCCACCACTTGGTGAAGCGGTCGAGCCCGGGCAGGTCCAGCCTGTCGCGCGGGATCACGGCGCGATAGGCGACCACGCCGGTGAAGCGCGGCTGCTCCTCGCCGAACAGGGCGGCGCGCACCACGGAATGGATGCCATCCGCGCCGATCAGCGCCGAGACGCAGGCTTGCGTGCCATCGGCGAAGGCGAGATGCACGCCCGCCTCGTCCTCCCGGATCGCGGTCGCGCGCCGGCTGAGGCGGATGCGCTCGGCGGGCAGCGCCGCCTCCAGCGCGCGCAGCAGGTCGGCGCGGTGCAGGGTGAGCTGCGGGGCGCCGTATTTCGCCTCCGCTTCGCCGGACATGGCCAGGACGGAGGTTTCCTCGCCCGTGTCCCAGTTGCGGCTGACGCGATGCGTCGGGCGGGCGCCATGCTCGCGCAGCGCCGCGCCGATGCCGAGCCCGTCCAGGGCGCGCACGGCATTGGGCGTCAGGTTGATGTCGGCGCCGACGCGGGAGAACTGGCGCGCCTGCTCGAAGACCAGGACCTCGTGCCCGGCCTGATGCAAGGCGATGGCGGCGGCGAGGCCGCCAATGCCGCCGCCGATGATTCCGATGGGGAATCCTGGCATGTCCGCTCCTTTCCGGGACGTCGCAACCACGAGGCCGACTTTTTCAAATTTGATCGATTAGTTCAAATATGTTCTCTATGATGCGCTTCCCGGTCAAGCCTGTTTTCACTTTGCGCAGATGCCGACGATGTGGGCGCATGGACTGAAAAGTGGGCGGAAAGCTTCCGGCGCTTGCCCCGTCAGGGCGGAATTCCACGGCGTGCTCGGATTGACAGTCCTGCGGCATCACGCCCAAGCTCGCTTCCAACAACGCCGGCCGGGATTTCTTATCCAAGGGATCAACGGAAAGAGGCGGCCAAGCTTTCGGGAGCCTGACCAGTCGCCGGCGGAAGCAACGGATGGGGATCCGTCATGTCTCGCTCGCGCGAAAACAGCCTTGGCCTACCGCGCCGCATCCTTCTCGGAGCGGGCGCCGCGATGCCTTTCGCTTTTGCCGGCGCGCGGGCGCAGAACGTCCCGCCACCGCCTTCCGCGCCGCGTGGACAGGTGGTGGTCGGCCTGTCGCAGGAACCCACCGTCTTCAACCCGCTGATGCCGGCCATCGAGGTGGACCAGGGCGTCTGGTGGAGCCTCTTCGACCCGCTCTGGGGCGTCGATGCCGAAGGCAACCTGACGCCGGCCCTGGCGAAGGAAGTCCCCTCCGTCGAGAATGGCGGCATCTCCAGGGACGGCCTGTCCTGGACGATCAAGCTGAAGGAGGGCGTCACCTGGCATGACGGCACGCCCTTCACCGCCGAGGATGTGAAGTTCACCATCGACCTGCTGAACAATCCGGCCTTCCGGGCGCGGACACGGCTGGGCGCCAATCTGGTCCGCGACATCGCGATCAAGGGGCCGCACGAGATCTCCTGGCGGATGGAGAAGGCGTATTCGCCCTATCTGTCGCTGCTGGCCTGGACCTTCATCGTGCCGAAGCACCTGCTCGCCTCGGCCTCCGATCCCAACACCGCGCCCTTCGTCAACGCGCCGGTCGGCACCGGCCCCTTCCGCTGGGGGGAGCGCGTGCCGGGCGACCACCTGACCCTGCTCGCCAACACCAGGTACCACGGCACGGGCCCGTATCTGGAGCGGGTGGTCTTCAAGTACATCCCGGACCTGACAGTGCTCTACACCCAGTTCCGCACCGGCCAGATCGACCATGCCAGCATCCAGGGCATCCTCGCGAATTTCTACGAGGAAGCGAAGAAGCTGAAGGGCCTCGTGCTCTCGGTGAATCCCAGCCAACAGGTGGAGGCGATCGCGCCGAACCTGGAATTCCCCGCGCTCGCCGACAAGACGGTGCGGCAGGCGCTGTATCACGGGATCAACAAGCAGGCGATCACGGACATCGTCTATTACGGCCTGCCCAAGCCCACGGAATCCTTCTATCCGCGCCAGTCCTGGGCCTTCAACGCGGACCTGCCGACGCATCGCTACGACCCGGCCGCCGCCAACAAGATGCTCGACGAGGCGGGATGGAAGCGCGGCGCCCGCGGCATCCGCGAGAAGAACGGCGTGCGGCTGGAGTTCAACTCCTCCACCACCGCCGGCAACCCGCTGCGCGAACAGGTGCAGCAGCTCCTGGCGCAGGACTGGCAGAATATCGGCATCTCGATGAAGATCGCCAACATGCCGGCGGCGGTGATCTGGGGCGATTTCTTCACCATGTCGAAGTACCAGTCGGTGCTGGTCTCGGCCACCTACCAGACGGGCAACGACCCGGACTGCGCCTTCCGCTTCAGCAGCAAGGCCATCCCCGCCAAGGGCGGCGCCGGCTACAACACCATGCAGTATTCCAATCCGGAGGTGGACAGGCTCCTGGAGGAAGCCACCACCACCTTCGACCGCGAGGAGCGCCGCGCCGCCTACCAGAAGGTGCAGGCCCTGGTGCGCGACGACCTGGCGATCCTGCCGATCTACCAGCCCGCGCCGGTGGAGGGGCTCAAGGAAGGGCTGATCGGCTACAAGCCGAACATCAACGTGCAGTCCAATTGCTGGAACATGGCCACCTGGTACTGGGCCCGCTGAGCAGTGGGGGCTGAGACGGGGGGCGGCACCCGATGAGGCGCTACCTCACCCTGCGCCTGCTGCAGTCGCTGGTCCTGCTGCTGCTGGTTTCGATGATCGGCTTCGCCATCCTGCATTTGGCACCCGGCGGGCCGATGTCGCAGTTCATGTCGGGCGGCGAGATGTCGCCGGAGGACATCGCCCGGGTCGAGCGCCAGCTCGGCCTCGACCGCCCCCTGCCGGTGCAGTACCTGGAATGGCTGGGGCGGATGCTGACGGGCGACTGGGGCCGCTCCTACCGCGACCAGCAGCCCGTGCTCGCCGTGATCGGCTCGCATCTCGGCGCGACGCTGGAGCTGATGGTCACTTCCACGCTGATCGCCATGCTGCTGGGCTGCTGGCTCGGTGTGCTCAGCGCGATCCGGCGCTACTCCTTCTTCGACATGCTGGTGACGGTGGGCTCGATGGTGGCACTCTCCATCCCGACCTTCTGGTTCGGGCTGGTGGTCATCTTCCTCTTCTCGGTGCATCTCGACATCCTGCCGGCAGGCAACCGCTACACGATGGGCGACGGCTCCCTCCTCGACCAGCTGCACCACCTGATCGCGCCCTCCCTGGTGCTGGCCCTGGTCTCCACCGCGATCTGGAGCCGCTACATGCGTTCCTCCATGATCGACGTGCTGCACCAGGATTTCGTGCGCACCGCGCGGGCCAAGGGCATCCCGGAGCGGCGCATCCTGCTGCATCACACGGTGCGCAACGCGCTGCTGCCGATGATCACCATGGCCGGGCTGCAACTGCCGAACCTGCTGGGGGGCGCGCTGGTGACAGAGACCGTCTTCACCTGGCCGGGCATGGGGCGGCTCTTCCTCGATTCCATCAGCTACCGCGACTATCCGGTGGTGATGGGCATCCTGATGTTCACCGCGGTGCTGGTGCTGCTGGGCAGCCTGATGGCGGACCTGCTCTATGGCGTGGCCGATCCGCGCCTGCGGCTGAAATAGGGGGCCGCGCCATGCCCAGCGAAGCCACGGCCGGCGCCCTCGCCACCCCAGCCCGCCGCTCCGGCAACCCGGCGCTGCGCCGCTTCCTGCGGCACCGGCTGGCGCTGTTCGGCGCCGTCACCATCCTGCTGCTGGTGCTGCTCTGCGTCCTCGGGCCGCATCTGCTGCCCTATGACGACCTCTATATCGACCTGCGCGCCCGCTTCGCACCGCCCTTCGCCGGCCCGCATGTCCTGGGCACCGACCAGCTCGGCCGCGACACGCTGGCGCGGCTGCTGATGGCGGGGCGGATCTCGCTGGCCGTGGGCTTCGCCGCCATGGCGCTGTCGATGCTGATCGGCATCAGCGTCGGGCTCATCGCCGGCTTCTATGGCGGGGTGGTGGGCGCGGTGCTGATGCGCTTCGTCGATGCGATGCTCTGCTTCCCCAGCATCTTCCTGCTCCTGGCCCTGGCGGCCTTCGTGCAGCCGGACGTGGTGAGCATCATCATCCTGATCGCGCTGACCGCGTGGATGGAGGTGGCGCGCATCGTGGAGGCACAGATCCGCG
The DNA here is from genome assembly GCF_023078375.1 of Roseomonas gilardii subsp. gilardii. Lineage (NCBI taxonomy): Bacteria > Pseudomonadati > Pseudomonadota > Alphaproteobacteria > Acetobacterales > Roseomonadaceae > Roseomonas > Roseomonas gilardii. The sequence continues at coordinate 916,432 of NZ_CP095554.1, read as the reverse complement.
CGCTACGCGAGCGCGACTTCGCCGTGGCGGCGGAGGCGAGCGGCGCGGGCGATGCACGGATCATGCTGCGGGAGCTGCTGCCCAACGCGCTGGCGCCGATCGTGGTCTCGGCCACGCTGAACGTCGCGCATGCGATCCTGGCGGAATCCTATATCAGCTTCCTGGGCTATGGCATCCAGCCGCCGACGCCGAGCTGGGGCAACATGCTCGACAACGCGCAGACCTATCTCGGCAGCGCGCCCTGGCTCGCCATCATCCCCGGGGCGGTGATCGCGCTGACGGTGACCTGCTTCAACTTCCTGGGCGACGGGCTGCGCGATGCGCTGGACCCGCGGGCGGCGGGGCGGTGACGGCGGTGGTCGATCTCGCCGGCACGCCGGATGCCGGCACGGCCCCGGCGCCGGAGAACGTGCCGGAGAACGTGCTGGAGGTGCGCGGGCTCGGCGTCCGCTTCGGCGCCCTGCCGGCGGTGCAGGACGTGTCCTTCGAGGTGCGCCGGGGCGAGACCCTGGCGCTGGTCGGGGAGTCCGGCTCTGGCAAGAGCGTCACCAGCCTGGCCCTGCTGCGCCTGACGCCGCCCGCCCCCGCCTGCCGGGTGGAAGGGCAGGTGCTGCTGCGGCGGAAGGGTGGCGGCATGGTGGATCTCCTCGGCCTGCCGGAGGAGGAGATGCGGGCGATGCGCACCGCCAGGGTCGCCATGGTCTTCCAGGAGCCGATGACTTCCTTCAACCCGGTGCACACGATCGGCGCGCAGATCGCGGAGGCGATCCGCTTTCACGAGAGGATCTCCCGCCGTGCCGCCGAGGACCGGGCGGCGGAGCTGCTGGACCTCGTGGGCATCCCCGATCCCCGGCGCCGCCTCTCCGCCTATCCGCACCAGCTTTCCGGCGGCATGCGGCAGCGGGCGATGATCGCCATGGCGCTGTCCTGCGGGCCGGAGCTGCTGATCGCCGACGAGCCGACCACGGCGCTGGACGTCACCATCCAGGCGCAGATCCTGGAACTCCTTGCCCGGCTGCAGAAGCAGACGGGCATGGCGATGATCTTCATCACCCACAATCTCGGCGTGGTGGCGGAAATCGCGGATCGGGTGATGGTGATGTACGGGGGGCGGGTGGTGGAGCAGGCCGACCTGCTGCCGCTCTTCCAGAGCCCGCGCATACCCTATACCGCCGGGCTGATGCGCTCCGTGCCGCGCCTCGACCTCGCGGGGCAGCGCAGCGAGCCGCTCTTCGCCATTCCCGGGCAGGTGCCCGATCCGCGCCAGCCGCCACCGGGCTGCGCCTTCGCCCCGCGCTGCGCCTACCACCTGCCCGATCCCTGCGACCGCGCGGTGCCGCCGCTGGAGGAAACCGGCGGCGGGCATCTGAGCCGCTGCTTCCGCTGGCGCGCACTGGCGGGAACGCTCGCTGGCCAAGGGGCTGGCCACGGCACGCCGGAGGATGCCGCATGAGCGCGACGGCACCGCTGCTGGAGGTGCGGGACCTCCGCAAGCATTTCCCGGTGGGCGGCGGGCTCTTCGGACGGGGGCGGCAGCAGCTTCGCGCCATCGACGGGCTCTCCTTCTCCATCCGCCCGGGGGAGATCCTGAGCCTCGTGGGCGAATCCGGCTCGGGCAAGAGCACGGTGGGCCGCACCGCGCTGCGCCTGCTGGAGCCGACCGAGGGCAGCATCCGCTTCAAGGGCGAGGACATCACCACCCTGTCGCGTGCCCGGCTGCGCCCGCTGCGGCGGCAGATGCAGCTGGTCTTCCAGGACCCCTATGCCTCGCTGAACCCGCGCATGACGGTGGAGCGGATCGTCGCCTCGCCGCTGGAGATCCACGGCATCGGCGCGACGCAGGCGGAGCGGATGGAGAAGGTGGAGGAAGCGCTGCGCCTCGTCGGCCTGCTGCCGCAGCACGCACAGCGCTACCCGCATGAATTCTCGGGCGGGCAGCGGCAGCGCATCGGCCTGGCGCGCGCCCTGGTGACGCGCCCGGACTTCATCGTGGCGGACGAGCCGGTGAGCGCGCTCGACGTCTCCATCCAGGCGCAGGTGGTGAACCTGATGCTGGAGCTGCGCGACCGGCTGGGCCTGACCATGCTGGTCATCGCGCATGACCTCGCCGTGGTGGGGCACATGTCCGACCGCGTGGCGGTGATGTATCTCGGCCGGCTGGTGGAGATCGCGGAAACGCGCTTGCTCTTCACCGCGCCGCGCCATCCCTATACCGAGGCCCTGCTCTCCGCCGCCCCCAATCCCGACCCGACGCGCCGCCGCAAGCGCATCGTGCTGACGGGTGACGTGCCGAGCCCGCTGAACCCGCCGTCCGGCTGTTCCTTCCGCACGCGCTGCCCCTATGCCCTCCCCGCCTGCGCGGTGGAGCGGCCGCCGCTGCGGCAGGTCACGCCCGGCCACCTCACGGCCTGCATCCGCGACGACCTCAGCCTGCAGGCCGCCGGCTGAAGGCTTTCCCTTCTCCTCCCTCGCATCCAGGACAACGCCGCCCATGTCGCCGCCCGTCGATCAAGTCCAGAGTGACCCGAAGCTGCCGGAGGCCGCCGATGTGGTGGTGATCGGCGGCGGCATCGCCGGCGTTTCCGCGGCCTGGCACCTCGCCGGGAAGGGGCACTCGGTCGCGCTGATCGAGAAGGGCGTGATCGCGGGCGAGCAGTCCAGCCGCAACTGGGGCTGGTGCCGGCAGCAGAATCGCGACGAGCGGGAATTGCCGCTGATCAAGTACAGCCTGGAGCTCTGGGGACGGCTGAGCGAGGAGATCGGCGCCGATGTCAGCTTCCGCCGCACCGGGCTGATCTACACCACGGACAAGCAGTCCGACCTGGACGAATGGGAGGAGTGGTCGAACCTCGCCCGCGAATACCAGGTGCACAGCCGGATGCTGACCGCCGAGGAAGCGAATGCGCTGACGCCGGGCTGCACGAAGACGTGGATCGGCGGCGTGCATTCGCCGACCGATGGCCGGGCCGAACCCTCCAAGGCGGCCCCCGCCTTGGCCGAGGCGGCGCGGCGGCGGGGCGTCACCATCCACCAGGGCTGCGCCGCGCGCGGGCTGGAAACCCAGGGCGGGCGCGTCTCGGCGGTGGTCACCGAGAAGGGCACGATCCGCACCCAGGCCGTGCTGCTCGCCGGCGGTGCCTGGTCCTCGATGTTCTGCCGAAGCCTGGGCATCGACCTGCCGCAGGCCGGGGCGCGCTCCACCGCCTTTTCCACCACCGAGGCACCGGAGGTGACGGCGGGCGGCCTCTCCACCCCGGGCTTCGTCATCCGGCGGCGGCTGGATGGAGGCTACACCGTCTCCATCCGCGGGCGCGGACTGGTGGAGCTGACGCCGCAGGGGCTACGCTACGCCCGCAAGTTCTGGCCGGCCTTCCAGAAGCGGCGCGCGGGCGGCGTGAAGATCAGCATCGGCCGCTCCTTCCTGGAAGGGCCGGAGGCGCTGGGCCGCTGGAGCACGGACAAGCCCACCCCCTTCGAGCGCATGCGCGTCTTCGACCCCGCACCCGATATCGGCACGGTGGATGAGGCGCTGAAGCAGCTCGTGGAAGCCTATCCGGCCCTGGCGGGGATCCGGATGAAGAATGCCTGGGGCGGCTGGATCGACTTCATGCCCGATGCGGTGCCGGTGATCTCTCCGGTGGAGAAGCTGCCCGGCCTGACCCTCTCCACCGGCTACAGCGGCCATGGCTTCGGCATCGGGCCGGGGGCCGGCAGGCTGGCGGCGGATCTGGTGGCGGGCGACGCGCCGATCGTCGATCCGACGCCCTTCCGCTACAAGCGCCTGATCGACGGCTCCCCCTGCCGCCAGGACTCATGTGATGGCGGCGGCAGGCTGAACCGGGGTTCTGGAGGCGAGGCAGCACCTCGCCCCCGGGGTTCAGCCGGGCGCGGGGTGCTGCCGGTCAGTCGCGCGCGGCGGTGACCACCACCTCGATCAGCGTGTTGGGGCCGAGATCGGCCACGCCGATGGTGGCGCGGGTCGGCAGATCCTCCGCGCCAAACCAAGCGGTCCAGGCAGCATTCATCTCGTCCTTCAGCGCCATGTCGGTGATGTAGAGCGTGGCGGCGAGGAGCTTGCCCTTGTCGCTGCCATTCTCCTCCAGCAGCTTGCCGATCCTGGCCAGGATCTGCTCGGTCTGGCCCTGCATGGACAGGGAACGGTCATCGGCGACGATGCCGCCGAAATACAGCACGCCGTTATGCTCCACCACGCGGTGCATGATGGGGGTGCGGGCATGGCGTCGGATCATGGAATGACTTTCGGTTGGTGACAGGAATTCCGGGCGGCGCATCCGGCCGCCCGGTCAGCAGGAGATGCTCCTGGCCCATGCCGCCGCCATGGGGCGACGGGCGGCGCGGGCTCAGGCCACCTCCTCCGGCGGCAGGGCGGCAAGCTCGCCCACCGTCATCGGCTTGAAGGGCGCGCGGGGGCGCAGCGTCCCCGCCTCCTCGATCGAGATGCCGCGTTCCGCCGCGATCAGCGCGGCCACGGTGGTGCCGCACATGCGCCCCTGGCAGGGGCCCATGCCGGCGCGGAGATAGGCCTTGGCCTGGTTCGGCCCGGTGGCGCCCAGCCGGGCGGCAAGACGCACCTGACCGGCGGTGACCTCCTCGCAGCGGCAGACGATCGTGCCGTCGTCGCGCGGCGCCAGCACCTCCGGCGCCGGGGCATAGAGCGCGTCGAGGAAGGGACGCAGGGAAAGCGCGGCGGCGAGGGCAGCGTGATGCGGCGCGGCACGCCGGTCGCGTTCCGCCGCGGAAAGCCGGCCCAGCCGGTGCGCGGCATCCAGCGCCGCCAGACGCCCGGTCGCCACCGCTGCTTCCCAGCCGCCGATGCCGCCACCATCGCCCGCGATGGCGATGCGCTCATGGCTGCTGGCGCCCCAGGCATCGAGCACCGGGCGCCAGCAGAGCTGCGCCGCGTCCCAGCGGTGCTCCAGCCCGATGGCGCGGGAGATATGGGTGGAGGGGATCACGCCCTCATGCAGCAGCAGCGTGTCGCAAGGCAGGCTGCCGCCGTTCCAGCGCACACGCTCGACCCGCGCCTCGCCCTCGGCGCGCAGGTCGCGGGCGTTGCGCACCAGCTTGAGCCCCCGCCGCTTCGCCTCCCGCACCAGGGCCAGGCCCTTGAACAGCAGCTTGCGGCCACCCCAGAGCCCGCCGAGATGCCGCAGCCCGGCCCCGGCCGTGCCGCCGCGCGCGGTCTCCAACAGGGTCACCGGCCCGGCCCCGGCGCGCAGGAGCTGCACCGCCAGCAGCCAGGTGAGCGGCCCCTGTCCGGCCAGCACCACCGGCCCCTGCGGCACCGCGCCCGCGGTCTTGAGCAGGATCTGCGCCGCCCCCATGCCCATCACGCCCGGCAGCGTCCAGCCGGGGATCGGCACCGGCCTTTCCTGCGCCCCGGTCGCCAGCAGCACACGCCGCGCCTCGATCTCCGAGGAGGCGCCGCCATGCAGCACGGACAGCAGCCCGGCCTCCTTGTCGAGATGCCAGAGCGTGGTGGAAGGGCGATAGCCGATGCCCTGCGCGGCGCGGAACTGGCGGGCCAGCGCGGCCCCCTGAGTGGCGAACTCGCCCTGGAGCGCCGGGTCGCCGAAGGCGGCCTCCACGGCGCGGAAGACCTGCCCGCCCGGCGCCGGCTGCTCGTCCAGCACGGTGACGGAAAGGCCCAGCGACGCCGCCTCGATGGCAGCCGCCATGCCGGCCGGGCCAGCACCCACGATGGCCAGATCGACATTGGGATCGGTCGCCATCACGCGTCCTCCCCCGCCATTTCCGGCCGCGCCCGGCGCGCGCCCTGCTGCGGCACGATCCGCATGCCCGGCGTCACCGTCACCATGCAGGACTGCCGGTTGGCCACGCCATCGATCTCGGCGAGGCAGTCGAAGCAGATGCCCATCATGCAATAGGGCAGGCGCGGCGAGCCCTTCACCGGCGTGCTGCGGATGGCGGGAATGCCCGCCAGCAGCACGGCGGCGGCGGCGGAGGCGCCCTCCGGCACCCGTACGCTGCGCCCGTCCACGAAAACCTCCACCTGCGCCGCGCCCGGTGCGCGGGCCTCAGGCCGCTGTGCGAACATCGTTGAAACGCCTCGCGCTGAAAGGGGCCATCTCCGGCGGAAGCTCGCCGGCGGCGATCATCGGGGCCAGCCGGTTGGCATGCGCCCCGGCCAGGGTGACGCCGGAATGGCAGTTGGCGGTGAAAGCGCCGGGGAAACGCCCCGACTGCTCGTAGATCGGCAGCCCGTCCGGCGACATGATGCGCAGCGCCGACCAGGCGCGCACGATGTTCAGCTCGGCGATCCAGGGGAAGGACAGCACCGCGCGCCGCGCCATGCCGCGCATGATGCCGGGCGTCTGGGTCAGGCTGTCGTAGCCCGCCTCCTCCTTGCTGTCGCCCATCATCACCGAGCCCTCGCCGGTCTGACGCACCGTGGTGGTGGGCATGGGCAGCAGCATGCGGGTGCGCTCCGTCACCAGCACCTCACCCCGCTGCGGCCGGACCGGGGCGGACAGGCCGAAGCGCGGCGCCAGTTCCAGGTTGCCCAGCCCGGCGGCGAGCACGAGGCGCGGCGCGCGGTGCGTCCCGCCCCCCCGCCGTCACCGAGAAATCGCCCGGCGCGGCGGTGCTTTCCTCCACCTTCGCATTCGGCTGGTACACGCCCCCGGCCTCGCGGAAGGCGGTGTGCAGCCCGCGCAGGAGGTAGAGCGGGCTGGCATGGCCGTCATAGGGCGTCCAACTCGCCCCCACCACCGCCCTGCCGATGCCGGGCATCATCTCCTTCACCTCGGCATGGCGCAGCATCCGGTATTCCAGGCCGAGATTCCCGGCCTCCCGCTGCAGCCGCGCCATGTATTCGCCGCGCTTCTCGAACTCCTCCTCGGAGAGGCAGATATGCAGCCCGCCCGGCTGGTGCAGCGCCGTGTCGAGCCCGGTGCGCGCCGCCAGCTCCTGTGCCAGCGCCGGCCATTCCTCGGCCGAGCCGCGCGTCCAGCGCTGGTAATGCGGCGCGCCCAGCCCCTTGGACTGAACCCAGACCAGGCCGAAATTGCCACGGCTGGCGCGGTGGGCGACGTCGCCCTCATCCAGCAGCAGCGTGGAGAGCCCCTGCTTCACCAGCCCATAGGCGATGGCGGTGCCCACCAGCCCACCGCCCACCACGATCGCGTCGTGGGTGCTCATCGGTTGTCGTCCTTGCTGCGGCGGAGATGCCCGGTGGTCAGGCCCCGGGTGAGGCGCTGCCTCCCCCGGTCCCCCTCCGCCGGGGAGACAGTGTCTCCCCGGACCCCGCCTGGCGTTGGCACCGCCTGGAACGCCCGGTCCGGATGCATGTCCGGCGCTTCGGCGGACAGGCGGTGCTTATGGAAAGAACAAATCGGCTTCCGCGCGCGTGGCAGTGGCGGTCGCCGAAGGGCCTCACCCTTCGGCGCGATCCGGCCACAGCGAAAGCCAGCGAACGGAAGGTCCAGGGTCAAACGTATACGTTTGACCAGGTTCCTGGCGGATAGGGGGTCCGGGGGAAAGGCGGAGCCTTGCCCCCGGGACGGCGCGGCGCCGGACATCACGGCCCGCATCACCGGCGCTCCCGGTCAGCAGCCGGTCGATCGGGTAGAACCGGTCCAGCACCACCAGCACCAGCGCGGTCAGCCCGATCAGCGCGGCGGAAACGGCGGCCACGAGCGGGTCCGTCATCTGGTCGATATAGGTGAAGAGGCGCACCGGCAGTGGCGTGGAGGAGGGCGAGGCGAGGAAGAGGCTCACCGTCAGCTCGTCGAAGCTGGTGATGAAGGCCAGGATCCAGCCCCCCGCCACGCCGGGCAGGATCAGCGGCAGGGTGATGCGGCGGAAGACCGTGGCACGCCCGGCGCCCAGGCTCTCGGCGGCGCGCTCGACGCGCGGGTCGAGACCGGCGAGGCCGGCGGTCACCAGCCGCACCATATAGGGCGTCACCACGATCAGATGCGCCGCCACCAGCCCGGCGAAGGAACCCGCGAGGCCGAGGCCGGAGAAGAAGCGCAGCAGCGCCACGCCCAGCACGACATGCGGGATCATCAGGGGCGAGACCAGGAAGGCCGCGATGGCGTCGCGGCCGGGGAAGCGCCCGCGCGCAATGGCCAGCGCCGCCGGCACGGCAATCAGGGCGGAGAGCGTGGCCGAGACGAGGCCGAGCCGCAGGCTGACCCAGAAACTGTCCAGGAACTGCGGATTGCCGGCGATGGCCCGGTACCAGCGCAGCGAGGCGCCGTCGAAGGGCATCGCCATGAAGCCCTTGTCGGTGAAGGAGACCAGGACCACGACCACCAGCGGCGCCAGGATGAAGGCGATGAAGAGCCCGTGGAAGGCGAGCGCGAGCGGACCGTTGCGGCTCATGCCCCGGCCCCCAGCCGGCGCAGGGCGCGGCGTTCCACCAGCCGTGTCCAGAGCAGCGTGCAGAGCAGGATGGCGAAGAGCAGCAGCACGGCGATCGCGGCGCCCAGCGGCCAGTTCAGCGTGTTGAGGAACTCGTTATAGGCCATGCTGGCCACCACGCGCAGCCGCTTGCCGCCCAGCATGGCGGGCGTGGCGAAGGCGGAGGCGGAGAGGCAGAAGACCATCAGCGCGCCACCCAGCACGCCCGGCATGATGTTGGGCAGGATGACGCGGCGGAAGGTGGTGAGGCGCCCGGCGCCCAGGCTTTCCGCCGCGCGGGCCAGGGCCGGATCGAGCCGCCCCAGGCTGGCCCAGACGGAGAGTACCACCAGCGGCACCATGACATGGACGAGGCCGATGACGATGGCGAGCTCGGTGAACATCAGGCGGAAGGGCGCGCCGGGAATGCCGATGGCCACCAGCGCGTCGTTGATCAGCCCGTTGGTGCCGAGTAGCACCATCCAGCCGAAGGTCCGCACCACGACGGAGACCAGCAGCGGCCCGACCACGACGAGCAGCATCAGCCCGCGCCAGCGCGGCGCCATGCGGTGGACGATCCAGGCCTCCGGCACGCCGATCAGCAGGCAGATGGCGGTGGTGATGACGGAGAGGCGGAAGGTGCGCTCCAGCACCTCGCGGAACAGCGAATCAGTGGCGAGGTCGGCGTAGTTGGCCAGGTTCCAGCGCGGCAGGATGCCCTTGTCGAAGTCGAAGCCCTGCAGGCTGAGCACCGCCACGCCGATCAGCGGCAACAGCAGCACCAGCGCGTAGACGAGGCCCGAGGGCAGCGTCAGCAGCAGCGGCGCGGACAGGCGCCGCCTCATGCCGCCCCCCTTGATGCGGAGAGGCGGCGCAGGCTGTGCGCGTCCCAGTCCAGGGAAACGGGGGAGCCTTCCTCCACCGGCGCGGCGCCGGTGTTCTGCGCCGTCACCATGACCGCGCCCAGCGCCGTATCGATGCGGTAGAGCCAGGAGCCGCCGAGGAAAACGCGCGAATGCACCTCCCCACGCAGCCCGGGCTCGGTGGCGGGGCGCAGGCGCAGGCGCTCCGGCCGGATGGTCAGCAGGATGTCGCCGGGGGCGGCGGCAAGTTCCGGCGGCAGGGCGAAGCGGTGCCCGCCGGCCTCGGCCTCGCCCTGACCGGTGGCGCGGGCCGGCAGGCGGTTGCTGCGGCCCAGGAAGTCGGCGACGAACTCGCCCGCCGGCTCCTCATAGGCGCGCCAGGGTTCGTCGATCTGCATCAGCCGCCCGGCCTGCATCACCGCCACGCGGTCGCAGAGCGCCATGGCCTCGTGCTGGTCATGCGTCACCATGACGGTGGTGACGCCGACACGGCGCTGCAGCTCGCGCAGCTCCACCTGCATCTCCTCGCGCAGCTTGGCGTCGAGGTTGGAGAGCGGCTCGTCCAGCAGCAGCAGGCGCGGCTCGATCACCAGGGCGCGGGCCAGGGCCACGCGCTGCTGCTGCCCGCCCGACATGTTGCGCGGGAAGCGGTCGGCCAGATGCGCGAGATGGACGAGGTCCAGCGCCTCGCGCACCCGCTTCGCGCGCTCCGCCTTCGGCACCTTCCGCATCTCCAGCCCGAAGGCGACGTTCTCCGCCGCCGTCATGTGAGGGAAGAGCGCGTAGGACTGGAAGACGATGCCCATGCCACGCTTCGCCGCGGGCACGGCGGCAAGGTCGCGGCCCTCCAGCACGATGCGGCCGGAACTCGGCGCCTCGAAGCCCGCGATCATCTGCAAGGTCGTGGTCTTGCCGCAGCCGGAGGGGCCGAGCAGGCCCAGGAACTCCCCCTGGGCCACGCGGATGGTCACCTCATGCACCGCCGTGACGGGGCCATACTGCTTGCCGACCCCGTCCAGCTCCAGAAAGGCGGATGCCATGCTCAGCGCTCGACCTCGCGCTGCCAGCGGCGCGTCCACTCGGTGCGGTTCTTGTTGATCACGTCCCAGTCCATGGTGACGAGCTGCTTCACCTGGTCCTCGCCATAGATGACGCGCTTCGCGACATCCTCGGGCAGCTTGACCTCCTTGTTGGTGGGGCCGGAGCCGTAAGAGGTGGAGAAGGCCACCTGCACGGCGGGCGAGAGCAGGTGGGCGACGAATTTCTGCGCCAGCTCCGGCTTCGGCGCGCCTTCCACGGCGCAGGTCGCGGTCATCAGCACCACCGCGCCTTCCTTGGGCCGCACGATCTCCAGCGGGAAGCCGGATTCCTTCATCGCCGCGACGCGGGAGGAGCCCCAGACGGAAAGCCAGATCTCGCCGGACTGGAACATCTCGCTCATCTTGCCCGGGCTGCTCTCATAGGCGAGCACGTTCGGGTTGATCTTCTCCCGCATCGCCTTGAAGCCAGGGGCGATGTCGTTCTCGCCGCCGCCATTGACGCGGGCCATCATCACCAGCGTGTGCAGGCCATAGGTGTTGTCGATGCCGGGAATGGAGAGGCGCTGCCTGTATTCCGGCTTCGCCAGATCCATCCAGGAGGCAGGCACCGGCAGGTTGCGCTTCTTGAAGAGGTCGGCGTTGTAGGCGATGCCGGTATAGCCGAAGCCGGTGCCCACCGCCTTGCCGTCACCCATCACCGCGATGGGATAGATGCTGCCGAGCGCCTTCTGGTCGGTGATCTTCTGGCAGAAGCCCAGCGAGACGGCCTGGGCCATCGGCCCGTCATCCAGCAGGACGACGCCGATCTCCTGCCGCCCGCGCTGGGCCTGCAGCCGCGCCAGGCTGTCCGAGGAATTGCCGGCGAGGTAATCGACCTTGACGTTGTTCGCCTTCTCGAATTCCGGGATCACGTTGTCCCGCATGATCTTCTCGTAGGAGCCGCCATAGGCCGCCACCACCAGCCGGTCCTGCGCCGAGGCCGTGCCCGCCGCGCCGATCGCCGCCCCCATCAGGGCCGTCGCCGCCAGAAGCAGTCTGCGCATCATTGTTGTCTTCCCTCCTGCCACCCTCGGAGGCCCGATCCTTTGCTGCATCTGCGAAAGGCGTATCGCTCAAAACCCATGCATCCCGGCACCGGATCGGCCCCGCATGCCTTTCAGGCTGGCATTGGCGAGAATGGAAGCGCAAATTCATATTCCTCGCGATTTCATTCCTACAGGTAGCGAACCCGCCATGACACCCCGCCGGCTGCACCAGCTGGAAGCATTCCGTGCCGTCATGCAGGGCGGTTCGGTCACGCGCGCCGCGGAGATGCTGAGCCTGTCCCAGCCTGCCGTGACCAAGCTGCTGCGGGCGCTGGAGGAGGAGACGCGGCTCGCCCTGTTCGACCGCAGCCGCCGCCGCCTGACGCCGACGCATGAGGCGCGGCGCTTCGAGGCGGAGGTGGAGCGCTTCTTCGCGGCCACCCGCCGCATGGACCGGATCGCCAATGATATGCGCAGCGCCGGGATGGGGGAGTTGCGCGTGGCCGCCCTGCCCTCCTTCGGCTTCAGCTTCGTGCCCGGCCTGCTGGCCCGTTTCGCGAAGCAGGTGCAGCAGCTTCGCGTCTCGGTGACGGTGGCCAGCTCGCTGGAGGTGCATGAGATGGTGGCGGGCGGGCTGGCCGATCTCGGCTTCGCCCTGCCGCTCTCCTCCGCCCCGGCCAGCGCCGTGGCGGAGCCCATCCGCCTGCCCGGCATCCTCGTCCTCCCGCCAGGACACCGTCTGGCACGGCGGCGGCGCGTGACGCTCTCGGAGCTTCAGGGGGAACCCTGCATCTCCCTCGGGCGCCAGTACCGTCTGCGCGATCTGGTGGACGAGCTCTTCGAGCGGCACGGCGTGGCGCCCATCCCGGTGGCCGAGACACAGAACGCCGCGGCGGCCTGCGCCATGGCGGCGGAGGGGCTGGGCTTCACCGTGGTGGAGACCATCACGGCCACGCAGTTCGCCGGGCGGGTGGTGCTGCGCCCGCTGGAGCCGACGGTGGAATTCCCGGTGAACGTACTGGCGCCGCCCGGCCGGCCCCTCGCCGTGCTGGCGGCACGGTTCCTGGAGATGCTGCGCGCCGAGGCCGCCGCGCAATCGGCCCGGGCCGGCCGGCGATAGGGACATGGCGGCCCGGCGATGTAGGCTGTCAGGCGAATGGATGTTGTCAGTGATCAGCCCTGTCAGGGAGCAACGGCCGGCGTGACCCCTTCGCGGCAGAATTTCATCGGTCTCTTCGACCTGTTCCGGATCGGCATCGGCCCGTCCAGCTCCCACACGGTGGGGCCGATGGTAGCGGCGCGGCGCTTCCTGGAGGAGGCCGCCGCCGCCGGGTTGCGGATCGCCCGGCTGCGGGCCGAGCTGTTCGGCTCCCTGGCCCTGACCGGCCGCGGCCATGCCACGGATACGGCGGTGCTGATCGGCCTGACCGGCGCCCGGCCGGAGGCGATCGACCCGGACCAGGCAGCGGAACGGGCCCGGCGGGTCCGTGCCACGCATCGTCTGCCCCTGCCGGACGGGCGGGCGATCCCCTTCGACCCGGCGCAGGACCTCGTCTTCCACATGCGCGAGAACCTGCCACGCCACCCCAACGGACTGCGCTTCACCGCCTGGGCGGAAGGGGCCTCGGAGGGTTTCGCGCGGGAATACTTCTCGGTCGGCGGCGGCTTCGTCGTCGGTGCGGAGGAGGAGACGCCCGCGGATTTCCCCGATGCGGGCCCCGGGATTCCCTATCCCTTCGCCGATACGGCGGAGCTGCTGACCCGGGCGGCGGGGGCGCGCCTGTCCATCGCCGCGCTGATGCGGGCCAACGAGGAAAGCCTGCGCCCGGCCGCCGAGGTCTCGGCCGGGATCGCGCGGCTGTGGGAAGCGATGCGGGCCTGTGTCGAGCGCGGGCTGCGCGAGGAAGGCGAGTTGCCAGGTGGTCTGCGGGTGCGCCGCCGCGCCCCGGCCCTGCGGCGCGCCCTGCAGGGGCGGGAGGGACGCAACGAGGCCGACCCGCTGATCGGCATGGACTGGGTGAACCTCTATGCCCTGGCGGTGAACGAGGAGAATGCCGCCGGCGGCCGGGTGGTGACGGCGCCCACCAACGGCGCGGCCGGGATCGTGCCGGCGGTGCTGCATTATTATGACCGCTTCGTGCCCGGCGCGGATGCGGTGGGGATCGAGGCCTTCTTCCTGGCGGCGGCGGCCATCGGCGCCATCATCAAGCGCAACGCCTCCATCTCCGGCGCCGAGGTGGGCTGCCAGGGGGAGGTCGGCTCCGCCTGCGCCATGGCGGCGGCCGGGCTGGCGGCCGCCATGGGCGGCAGCAACGCCCAGGTGGAGAATGCCGCGGAGATCGGTCTGGAGCACAATCTGGGCCTGACCTGCGACCCGATCGCCGGGCTGGTGCAGGTGCCCTGCATCGAGCGGAACGCCCTGGCGGCGGTGAAGGCGATCAACGCCGCGCGCCTCGCCCTGCATGGGGATGGCTCCCATCTGGTGAGCCTGGACCAGGTGGTGCGGACCATGCGGCAGACCGGGCTCGACATGTCGCACAAGTACAAGGAGACCTCGCTCGGCGGCCTCGCGGTGAATGTCATCGAGTGCTGAGGGGCGGCACGCACGGCAACGTGGGGTTTCTCTTCCTCCGGGAAGATGGCTAGGCTCCCGGCCGCAACAATTCCAGGAAGCGAGATTCCATGGCGATCAAAGTCAGCGAACCAGCCTGGGTGCGCGAGTTCAAGACCTTCATCCAGCGCGGCAACGTGATCGACCTGGCGGTCGGCGTGGTCATCGGCGCCGCCTTCACGACCATCGTCGGTAGCCTCGTCGAGGACATCATCAACCCGATCATCGGCCTTCTGGTGGGCGGGATCGACTTCTCCAATGTCTTCGTCGTGCTGTCCGGCGAAAGGCAGCCCTCGCTCGACGCCACGCGCAACGGCGGGGCCGCGGTGCTCGCCATCGGCCGGTTCATCAACGCCATCATCAAGTTCGGCATCGTGGCCCTGGCCATCTTCTTCCTGCTGAAGATGCTGGCCCGCTTCCACTTCACCACTGCGCTGGAGGAAAAGGCGCCGGCCGGGCCGACGCCGACCGAGAAGCTGCTGACGGAGATCCGCGACGAGCTGCGCAGGGATTCCCCTTTGCCGGTGCCGCCGCCGGTGCCACCGGCCTCGCCCAGCAACTTCTGATGCGGCCTTCCAGGCCATTGGCTTTCCTGCTGCTGGCCCTGGCTCTGGCCTGGCTGCCGCCGGGCGCCGCCCTGGCGCAGCCGGCCGGGGCACCGGCGGCGTCTCCGCCGCCAGCCCTTGCCGGGCGGGAGCTGGTGATCGGCACCAAGGAGGCGCCCCCCTTCGCGATGAAAAGCGCGGAGGGGCAATGGCAGGGCATCAGCATCGATCTCTGGCGCCATGTCGCCGAGGGGATGGGCCTGCGCTACCGCTTCGTGGAACTGGCCACGGTACAGGACCTGGTCGATGCCGTGGCGGCCGGGCGGGTCGATGCCGGGGTGGCGGCGATCACCGTCACCGCCGCCCGCAAGCGCGTCATCGACTTCACGCAGCCTTTCTATGCCACCGGCCTCGGGGTGGCCGTCCCCTCCGAGGGCGTGACGGCCTGGCTTCCGGTGCTGCGGACCTTCCTGTCCTTCAGCTTCCTCCAGACCGTGCTGGCGCTGCTCGGCATCGCGCTGGCGGTGGGCTTCCTGATCTGGCTTTTCGAGCGGCGGCACAACAAGCCTTATGGCGGCGGCGCGATGCGGGGGCTGACGGCGGGGGTCTGGTGGTCCGCCGTCGCCATGACGCAGGCGGGCGCGGCACAGGACGGACCGGTGACCACACCGGGCCGCATCCTCGCCACGGTCTGGATGATCGCCTCGGTGGTGACCATCGCGGTTTTCATCGCCGGCGTCAGTTCCGCCCTGACGACCCAGCGCCTGCAGGGGCTGGTCCGCAACGTGAACGACCTGCGGAGCGTGCGGGTCGGCGTGGTGGAGGGCTCCTCCGCCGCGGAGTTCCTGTCGGGGCAGCGGGTGAGCTGGCGCGGTTTCGCCAAGCCCCGGGATGGGCTGGAGGCGGTGCAGCGGCACCAGATCGACGCCTTCGTCTATGACCGCCCCCTGCTCAGCTGGATGATCCGGCAGGATTTCTCCAGCCTCCAGCTTCTCGGCATCAATCTCGACGTGCAGAACTACGCCGTGGCCCTACCGGAGGATAATGCGCTGCGCCGCTCCCTGGACGTGGCGTTGCTCGACTCGCTGCGGGGCGAATGGTGGCAGCAGACACTGTTCCGCTATCTCGGCTCGGCCGAGATGGAGAACGCCGGGCGGTAGGAACCGCTCCTGGCCCAGCCCCTCCATCCTGTTGCTCGCCGGGGGGCGGGTTGACATCCGCTCCCTGCCGGGATCATCGGATGCACCAGCCTGGAACGGCGGCCTTCCCGGCAAGATTTCAGCGAATTCACCGGCGGCACGGCTCCTTCCCCCGGAAGAGTTTCGGGCAATGCACGTCATGGTTGCAGTGATGAATACATGGGCACATAGGCGCAGTCATGAATACCGGAAGTAGTATTCCACATCACGAAACTCCACCTCTATATCTCCGTAAGATATTTATGAAATTCTTGCTGGAGCGATGAATTTTTTCTTTGCTGCTTTGCAGCATATGTGGTAAACAAAAAACAAATCTGATATTCTCAAGAAAAACACTTATGAATTAACTTTAATTTTGCTATATATTTTTGCTGTTCCAATCATTATCAAATAAAATAATGTAAAAAATAAATCATTTTTAGAAAATTTTCACGATTGGCATAAGATATTTCTTATTTTTCTTGATTTTGTTTTTATCTTATTTTGATTTTCGGCATAGCGACCAAACACCACACCGGCGATCCTAATACACAATGTCAGGATCGGCACCGAACAACACCGGGCAGCACGGCTCAAACTCACGAAGTTGGTATCATTAATGATACGACGTTACGATTTTTGATGTTGATTTTTGTCTCTTAACCATGCACACCCTTTTTCGAAACCCGCCCTGGCCCGGCACAACCGCCACCGGAGCCGAGACCACCCTAGGAACAACCTGGAGGCCACAAAGTCATGACCTCGCGCTTCGGCGTGCCTCTTTGCTCTCCACCAAAGAGATGCGGCGAGAATGAGGCTGGCATGTCCAGTCTCTGGTTGAATTCGGCTCGGAACACAAAGAATCCGGTCGCCGGCCCGTGCGGCACCGTGACCGATCGACTTACCGTTCCGGCCTTCGGCCGAGGTCATGATTCCAGGTCCGCCGCCAACCGGCCCGAGTGGAAGAACGTCATGCGCCCCGTCCTCGCCACCCCGCGCACCCCCGAGCGGGTCGCTCATTTGTTGGAATCGGCCCGTCCAGTGGCCATTTGCCCGGAGATCGCCGCATGAACATGCTGCCGAGTTCCAGCCAGCCGCAGAATGTCCGTGCGGAGATCGTGCAGAACGCACCGCGCGAGATGTCGATCGGCATGGTCATGCAGTCCGTCTGGCGCCACCGCTTCTTCATGCTGGTCTGGCTGGTGCTGGTGGTCGGCCTGTCCTCGCTGGTCATCTTCAACCTGCAGGCCAGCTACCGCTCCACCGCCCTGGTGGCGCTGGACACACGCCAGATCCGCTTCACCGAGGTGAGCGCCACGCTCGCCAACCCCTCGGCGCCGATGGATTCCAACGTCGTGCGCACCGAGGTGGAGATCCTGAACAGCGATGCCGTGGCGCGGGAGGTCGTGAAGGACCTGGATCTCGTCAATGATCCGGAATTCCTGCCGCAGCCCTCCCTGCTGACGCGGATCGCCGGCCGCATCCCCTTCCTGGCGAAGGTCCTGCCGGCGGCCGAGGAGGAGAAGCCGGTGGATGCGGACACGCGCCTGGCGCAGGTGGTGAACGCCTACCGGAACCGCCTCACCATCTTCAATGACGGCCGTTCCTACGTGATCTCCGTCTCCTTCGAGGCATCCTCCCCGGCCGAGGCCGCCCGCATCGCGAACCGCCACGCGGAGATCTATATCGCCCGCCAGCGGGCGGTGAAGGACCAGGCCCTGGCCAGCGCCACGAGCTGGCTGGACCGTGAGGTCGCCACCCTGTCCGACCGCCTGAGCCAGTCCGAGCGGGCGATCCAGGCCTATCGCGAGCGCAACGGCCTGCTCAGCCTGGGTGGCGGCGCCGGAGCCGGCACCCGCGCCGGCTCCACCCTGGCGCAGCAGCAGCTCGCCGACGTGGCCGCGCAGCTGGCCCAGGCCCGCGCCGACCTCGCCTCGCGGGAGGCACGGCTGCGCCAGTCCCGTGACCCGAGCACGGCCGGCAGCACGACCGAGGTGGTCAATTCCGACGCCCTGAGCCGCCTGCGCGATGCCGAGGTGCAGGCCCGCGCCAGGCTGGCCGAGGTGGCTGGCCAGGCCGGACCGAACCACCCGACCGCCCAGCCGCTGCGCGCGCAGATCGCCGAGATCCAGCGCATGATCGGTGCCGAGACGGCACGCATCCAGCGCAGCCTGGCCAACGAGGCGACCATCGCCCGCACCCGCGTGGCCGAGCTGACGCAGACCGTGCAGAACCTGCAGTCGCAGCTCGCCACCAGCGAGCGCAGCAGCGCCGAGCTGATGGGGCTGGAGCGTGAGGCATCGGCCACCCGCGCCCTGTATGAGAGCCTGCTGAGCCGCCAGAAGCAGGTGGCGACGCAGGTCGGCATCCAGCAGGCCGATGCGATCCTCACCTCGCGTGCCACGCCGGCCCTGCTGCCTGCCTTCCCGAACAAGAAGATGTTCCTGG
The DNA here is from genome assembly GCF_023078375.1 of Roseomonas gilardii subsp. gilardii. Lineage (NCBI taxonomy): Bacteria > Pseudomonadati > Pseudomonadota > Alphaproteobacteria > Acetobacterales > Roseomonadaceae > Roseomonas > Roseomonas gilardii. Next base: position 898,334 of record NZ_CP095554.1, on the reverse strand, counting down.
GTGTGGCGATCCTGGTGGCTGTGGCCACGGGTGCGATGATCGCGCTGCTGCTCGACCGCCGCCGCAAGGGCTTCGAGACGGTGGAGGAGACCGAGGCCGAGATCGGCGTGCCGGTCCTGGCCGCCCTGCCCAAGCCGGCCCGCCGCAACATGACGCTGGCCAACGAGGTGGCCGACCACCCGCGCTCCATCGGCGCGGAGGCGGTGCGCACCCTGCGCAGCATGCTGGCCACGCGGGAGGGCGGCATCCCGCCGGTCCTCGCCGTGACCTCCTCGCTGCCGGGCGAGGGCAAGACCAGCGTCGCCCTGTCGCTGGCGCGCAGCCTGGCCAGCTCCGGCTTCCAGGTGCTGCTGATCGAGGCGGATTTCCGCCGCGGCGTCCTGGCCCGGACGCTGTTCAAGAAGCCGGTCGATGTCGGTGCCATCGCGGTGCTGGAGCAGCGCGTCTCGCTGGTGCAGGCGACGCGGGAGGACCCGTCCTCGCCGCTGCATGTGCTGGCCTCGGAGGGCACCAACGCCACGCCGCAGGACCTGCTGGAACCGTCGCGACTGCGCCCGCTGATCGTCGCGGCCCGGTCCACCTACGACTATGTCATCGTGGACACGCCGCCGGTCTCCGCCGTCTCCGACGCGCTGCTGATCGGCCGTTCGGTGGACGAGACGCTGCTGGTGGTACGGGCGGGCTCCACGCCCTCCGCGGCCGTGGCCGCCACGGTGAAGGCCTTCCGCACGGCGCGGCTGCCGATCGCGGGCTTCGTGCTCAACGCGACCGACCCGAAGCGGACCGGCCCGACCGGCTATCCGTCCAACCAGCTCTCGCTTTCCTACCTGAACGGCTGAAGCGGAATCCCGATGACCGCAGTGTCCCTGCCAAACTCCGTCTTCGCGTCACACCCGGAGCGTGATGCGGCATGAGCGGGCGGAGCGAAACCGGGGGGCGCCTGCTGGGCCTTCGCCAGGGTTCCACCCGGCTGGTCCGGGGCGTGCTGGGCGGGCGGGGCACCAGCTTCGCCTTCGCCCAGACGCTGCTCACGCAGTTCCTGGTGCTGGGGCTGAATGTGGGGACGGGCATCATCACCGCCCGTCTCCTCGGGCCGGAAGGGCGGGGTGCCTTCGGCGCCATCACCCTCTGGCCGACCTTCCTGTCCACCATGATCATCGGCGGGCTGCCGCTGGCGCAGGTCTACTACATGCGCAACGCGAAGCCCGAGGAGCAGGCGGAGGTGCTCGGCGCCTCCATCCTCCTGGCTTTCGTGCTGGGCCTCGTCGGCGCGGTGGCGGCGGTGGTGGCCATCCCGATGGCCATGTCCGGCCATTACCCGGCGGAAGTGGTGGCGCTGGCGCCCTATGCCGCCGTGGTGACGGTGATGTCGCTCTTCGCCGTGCTGCTGAAGAACTCCTTCACCGCGCTGGACCGCTTCGGCTCCTTCAACGCGATGAGCTGGCTGGACCCGGCGCTCTACCTGGTCTTCCTGGTGGCCGCTGCGCTCGCCATCGGGCTGACGCCGGCTGTATCGGCCTTCGCCATGTGGAGCTCGACCGCAGTCTGCCTCTGCGTGATCGCGTTCAAGCTCTGGCGCATCCTGCCGCCGCGCTTCAGCCATCCGGGCCGCTGGCTGCCGGGGCTCATGTCCTACACCGTGCGCGCGGTGGGCATCGGCACGCTGGGCAGCCTGACCTTCTACCTGGACCGGCTCTTCCTCGTGGCGGTCATCTCGCCGGAGGAGTTTGGCCTCTATCTCGTGGCCTTCAGCCTGTCGCGCCTGCTGATGGTGCTGCAGACCGCGGCCAGCGCCGTGATGCTGCCCGCCATGGCCGGCAAGTCGCCCGAGGAGGCGAGCGCCCTGCATGACCGGACCTTCCGCCTGATGTTGGTGGCGGTGATCCTGGCCGGCATCGTCGTCTGGGTGCTGGGCGGTCCGGCGCTCTCCCTGCTCTATGGCAAGGAGTTCGGCGCTGCGCATGCCCTCTTCCTGGTGCTGGTGGTGGAGGAAGCCTTCTCCGCTCTCGCGCAGGTCACGAGCCAGCTCTATCTGGCCATGGGCCGCCCCGGCTATGTGTCCATCGCCCAGGTGGCCGCCTTCGTCACCCTGGGCCTGGGGCTGTTCCTGCTGGTTCCCGTGATGGGTGCCATGGGGGCCGCGGTGGCGGCCACCATGTCCTCGCTGGTGCGCATGATCATGATGCTGGCCGGCATGCCGCGTGTCCTTGATCTGCCCCGTCCCCGCCTTTCCGTGCTCCCGGCAGAACTGCTGGGCTATGCGCGGAAGTTCGCCCGGTCCTGACCGGGCACAGAAACGAGGTCCGCTGGCGTGTCGATCACCTTCACTGCCGCAAGAAGCCGCTATTCCCGCCCGACGCTGGATGACCGGCTGGCCGATCCGGGGCTGCTGAGCCTCGGCGCCTTCCTGTCGGTGTCGGCGGCGCTGCTGATCCCGATCGTCCTTTATCTCGGCGGCGCCGCACCGCTGGCCCGGATCCTTTATCCGGCCCTGGCGCTGTTCCTGGGCGGCTTCCTCTACCTGCACCGCTCGCCCTGGTATGTCGGCTACACGATCCTGCTGTTCTGCTTCGCCTCACTGGTGCGGCGCCTGGCCGACTACCAGGGCGGCTTCCAGGTCTCCAGCCTGATCCTGACCGCGCCCTACCTGATCTGTATGCTCGGCGCCTTCTCGGCGCTGCGCTATCTGGCGCCGGGGCGCAACCCTTATACGGGGCCCTTCGTGGCCATCCTGTGCAGCATCGCCTATGGCGCGCTGCTCGCCGTGCTGCAGGACCGCTTCATGCTCGGCATGACCGACCTGCTGAAATGGGCGTCCGGGCCGCTGATCGCGCTCCATATCCTGTCGCAGTGGCAGCGTGGCGCCGCCATGCGGCAGGTCATCACCTCCACCCTGCTGGTGGCGGCACCCGTCATGGGCATCTACGGGCTGATGCAGTTCATTTATCCCACCCCCTGGGATGCGGAATGGGTGAACAACGTCCGGCTGCTGGGTTTCGATTCCGTCGGCGTGCCTGGCGCCTTCTCCCTGCGCGTCTTCGCCACCATGAACTCGCCGGGCTCCATGGCGGCCTATCTGATGGTGGCGCTGCTGATCGCGATGAGCCGCCCGTTCAGCATCTCGGTGCCGGTGATGATCACCTGCGCCCTCGGCCTCGCCCTGGCGCAGTACCGCACGCTCTGGGGCGCGACCTCGCTCGGCCTGGTCCTGCTGCTCCTCTGGGGCACACCGCAGGAGAAGATGCGGATCTCCCTGGGTGCCATCGTGCTGGTCTTCAGCGCAGGCTTCCTGGCCTTGATCCCGGAGATGCAGTTCGCTCTCGAGCAAAGGCTGAATTCACTCAGCAATCTCAACTCTGATGCGAGCGGCGCCGAGCGCCTCATGCAATATGCGCGATTCTTCATCGACAACGACAACCTGCTGCTCGGCGATGGCTTCGGGCTGAACTACTACGCCAGCATCAGCGGCACGGGGAGCGCTGTGGTCGACAGCGGCCTACTGGACAGCTTCCGCGCCCTGGGCATCTTCGGCGGTAGCTGCTACTTCATCAGCCTGTTCATGCTGATCCTGGCGACTTTCCAGTCCGATCCGCAGCCTGGCTCCAAACTTTATCTCTATCGTGCACTGGTGATCATCGCTTTCATCCAGCTTCCGCTCGGCGCTATCCATATCGCCGAGGTCGGTGTCCTGAACTGGATCATGCTCGCCACCGCCCTCACCTTCACGGCCAGCCGGATTAGGATGGCTTCGTGACGGCCAATGGCCGCATGATGGGGGCGTGAAACAGGTGGGGGTTCCTCGGTCATGACGAACGCATTGCCCGCGACATCCCACCGGATCGAGTGGATAGAGGCCATGCGAGGACTCGCGGCCGTGCTGGTCGTGCTGTTCCATGCGCAGGTCGTCGTGGGCCACGAGCCTGTCGGCGGGATCATGGAGCGCATCCTGTCCAACGGGGCCCTCGGCGTGGATATCTTCTTCGTCCTGAGCGGCTTCATCATCACCCTCGTCCATCAGGCGGATCTCGGGCGGCCGGACCGCTGTCCACGCTATCTGTGGCGGCGCTTCTCGCGCATCTATCCCGCGGTCTTCATCATGAGCACCCTGGCCCTGGCCACCTATCTGACGGGTGCCCATGCCAGCGAATCGCAGAAGCTGGATACCTGGAGCGTGGTGGCAAGCTTCCTGCTCCTGCCCCAGAGCGGCATCCCGCTGGTCAATGTGACCTGGACGCTGGTCTATGAGGTTTTCTTCTACGCGGTCTTCGCGCTGGCCATCCTGAATCTGGGCCTCGGCATGGGGCTGATCCTGCTCTGGCAGGCGCTCATCGTGCTGCTTCATCTGATCAGCGCCGACCTGACCTCGCCCTGGGCGCAGTTCCTGCGGCCACAGGCCCTGGAATTCGGGATCGGCGTGCTCTGCGCCTGGCTGGCCCTGTCGCCGCGGCTCCGCAGCACCGGCCTCCCTGGAATTCTCCTGCTGGCCCTGGGCTGCGGCGGCCTGTTCTGGCTGATCGCGCTACGGGCGCCCGAGCCCACCAACACCTTCGACTTCCACACCGCCATCCTCGCCGGCGGCTTCTCCGGCGCGGCGCTGCTGGGTGGCACCCTGGTGGAATGGCGCGGGATGCTGCGCATGCCGGCCTTTCTGGTCATGCTCGGCGCCATCTCCTACTCGGTGTATCTGGTGCACTTCAGCACGCTGGTGCTGATGGGGAAGTTCATCTGGAAGTACGGCCTCATGCCGGCGGGCTTCCAGGTCCCGGTGATCCTGGCGGCTTCGGCCGTCGCGATCCTGATCGGCTATGCCTTCCACCATCTCGTCGATACGCCGCTGCAGCAGGCGGCGCGCCGTTTCGGGCAGGCCTATTTCGGCTCCCCGAAGGCGAAGCTCACCCCCGCCTGGTCCGCCGCGGCGCCCGACACCTCCGACAGGCTGCGCTGAGCGATGCCGGCCCGGAATCCGCCCGTACCGGGCACCCCCTTCTTGCCAGGACCGGTCCGCTCCGGCCGATGGCCATCGCGGGCCATGCCCATGGCCACGGCCCTCCCGGCGGAACCGCGACGTCAGTGAGGCGCTGATCCATGACCACCCGGAAGCCCACCATCTTCATCGTGCATCCGTCCGACCTGCTGACGGATCACCGCCTCTACGGGGATGGGCTGATCGCCTGCGGCTTCCTGCGCGAACTCGCGAACCGGGGCTATCGCCTGCATGTCGCCTGTCAGGAAGTGGACCTGAAGGAGCCCATGCCGGGCAACGTGACCTTCCACCCGATCAAGCAGTCCTGGCCCGGCCCGCTGAAGCGCCTGGAATACATGGTCCGGACGCGGCTGTTGCTGGAGAAGCTGCGCAAGGAAGAGACGATCGACATCGTCCACCAGATGAATCCCGTCTTCGTCGGGCTCTCGCTCGGCATGGTGGGATGCGGTCTGCCGGTGCTGCTCGGCACCTATGTGGCGCGCTGGCCGGACCAGAACCGCGACAGCCTGAAGGTACGCCTGGAAAGCGGCGTCCGCTGGGCGATCTGCTTCCTGCAGCAATGGCAGGCGACGAGCCTGATGCTGACCACCCCGGCGGCGATGGACCGCATCGCCGTGCCCGGGATGGTGAAGAACAAGATCATCACCATGCATCACGGCATCGATGCCGAGCTCTTCTCCCCCTCCGGCGAGGCACCCGAGAAGGGACCGCTCAGCATCCTCTTCTACACCAGCGTCGCCCGCCGGAAGGGCATCTTCGACCTGATCAGAGCCTTCGAAATCGTCGCCCGCGAGGTGCCCGAAGCCACGCTCAGCATCATCGGGCGGGGCGACCACTGGGAGGAGGTGAACGCGATGATCGCGACGCTTCCCTGCCGCGACCGGATCCACACCAAGGGCCATGTCCCCCGCGACAGCTCGGTGGAGTTCTTCCGCCAGCACGCGATCTACGTCCTTCCCTCGCATGGCGAGCCTCTCGGCACGACCGCGATCGAGGGCATGGCCTGCGGCAAGCCGCTGGTGGTGACGAACACGGGCGGCCTGCCCTATCTCCTCCCGCCCGACGGCTCCGGCGGCTTCATCGTGCCGCAGGAGGACCCGGCGGCCATGGCCGAGGCACTGCTCAAGTTGCTGCGCTCGCCGGAGATGCAGCAGCGCATGGGCGCCACCAACCGCGCCTTCGTCGAGAAGCACTATGCCTCGACGAAGGTGGTGGACAGGCTGGAAGAGGTCTATGCCGGGCTGGCGACGGAGCGCCGTTCCGGTGCGCCGGTGCCGCTGGCGTCCTGACCGCCCTGCCCGGCGGCGGGGCTGGCCGGGCCAGGGTCCAGGCTAACCCGGCCTCAGGGCCGGCTTTCCGCCGCCAGCGCCTCTTCCCAGTCCAGCGCGCTCCGGATGATGAAGTCCAGGGTCTCGTAGCGCGGCCGCCAGTCGAGCGTCCGCTGCAGGCGATCGACGGCAGCGACGAGGGAGGGCGGATCACCCGCGCGGCGCGGCGATTCGACGATCGGCAGCGGCGCGCCATTCACCCGCTCCACCGCCGTCAGCACCTCCCGCACCGAATAACCCCAGCCATAGCCGCAGTTCATGGTGAGGTTGACCTGGTTCCGCAGGATATGGCGCAGCGCCGCGACATGGGCATCGGCGAGGTCCGAGACATGCACATAGTCGCGCACGCCGGTCCCGTCCGGCGTCGGATAGTCCGTGCCGAAGATCTCCACCTTGTCGCGCTTCCCGGTCGCCACCTCGCAGGCCACCTTGATCAGATGCGTCGCCTGGTGCGAACGCTGTCCCGCCCGCCCGGCCGGATCGGCGCCCGCGACGTTGAAGTAGCGCAGCGTCACCGTGGAAAGCCCGAAGGCCCGCGCGACATCGAGGATCATCCGCTCCGCCGCGTGCTTGCTGGAACCGTAAGGGGTGATCGGCTCGCAGGGCGCATCCTCGGGCACCGGCAGCGTCTCGGGGATGCCATAGACCGCCGCGGTGGAGGAAAAGACGAGATGGCGGACACCGCTGCGCAGACAGGCGCCAAGGGTGGCGGCAACCCCGCCCACATTGTTGCGCCAGTATTCCAGCGGCTGCTCGACGCTCTCCGGCACGATCTGGAAGGCCGCGAAATGCATCACCGCCGAGACGCGGTGACGCCGCATCGTCTCCGCCATCAGATCCTCGTCGCCGACGGAGCCCTGGACGAAGGGGATATCCGCCGGCACCGCCTGACGGAAACCGGTGGACAGGTCATCCAGCACCACAGGCGCGAAGCCCGCATCGCGAAGGGCGAGCACGGCATGGCTGCCGATATAGCCGGCGCCGCCGGTCACCAGGACGCTGCCCATCTCTTCCCGATCCTTCACTGGGATATCCGTTCCTCGCCTGTCGCCGGGTCCTTCTGCGCTGGAAAGGACGGAAACGTCATCTCCCGGAGCACGACACCCTGGCCATCGCCGTGATAGCGGGAAAGCCGTTTCGCGAGAGGCAGGATAATTGGACGGAGTCTCATGTTTCTCATAAAATGGCAATTCATGCGATGATCCGGCGTGCTGTGCGCCGGCGGGCACCTGTCGCGATGCGGGTTGCTCGACATCCCAGCCCCGGCAGCCCGTGGCCTGCCCCTTATCGCCGGAGTTCTTCCATGACAGGAATGTCTCTCCAACGCCGTTCTGGCATGCAGCAATCCCCCAGCCCCCGGGACAAAGGCGTAGCACATCCGTGACACAGCGCATCTTCCAGGTCGGCAGCGGCTGGTTCCCGGAACACAAAGGCGGCGCCGAGAACGTCTTCTACAACCTCTATCTCGGCCTGGAGAAACTGGGCTTCGAATCCCGCGGCATCGTTCCCGGCAAGGGGCGGGCCGAGATCGACACGCAGGGCCGCTTCCGCAGCTTTCCGGCCGATGCGTCGATGCTGAACCGCGCCCGCGCGATCCGCGCGGCGGCCAGCGAGTTGCTGCGGCCCCGCCCCGCGCTCGCGACCTCGCATTTCGCGCTCTACACCCTGCCCATCCTCGATAAGCTGCGCGGCCTGCCACTGGTGGTGCATTTTCATGGTCCCTGGGCGCTGGAAAGCGCGGCGGAAGGGGCCGGCAGCCATTCCGTGCGCGTCAAGAAGCTGATCGAGACAGCAGTCTATCGCCGGGCTCAGCGGGTGATCGTGCTGTCGGAAGCTTTCGGCCGGATCGCGCAGGAGCATTACGGCGTGCGGGATTCCGCGTTGCGGCTGGTGCCGGGCGGCGCTGATCTCTCCACCTTCACCGCGCAGGGCAGCCGCGCGGAGGCGCGGACCCGGATGGGCTGGGTGCAGGACCGGCCCGTGCTGCTCGCCGTGCGGCGCCTGGTGCGGCGCATGGGGCTGGACCGGCTGATCGAGGCCATGGCGGCCCTGCGCCAGAAGCAGGTGGACGCCGTGCTCTACATCGTCGGCAAGGGCCCGGAACGGCTGGCGCTGGAGGAACTGGTGCGCCGGCATGGGCTGGAGGATACGGTCCGCTTCGCCGGTTTCGTTCCGGACGAACTGCTGCCGGTCGCCTACCGGGCCACGGATCTCGTCGTCGTCCCCACCGCGGCGCTGGAGGGCTTTGGCCTGATCGCGGTCGAGGCCCTGGCCTCGGGCACGCCGGTCCTGGTGACGCCGGTCGGCGGCCTGCCGGAGGTGGTTTCCGGCCTTTCGCCCGATCTGGTGCTGCCTGGAAGCGATGCGGACAGCATCGCCTCGGGACTGGCCGCGGCGCTGACCACACCGGGGCGCCTGCCGGACGAAGCGGCCTGCCGCCACTATGCCGAGAGGCATTTCGCCTGGCCGGTGATCAGCGAGAGGATCGCTTCCGTCTATCGCGAGCTGATCTGACGCAGCCGCCCCGCCCCATGAGGAGGCCGGCCTGCCGCCGGTCCTCCCTGGGCTGTGGGAAAGCTAGAGTCTGTCAGGTTCAAATAGAAGCATAGCCGGCATGGCGGAGGTATGCGGCGCATTCGTCGGCGGTGAAGGTCAAGAGCAAGTCGCCGATCTTGCGCCAGGTGGCATCGATGGAGCGTTCATCGGCCTTTCGCAGGAGGGTCTTGAGCTTGGCGAAGACCATCTCGATCGGGTTGAGGTCGGGGCTGTAGGGCGGCAGGAAGAGCAGCCTGGCACCGACGCTCCGGATCGCATCGCGGGCTGGTTTTCCCTTATGACTGCCAAGGTTGTCGGCGATGACGATGTCTCGCGGCCCGAGGGTCGGCAGCAGGAACTGTCGCACCCATGCTGTGAAGGACAAGCCGTTGATCGGTCCGTCGATGACGCAGGGGGCGACGATGCGATCGTGCCGCAATCCGGCCAGGAACGTCAGCGTCTTCCAGTGCCCGTGCGGCACCTTGGCCAGGAGCGGCGCCCCGCGCAGGCTCCAGCCTCGTGTGCGGGTCATGTTGGTCTTCACCCATGTCTCGTCAATGAAGACCAGGCGGGCCGGATCAAACCGATGTTGACGGGTCCGCCAACGGGCCCTCAGACGCGCCAGGCTCGGCCGTTCCGTCTCGCTTGCCAGCAAAGTTTTTTTTGAAGGTGAGGCCTTGGCGGCGCATAAAACGCCAGACCGTGTCATGCGACACGTCGATGCCGCCGGCCTTCAGGTCGGCGGCAAGTGCCCGCACGGTCCAATCCGACTTCGCCGCAAGGCGGCTGGTCAATGCTTCGGTCGCATCCAGCAGTCTCGGCCGACGATTGCCCCCACCTTGCGGGCCGCCAGACCATGCCCGGATCGGGCAAGTTGACCAATCCGTACCGCACTGGCGACCGAGACGCCAAAGCGTTTCGCCGCTTCTCGAACCGTCGACCCACCAGCCAACGCAGCTGCCACACGGATCCGCAAATCCAGGGAAAGGGCTCGAGCCATCGCCGCTGGCCTCCCATCCAGCAGCCATCTTGAATCACGGCCGCCCCGCGTCGCAGAAGTCAATTCTCGATTCAGAAACAATCTGACAGACTCTAGAACCCCACGCGGTCTCCACCCTTGAGCGACAGGATCTCCCGCGCCTCGTCCGGGGTGGCGACATCCAGGCCGAGGCCCTCGATGATCTGCCGCACCAGCCGCACCTGCTCCGCATTGCTGGCGGCGAGCTTGCCCGGCCCGGCCCAGAGGCTGTCCTCCAGCCCGACGCGGACGTTGCCGCCCATGGCCGCCGCCATGGCCGCGATGGGGAGCTGGTTGCGCCCGGCACCGAGCACGGACCAGCGATAGTTGTCGCCGAAGAGCCGGTCGGCCGTGCGCTTCATGTGCATCACATCCTCCGGATGCGCGCCGATGCCGCCCTGCAGGCCGAAGACCGTCTGGATGAAGAGCGGAGCCTTCACCAGCCCGCGGTCGAAGAAGTACTTCAGGTTGTAGAGATGAGCCGTGTCATAGCACTCGAACTCGAAGCGAGTGTCGTTGCCGGCACAGGTGGTCAGGATATACTCGATCTGTCCGAAAGTGTTGCGGAAGATGATGTCCTTGTTGGCGAGGTAGCTCCGCTCCCACTCATGCTTCAGGTCCTTGAAGCGGTCGAGCATCCCGAACAGGCCGAAATTCATCGAGCCCAGGTTCAGCGAGGCCACTTCCGGCTTGAAGGTGGCGGCGGGACGGACGCGCTCCTCGATGCTCATGGTCGGCGCGCCGCCGGTGGTCAGGTTCACCACGCAGTTCGTGCGCTGCTTGATGACCGGCAGGAACTTCGCGAAGGCGTCCGGCGTCTGGTCCGGCTCGCCGGTCTCCGGATTGCGTGCGTGCAGGTGGACGATCGCCGCCCCGGCCTCGGCGGCGCCGATCGCGGCCTCCGCGATTTCCTCCGGTGTCACCGGCAGGTGCGGCGACATGCTCGGCGTATGGATCGCGCCCGTGACGGCGCAGGTGATGATGACCTTGCGCTTGGTGGCCATGCTCAGCGTGTCTCCTGTTCCTGCTTGTGTGCCCGCAAGGCGGCGAGGCGCGCGTCGCGCCACTGCATCCGCTCGGGCAGGTCGTCACGTCGCGGCCATTGCCGCATGATCTCGCCGGTCTTCGCCTCGTCGAAGACCTCCGGCCCGGCCGGATCGGCGGCGAGGCGTCGGTAGAAGCCGGTGTAGCGGGCGCAGTAGTCGGGGATGCCGCCCGGCGCGTTCAGCTCGATGGTCGCGAAGGGGCCGAGGAAGCTCCAGCGCAGGCCGAGCCCGTCCGCCACCGTGCGGTCCAGATCCTGCGGCGTGACATAGCCTTCCTCGACGAGGCGGAAGGCCTCGGCCAGCAACGCACCCTGGAGGCGGTTGAGCACGAAGCCCTCGATCTCCTTCAGCACCGTGACCGGCACCTGGCCGATGGAATCGTAGATCTCCCGCGCCCGCACCACCACGGTGGGATCGGTCCATCCGGCGCCGGAAATCTCCACCACCGGCACCAGATGCGGCGGGTTCACCGGATGCCCGATCAGGCAGCGCGCCCGCCCCGGCAGATCCTCGGTGAAGAGCGAGCAGCGGATGGCGGAGGAGGAGGAGGCGATGATGGCCCCGCGCGGCGCCAGAGCGTCGAGTTCGCGGAACAGTGCCCGCTTCACCTCCAGCACCTCCGGTCCGTTCTCCTGCACGAACTCCACGCCGTCGAGCGCGGCGGCGAGGTCCTTCGCCGCCCGGATACGGGCAGCCGCCCCTTCCGGGTCCTGGCAGAGCCCGTGCTCCGCCAGGTTTCCCAGCCCCTCGGCGCAGAGGGCGCGCGCCTTCTCCGCCACGCCCTCCACCGGGTCCCAGAGCCGGACCTCCCAGCCCGCCCGGGCGAAGATCATTCCCCAGGCGCGGCCGATCAGGCCGCTCCCCGCGATGCAGACACGCATGCTCACAGCCACAGCACCTTCCGACGCAGTTCCTCGTCCTCGCGCAGCAGCCGGGATTCACCGAGCCACTGCACCGCGCCGCGTTCCAGCGCCACGGTCCGGTCCGACAGGGCCAGGGCGAGATCGAGATGATGATCCACGATGATGATCGAGACTTCCTGGCGCAGCCGGTCGAAGCACTCGAACAGCTCCTCCGTCACCGCCGGGGAAAGTCCCTCGAAGGGCTCGTCCAGCAGCAGCAGCCGCGTGTCGCCGGACAGGGCCCGGGCCACCGCCACCATCTGCTGCTCGCCGCCCGAGAGACGGTCCGCCGCGACGTTCCAGCGCTCGCGCAGCCGTGGGAAGAATTCGAGCACACGCTCCTCCTCCCAGTGCACGCCCGCGCCGGTCAGGCGCTTGAGCCGCCCGAGGCCGAGATTCTCGCCCACGGTCATGCCGGCGAAGAGACCGCGCCCCTGGGGCACGAAGCCCATGCCGCGCCGGGCGATCCGGTCCGGCGGCAGGCCCGCGATCTCGTCGCCGCCCAGCGCGATCCGTCCGGAGGCCGGGCGCGCCGTGCCGATCAGCGTCTTGAGCAGGGTGGACTTGCCCGCGCCGTTGCGGCCGAGCAGGGCCACGATCTCGCCCTGCCGCACCGTCAGCGTCACGTCGTTCAGGATATGCGACTTGCCGTAGAAGGTGTTGACCTTCTCCATCACCAGCAGGTCGCGTTCCGTCGCGGCGCTGACACGCGGCTTCGCGGCCACGGCATCCGCGCCGGAACCGAGATAGACCGCCTGCACCCGCGCATCGTCGCGCGCCTGTTCCACCGTGCCATCCACCAGCACGGCGCCGTCGGCCATCACCGTCACCCGGTCGGCCATGCGGAAGACACGGTCGATGTCGTGTTCCACCAGCAGCACGGGAATGTCGGCGGAGAGCGACTTGATCAGGTCGCCCACACGCTCCCGCTCCGCCGCGGCGAGGCCGGCCAGCGGCTCGTCCAGCAGCAGGATGCGCGGCTTCGTGGCCAGGGCCAGCCCCATGTCGAGCAGCCGCTGCCCGCCATAGGAAAGGCTGCCCGCCTCCGCCCGCTCCACGCCGGAAAGGCCCGTCCAGCGCAGTAGCTCCTCCGTGTCCCGGCGCAACTCGGGGATGGATTCCGCGTCGCGCCAGGCGTTGAAGCGGGCCGGGTGCCGCGCCTGAACGGCGAGGCGGATATTCTCCTCCACCGACAGGCCAGGGAAGAGGTTGGTGATCTGGAAGCTGCGCCCCAGCCCGGCCTGGGTGATGGCATGCGGCTCCATGCCGTCCACCCTCTGCCCGTCCAGCATCACCCGCCCTTCATCCAGCGGGAACATGCCGGAGAGCAGGTTGAAGGCCGTGGTCTTGCCCGCGCCGTTCGGGCCGATCAGCGCGTGCAGGCGCCGGTCCTCCACGGCGATCGATACCCCCTGCACCGCCTTCACCGGGCCGAAGCTCTTGCGCATCGCCTCGGCGGACAGCACCGGCCCCGCCACGGCGCCCTCGCGGATGAAACGCGCGGGGATGCGGCCGCTGGCCCCGGCGCGGCGGGCGGACATGGCGGCGCCTTCCGTGGCCTCGCGCCGGAAGGGCTTCAGCAGGCGCTTGCCGATGCCCACCAGCCCGTCCGGGGAGAAGAGGATGAAGCCGACGAAGAGGAGTCCGAAGACCAGCAGCCAGTTCGCCGTGTAGATGCTCAGGAACTCGCGGAACAGGATGTAGAAGAGCGCGCCCAGGGCCGGCCCGAGGAAGGAGCGCATGCCACCGATGACCACCATGGCCAGGAGCTCGCCCGAGAAGGCGATGGCGATGGGATCGGCCGAGGCGAAGCGGTGGTTGTAGACGCTGAGCACCCCGGCCAGGCCGGTGATCGTGGCGGACAGCGCGAAGGCCACCAGCTTGTAGCGGTTGGTGCTGTAGCCGATGAAGCCGGCGCGCTGCTCGTTCTCGCGGATCGCCACCAGCACCGTGCCGAGCGGCGCGCGGCGCAGGCGCCACAGCCCGAGCAGCACGGCGAAGCCCACCACGGCCACGACGGCGTAATAGGCGTAGGGGTCGTCCAGCACGGCATAGCGCCGCACGTTGCCGAGCCCGTTCTCGCCGCCGGTCAGCTCGGTCCAGCGGAAGGCGATGGCGAAGAGCATCGCGGTGAAGGCCAGCGTCAGCAGCGAGAAATACACGCCGCGCCGCCGCAGGATCAGCGCCCCCGCGACCAGCGAGGCCGCCGCCACGATCACCAGCGCGCCCAGGCCCGGCAGCAGCATGTCCGCCGGCAGGAAATGCCGCTGCAGCAGCGCCGCCGCATAGGCGCCGATGCCGAACCAGGCGCCATGGCCGAAGGAGACCAGTCCGGTCCAGCCGACCAGGATGTTCAGCCCCATCACGGCGATGGCGAAGACCACCACATCCGTGGCGGTGGTCATGGTGAGGCCGATCGCCTCCATCAGGAAGGGCAGCGCCACCAGCATGACGGCGGCCGCCAGGAGCTGCGCCAGCGGCCCGGCGGCGCCGGGGCGGCGCAGCGCCGGCGGATTCAGGGTGGAGGAGGTGTCGAGAGGCATCACGGGAACCTCACTCGAAGCGCTGGATGCGCTCGCCCAGCAGGCCGCGCGGGCGCAGCAGCAGGACGAGGACCATCAGCAGATAGACGGAGGCCTCGGTGGCCGGGGGGAAGTAGTAGGCGGCGAGGCCGCGCACCACGCCGACGATGAGCGCCGCCAGCACCACGCCCCAGAAGGAGCCGAGGCCGCCGATCACCACCACGACGAAGGCGAAGGTCAGGATCTCCGCGCCCATGGTCGGCGTCACGCCGGTCACGGGCGCCATCATCGTGCCGGCCAGCGCGGCGAGCCCGACCGCGATCATCACCACCGCCGTCATGTAGGGCTTCAGCGAGATGCCGAGCGCCGCCACCATGTCCGGGTTCTGCACCCCCGCCCGCACCACGCGGCCGAAGGGCGTGCGCGTCAGCAGCAGCCAGAGCCCCGCGACGCAGAGCACGGCGACGCACAGGATGATGAGCCGGTACTTGGAATAGATGAAGTCGCCGATGAAGACCTGGCCGCGCAGCCAGAGTGGGATGGAGAAGGGCAGCGGCGCGGCGCCGAAGATCATGCGCAGCGCCTGTTCCGCCACCATGGCCAGGCCGAAGGTCAGCAGCAGGCTCAGGATCGGGTCGCCCCGGTAGAAGCGGCGGAGCATGAAGCGTTCCACCAGCAGGCCGAGCAGCGCCACCGCCACGGGCGAGACCACCAGCGCGCCGCCGAAGCCGATCGTGGGCGTCAGCGCCACGGCGAGATAGGCGCCGATGGCGTAGAAGGCGCCATGCGCGAGGTTGACGATGCCGCCCAGGCTGAAGATCAGCGACAGGCCCAGGGCGATGAGCAGGTAATAGGCGCCGATCAGCAGGCCGTTGAGGACCTGCTCCAGAACGAAGACGAATTCCACGATCCGCATTCCCCCCAAGGGTCACGTCGATGGCCGCGCCCGCCCTCCCGGCGGCGGGCGCGGCGTGTGACGGCGGTCAGGCCGGGAAGGTGCAGGCGTTCTCCGCCTGGGTGGTGGCGATGCTTTCCAGGCTCTCATCGGGCTTGGGGAAGCTGCCATCCGGCCTGAAGATGTCGTACTGGTTCTTCACCTGATCCGGCGGCAGGGCGGTGATGGCGTACATCTCCATCATCAGCTGGTGGTCCCAGGCGCGGAAATAGCCCTCGCGGCTCTTGGAGATATCGAACTTCGCGCCCTTCTCCAGATGCTCGACCACCTTGGCGGGCTCGATGGATTTCAGCTCGTTCATCGACTGCGCGATGACCTTCATCGCCGTGTAGTCGCTCCAGCCCTGGTTCTCGGGCGGCTTCTTCCACTTGGCGCGATAGGCATCGGCGAACTTCTTCGCGGAGGGCGCCTCCAGCATGTGGTGCCAGACGACCGGCCAGGTGCCGAGGAAGTTGCCCTGCCCGGCACCCCAGGCCAGCGCGATGTCGAAGCCGAAGCCCGCGACCGGATAGCTCAGCCCGAACTCGCTGTACTGCTTTAGGAAGTTCGTGACCTGCGCGCCGGCCAGGTTGCCGATCACCACATCCGGCCGCGCCTGACGGATCTTCAGCAGGAAGGGCGAGAAATCGGTGAGCTCGGTCGGCACGAGATCCTCGCCCGCCGCCGTGGCGCCGTTCTCACCGAGGAACTTCTTGGCGACGCGCAGCAGGTCATGGCCGAAGGCGTAGTCGGCGGTCATCGCGTAGTACTTCTTCCCCTTCACCAGCCCCTGTTCGAGGATGGCGCGCCCGGCGGTCTTCACCATCATCGAGTTCTGCGACTCGGTGTGGAACATGAAGCGGCGGCAGTCGGAGCCGCGCAGCGCGTCGGAATTGGCGCCGGTGTTGATGAACAGCACCTTCTCCCGCTGCACCACCTGCCCGATGGCCAACGCCGAGGCGGAATTGATCTCGCCCACGATACAGGCGACCTTGTCGCGCTGCGTCAGGCGCTCGGCCTTGGCCGAGGCGGTCTGCGGGTTGACGCTGTCCTCGTACAGCACCTCGACCTTGCGGCCGTTGATGCCGCCACCGGCATTGATCTCCTCGGTGGCGAGCTGCACCGCCTGCACCGCGAACTCGCCGAGCGGGCCGAGGAAGCCCGTGCGCGGCGTCAGGTGCCCGATGCGGATGACGTCCGGCTGCCCCTGCGAAAGGGCCGGGCGGGCCAGGCCGACAGGAAGAATGGTCGCGGCGCCGGCCATGAGGAGGCCGCGACGTGGCAGCAGCACGTTCTTGGACATCGTCTTTATCCCCTCAACAGGGCTCTTCGGCCCTTGTTGTGATCTGTGATCACAGTTAGCTTGCCGAAAGCATCAGCTCTTGTCCAGTCTCCTTCATGACCTCCGCCGCGGCTCTCGCTGACCTTCCCCCCTCGCCCGACGCACCCTGGGCGAGACCGTCTATGCCGCGCTCTCCGAACTCCTGGCCTCGGGCCGGCTCGGCCCCGGCGAAAGGCTCTCCCTGCGCGACAGCGCCGCGGCCCTCGGTGTCTCCGTGATGCCGGTGCGGGAGGCGGTGAGCCGGCTGGTGGCGGAACAGGCGCTGGAGGTCACGCCGGGCCGCGCCGTCCGCGTGCCGGTGATGAGCCAGAGCGAGTTCGAGGCCCTGGCCGAGACACGGATGGCCGTGGAAGGGCTGGCCGCGGCACGCGCCGCCACGCATCGCAGCGCCGAGGCCCTGGCCGCGATCCGCAGGGCGGAGAGCGCCTTCCGCCGGATGGCGGAGGAGAAGGAGCCGGACCGCGTGCGCCTCGTCGCGCTGAACCGCGACGTGCACTTCACCATCTACCGCGCCGCCTCGCTGCTGCCGCTGCAGGAGATCATCGCGCGCCTCTGGCTGAAGGCCGGACCGGTGCTGAATCTCGACCTGCGGGAACATCCCGAGCGCGTGCGCCAGGGTTCGGCGCTGCGGCGCCATGCGGAGGCCCTGGCGGCCATCGAGGCGGGTGACGCCGCCGGCGCCAGCGCCGCCATCGCCGCCGATATCCGCGACGCGGCGGATTTCATCATCGCGCATGGACGCCTGCCGGAAGGCTGACGGCCAGCGCCTGACAGGGAGGACGGAAAAGAATGGACCTGGGCATGAGCGGGCTGCGCGTGCTGGTGACGGCGGGCGCGGCGGGGATCGGGCGCAGCATCGTGGAGGCCTTCGCCGAGGAAGGCGCGCGCGTCTTCACCTGTGACGTGGATGCGGCGGGGCTCGCCACCCTGCCCGAGGGTATCGGGCATCAGGTCACGGATGTGGCCGACCGGGCGCAGGTGGCCTCGCTCTTCGAGACGGCCATCGCCACCCTCGGCGGGCTCGACGTGCTGGTGAACAATGCCGGCATCGCCGGCCCGACCGGCCCCGTGGAGGAGATCCACCCCGAGGACTGGGACCGCTGCATCGAGGTCTGCCTGACCAGCCAGTTCAACTGCGCGCGGCTCGCCATCCCGCATCTGCGCAAGAGCGGCAATGCCTCGATCGTCAACCTCTCCTCGGCGGCGGGAAAGTACGGCTTCGGCTTCCGCAGCCCCTATGCGGCGGCGAAATGGGGCGTCATCGGCTTCACCAAGTCGCTCGCCATCGAGCTCGGCGAAGCCGGCATCCGCGTGAACGCCATCCTGCCGGGCCTCGTCGCCGGCGACCGGCAGCGCCGCGTGCTGGAGGCGAAGGCGCAGCAGCGCGGCATCGGCTTCACGGAAATGGAGCGGATCGCCTTCTCCTACACCTCGATCAAGGACTACGTGACGCCGCGCCAGCTCGCGGATCAGATCCTGTTCCTTTGCAGCCAGCGCGGCGCCACGATCTCGGGGCAGGCCATCTCCGTGGATGGCGATACGCGGATGCTGGCCTGACATTCAGGTGTCACGCCGGCGTCCGGCCCCGGGGGAGGCTCCGCCTGCCCCCGGAACCCCCACCGCTGGGGACATGGTATGTCCCCAGACCCCGCCTTGAGTTGGCGCCGGTTGGCAAGGTCAGTCCGTAGCCCGATCCCTGAGAGCAAGTGGATCAGCGGGGCTCCCTGCAGGCGACAACAAGCGCCATCAAACCGGGTCAGGGCGCGCAGCGTCCTGGCGGATGGGGGCGGCCACAAGCGCAACCCGAGGCCGTCAGTAGCCCCGGCTGCGTTCCACCTCGCCCTGCATCGGCTCCCCCTCCGGTGGCGCAGGATATTGGCGATCAGGGCATCGGCCCCCGCCTCATGGCTGGTGGTGCTGGCGATATGTGGGGTCATCCAGATGCGCGGATGCCCCCAGAAGGGGTGATCGGGCGGTGGTGGTTCCGGGTCGCAGACATCCAGGATTGCCGCCGAAATATGCCCCGAATCCAGCGCCGCCAGCAGGTCGCCGGCCACCAGATGCGGGCCGCGCCCCACATTCACCAGCCCGGCGCCACGCGGCAGGGCGGCGAGGCTGTGGCGGCCCAGCAGGCCGCGCGTTTCCACCGTCAGCGGCAACAGGCAGACGAGGATATCGGCACCCGCCAGGAAGGCAGGCAGTTCCTCCAGTCCCGCATGGCAGACGATGCCGGGCAGGTCGTGACGGCCACGGCTCCAGCCCGACAGGGGGAAGCCGAAACCGCGCAGCCTCTCCAGCACCGCCCGCCCCAGCACGCCCAGGCCGAGCACGCCGACGCGCCGCTGCGCCGCCGGCACCGGCTTCTCCGGCTGCCACAGGCACTGCCGCTGGCGTTCGAGGTAAAGCGGCAGGCCGCGATGCAGGGCGAGTACGGAAAGAGTGACGTACTCCGCCATCCCCGCCTCCAGCCCCGGCTCGATCATGCGTACCACGCGCAGGGCCGGCGGCAGAGCGCGCAGGTCGAACTGATCCACTCCTGCCCCCACCGAGAACAGCACCTCCAGCGCCGGGAAGCGCGTGGCGAGGTCCTCCGGCGGCTGCCAGGCGGCGAGGTAGCGCACGGCGGCCGGGTCGCCCGTTTCCGGCCAGACATGGAAAGGCAGGTCCGGCAGCGCCCTGGCGAAGCGTGCGGCCCAGGCGGTGCCCCGCACCGGCTCCGACTTGTAGACGAGGCTCATCCGGATCTCCTCAGCCCAGCGCCTGGCTGACCAGGGCGACGTTGCGTGGCGTTGCGCCCCGCGCCATGCCGGTGGCGGGCCCGGCATCCTCCAGCCCCAGCTCCCTCAGCCAGGCCCATCTCCGCCGGCACGTCCAGCCGCATGAACCACGGAGCCCGTGCCACCCGAGGACCTCGCCGGCCATCCCCTGGCCACCCGGCGCCGTGTCGGGCTGCGCGACCTGCTGCAACGGATCGCGCCGCCATGACAGCCGCCCGTCTCAGAACCCCGTCAGCACGGTCTTGCCGATGGCCCGCCCACTTTCCAGCGTGGCATGGACGCGGCGCAGGTTGTCGGCGTTGATCGTGCCGGCCTCCTCGTGCAGCGTGCTGCGCAGGAAGCCTTCGTCCACCAGGGCCGCGACGGCGTTCAGCAGCCGGTGCTGGGCGATCATGTCCGCCGTCCGGAAGACAGGGCGCACGAACATGTACTCCCAGTGGACCGAGACGCATTTCCGCTTGAACGGCATGATGTCATAGGTCTTCGGGTCGTCGATCAGCGCCACCTTGCCCTGCGGCGCGATCAGCTTCGCCACGGCAGCCTGATGCCGGTCGGAGGCGGAAAGGCTGGCGACATATTCCGCCTGCCCGATCCTCACCTCCCGCAGCGCCTCGTCGAGCGGGCGGTGATGGTCGATCACGTGATGCGCGCCCATCTTCCGGCACCATTCGATGGTGGCGGGGCGGGAGGCGGTGGCCACCACGGTCAGCCCGGTCAGGCGCCGGGCGAGTTGCGTCAGGATGGAGCCCACGCCGCCGGCGCCGTTGATGACCAGCAGCGTCCCGCCCCCCGCCATGGGTCCTCCGGTCAGGGCGCCATAGGGCACGCCCAGCCGGTCGAAGAGCAGCTCCCAGGCGGTGATGGCGGTCAGCGGCAGGGCAGCGACCTCGGTGAAGGAAAGGCTGGCCGGCTTGCGGCCGACGATCCGCTCGTCCACCAGATGGAATTCGCTGTCCGTGCCCGGACGATCGATGCTGCCGGCATAGAACACCTCGTCCCCTGGCCGGAAGAGCGTCACGGCCGGCCCCACCGCCTCCACCACCCCGGCGGCATCATAGCCCAGCACCCGGGCCTCGCCCTCGGGTGGCGCCATGCCGTTGCGCACCTTGGTGTCCACCGGGTTGACCGAGACCGCCTTCACCGCGACGCGCAGGTCGTGCGGCCCGGGCTCCGGCACGGGCAGTTCCAGGTCGATCAGGGATTCATCATGGGCGATGGGCAGGTTCCTGCGATAGCCGACAGCCTTCATGACAGCTCTCCTCTGGCGGGCGGAAAGCGGCCGGGCCCTGGCCCGGCCCGCGCCCCCGCGCTCCATCATGGCAGGGGAACCGGCAGGACAGGCGAAAGCTGCATGGCCTGTCCCGGCCCCCCGCCCACAATATCCCACCATCCCTCCCGCTCCGTCACCCCATTCGCCCCCTCCGGCGCTCCGTCTGGCGAAGGCCCTGCCGGGGTGGCATCATGGCTCTCCCGACCTCCCCGTCATCCCGGAGGAGCACTGTTCCCCGCTCATCCCGGCGCCGGATCGGGGCTGGCCGCCGCAGAACCGAGTAGCAATGCTGACCAGGATCACCACAGAGGCAGCCCAGGGGCCGTGGCCGTTCGGCGGCGGCGATATCGGTGCACTGGTGCGGCAACCGGGCTTCGAGGCCAGCGGACTGGGACCGGTTTCCCAATGGCCGGGCTCCCTGCGCACCATGGCCGAGATGGTGTTCAACGCCCGTCAGGCGAAGTTCGTCGCCTGGGGACCAGACCTCGCCTTCCTCTACAACGACGCCTATGTGCCGATCTTCCCCGAGCGGCATCCGCAGGCCCTCGGCAAACCCTTCGCCGAGGTCTGGGCCGATATCTGGCCGCAGTTCGGTCCCATCGTGGAGCGCACCCTGGCGGGCGAGGCCAGCCATTTCCGCGAGCTGCCCATCCCGATGCTGCGCCACGGCCGGTGGGAAGACACCTGGTTCACCTTCTCCTACACACCGCTGCGCGACGAATCCGGCCGCATCGCCGGCCTGCTCTGCGCGACGATCGAGGTCACCGACCAGGTCATCGGCCGACAGCGGGAACAGGCGGCGCTGATGGCGCTGCGGCAGAAGACCGAGACACTGGCGACGGTGAACCGCGCCGGCATCTCGATCACGAGCGAGCTCGATGTCGGCCGCCTCACCCAGCTCGCCGTCGATGCGGGCGTCGCGCTGACCGGCGCGGAATTCGGCGCCTTCTTCTATAACGCGGAGGGCGAGACCGGACAGGACTACCGCCTCTATGCCCTGTCGGGGGCTGATCCCGCGGCCTTCGCGGGCTTCCCGATGCCGCGCAAGACGCCTCTCCTCGTGCCCAGCTTCGAGGGCCGCGCGGTGGTCCGCTCCGACGACGTGACCCGCGACCCGCGCTATGGCCGCAACGCGCCCCATGCCGGCATGCCGCCGGGCCATCTGCCGGTGCGCAGCTACCTCGCCGTGCCGGTCCGCTCCCGCACCGGGGCCCCGATCGGCGCCCTGCTCTTCGGTCATCGCGAGCCAGGCCGCTTCGACGACGGCAGCGAAAGCAGCTTGGTGAGCCTGGCCGGGCAGGCGGCGGTGGCGATCGACAATGCCCGTCTCCTGCAGGCCGCGGAGCGCGAGATCGCGCAGCGGCGCGAGGCCGAGGAACGCCTGCGGCAGCTCAACGAGACGCTGGAGGCCCGCGTCGCCACCGAGATCGCCGAGCGCCGGCAGGCCGAGCTCGCCCTGCAGCAGGCCCAGAAGATGGAGGCGATCGGCAAGCTCACCGGCGGGGTGGCGCACGACTTCAACAACCTCCTCCAGGTGGTCTCGGGCAACCTGCAGCTCCTGGCGGCGGATGTCACGGGGCGGGAGAAGGCGGAGCGCCGCCTCGCCAACGCCATGGCCGGTGTGCAGCGCGGCGCCAAGCTCGCCGCCCAGCTCCTCGCCTTCGGGCGGCGCCAGCCGCTGGAGCCGAAGGTGGTCAATGTCGGACGGCTGATCGCCGGCATGGAGGACATGCTGCGCCGCAGCCTGGGCGATGCGATCGAGATCGAGACGGTCGTGTCCGGCGGGCTGTGGAACACCCTGATCGACCCGACGCAGCTGGAGAACGCGCTGCTCAATCTCGCCATCAACGCGCGGGACGCGATGGCGGGCTGCGGCCGCATCACCATCGAGGCCGGCAACGCCATGCTGGATGCCGACTATGCGCGGCTGCACGCCGATGTCGTGCCCGGGCAGTACGTGCTCCTGGCCGTGAGCGACACGGGCAGCGGCATGCCGCCGGAGGTGGTGCGGCAGGCCTTCGAGCCCTTCTTCTCCACCAAGCCCGACGGCAAGGGGAGTGGGCTCGGCCTTTCCATGGTGCACGGCTTCGTCAAGCAGTCAGGCGGCCATGTGAAGATC
Source organism: Roseomonas gilardii subsp. gilardii (assembly GCF_023078375.1). Lineage (NCBI taxonomy): Bacteria > Pseudomonadati > Pseudomonadota > Alphaproteobacteria > Acetobacterales > Roseomonadaceae > Roseomonas > Roseomonas gilardii. The sequence goes on along the minus strand of NZ_CP095554.1, from coordinate 875,557 downwards.
TACAGCGAGCCGGGCCAGGGCACCGTCGTCCGGCTCTATCTGCCCCGCGCGCACCAGGGCGAGGATCAGCCCGTCTCGCTGGAAACCACCCCCATCGCCGGGGGCCGGGAGACCGTGCTGGTGGTCGAGGACGACGACAGCGTCCGGGCCACGGTGGTGGAGATGCTGAACGATCTGGGCTACCAGATCCTGACGGCACGCGACGCCGCCAGCGCCCTGACCGTGATCGAGAGCGGGGCCGCCGTGGACCTGCTCTTCACCGACGTCGTCATGCCGGGGACGCTGCGCAGTCCGGAACTGGCCCGCAAGGCGCGGGAAAGGCTGCCCGGCATCGCCGTGCTCTTCACCTCGGGCTACACCGAGAACGGCATCGTCCATGGCGGCCGGCTGGACCCGGGGGTCGAGCTCCTGTCCAAGCCCTATACGCGGGAGGCCCTGGCCCGCAAGATCCGCCACGTCCTGTCCAAGCAGCGCCCGCCCGGCGTGTAGCCTGCACGGCGGCAGACGGATCGCGATCCACGCCATCCCCCTTGCGGCCGGCACGGCAGGAGAGGAAGCATGGCGCCGTCACATCCGGGCGGGGAATGCCATTCCCCTTGACCGGCCATTCCGGGAAAATGGGAATCCCCTTGCCATGCAGCGACGCCAGTTCCTTTCCGCCACCGCAGCGATGGGCGCCTTCGGGGCGCTGTCCATGCCACGCCTCGGCCTGGGCGCGGAGAACAAGCTGCTGCGCTTCATCCCTGAGAGCGACTCAACGGTGCTGGACCCGATGTGGACCACCGCCACCGTCACCCGCAACCATGGCTATCTCGTCTTCGACACGCTCTATGGCCAGGACGAGAGCTATGCGATGCAGCCGCAGATGGTGGAGGGGCATGTCGTCGAGAATGACGGCAGGCTCTGGACCCTGACGCTGCGCGAAGGAATGAAGTTCCATGATGGCGAGCCGGTGCGCGCCATCGACGCCGTCACCAGCATCCGCCGCATCGCCGCGCGCGATGCCTTCGCCGCCGCGCTGATGGCCGCGACGGACGAGCTCTCCGTCGTCGACGACCGGCGCTTCCGCTTCCGGCTGAAGAAGCCCTTCCCCCTGCTGCCGAACGCCCTGGGCAAGACCGGCACCTCGATGCCGGCGATCATGCCGGAGCGCCTGGCCAAGACCGACCCCTTCACCCGCGTGGACGAGATGGTCGGCAGCGGCCCCTTCCGCTACAAGGCCAGCGAGCATGTCGCCGGTTCGCTCGCGGTCTATGAGCGGTTCGAAGGCTATGTGCCGCGCGCCGACGGCACGCCCAGCTTCACCGCCGGGCCGAAGCGCGCCCATTTCGACCGGATCGAGTGGCGGGTCATCCCCGATGCCTCCACCGCCGCGAATGCCATGCTGAACGGCGAGGCCGACTGGTGGCAGACGCCGACGGCGGATCTGATGCCGCTGCTGAAGGGCAACCGCGGCCTGAAGAGCTCGATGCTGGACCCCTCCGGCAACATGGCCATCATGCGCTTCAACACGCTGCATCCGCCCTTCGACAATCCCGCGATCCGCCGTGCCCTGCTGGGCGGGGTGAGCCAGAGCGACGTGATGATGTCCATCGCCGGCGAGGACCGCAGCATGTGGAAGGACAATGTCGGCGTCTTCAGCCCCGGCACGCCCTTCGCCAACGATGCGGGGATGGAGGCGCTCGCCAGCCCGCGCGACATGGACAAGGTGAAGCGCGACCTCGCCGCCGCCGGCTACAAGGGGGAGGCTGTGGCTCTGCTGGTGGCGACCGACTATCCGGACCAGAACGCGGCGGGCCTCGTGGTCGCCGACATGATGCGCCGCGCGGGCATGAAGCTGGACCTCCAGACGACGGACTGGGGCACGGTGGTGCAGCGCCGCGCGAAGAAGGACCCGCCCGCCCAGGGCGGCTGGAACGCCTTCATCACCAACCTGACCGGCACCAACAACTTCGACCCGGCGAGCCATCTCGGCCTACGCGGCAACGGCGACAAAGCCTGGTTCGGTTGGCCGAAAGCGCCGAAGCTGGAGGAGCTGCGCCAGCAATGGTTCGACGCGCCGGACGAGGCCGAGCAGAAGCGCATCTGCCGGGAGATCCAGGCCGACTTCATGCGGGAGCCGACCTACCTGCCGCTCGGCGCCTATTACCCGCAGACCGTGTTCAGCGCGAAGCTGACGGGGATGCGCAGCGGGCTGCCGCAGTTCTACGACATCCGCTGGGCCTGACCGGTCCGCCGCCGGGGGAGGTCCTTCCGGCGGCGGATGTCGCGGGCTTCATCCGGCGGCAATCACCCCGCCCGCCCCGTGCGGCGTTGCTTCCAGGCAAAGAGCTTCGGAGGACCGCTGCATGCGTCGTCGTATCACCCTCTCCGCCCTCGCGGCCCCACTGCTGGGGCTCGGCCTGCTATCCGCACCGCCACTGAGCGCCCCAGCCTCGGCCAAGGAAGGCGGCTGCATCAAGGACGGTGCGGTGGGCGCGGTGGCGGGGCATTTCGTCGGCAAAGGCCATGCCGTGGCGGGCGCCGCGGCGGGCTGTGCCGTGGGCGTCCATCGCCGCCATGCCGCCGAGAAGCAGGACCAGAAGCAGCAGGACGGAAAGGGCGGGAACGGCAGCTCCGGCTGAGCCGGCCGTTCCCGGGACGGGGTTGTGAGCCCTGTGGCGGGGATCACGCAGCCTGTGCGTGGGACTCCACAGTCAATATCCCCGTTATCCACAAACTTCTCCCCCGGGTGAGGGGGCGGGAGACTATTTCGCCGGAAGGGTGCGCTTCAGGGCATCCTTCCACCCCGCGATCATGCGGGTCCGCTGCTCCCCATCCATGCGCGGCTTGAAGACAGCCCCCCGCTTCCAGGTGGCGGCGACCTCGTCCAAGTCCTTCCAGACACCGACCGCGAGGCCGGCCAGGAAGGCGGCCCCCATGGAGGTGGTCTCCAGGCAGGCGGGGCGCTCCACCTCGGCCTGCAGCATGTCGGCCAGGAACTGGCAGAACCAGTCATTCGCCGACATGCCGCCATCGACCCGGATGGTCTTCAGTTGTCCGGCGCCATCCCGCTGCATCGCCCCGGCGAGGTCGAGCGTCTGGAAGGCCACGGATTCCAGCGCCGCCCGCGCCAGATGCGCCGCCGTCGCGCTGAAGGTCAGGCCGCAGATCAGGGCGCGTGCCTCCGGATCCCAGTGCGGCGCGCCCAGGCCCACGAAGGCCGGCACCATGTAGACGCCGTGGCTGTCCGGAACCCGGGTGGCCATGTCGTCCGTCTGCGAGGCATGGGTGATCACCCCCACGCCGTCGCGCAGCCATTTGATCGCGGCGCCGGCGACGAAGATCGCCCCTTCCTCGGCATAGACCGTCCTGCCGCCGAGGCGATAGGCCACGGTGGTCAGCATGCGGTTGTCCGAGGAGACCGGCTTCTCGCCGGTGTTCAGCAGCATGAAGCAGCCGGTGCCGTAGGTGGACTTGGCCATGCCCGGCGCGAAGCAGGCCTGGCCGATTACCGCCGCCTGCTGGTCGCCCGCCATGCCGGCGATGGGAATGGCACGGCCGAACAGCGCCGGGTCGGTCTCGCCGAAAACGGTGCTGTTGTCCCGTACCTCCGGCAACAGGGCTTCCGGGATACGGAAGAGCTTCAGCAGCCCGGCGTCCCAGCACTGGCGGTGGATGTCGAAGAGCAGGGTGCGCGAGGCGTTGGTGGCATCCGTCGCATGCACCTTGCCGCCGGTCAGGCGCCACAGCAGGAAACAGTCGATCGTGCCGAAGGCGAGTTCGCCGCGCTCCGCCCGCTCCCGCATCCCCGGCAGGTTGTCGAGCAGCCAGGCCAGCTTGGTGGCGGAGAAATAGGGGTCCAGCAACAGGCCGGTGCGGGCGCGCACCAGCTCCTCCGCTCCCTCCTGCTTCAGCCCCGCGCAAAGGGCGGCGGTGCGGCGGTCCTGCCAGACGATCGCGCGGTGGACGGGCCTGCCAGTGGCACGCTCCCACAGCACCACCGTCTCGCGCTGGTTGGTGATGCCGATGGCCGCCACCCCGGCACCGTCCGTGAGCCCGGCATGGTCCAGCGCCTCCCGCACCGTGTCCACCACATCGCGCCAGATATCCTCCGGCTCGTGCTCGACCCAGCCATCGTCCGGATAATGCTGGGCGAATTCCCGGCGCGCGATGGCGACCGGATTCGCCCCGGCATCGAAGACGATGCTGCGGGTCGAGGTCGTGCCCTGGTCGATGGACAGGACGTGGCGGGCTTCGCTCATGCTCGTTGGCTTCCGGAGGACGTTTCTCGGGACCGGACAGGCTGTCCAGGGGGTTCAGGCGGCGGAAAGGGTTTCGCGCGCCGGACGCGCCTGCACCAGATAGGCCTCCAGCCGCTCCGCCGTCCCGGCCGGGACATGCAGCCCGAGCTTGGAGCGGCGCCAGAGGATATCCTCCGCCGTGACTGCCCATTCCTCGCGGATCAGGTAATCCACCTCGGCCCGCCTCAGCCCGCCGCCGAAATCCTCGCCCAGATCCTCCAGGTGCCGGGCCGCGCCCAGCAGCCGGTCGGCCCGGGTGCCATAGGCCCGGGCAAGGCGATGGGACAGGCCCTCCGGCAGGAAGGGGAAACGTTGCCGCAGCCCGGCCAGGAAGCGGTCGAAATCCGCATCCGGCATGTCTCCACCGGGCAGGGGCGCGGTTTCCGTCCAGGCGGGCTTCAGCCCAGGCAGATGCGGCGCCAGCTTCTCCAGCGCATGTTCCGCCAGCTTGCGGTAGGTGGTGATCTTGCCGCCGAAGACGGACAGCAGCGGCGCCCGCCCTTCCGGCGCATCCACTTTCAGCACGTAATCGCGCGTGACCGCCGAGGCGTTCTTCGCGGCGTCGTCATAGAGCGGCCGCACGCCCGCATAGCTCCAGACCACATCCTCCGGCGCGACCTCCCGCCGGAAGTAGCGGTTGACCGTATCGCAGAGATACCGCGTCTCCTCCGCGCTGATCGAAACCGGGCCGGGCGCCTCGTTCCAGGGCACGTCCGTGGTGCCGATCAGTGTGAAATCGCTTTCGTAGGGGATGGCGAAGACGATACGGCGATCGGGATTCTGCAGGATGTAGCAATGGTCGCCCTCGTAGAGGCGTGGCACCACGATGTGGCTGCCCTTGACCAGCCGGACCCTGTCCGCATCATCGATCTTCAGGCGCCGGGTCAGCAGTTCGCTCACCCAGGGGCCGGCGGCGTTGACCAGGATCCGGGCCGTGACCATGCGCCGCTGGCCGCCGCGCAGATCCTCGATCTCCGCGCGCCAAAGGCCACCCTCGCGCTCCGCGCCGAGGAAGCGGGTGCGGGTGTGCAGTTCCGCCCCCTTCTCCGCCGCGTCGCGGGCGTTCAGCACCACCAGCCGGCTGTCCTGCACCCAGCAGTCGGAATAGACGAAGCCGCGCTCCACCCCCGGCTTGAGCGCGGAACCGAGTGGCGAGTTTCGGAAACGAACACCTGCCGAGCCCGGCAGGCGCTTGCGTCCACCCAGATGGTCGTACAGGAACAGGCCCAGCCGGATCATCCAGGCCGGGCGGACATCGTTCCGGTGCGGCAGCACGAAGCGCAGCGGCCAGATGATATGCGGCGCCGCGGCCAGCAGGCGCTCGCGCTCGATCAGCGCCTCCCGCACCAGCCGGAATTCGTAATATTCGAGGTAACGCAGCCCGCCATGGATCAGCTTGGTGCTGGCGGACGAGGTATGGCGGGCGAAATCGTCCTGCTCGACCAACAGGACCTTCAGCCCCCGCCCGGCCGCGTCGCGGGCGATGCCGGCGCCGTTGATGCCGCCGCCAACGACGAGAAGATCGTAATCCGTCTGGCTGGCCAAGTTCCTCGCTCCTCTCCCTGCCGCCTTTGCGGCGGCCGCGCGGCATCACAGGACGTCAGGCCCCGCAAAAGGAAGATAAGCGAAGAAAAAATGTTCTCAAGCGAAAATTGAGCGGCCACACAAGGCGCTCAGCGGCTTTCTCCCGCTCCTGGCTGTTCTGGTTTCGCTGTCCTTTGGGGGCAAGGCTCCGCCTCGCCCCCAAGCCCCCACTCCGCCAGGACGTCGCGCGCCCTGGACCCGATTCGTTGGCGCCTGCTGCGACCGGATCGCGCCGGAGAGCCTGGCTCTCCTGCGGCTGTGGACGCCACCGGCGCAAAGATGGTGATTTTTCTTGTCCGGAAGCCCCGCTGATCCATCTGTTTCCAGGGATCAGGCCAGAGGCCGACTTCGCATGCCGCGCCAACCAAAGGCGGGGCCGGGGCGAAGTGGAGCCTCCATCAGCCTAGCCACGAAAGCGGCGCCAAAGCCCACCGTCCGGATAAGGCGGGCTCTCGCCTGACGCAGTACCCGGCATCCACTTCCGGCCTGTCTTTATCCGGAAAGGGGACAGGGCGCCTGAAGCCGGCCCTTAACGTTTTCTCAACCGCCATCGCGGATGATCCTGGCCATGGATATCTGCCGCCACCGCATGGCCACTCCCTGGACGAAGTTTCCAGCCGGGTCTTGAGACTTTTATATCACTTCCTATAGTTGTATTTAGTCTTTGCGTTTTCGCGTGCTGGGGATTAAATCCAGTGAGCCTCGTGCCGGAGACATCATCGTGACGGACGCATTGGATCTGTCACCCCGTGCCCCAAACCAGCCGGACCAGCTCCGGCGCCCCTTGTCACGGAACTCGACCTACCCCTTTCCCTGGCCCAAGCCACGGCAAGGCGAAAATCCCGCCATCACCCCCGACAGGGCCCATGAGGAAGAAGGCGGATCGCTATGGCGGGGGCTGGCCTGGGCATCCGCGCTGGGGGCGGTCTTCTGGCTTGTGACCGGCTTCGTGGTTTATCGGCTGTTCTGACAAAAAATCCCCCCTTCTGGTCAGGAAGGGGGGGGACCGGCAGGTCCGGATGGTCGCAGGCATTCGTGCCTGAGCCTGTCTGGTGAAATCCGAGACGCGGAGGGGCGAAGTGTCGCCGCGCCGGCTTTCCCTTGATCTCAGTCGGCCTTCAGCGTCGCGAAGCCGCCGAACACGGTCTTGAAGATGATCTTCAGGTCCAGGGTGATCGACCAGTTGTCGATGTACCAGAGATCGAGATCCACGCGGCGATAGGCCTTGTCCAGCGTATCCACCTCGCCACGGGAACCGTTGACCTGCGCCCAGCCGGTCAGGCCCGGCTTCACGCGGTGACGGAGGCGATAGTGCTCCACGGCCTCGAAGTAGTAGTTGCCCTCGACCTTCATATGCGTCGCATGCGGCCGCGGCCCGACCAGGGACATATCCCCCCGCAGCACGTTCAGGAGCTGCGGCAGCTCGTCGATGCTGGTGCGGCGGAGGATGCGGCCGACCCGGGTCACGCGTGAATCGCGGGCCGTGGTCCGGGCCTCGCCGGTGGTGTCGCCCCTGTCCGTGTACATGCTCCGGAACTTCAGGATCTGCACGGGCTGCGTGCCGAGGCCGAAGCGCCACTGGCGGAAGAAGACCGGGCCGGGCGAGTCCAGCTTGATGGCGATGGCCGCCAGGATCAGCACCGGCGCGATGAGCGGCAGCGAGGCGAGCACCAGGGCGATGTCGAGGCCCCGCTTCACCGAATCACGCCAGTCGTCGAACTGGCCCGGCAGCAGGCGCAGCAGGACCGGATCGTCCAGGTGGCTGGAGCCGCGGGCGGCACGCTCCAGCGCCACCGCGTCGAAGCCGACGCAGATATGCACCGGGCGGTCGCCGAACTCCTCGCAGATGGCCTGGATGCCCTCGGCGTCCATGCCGGCCAGGGCGATGATGTCCACCTCGCCCTGCTCGATCAGCTGGTCGAGCATGACCATGTTCTCGGGCAGGTCGTCCTGCAGCACCGCCAGAACCTGGCGATGGCCTCGGCTGCGCTCGGTCAGGATGCGCGCCAGGGCGCCGGCCTGGGGCGAGGGGCCGAGGACCACGATATTGGTGGTCAGGCTTTCCGGCCCGGCGATCAGCCGCGTGCCCACCAGGCGCAGCGCCGCGGCCAGCGCGGTGGAGATGACGGCCCAGCTCGCCAGCAGCAGCAGGTCGCCGCCCAGGCCGGTCGCGGCGCCCAGCAGCAGACGGCCCATGGCGATGCCGCCGAAGGCGATCACCACCGCCGCCGCGCTGCGGACGGAGGAAACATAGGTGGAGCCGACATGATGGGCGCTGGTGCGGCGCAGGCCACGGCGCACGAAGAGCGCCAGCGTCGCCGCCAGCATCCCGACGCCGGCCACACGGCCCAGGCTCAGGTTCAGATCCGGCGTCGGTGCGGCCTGGAAGACGAGGCAAAGCGCCAGCCCCACCGCCATGACCTGTGCATAGTCACCAATCGCCATGAACAGCCGAAGCGTGCCCCGGCGGGGCCGCTGGCGTCGCTGCGGACGAAAGGCCGCCGGCTGAGACAGCATCTTCCGGATCGCCGGATTGGTCTTAATGCGTCTTGGGTCGCCCATGTTGTATCCCTCAACACAATACCGGTCAGTTGAACACGAACCGGATGTCCGACTTCTCGTGCTGTCGTGCTGTCGTGGTTCGTGGGGTCGCCCTATCTTTTGCACCGCAATATGGGCAAAAGCGAGCAAAACTTTTCGAACAATCTTGATAAAGATACTCGGATCATTTTTCGAAAACAACTCTTACTTTAGGTTGATGATTTTTTACTTCATTCAACTCGTAGTTGATCTTGGATTGCCTGTGATCGATGGATGAAACATGCACGGCCGTTGAATCGCCCATCTTCGGGCCGATCAAGGAACGTCCTATGGAAGGCGAACAAGCCGGGTGACCGTCCTCAACAGGAAACCGACAATGCGAATAGCCCTCGTGAGCGACTCGATTTCCGCCTATGGCGGCGCGGAGCGGGTGATCGAGCAGATCCTGGCGCTTTATCCGCAGGCAGACATCTTCGCCGTGGTGGATGTGGTGCCACCCGATCAGCGGGCCTTCCTGGGCGGGCGGCCGGTGCGGACGTCCTTTCTCCAGAAGATCCCGAAGATCGAGCGCCTGTATCGCTCATTGCTGCCGCTCTGGCCGCTCGCCGTCGAACAATTTGACGTGACCGGCTACGATCTTGTGATCACCAGCCACCACAGCGTGGCTTACGGCGTGCTCACGCGGCCCGACCAGCCGCATGTGTCCTACGTGCATTCGCCGATGCGCTATGCCTGGGACCTGCAGCACGAATACCTGCGTGAGGCGAAGATGGAACGCGGGCCGAAGAGCTGGCTGGCCCGGCGCATGCTGCATTCCGCCCGGATCTGGGACTTCTGCGCGGCGCAGCGGCCCGAAACGATGGTGGCCAATTCCGCCTTCGTGGCCAACCGCCTGCGCCGCACGCACCGGCGGGAAGCCGGGGTGGTGCACCCCCCGGTCTATGTGGACACACTGCCGCCGCTCGGTTCGGTGGAGAAGGAGGATTACTACCTCTCCGTCTGCCGGCTCGTGCCCTATAAGCGCGTGGAGCTCCTGGCGCGCGCCTTCGCCCGTATGCCGGAGAAGCGCCTGAAGATCGTCGGCAACGGGCCGGAGCTGAAGCGCCTGCGGGAGATGAAGGTGCCGAATGTCGAGGTCCTGGGCCGCGTGCCGACGCCGGAGGTGCATCGCCTCCTGGCCGGGGCGCAGGCCTTCCTGTTCGCCGGCATCGAGGATTTCGGCATCACCGCGGTGGAGGCCCAGGCCGCCGGCACGCCGGTGATCGCCTATGGCGCCGGCGGCCTGGCGGAGACCGTGCTGGGCCCCGACCATGCCGACCCGACCGGCCTCTTCTTCGCGGAGCAGACGGAAGAGGCGGTGATCGCGGCCGTCCATGCCTTCGAGGGCAGCCGGGCACGCTTCACGCCGGAGAACTGCCTGGCCAATGCGCGGCGCTTCTCCACCGAGCGTTTCCGCAGCCGCTTCAAGGCCGTGGTGGACGAGGCGCTGGAGCGCGCCCGGGCCCAGGCGCCCGCCGGGCTGCATGGAGGCGAGGTCCTTCGCGGCCCGGTGCCCGGGGCGGGGTTGGCGCTGACGGAGCCGGCCCCGCAACCGGCCCCGGAGCCCGCCCGCTCGTGACGGTGCGGCGCAACCTCCCCGGCCTGACGCGGCGGCGGATCGGCGCGGGCCTGCTGGCGGCCTCGGCCGGGGCTGCGGCGGGGTGGATCGCCCCGGCCCGCGCCGCGCCCGGTGCCGGTGGGGCGGAGGGCCAGGGCATGCAGGCCATGGCCGCCGACTCGCTCGTGGACAGCATCGGCGTCAACATCCATTGCTGGCCCGGCAACAGCTATATCGAGGGCGACCGCTGGGAGAAGGTGATCCTGCCGGCACTGCGGGAGCTGCGCATCCGCCACGCGCGCGATGGTGTCGGCCTGGATCGTGGCGTCCTGACCAGGTTGCGGCAGGTGGCCCAGCTCGGCATCCGGCTGACCCTGCTCAGCGGGCCGGAGGCAACCTCCTCGGTGGAACTGTCCCGGGCGCTGGATGAGGTCGGCCGCGAGAACATCGCCATGCTGGAGGGCGTGAACGAGCCCGATGGCTGGTGGGGCGGCCGCCCGGGGCACACGCCGGAGATGGCGATCGACCATCAGCGCATCCTGTCCGGGATCGGCCGGGCGCGGGACATCCCGGTGATCGCCTCGGCTCTGATCCAGGCGGGCAACCGGGCGCGCTTCGCCCGGCAGGCCCCCTATGCCGAGTATGGCAATATCCACCCCTATCCGGCCGGCCGCATGCCGGAGACCGGGGGCTGGGGCGACAACGGCTATGGCAGCCTGCGCTGGGCGCGCGACCTGCTGGTCACGCCGCTGCTGGGCGCCAAGGCGCCCTTCGTCGCCACCGAAGTCGGCTACCACAACGCGATCACGCAGAAGGCGCGGACCACCAACCCACATTCCGGCTGCCCGGAACCCGTCTCCGCCGCCTATGAACCGCGCCTCTTCCTGTACTACCGCCGCTTCGGCGTGGCGCGCAGCTTCAAGTACGAGTTCTTCGACCAGGGCACGGACAAGGACGATCCAGAGCAGAATTTCGGCTGGCTGCGGCATGACGGGTCGCGCAAGCCGGCCTTCCACGCCATGCGCAACCTGATCGCCGCCTTCTCCGACCCCGGCCCCGCCTTCGCCCCCGCCCGGCTGCCGGTCAACCTGTCCGGCGAGACGGAGGGGCTGGAAACCTGCCTGTTCCAGAAGCGCGACGGCAGCTTCCTCCTGGCCCTCTGGCTGGCAAAGTCGCTCTGGGACGTGCACAGCTTCACCGAGACGCCGGTGCCACCGCAGGAGGTGCGGATCGCTTTCGGCGACCGGGTCCGCCAGGCCGCCGTGAACCGCCCCAACGAGGATGCCCGCTTCCAGGAGGCCGCCCTTTCCGGCGGCGGCATCACCCTGCCGGTGACGGCCCAGGTCACGCTGCTGCGCCTCACCCCGCGCTGAACACCCCCCTCGCAACCCCGCGTCCGCGCCCGATCCGGCGCGGGCCAGAACCGGATAGGGCACTGGACACGGCATGGACGGCCACGACCTCCCCTCGGACACCCCGCGCGTGCTCTTCGTCAACCATTCCAGCCGCACCGGTGGGGCGGAGTTCATCCTGCTCGCCAACCTGCGCGCCTTCGGGGCGAATTCCTCCGTCTGGCTGTTCGAGGACGGGCCGTTGAAAACCGCCCTGGCCGATCACCCGCCGCGGGTGCTGATGCCCTCGCGTCCCTCTGGCTTCACCGACATCAAGCGCGACCAGGGCATGGCGCGCGCGGCGCTGCCGATGCTGGGCGGCATGCTGCGCATGGTGCGCGAGATCGCCGCCGCCGCGCGGCGGCACGACATGGTCTATGCCAATTCGCAGAAGGCCTTCGTGCTTTCCGCCCTGGCGGCGAAGCTGGCCGGGCGGCCCCTGGTCTGGCACCTGCACGACATCCTGACGCCAGCGCATTTCGGCGGCGGACAGCTCAGGCTGTTGCGCACCCTGGCGCCGCTCGCCACGCGGGTGATCGTGCCCTCCCAGGCCGCCGCCGATGCCTTCACCACGCTCTGCGGCCGGGCGGACCGGGTGCGGGTGGTGCCCAATGGCGTGACCCTGCCGCCCGACCCGATGGCTGGCGCCGGCATGGCGGAACGCCGCGCGGCGCTGGGCCTGCCCGGAGAGGGCTTCCTGGTCGGCGTGTTCAGCCGCCTCTCGCCCTGGAAGGGCCAGGCCGTGGTGCTGCGCGCCGTGACGAAGGTGCCCGGGGCGGTGGGCATCATCACCGGCGACGCCCTGTTCGGCGAGGATGACTACGCCGCCAGCCTGCGGCGGCTGGCGGAGGAGCTGGGCATCGCCGACCGTGTCCGCTTCCTCGGCCACCGCCACGACGTGCCGGCGCTGATGCGGGCCATGGATGTGGTGGTGCATCCCTCCACCGACCCGGAACCCTTCGGCCGCACCCTGGTGGAGGCCATGCTCTGCCGCACGCCGCTCGTCGCCGCCTCGGCCGGCGCCATCCCGGAGATCGCCGGCGACAACGAGGCCGGGCTGCTGGTCCCCCCGGGCGACGATTCCGCCCTGGCGGCGGCGCTGCGGGAGATCCGGCAGGATCCCGCCGCCACCCAGGCCCGAATCGAGGCGGGCGAGCGCCGCGCCCTTGCCTTGTTCAGCGAGGACCGCATGCGGGAGGGTGTGCTCTCCGTGGTGCGGGAAGTCCGCCAGCGGCAGGGGAGCTGAAACCCGCTACCTGCGCGTGTCAACGCGGCATCTGTGGCCGGAAAGCCATAACCGCCGTCGCAGAACGTTACGACTCTATTATTCCTCCGGATTCTGTCCCCCAGGGACGGCATATGCTGTAAGCTGTGTCTCTCCGGATGAAACGAATCGTGGATCATGGGATGTTTTTGAGGGGCGGAAGCGGGACACGGCGCAGTCGAACAGGCGGGAACCGGGGCAGAGCCTGGGTTGTCACGTCTGACGAGACCCCCGGCGGGATGGCGCCGGCCTCGCCCTGAAGGCGACCGGCCTGGGTGCCACCATCCTGGGTGCCGCCGCGCTCCTCGGCCCGGCCCCCGCCCATGCCCAGTTGCTCGACCAGTACCTGCCCAACAACTACTACTCCCGCTTCTCCCTGGAAGCCTTTCCCGAGAACGTGCGGCCGGAGGACATGGACGTCACCCAGCGTCCGCGCCCCGAGGTGCAGCCGCTCGGCGTCCGGCTCGGGGGTTTCACCCTCCGCCCTAGCCTGGGCGAGGCCATGGGTGTCGACACCAACCCGCTCGGCACCAGCCGGGGCGACACGATCGGCACCTTCAGCACCGATGCCGCGCTGGACCTGCGCTCGAACTGGGCGCGCGACAGCCTCTATGCCACCGCCGGCGTGGATGACCGCCGCGTGACCGGGCGCAATGCGGGAACGCCCGATCCCAGCCGCACCAATTTCAACACCACGGTCGGCGGCTCCTACGACATCGGCCGCGACACCTTCTCGGCCAGCGCCTCCTATTTCCGCCTGCATGAGGAAGCGACGGCCTTCGACGCCCAGACGGTGGCCGAGCCGCGCGCCTTCAACGCCTATGATCTCCGCGCCGCCTACCGCGCGACCTTCAGCAACGTCTCCATCACGCCGGACTTCATCTTCCAGGCCTTCCGCTTCGTGGATGCCTTCGACGATGGCAGCACCTTCAATCAGAAGCTGCGCGACCGGAACGTCTATAATGGCGGCATCACCACGCGCTATGCCGTGGCCCCCCGGCGCGACCTGGTCTTCGTGGTGCGCGGCGGCCGTTCCGACTACGTGAACTACGACCCCACCTACGGCAAGCTGGGCTCGGACACGGTGCTCGCCCTGGCCGGCTTCGACGACAGCAGCGGCGCCGTGTTCCGCTACCGCGCCCTGGTCGGCTACCAGGTCCGCTTCTTCGACGCGACGGGCGCGAAGGACCGCTCCTCGCCGGTCTTCGAGGCGGCGGTCGCCTGGTCGCCGACGCGGCTGACCACGATCAGCGGCCTCGCCTCCCGCCGGATCGAGGACACCTCCACCGACACGCTGCAAGGCTATACCTACAACCAGGCCCAGATCGCGGTGGACCACGAGCTGCTGCGCAACGTGCTGATCGGCGCGCGGGCCGACTACCTGCATGCCAAGTTCACCGGCGGCGGCGACAGCACCGTGATCGGCACCGGCGCCTATGCCACCTGGTTCATGAACCGCAACATCTCGCTGCGCCTCAGCTACGACTTCACCAACCGTGATGGCAGCGGCAGCGGCACCAATTCCAATTACGATCGCCACCTCGCGCTGCTGCGGGTGGGATTCGGCCTGTGAGGCCCGGACAGCGTCCCCCCGGCGCACCGGCACCCCTCACCCATGCTCCCCTCCGGCTGGCTCCGGCCGGCCCGGGCCGGGGAGCCTTCCTGCCCTCAACCCCTCGGAGGAACCTCTGTCCGTGCCGCACTCTTCCTCTTCTTCCGCCACGCGAGCGCGGCCCCGCCGGCCCTTCCGCATGGCCACCGCCGCCGTGCTCGGCCTGAGCCTGATGGCCAGCGCCTGCGCCCCGGGCCGTGACCTGCAGCCGCTGGCCGAGGCCCAGCCCTCCGCCTACCGCCTCGGCGTCGGTGACGAGATCCGCGTGACCACCTTCGGCGAGGACCAGCTCGGCGGTGATTTCAGGGTGAACGACGCCGGCAACATCGCCTTCCCGCTGCTCGGCAACGTCAAGGCGGCCGGGCTGACCTCCTCGGAACTCTCGACCCAGCTCGCCGCCGAGATGAAGCGCCGCCAGTTGCTGCGCGACCCGAACGTGGTGGCCCAGGTGCAGACCTATCGCCCGGTCTTCGTGCTGGGTGAGGTGGCGAAGCCCGGCGAGTACCCCTACCGCCCCGGCATGACCATGCTGACCGCCGTGGCGGTGGCCGGCGGCTTCACCTACCGCGCCGTGACCGACCGCGCCTCCGTGGTGCGCATCACCGACGGCAAGGGCCAGGAGGGTCTCGTGTCCCGTCAGAGCCTGATCCAGCCCGGCGACGTGATCAACGTCTTCGAGCGCCGCTTCTGATGGGATGGGCGGCTTTCCGGCCGCCCCGTCATCGGCGCCCGTTTCGCTTCCCGGGGGACAGGGCGGAACCTTCTCCCCCGGGGACAGCACGACGCCGCCCGGGAAAGCCGGCGTCGGTCCATCAGGGCAGCAGCAGCCAGACCCAGAGGGGCAGGCTCAGCATGGCCAGGACATGCTGTCCCGTGGTCATGGCGGCGATCAGCGGAGCGTCGCCCCCCATGGCACGGGCGATCACATAGCCCGTGGTGGCCGTGGGCATGGCCATGAACAGCACCGCCACGGCGGCGGGCAGGGCTTCCAGCCCGAGCAGCCGGGCCAGGCACAGGGTGAGCAGCGGCATCAGCAGCAGCTTCTGCGCCGCCACCATGTTCTGCAGCAGGGGCCGGTCGCGCATCGCGCCCGGGGTCAGCGCCGCGCCGACCGCCAGCAGGCCGAGCGCCACGGAGGCGCCGCCCAGGGCCCGCAGCAGCGGCCCGAGCCCAGGCGGCAGGCCGCCCATCAGCGAGAAGGCGAAGCCGATGAGGCAGCCCTGGATCAGCGGGTTGCGCGCGACCTGACGCAGCACGGCGCTGGGGCGGGGCCAGCCGCGTTCGCCGCCCATGGCGAAGACGACGGTGAGCAGAAGCTGCACGCAGGGCACGATCAGCCCGGTCGTCACCCCACCCAGCGCCACCCCCGGCGCGCCGAGCACGCCGCCGGTGACGGCGAAGGCGACGAGGTTGTTGAAGCGGATGCCGCCCTGCATCACCGAGGTCGCGGCGGGATGCGCCTGCCCCATCAGCCGCGCCAGCAGCAGCGACAGGGCGGTGCCGAGCAGCAGGGTGATCCAGATGCTGGCCGCCATGCCGCCCAGGGGCAGGCTGTGCAGGTCCACCGAGGCGATCGAGGACACCAGCAGGGCCGGCATCAGCAGGTGGAAGATCAGCCGCTCCATCCCGGCCCAGACCGCGTCATCGCGCAGCATGCGCCGCTTCAGGACCATGCCGAGGGCGATCAGGCCGAAGGCTGGTACAAAGGCGTCGAGCCACATGTTCACGGGCGGGGAGGCCGGGGTGGCGGGGCCGCATGGATCTGCGTCATCCTGGGCAGGCTATGGCAGATCGGTGGCGGTGGCAGGGGGGCCGGGGGCAGACCAGCCCTGCCGGCGCGCCCACCCCTGGCGCTTCGGCCCGTTCTCTGCTGCTGTTGCGGAAAGAACCGGCTCCGGGAGGATTCCATGCAACGCCGTGCCCTGCTGACTGCCGCCATGGCGGCCGCCCCCGCCCTGCCTGCCGCCGCGCAAGCCCCAGCCCCCACCGGCGGGACGGAGGCGATGCCGGAGGTCCGCTGGCGCCTGACCAGCTCCTTCCCCCGCTCCACCGACATCCTCTACGGCACGGCCGAGAAGATGACGAAGCGCGTGTCGCAGCTCACCGACAACAAGTTCCAGATCCGGCTCTTCGCGGCGGGGGAGATCGTGGGCGGGCTGCAGGCACTGGATGCCGTGCAGAACAACACGGTGGAGGCCTGCCACACCGCCACCTACTACTACACGGGCAAGGACCCGGCCTTCGCCTTCTTCACCGTCGTCCCCTTCGGCATGAACGACCGGCAGCAGACGAGCTGGTACCAGCAGGGCGGCGGCCAGGCACTGCTGGAGGAGCTGCTGAAGGACTACAACGCCGTGCCCTTCATGCTGGGCAATACCGGCGCGCAGATGGGCGGCTGGTTCCGCAAGGAGATCAAGGGCCTCGACGATGTGAAGGGGCTGAAGTTCCGCATCGCCGGGCTGGCGGGCGACATGTTCGCCAAGATGGGCGCGGTGCCGACGCAACTCGCGGCCAGCGACATCTATCCGGCGCTGGAGCGCGGCACGATCGACGCCGTGGAGTTCGTCGGCCCGCATGACGACGAGAAGCTCGGCTTCGCCCGCGTCGCGCCCTATTACTACTATCCCGGCTTCTTCGAGCCCTGCGCGCAGACGCATCTGCTGGTCAACCAGCGTGCCCTGGCCGCGCTGCCGCCGCATTACCGCGCGGCGCTGGAGGCGGCCTGCGCCGAGGCGAACACCGACATGCTCTCGCGCTACGACCAGAGCAATCCGGAGGCGCTGCGGCGGCTGGTGGGGGCGGGCACGCAGCTCCGCCCCTGGCCGCGCGACGTCATGACCGCGGCCTGGAAGGCGGCGAACGAGCTCTACGAGGAGATCGGCAACCGGAACGAGCGCTTCAAGCGGATCTGGGACAGCTACCGCAAGTATCGCGACGAGGAGTTCCTGTGGTTCCGCGTGGCCGAGCAGAGCTATGCCAACTTCGCCTTCACCGCGGCGCAGACGGTGAAATAGCTCCGGCGCGGGGCAGGCAGGGGGCTTCCTGTGCCCCCGCCCCATCCGCCCGGTCCTGGCCGCGCACGAAATCCTGTAGGGGGCCCGGGTTGTGCCATGGGGCGGCCTGTGCTCCGTCACCGTCTCCCGGAAGGTAAGGAGACGCCGATGCGCCATCTCGTGACAGGGCTCGCCGCCATGGCCCTGCTGGCCGCCGCGCCCGCCGCCGTCACCCCCGCGCGGGCGCAGCTGATGGACACGCTGAAGAATGCCGCGGGCAACAGCCTCGGCGGCATCGCGGTGCCGTCCCCGGCCGCCGCCAGCAGCAGCAACATCGCGGGGCTCATGCAGTACTGCGTGCAGCAGCGCCTGGTCAGCGGCACGGAGGCGACTTCGGTGAAGGACCAGCTCCTGGGCAAGCTCGGCGGCACCGCGAAGCAGAGCAGCAATCCGGGCTTCGCCGAAGGCTCCAAGGGCGTGCTGGACGCGCAGGGCAAGAGCTTCGACCTCGCCAGCCTGAAGAGCGAGCTCGGACAGAAGCTCTGCGAGCAGGTGCTGCAGCGCGCCAAGTCGCTGCTCTGAAACAGCCGGCCGCGCGGCCGCCGGAACGCGCCCGGCCGTGCTGACCGCTTGAAGGAGGGGGGCATGGCGCGGTGCCGTGTTCCCCGCCCCCAGCTGGCATGCCGGAACCGGGGCGGGTCTCGTCGCGCCAGCCGGTGAATTTCTCCCGGCCCGCCCAAACATTGTTGCGGTCACGGCGTTCTGCACCCGATGGCCGGCCTGTGGGGCGTGGCGACGCCGTCCCGGCGTGGCCAGCGCCTCGCCGCGCCATGTGCGGAGGCCCGTGACGAGACAGGAGGATTGGGTGCCGTGAACGCCGCCATCGGGTCGGGGATCCTTCGCACCTGCACCGGCCTGCTCCTGCTGGCCGCACTGGCCGCCTGCAATGAGAAGGACGCCAAGAGCGAGAGCGCGCCCGATCGCCTGGCGCAGGCCCAGGCGGCGACGGAGGCCGCCTTGCGCGCCGGGCTCGCCTCCTATGGCCAGCCGCAGATCCGCGCGGTGCAAGGCTATGCGCAGGCGATGCCGAACACGGTGGCCGTCTGCGGCCAGGTCAATGCGAAGGGAGCCAGCGGCGCCTTCGTGCCCTTCGTGACGGTGGTGACCTATTCCGAGGGCGCGGAGCCGGTGCTGGAGCAGCACATCGCCCTGTCGGATGTCGAGGCGACGCGCGTCTATGTCGAGACCGTCTCCCGCTGCCGGGAGGAAGGCGGCCCGAAGCCGACCCTGCGGCAGGCCGCCCCGCCGCTCCTGCCCCCGATCCCGACCAACCTGCCGCAGGTGACGCAGGTGACGACCACGGTGGTGGTGCCGCAGGGAGCGAAGGACCAGGTGCAGCAGGCGGCCCCCGGAGCGGCGGCGCAGAGTGCCTCCGGCACGCTTTCGATGCGGCAGCCGGGCAATCTCCGCGAGCATCCGAATGGCGGCGGGCAGGTCCTGCGGGTGGTGCCGGCCGGGACCAGCCTGACGATCTTCGGGACCGCTCCGGGGGGCTGGTATCAGGTCGGGGCTTCCAGCCCCGAAGGCTGGGTCCATGGCAGCCTCGTCACGCTGCGGCGCTAGCGGATCGCCACACCGGAATCCGCGTGGGACGGGTCGGGATGGGGTCCTGTTCGCGTGGCGGATGGCGTAATCTGCGATGCAGGCGCGGATTCGAGCGCCCGGCCGGTATCATGGCCGCAGGACCGCAGGAGATTTTCGTGGAACGACGCCGCCTGTTATTCGGCCTTCTGACGGGCCTGCTGGCCGCGCCGGTGGCGCTGACCGCGCCGGAGGCAGCAGCCCAGCCCGCACCGGGTGGCCCCCCGGGTGGTCCTTCAGGCGGCCCCTCGGGTGGCCCGCCGCATCGCCCCTCGGCGCCACCCCGCCATCCGCCGCCTCCTCCCCGTCATCGCCGCCGCCGGCATGTCCATCGCCGTCCGCCGCCGCCACCCCGGCGTTACTGATCTCCGTATTCCAGGCGGGCCCGCTGCTTCAGGGAGCGGGCGGGCGCGTCCGCAGCTTTCTTCGCGGACCGCAGGGCGTGGATCGGGATGCCCACGCCTCGTCGCTTCCGGGCTGGCGGGAGCAGCAGGGGACTTACCCCTGCCCTGACCGGAAGGGCGGGCGGTGGTCTTGCCCTCCCTGACCCTGCGGCGCGGCCGCCCTGGCCCGCGGCGCCTGCATGACTTTCCCCAGACCTTCAAAAGACTTCGCGATCCCGCGGCCTGACGCCGGCGCGCGTTCCCGGCCATCGCTCTCGGGCCGGGGCGGGAGTATGAAGACATCTAGAGTCTGTCAGATTGTTTCTGAATCGAGAATTGACTTCTGCGACGCGGGGCGGCCGTGATTCAAGATGGCTGCTGGATGGGAGGCCAGCGGCGATGGCTCGAGCCCTTTCCCTGGATTTGCGGATCCGTGTGGCAGCTGCGTTGGCTGGTGGGTCGACGGTTCGAGAAGCGGCGAAACGCTTTGGCGTCTCGGTCGCCAGTGCGGTACGGATTGGTCAACTTGCCCGATCCGGGCATGGTCTGGCGGCCCGCAAGGTGGGGGGCAATCGTCGGCCGAGACTGCTGGATGCGACCGAAGCATTGACCAGCCGCCTTGCGGCGAAGTCGGATTGGACCGTGCGGGCACTTGCCGCCGACCTGAAGGCCGGCGGCATCGACGTGTCGCATGACACGGTCTGGCGTTTTATGCGCCGCCAAGGCCTCACCTTCAAAAAAAACTTTGCTGGCAAGCGAGACGGAACGGCCGAGCCTGGCGCGTCTGAGGGCCCGTTGGCGGACCCGTCAACATCGGTTTGATCCGGCCCGCCTGGTCTTCATTGACGAGACATGGGTGAAGACCAACATGACCCGCACACGAGGCTGGAGCCTGCGCGGGGCGCCGCTCCTGGCCAAGGTGCCGCACGGGCACTGGAAGACGCTGACGTTCCTGGCCGGATTGCGGCACGATCGCATCGTCGCCCCCTGCGTCATCGACGGACCGATCAACGGCTTGTCCTTCACAGCATGGGTGCGACAGTTCCTGCTGCCGACCCTCGGGCCGCGAGACATCGTCATCGCCGACAACCTTGGCAGTCATAAGGGAAAACCAGCCCGCGATGCGATCCGGAGCGTCGGTGCCAGGCTGCTCTTCCTGCCGCCCTACAGCCCCGACCTCAACCCGATCGAGATGGTCTTCGCCAAGCTCAAGACCCTCCTGCGAAAGGCCGATGAACGCTCCATCGATGCCACCTGGCGCAAGATCGGCGACTTGCTCTTGACCTTCACCGCCGACGAATGCGCCGCATACCTCCGCCATGCCGGCTATGCTTCTATTTGAACCTGACAGACTCTAAAAGAGAGAGTTTTCCGTTGACTTGGATTAACCGGTTAGTCCACACCCGGGGCCGTCCCAGGCCGGAATGCCGGATCGGAACGCCCGGTGGCCATGGATTCCAGATCCGATAGGGAGAGTGTCCAGTGACGCGCTTGGTCTATGTCCTGAACGGACCCAACCTGAATCTGCTGGGCAAGCGGCAGCCGCAGATCTATGGCCACGAGACCCTGGCCGATGTGGAACGGGATTGCCGGGCCACCGCGGACGGGCTGGGGCTGGAGATCCGCTTCCACCAGAGCAACCGCGAATACGAGATCATCGACTGGATCCACGAGGCCCGTGAGACCGCGGCGGGCATCGTCATCAACCCGGCCGCCTTCACCCATACCTCGGTGGCCATCCTCGATGCGCTGAAGACCTTCGAGGGGCCGATCATCGAGGTGCATATCTCCAACGTGCACCAGCGCGAGAGCTTCCGGCACCATTCCTATGTGACACTGGCCGCCAGCGGGGTGATCGCGGGCTTCGGCACCCAGGGCTACACGCTGGCCCTGCAACGGGTCGCCCGCCTGATCGGGGAGAGCAAGTGATGGCGCGCCAGGCGGTTCTATGCGGGCTGATCGGCCATGGCATCCAGGCGTCGCTGACCCCGTCGATGCATGAGCGCGAGGGCGACGAGCAGGGCCTGCGCTCCCTGTACAAACTGATCGACCTGCATGCCCTGGGCCTGGGCGTGGAGGCGCTGCCGGAGCTGTTGCAGGCGGCGGAGCGCATGGGCTTCACCGGGCTCAACATCACCCACCCCTGCAAGCAGGCGGTGATCCCGCTGCTGGACGAACTGTCCCCCGACGCGGCGGCGCTGGGCGCGGTGAACACCGTGCTGCTGCGGGACGGGAAGCGGATCGGCCACAACACCGACTGGTCCGGCTATGCCGAGGCCTTCCGCCGCAACATGGAAGGCGTGGCGCTGGACCGCGTGGTGCAACTCGGCGCCGGCGGGGCCGGGGCGGCGGTGGCGCATGCGCTGCTGACCATGGGCGTCGGGCAGCTGACCATCCAGGACATGGACCCCGCCCGGGCCCAGGCGCTCGCCGCCTCCCTGTCGGAGCGTTTCGGTGCGGGGCGGGCGGTGGCCTGCGCCAACCTGCCGGCCGCCATGGCGGCGGCGGACGGGCTGGTTCACTGCACCCCGACCGGCATGGCCGCGCATCCCGGCCTGCCGCTGCCGGCGGAACTGCTGCGCCCTGCGCTCTGGGTGTCCGAGATCGTCTATTTCCCGCTGGAAACGGAACTGCTGCGCACCGCCGGCGCGCTGGGCTGCCGGACGCTGAGCGGCGGCGGCATGGCTGTCTTCCAGGCGGTGCAGGCCTTCCGCCTCTTCACCGGGCGCGAGCCCGATCCGGAGCGGATGCTGCGGCACTTCGCGGAGATGGTGGGCAACAGGCCGGGCTGATCCCCAGGGAACTCCGGCGTCGGGGAGGCCATGGGGCCCCTTTTCTGGAAAAACTTTCCGAAAAAGGGGCTTGCGGAGCCGGCGCGAAAGGGCGAAGCCGTGACCGGGCGGCTTTGTCCCAGCTAGGCTTTCGGGAGGCTCACGATGTTTCTCCGTCTGGACGGCACCACCTTTCAGGCGCAGGTCTCCGGCCCCGCCAATGGCGAGGTCCTGTTCCTGCTCCACTCGCTGGGCACGAATGCCGGGATCTGGGAGGAGCCGGCCCAGGCCTTCTCGAACCGCTACCGCGTCATCCGCCCGGACCTGCGCGGCCATGGAATGAGTGGCGTCACCCCCGGCCCCTACAGCATCGAGGGCATGGCCCGCGACATGCTGGGGCTGCTGGACCTGATGGGGGTGGAAAGCGCCCATGTCGCCGGCATCTCCATCGGCGGGATGATCGCCCAGTCGCTCGCCGCCCAGGCGCCCGGCCGGGTGCGCAGCCTGACGCTGGTGGACACGGCCCTGGCCATCCCCCCCGCCCAGACCTGGACCGACCGCGCCGCCACGGTGCGCGCCGAGGGCATGGCGCCGCTGGTGGAGACGGTGGTGGCGCGCTGGGTAACCCCGGCCTCGCTGGGCGAGCCGCGCACCGACGCGCTGCGTGCCATGCTGCGCCGGACCGATCCCGAGGGCTATGCCGGCGCCGCCGAGGCGATCGCCGCCGCCGACCTGACCGAGACCTCCCGCCGCATCGCGGTGCCGACCCTGGTGCTGGTCGGCGATGGCGACCAGGCGACGCCGCTGGCCAGCGCCGAGGCGCTGCGCGACACCATCCCCGGCGCGCGGCTGGAGGTGATCCCCGACGCCGCCCATATCCCGACCATGGAGCGCCCCGAAGCGGTGACCGCCGCCATGCGCGGCTTCCTGGGCGCGCAGGCTCCGGCCTCCGGCGGCGATGCCTATGCCGCCGGGCTGGCGGTGCGGAAATCCGTGCTGGGCGAGGCGCATGTCGCCCGCGCCAGCGCCGCGGTGACGCCGCTGGACCAGCCCTTCCAGGACTACATCACGCGCAACGTCTGGGGGCAGATCTGGACCCGCCCGGGCCTGCCGCGGCACACGCGCTCCCTGCTCACCCTGGCCATGATGGCGGCACTGGGGCGGGAGGACGAGTTCGTCCTGCATGTCCGCGCCACGCGCAACACGGGCGTCTCGCCGGAGGAGATCGCGGAGGTGCTGCTCCAGGTCGGCGCCTATGCCGGCGTGCCGGCGGCCAACCATGCGCTGAAGCTGGCCAAGAAGACGCTCAAGGAGATGGCGGAGGAAGCGCCGTGACCGTCAACCCGGCCGACAGCGCCGTCTTCGGCGCCCTCTATGGCAGCGAGGCGCTGCGCGAGGTGGCGGGCGACCATGCCTGGCTGCAGCGCATGCTGGACGTGGAGGCGGCGCTGGCCCGGGTCGAGGCCCGGCTGGGGCTGATCCCCGCCGAGGCCGCGCCCGCCATCACCGCGGCGGCGCGCGCCGAGAATCTCGACATGGCCGCCCTCGCCGTCTCCACCCGCAACACGGGCTATCCGGTGGTGGGGCTGGTGAAGCAGCTTTCCCAGGCCGCCGGGGCGGAAGCCGGGCGCTGGACCCATTGGGGTGCCACCACCCAGGACATCCTCGACACCGCCACGGTGCTGGTGATCCGCGACGCGCTGGCGATCATCGGGCGGGACCTGGACCGGGTCTGCGCCGCCCTGGCGCAGCGGGCGGAGGAGCACCGTGGCACGGTGATGGCCGGCCGCACGCATCTCCAGCACGCCCTGCCGGTGACCTTCGGCTACAAATGCGCCGTCTGGCTCTCGCCGCTGCTGCGGATGCGGGAGCGCCTGGCGGAGCTGCGGCCGCGCGTGCTGCGGGTGGAATTCGGCGGCGCGGTGGGCACCCTGGCCTCACTGGGCGACCGGGGAGCGGAGGTGCTGGCCGGCCTGGCGCAGGAGCTGGACCTCGCCGAGCCGGAGATCCCCTGGCATGTCGCGCATGACGGCTTCGCCGAGCTGGTTTCCTGGTGCGGGCTGCTCACCGGTTCGCTCAGCAAGTTCGCCACCGATGTCATGCTGCTGATGCAGACCGAGGTGGCCGAGGTGGCCGAGCCGCATGCCCCCGGGCGCGGCGGCTCCTCCACCATGCCGCAGAAGCGCAACCCGATCGCCTGCGAATACGTGATCGCCCAGGCGCGCGGGGTGAGCGCGCTGGTGCCGCAGATGCTGGCCGCCCTGCCGCATGACCAGGAGCGCGGCACCGGCCCCTGGCAGGCCGAGCCGCTGGCGATCTTCCAGAGCCTGTTGCTGACGCATGGCGCCCTGGAGCAGGCCGTGCTGGTGGCCGAGGGGATGACGGTGGATGCCGCGCGCATGCGCCGCAACCTCGACAGCACCGGCGGGCTGATCATGGCCGAGGCGGTGATGATGGGCCTCGCCCCCGTGCTGGGGCGCGAGCAGGCGCATCACGCCGTCCACCATGCCTGCGACGTGGCGCTGAAGGAGGGTATCCCCCTCGCCGAGGCGCTGTCGCGGGAGGAGGAGGTGTCCTCCCGCCTCGACAAGAAGAAGATCGAGGCCCTCACCGATCCGGCTGGCTATCTGGGCGCGACCAGCCTCTTCATCGACCGGGTGCTGCAGCAGGCGGCGCCCCTTCCGCGCCGCAACGGGAAGTCTGCATGATCAACAAATTCGTCCGCTCGATCGCGGAGGCGCTGGAAGGGGTCAAGGACGGGTCCACCGTGCTCATTGGTGGCTTCGGCTCGGTGGGGCAGCCCAATGCCCTGATCGAGGGTCTGGCGGAGCAGGGGGCGAAGGACCTCACCGTCGTCGCCAACAATGCGGGGACCGGCCATACCGGCCTGGCGAGGCTGATGGAGCTGGGGCGGGTGCGCAAGATCATCTGCTCCTTCCCGCGCTCGGCCGGCTCGGTAGTGTTCGAGGAGCTCTACAAGGCCGGAAAGATCGAGCTGGAGATCGTGCCTCAGGGCACGCTGGCGGAGCGGCTGCGCGCCGCGGGCGCGGGCGTGCCGGCCTTCTTCACCCCGACCGGCGCCAACACGCTGCTGGCCAAGGGCAAGGAGGTGCGCGAGTACAATGGCCGCCCCTGCATCCTGGAAGAGGCGCTGCCGGGCGACCTCGCCCTGGTCGAGGCCTGGCGGGCGGACCGCTGGGGCAACCTCGTCTACCGGGAGTCCGGCCGGAACTTCAATCCGGTGATGGCCATGGCGGGCAAATGCACCGTCGTGCAGACCCAGCATCTCTGCGAGGATGAGCGGAGGCTGGACCCGGAGACCATCGTCACGCCCGGAATCTTCACCGACCGCGTGGTGCATGTTCCCTATGGCGATCCCCAGAGTTGAGAAGGCCCGCTGAGGCGGAGGAGCGAGACATGTCGGAGACCCTGAACTTCAGGCCGCTCAGCCGCCCGCAGATGGCGGCGCGCGTGGCGCGGGACATTCCCGAGGGCTGGTACGTGAACCTGGGCATCGGTGTGCCGACCCTGGTGGCCGACCAGATCCCGGCGGGCCACGAGGTGGTGATCCATTCCGAGAACGGGCTGCTGGGCATGGGCCCGGCACCGGAGGAAGGCAAGGTCGATCCCTGGCTGATCAACGCGGGCAAGCAGCATGTGACGCTGACGCCGGGCGGCAGCTTCTTCCACCATGCCGACAGCTTCTCGATCATCCGCGGCGGGCATCTGGACCTCTGCGTGCTCGGGGCCTTCGAGGTGGCGCAGAACGGCGACATCGCCAACTGGGCGACCTCGGCCAATGACAGCGCCCCGGCCGTGGGCGGGGCCATGGACCTCTCGGTGGGCGCCAAGCGTCTCTGGGTGGTGATGGAACACACGACCAAGGACGGGCGGCCGCGGCTGGTGGAGGAATGCTCCTATCCGCTGACGGCCGGACGCGCGGTGACGCGGGTCTATACCAACCTCGCGGTGATCGACATCACGGCGCAGGGCTTCGTGGTGCGCGAGATGGTGCCGGGGCTGGATTTCGACACGCTGCAGGCCAGGACCGGCGCGAAGCTGCACCAGGCGGATTGAGGGGAGCGAACCATGGCTGACGCTTATATCTGCGATTTCGTCCGCACCCCGATCGGCCGCTATGCCGGCGCGCTGAAGGATGTGCGGCCGGACGACCTGCTGGCCCATACCTTCCGCGCCCTGGTGGAGCGCAACAAGGGCGTGGACTGGGCAGCGGTGGACGACTGCTATGTCGGCTGCGCCAACCAGGCGGGCGAGGACAACCGCGACGTGGCCCGCATGGCGGTGCTGCTTGCCGGCCTGCCCGTGGCGGTGCCGGGCTCGACGCTGAACCGGCTCTGCGGCTCGGGCCTCGATGCCGTGGGCACGGCGGCGCGCATGATCCGCGCCGGCGATGCCGAGCTGGTGATCGCCGGCGGCGTGGAAAGCATGACCCGCGCGCCCTTCGTGATGGGCAAGGCGGCGACGGCCTTCTCGCGCGAGGCGAAGATCGAGGACACCACCATCGGCTGGCGCTTCGTCAACCCGATGATGAAGAAGACCTACGGCACGGATTCCATGCCCGAGACGGGCGAGAACGTGGCGGAGCAGTTCGGCATCTCGCGCGAGGACCAGGACGTCTTCGCCTATCGTTCCCAGCAGAAGGCCAAGGCGGCGCAGGAGGCGGGCTTCTTCGCCCGCGAGATCATCCCCGTCACCATCCCCGGCCGCAAGGGCGACACGGTGGTGGAGCTGGACGAGCATCCGCGCCCCGACACGACGCTGGAAGGGCTGGCCAAGCTCAAGACCCCCTTCCGCACCCCCGGCACGGTCACGGCGGGCAATGCCTCCGGCGTGAATGACGGCGCCGCGGCGCTGATCATCGCCAGCGAGGCGGCGGCCCGGAAATACGGGCTGACCCCGCGCGCCCGGGTGGTGAGCATGGCCACCGCCGGCGTCGAGCCGCGCATCATGGGCTTCGGCCCGGCGCCCGCGACCAGGAAGCTGCTGGCCCGCACCGGCCTGTCGATCGGCGAGATCGACGTGATCGAGCTGAACGAGGCCTTCGCCAGCCAGGCGCTGGCGGTGACGCGCGACCTCGGCCTGCCGGACGACGCGCCGCAGGTGAACCCGCATGGCGGCGCCATCGCGCTGGGGCATCCGCTGGGCGCCTCCGGGGCGCGTATCGCCTTGACCTCGGTGAACGCGCTGGAGACGCTGGGCGGCCGGCGCGCCATCGCCACCATGTGCATCGGCGTCGGTCAGGGCATCGCGGCCCTCATCGAGAAAGTCTGATCGAAGGCGTCCGGGAACGGACGGGACCAGGGAGGAAACGGAACCATGGGCGAGCCTTGCATCATCAGCGTGGCCATCACCGGCTCGGTGCCGCGCAAGAAGGACAACCCCGCCGTTCCGATCACCATTCCGGAACAGGTGGAATCCACCCAGGCCGCCTATGAGGCCGGGGCCGCCCTGGTCCATGTCCATGTCCGCAACGAGGATGAGAGCTCCTCCTCCGACCCGGAGAAGTTCGCGGCTTTGCAGGAGGGCATCCGCAAGCACTGCCCGGACATCATCATCCAGTTCTCGACCGGTGGCCGGGGGCGCTCGATGGATCAGCGCGGGGCGATGCTCTACCTGAAGCCGGACATGGCCTCGCTCGCCACCGGCTCGGTGAACTTCCCCACCATCGTCTATGAGAACCCGCCGGATTTCGTGCGCCACCTGGCGCAGCAGATGCTCGATTACGGCATCAAGCCGGAGATCGAGGCCTTCGACCTCGCCATGCTCTACAACACGGTGGACATGGTGAAGCAGGGGCTGCTGAAGCCGCCGCCGCATGTGCAGTTCGTGCTGGGCGTGAAGCACGCCCTGCCGGCCAAGCGCGACATCCTGGAATTCGAGGTCCAGAAGCTGCGCGAGATGCTGCCCGACGCCACCTGGACCGCCGCCGGCATCGGCCGCCACCAGCTGGAGGTCAACCACTGGGCGCTGGAGATGGGCGGCCATGTCCGCACCGGGCTGGAGGACAATATCCGCTGGGACAAGAACACCCTGGCGGACAGCAATGCCCAGCTCGTGAAGCGGGTGGCGGAGCTGTGCGCGCAGTACGGCCGGCCGGTCGCGACGGCGCGGCAGGCCCGTGATATGCTGAAGATCCCGCAGGTCTCCGCCGCCTGACCTGAGCATCCGCCCCGAGCATCCGGAAGACAGCCATGCTGCCCACGAAGTCGCGCTTCGCCCGCTCGATCGCCACGGTCTCGCTGAGCGGAAACCTGCTCGACAAGCTGGAGGCGGCGGCCGCGGCCGGCTTCGACGGCGTGGAGATCTTCGAGAACGACCTGCTCACCTTCGAGGGCACGCCCGCGGATGTGCGCAAGGCGGCGCGGGACCTGGGGCTGGAGATCACCATCTTCCAGCCCTTCCGCGACTTCGAGGCGATGCCGGAGCCGCAGCGTGCCCGCAATATGGACCGGGCCGAGCGCAAGTTCGACGTGATGCAGGCGCTGGGCACCGACCTCGTGCTGGTCTGCTCCAACACCCAGCCGCACAGCCTGGACGACGATGCCCGGGCCGCCGCCGATCTGCGGGAGATGGCGGAGCGGGCGGCGAAGCGGGGCCTGCGCGTCGGTTTCGAGGCCCTGGCCTGGGGCCAGAACATCCGGCGCTGGAGCCATGCCTGGAAGATCGTGCAGCAGGCGGACCATCCCGCTTTGGGGCTGATCCTCGACAGCTTCCACACCCTTTCCCTGGGCGACGACCCCTCCGGCATCGCCCAGGTGCCCGGCGAGCGCATCTTCTTCGTGCAACTCGCCGACGCGCCGAAGCTGACCATGGACGTGCTGTCCTGGAGCCGGCATTTCCGCAACTTCCCCGGCCAGGGCGACCTGCCGGTCGAGGATTTCACCCACGCGGTGGTGGCCTCCGGCTATCGCGGCCCGCTGTCGCTGGAAATCTTCAACGACGATTTCCGCACCCTTCCGGCCCGCACCAATGCGCGCGACGGGCTGCGCTCGCTGATCTTCACCGAATCCCGCACCGGCGTGCTCGACCTGCCGCCGCCCCCCGTGGTGGAGCGGGTGGAGTTCCTAGAATTCGCGGTGGATGAGGGCGCGCGGCGCAAGCTCGCCACCTATCTGGAGCGCACCGGCTTCCGCCGTGTCGGCCGGCACCGCAGCAAGGATGTGGACCTCTACCGCCAGGGCGATGTCTCCCTGGTGCTGAACAGCGAGCAGGACAGCGCCGCCTCCGAGCATTTCCAGTTGCACGGCCCTTCGGTCTGCGCCTTCGCCGTGCGGGTGGACAATGTGGAGCAGGCGCTGACGCGCGCCCGCAAGCTGCTCTGCTCCGACTGGCAGGAGCATCGCGGCGAGGGTGAGCTGCCGATTTCCGGCATCCGCAACACCGACGGCACGCTGATCCTGCTGGTCGAGGCGCCGCGCCCCGGCGGCGGGAGCTGGCAGGACGATTTCGTGATGCTGGAGGAAGGTGCGGAGGTTGCCGACAGCGGCCTCACCGGCTGCGACCACATCGCGCTCGCCCTGCCCAACGGCACGATGGATTCCGCGGTGCTGTTCTGGCGCAGCGTCTTCGGGCTGGAGCCGCAGTCGATCTGGGATCTCGCCGATCCGCAGGGACTGGTGCGCAGCCGCGCGGTGGTGTCCGGCAATGGCGCGCTGCGCCTGCCGCTGAACATCTCGGAGGGGCAGAAGACCTCCACCGGCCGCTTCGTCACGGCCTTCGCCGGGGCCGGCGTGCACCACATCGCCTTCGACACGAAGGACATCTTCGCCAGCGTGCGCGACGTGCGGCGGCGCGGCGCGGAAACCCTTTCCGTGCCGGCGAACTACTACGACGACCTGCAGGCGAAATGGGGACTGGACGACGAGTTCCTGCGCAAGCTGCAGCAGCATGACGTGCTCTATGACCGCGACGCGGGTGGCGAGCTGCTGCATTTCTACCTGCGCGCCTTCGAGCACCGCTTCTTCTTCGAGATGATCGAGCGCCGTGGCGCCACCGGCTTCGGTGCGGCCAATGCCACGGTGCGCATGGCGGCCCAGGCCAAGCGGGGCTGATCCCGGGGGCGCCGCGCCGGCATTGCGTCACGGCAGCTTCATGCGGGAGCCGGGCGGGCCGCGCTAGAAAGGTGGTTGTCCCGCAGGAGACACCGCATGTCCGATGATCCCGTCCGGTCTTCCGAAGCCGCCGAACAGCCGCTCCCCGAAGAGGACCAGCCGGTGGACGTGCCGGCCCTGCATGCCGAGATCCGGGCCCTGCTGAAGGCGGTGCGCGAGGAAGGGCACGGCCTGGTGCGGCAATGGGAGGGCTCGCTCCACCAGCCCGACTTCCGGCCGGGCGCGGCGAACCTCGCCTGCTATCTCGCGCTGCGGCACCGGGATCTGCGCCCCTTGCAGCGGCCGCTGATGCTGCTGGGCCTGTCCTCGCTGGGCCGGCTGGAAAGCCGCGTGCTGCCCGTGCTGGAAAGCGTGGAGCGCGCCCTGGCGGCGCTGGCCGGACGGCCGCCCGAGGAGCCGCCGGTGTCGCCGGCGGCCTTCTTCGAGGGGGAGCGCCGGCTGGCGGAACGGACGCGGACGGTGCTCGGCCCGGCCTCGCCGCAGCGGCCGGTGCATCTGCTGGTCACCTGCCCGAGCGAGGCCGCCGACGATCCCGCCTTCATGCGGAGGCTGGCCGAGCGTGGCGTCGAGGCGGTGCGGATCAACTGCGCCCATGATGGCCGCGAGGCTTGGCAGCGCATGATCGCGCATGTCCATGCGGCGGAGGCCGCCACCGGCCGGCGCATGAAGGTGCTGATGGATCTGGGCGGCCCGAAGATCCGTACCGGTGAGGTGCGGGTGGCCGGCTCGCACCGCGTGGCGGAAGGCGACCGGCTGGCCGTCACCGCGCCCGGCGGCCTCGGGGCGGTCGCGCTGGAAGGGCCCCATGCGGCGGTGGAATGCACCCTGGGCGAGGTGCTGGCCATGGCCCGGCCGGGGGAGCGGCTGTTCATCGACGACGGCAAGCTCGGCGCCAGCATCGAGCGGGTGGAGCCCTGGGGGCTGGTGGCGCGCGTCACCGCCGCGGCGGGCGGCAGCGTCAAACTGAAGACGGAAAAGGGCATCAACTTCCCCGACACCGACCTGCACTGTGCCGCGCTGACCGACCAGGACCGGCGGGATCTGGACTTCGTCGCGCAGCATGCCGACGGCATCGGCTATTCCTTCGTGCAGTCGGCCCAGGATGTGGCCCTGCTCCAGGAGGAGCTGGAGCGCCGCCGGCCCGATGACTGGCGGAGCCTGTCACTGATCCTGAAGATCGAGACCACGCGGGCCGTTCGCGCCCTGCCCTCCATCCTGACCCGCGCCGCCGGGCAGCAGCCGACGGCGGTCATGATCGCGCGCGGCGACCTGGCGGTGGAGATCGGCTTCGCCCGGATGGCCGAGATGCAGGAGGAAATCCTCTGGCTGGGCGAGGCCGCGCATGTGCCGGTGATCTGGGCGACCCAGGTGCTGGAACGGCTGATCAAGAAGGGCGCCCCCTCGCGCGGCGAGATGACCGATGCGGCGATGGCGGCGCGGGCCGAATGCGTCATGCTGAACAAGGGCCCCTATCTGCACCGTGCCATCGCCGAGCTGGACTCGTTGCTCGGGCGCATGGGCGAGCACCAGCACAAGAAGACCCCGCGCCTGCGCCGCCTGCGGAGCTGGTAGCGGGCAGCGAGCGAGCCGGGGGAACGGCTCGGCGTTCCGGGTATTGTAATGTTATAACGTTCTGTATAAACCTCAGGGCGTGTTCCTCAGCGAAGCCCTGACCGCGCCCGATGAAGGCGCCTTCCGCATCCTGGCCGCCGCCGATCCTGGCGTGCTGATGGAGGTGCGCCGGCCTGACGTGCCGCTCGCCATCTGGCAGCGGCCGCCGCCCGAACCCGGCGGCCTGCAGCCCCTGCTGCGCCTCGCTCCCTTCCGCGTCGCGGTGGAGGATCTGGCCGAGGATTGCGCCCTTCGCCTCGCCGCGAAGCTGCCAACAGCCCTGCCGTCCGCCCTGCTGCGCGACATCCGCTGGCTCTGCGTCAGCTTCTCCGTGATCCTGGGCCGGAAGCGCCTCCAGGCGAGGCTGGAGGGCATCACCGGCGATGCCTGCCGCCGTTTCCATGCCGATGCGGTGGGGCTGCGCCTGCTCTGCACCTATGCCGGGGCGGGCACGGAATGGCTCCCCCTGTTCGGGGCGGAGGCCGCGCGTGCCCATGATCCATGCTGTGGCCCTGCTCCCGCACGCCTGGGCACCGGCGATGCCGCGATCCTCAAGGGCGACGCGCATCCCGCCGCACCCGGCCGCGGGCTGGTGCACCGCTCCCCGCCGATGGACGGCGCTCCCGTGCCCCGGCTGCTCCTCTGCCTCGACGAAGCCGGACGGATTCCGCTCCATGACCTCTGACACCCGCCTCCCCGTCACCGTGCTGTCCGGCTTCCTGGGCGCGGGCAAGACGACGCTGCTGAACCACATCCTCGCCAACCGCGAGGGAAAGCGTGTCGCCGTCATCGTCAACGACATGAGCGAGGTGAACATCGATGCCGCGCTCGTCGCCGGTGCGCCCTCGGCGGAAGGGATGCTGACCCGCACCAGCGAGAAGCTGGTGGAGATGAGCAACGGCTGCATCTGCTGCACTTTGCGCGAGGACCTGATGGTGGAGGTCGCGCGCCTGGCGCGGGAAGGGCGCTTCGACGCGCTGGTGATCGAGAGCACCGGCATCGCGGAGCCCATGCCGGTGGCCGCCACCTTCGACTTCCGCGATGAGGAAGGGCGCGGCCTGGGGGACCTGGCGCGGCTGGACACGATGGTGACGGTGGTCGATGGCCCGGCCTTCCTGCGCGACTACGGCTCCGCCGACACGCTGCGCGCCCGGGGGGAAACGGCGGGCGAGGAGGATGACCGGCTGCTGGTGGACCTGCTGGTGGAGCAGGTCGAGTTCGCCGACGTGCTGGTGATCAACAAGACCGACCGCATGGACATGGCGGAGCGGGAGCGGCTGGCCGCGCTGCTCGCCACCTTCAACCCCGGGGCCGCCATCATCGCCGCCGACCACGGCCGCGTCCCGCTGCCCGAGGTGCTGGGGACCGGGCGTTTCGACTTCGCGCGGGCGCAGCGCGCGGCGGGCTGGGCCCAGGCCCTGGCGGGCGGGCATCTGCCGGAAAGCGAGGAATTCGGCATCCGCTCCTTCGTCTGGCGGGCGCGGCGGCCGCTGCATCCGGCACGTTGGAAGGCCCTCATCGAATCCGACCTGCCGGGCGTTGTGCGGGCCAAGGGCTTCTTCTGGCTGGCCACGCGCATGAACTGGGCGGGCTCCTGGCAACTGGCCGGGCAGGTCGGGCGGCACGAGGCGGCGGGCTACTGGTTCGCGGCGGTGGACCCATCCCGCTGGCCGGACGATCCGCCATGGCGGGACGGTATCCGCGCGCAATGGCAGGAGCCTTTCGGCGACCGGCGGCAGGAGGTGGTCTTCATCGGCGCCGGCATGGATGAGGCGGCACTGCGCCGGCGGCTCGATGCCTGCCTGCTGACGGAGGCGGAGATGCGGGGTGGTTCGCGCGCCTGGGCGCGGCTGCCGGACCCTTTCCCGGCCTGGAACTGAGTGGGGGCTGAGCGGCGTGGCGGGGAACGACAACACCGTCCGGGAGGCGGTCTGGCGCCGCTGGGATGGCGACGGATGGGCCTGCTTCGATGCCCTGCCGCCCGCCGTGCGCCGGCGGATGCGGGAGCATGCCTATGATGCCTGGGCGGTGAACGCGCATCTCCTCTGGCGGCTGTGGCGGCGGCGCCATGCCTCCTCGGAACGGGCGGAGCGCCTGCTGTTGCGTCATCTCGACCGTTGCGAGGCGCTGGAGCGCGCGGGTTTCGACGCCGCGCACCGGCAGCGCTATGGCACGGGCCTGCCGCATGTGCTGGCCGGCGTGCCCGTGCTGCGCGATGGCACGAGGCATGAAGGAGCGGGGAATGGCGCGCCACGGCCGACGCGGCTTCGCCTTGCCCGCCGGCCCCTGCGCGGGATAGGTTGGCCCGTCGACGGTCCCGCGCGAGCGGGTGAAAAGGGAAGGCCGTGCGCTCCGGCCGGGCCTCGCGCCCGGGAGCAAGTCGGCCGCTGCCCCCGCAACTGTCAGCGGTTCTCCGCTGGCCCGTCCGCCCTGCCGCCCCTTCCGGATGCGGCCTGGCGGGTCACTGAGCCTTCGTCCCTCCGCGAGGAGGCCGGGGCCCGGGAAGACAGGGCTGGCGAAGCCGGCATGGCGCCCCGCGCCGCTGCCGGAAGCCGCGAGCCAGGAGACCTGCCGTCGTCGCTTCACCAGGCCGCCGGGCGGGGTGCTCCGGAGGCGGGAGCCTGATTCATGCCGTCCTTTCCGATGCTTTCCGCCCAGGCCGGTACGCGCCGGGGCAGGCCGCTGCGGCGCCTGGCCGCCCTCGCCGTCGGGGTGGGCCTTGCCCTGTCCGGCGCCATGGTGCGTCCGGCGGACGCGGAGCCGACCCGCTACCCGCTGCACATCCGCAACTGCGGGCTGGACCTGACCTTTCCGAAGGCGCCGCGCCGGGTGGTCTCCATCGGCCAGTCGGAGACGGAGATCCTCTACGCCCTCGGCCTGGGCGACCGGATCGCCGGCACCGCGCTCTGGGTGGAGCCGGTGCTGCCGCAATTCGCCGGGGAGGACGCCAAGGTCCGCCGCCTCGCGGACAATGATCCGAGCTTCGAATCCGTGGTGGGCCAGGAGCCGGATCTCGTCACCGTGCAGCTCGAATGGCATGTCGGGCCGCGTGGCCGGGTCGGGCGGCGGGAGCAGTTCACCGATCTCGGCATTCCCACCTACATCTCGCCCTCGGACTGCACGGGCAAGGACAATTCCGGCAGCGGCGACGGGGTGCGGAGCCAGCCCTACACGATGGAGCTGCTCTACCAGGAGATCGAGGAGCTCGCCGCGATCTTCGACGTGCAGGACCGCGGCGCCGCGCTGGTGGCGCAACTGAGGAAGCGCGAGGCCGATGCCGTGGCAGCCGTCGCCTCGGTGAAGGCGCAGGGCCTGCCGGTGGTCTTCTGGTTCTCCAGCCGCGACGTGAAGGGCGATGCCTTCGTCGCCGGCGCCAATGGCGCGCCGGGCTACATCGCGCGGCTGCTGGGCCTGCGCAACGTCATCCACACGACCGAGGAATGGCCGACCGTGAGCTGGGAGGCCATCGCCACCGCCAACCCCTCGGTGATCGTGATGGGCGAGATGACGCGCCGCCGCTTCCCCGCCGATGACGTGAACGTCAAGCGGCACTTCCTGGAGACGGACCCGGTCACCAGCCAGATGCCGGCGGTGCGGGCGAGGCGCTTCGTGGTGGTGGGTGCGCAGTCGATGAACCCGACGCTGCGCACCATCGACGGAATCGAGGCCGTGGCCAGGGGCATCCAGGCTCTGGGAGAGCAGGGCCCGGCCGGCCAGGGCGCAGGAGCCCCATCCCAGGGAAGCGGGACGAAGCCGTGAGCGGCCTGGCCAGCGACGGCCTGCCGCTGGAGGCCACCCGGCCGGCGATCCGCGGCCTGGTGACGGCCCGGCCCGGCACCACCGGCCAGGCCGCCCGGCTCGTGCTGGCCCTGCTGGCGCTGCTGCTGCTCGGCCTCTGCGTCGCCCTGGCCGTCTCCTTGGGCGAAATGCCGGTGCCTCTCGCCACCACGTTCAAGGCGCTGGCCAACCGGCTCCTCGGCGCGGGCTACGAGGTCAGCCGCATCCAGGAGGGGGTGATCTGGGACTACCGGCTCAGCCGCGCCCTGATGGCGGCCTGCCTGGGCGGCGGACTGGCGGTGGCGGGGGCGGTGCTGCAGGCGCTGCTGCGCAACCCGCTGGCGGAGCCCTATGTGCTGGGCATCTCCGCCGGGGCCTCGACCGGGGCCGTGGCGGTGGTGGTGCTCGGCCTGGGCGGCGGGCTGGTCTCGCTCTCCGGCGGCGCCTTCTTCGGGGCGCTGGCCGCGCTGCTGGCCGTGGCCGCCCTGGCCTCGGCCTCCGGCGGCGGGGCGGAGCGGGTGATCCTGGCCGGCGTCGTCGCCTCGCAGCTCTTCAACGCCATCACCGCCTATGTCGTCACCACCGCGGCGAATGCGGAACAGGCGCGCGGGGTGATGTTCTGGCTGCTCGGCAATCTCAGCGGCGTGCGCTGGCCCGACCTCGCCCTCGCGGCGCCCGCCGTGCTGGCGGCGAGCCTCGTCTGCCTGTTCCAGGCCCGGGCGCTGGATGCCTTCACCTTCGGCGCCGATGCGGCGATGACGCTGGGCATCCCGGTGGGGCGGGTGCGCGCCCTGCTCTTCGCGGTGACGGCGGCGATGACCGCGGTGCTGGTGAGCATCACCGGCACGGTGGGCTTCGTCGGCCTCGTGGTGCCGCATGCCGCGCGCTTCCTGGTCGGCCCCTCCCATGCGCGGCTGCTGCCGGCCTCGCTGATCATGGGGGCGATCCTGGCGGTGATGGCGGATATCCTGTCGCGTATCCTGGTGCCGCAGCAGACCCTGCCGATCGGCGTGGTGACGGCCCTGTTCGGCGCCCCGGCCTTCGCCGTGATCCTCTGCCGGTCGCGCCGTTCGGCATGAAACCGGTGGTGCTGCGTCGGGCATCCCGGGGGGAAGGCTCCGCCTTTCCCCCGGACCCCCTATCCGCCAGGACCCTGCGGGCCCTGGACCCGGTTCGTTGGCGCCTGCTGACGCCGGAGCGCGCCGGAGAGCATCGCTCTCCGGCGACTGCCGGTGCCGCCAGCGCGGACAAGATGTTTTTCTTCTTTTCGGGAGCCCCGCTGATCCACCTGCCCTCCGGGATCAGGCCACGGGCTGACCTTGTCACCCGGCGCCCACTCAAGGCGGGGTCTGGGGAGATACCATCTCCCCAGCGGAGGGGGGCCGGGGCGAGGCGGAGCCTCCCCCGGGGCCTGACAAGGGTGCCCCACCGGTGAGCATCGTGGCGGAGCGCGTCTCCTGGGGCAGCGGTCGGCGGATGATCGTGGATGGCGTGACGCTGGCCGCCCGGCCGGGTCGCATGCTGGGGCTGCTCGGCCCCAATGGCTCGGGCAAGTCCAGCCTGTTGCGCCTGCTCGCCGGGCTGCGCCACACGGCGAGCGGCGTGGTGACGCTGGGCGGCGAGGATATCGCACGCCTGTCGCGCGCCGCGATCGCCCGGCGCGCCGCCTTCGTCGAGCAGCATGCCGTGACCGAGGCGCCGGTCACCGTGCTCGACGTGGTGCGGCTCGGCCGCGTGCCGCATCGCGGCCCGTTGTCCGGCTGGACGGAGGCGGACGAAGCCGCGGTGAACGCCGCGCTGCGGCAGGTGGGGCTGGAGGCGCTGCGCGAGCAGCGCTGGCAGACCCTCTCCGGTGGCGAACGGCAGCGCGCGCAGATCGCCCGCGCCCTGGCGCAGACACCGACCGAGCTGCTGCTGGACGAACCGACCAACCATCTGGACATCCGGCACCAGCTCGACCTGCTGCGGCTGGTGGCGCGGCTGCCGGTGACCAGCATCGTGGCGCTGCACGACCTGAACCTCGCCGCCATGTTCTGCGACGAGCTGGCGCTGATGCAGGGTGGCCGCGTGGTCGCCGCCGGCAGGCCCGAGGCGGTGCTGACCGAGGAGCGCATCGAGGAGGTCTTCGGCGTGCGGGCGCGGGTGGGGGTCTCGGCCCTGCATGGGCGGCTGCTGGTGCAGTTCCTGCCGGGATAGGGGCAGGGCGTGTGGGCGGCCTGTTGCAGGGGCCGGCGCTTCATTGACCGGGTTGATAGGTAACCCTACGGTTACTTCGGCGGAAACGGCCGCGCCGGGCATCGGCCTGGGGAAAAGACGGCCAGAACCGCGAGGGAGAACGTCATGCAGGCATCCTGCATCACCCGGCGCGGCCTGCCGCCCCACGGCCCGGCACTGCCCTGACCATGGCGGAACCCGGGAAGCCCACGATGCGGCGCGCCTTCTCCACGCTGGGTTGCGCGGAGCTGGCGCTGGAAGAAGTCCTGGCCCTCGCCGCGCGGCACGGCATCCCCTGCGTGGAGCTGCGGGCGCTGGAGGGCACGGTGAAGCTGCCCACCCTGTTCGAGAGACGCTATGGCAGCCCGGAGCGCCTCGCGGCACGGCTGGCGGAGGCGCCGGCACGGGTGGTGTCGATCGGCACCTCTCTGCGCCTGATCGGCAACACGCTGGAGGACCGGGGGGCCTTCCTCCGTTTCCTGCCCTGGGCCGAGGCGATGGGTGTGGACAGCCTGCGCGTCTTCGATGGCGGCCGCATCGGGGATGTGGCGGGGCTGGAGGAGGCGCGGGAGGCCCTGTCCTGGTGGCGGAGACTACGGCGGGAGCGGGGCAGGCGGGCGGAGATCGCCGTCGAGACGCATGATGCGCTGGCCGATCCCACGGCGCTGCGCCGCTTCCTGGAGATGGAGCCCGGCTGCCCGATCCTCTGGGACTCCCATCACACCTGGCGCAAGGGCGGCGCGCATCCGGCCGAACTCTGGCGGATGCTGCGCCCGCATGTCGCGCATATCCATGTGAAGGACAGCCTCTCGCGGCCCAGCGAGCGCTTCGACTACAGCTATGTCCTGCCGGGGGAGGGAGAATTCCCCATGCAGGCGCTGATGGCCGCCCTGCGGGCGGATGGCTATGCCGGGTTGCTGAGCCTGGAATGGGAACGCCTCTGGCATCGCGACCTGCCCGATCTGGAAACGGCCCTGGACACCGCGGAACGGAGGCGCTGGTGGTGAGGGTGTCCCAGGCCGCCCCTCCCGCTTGATTCTTGCTCCCAGGCTCCGTCTGCGGCCTGATGGCGCAGGAACAGGAGCCACATGACCCCCCCGGGCTTCCTCGATCTGATGGGATTCGGCCCGCAGGGCTGGGGCAGCGCCATGCTGCTGGCCGCACTGGTGACGCTCGCGGTCGCCCTGTCCGGCTTCCTGGTGGGGCTGGCGATCGGGGCGCTGGGTGCCTGGGCCAAGCTCGGTGGCGGAAGGCTGCTGCGGACCCTGGCGGATGCCTATACGACGGTGCTGCGCGGCATTCCTGAGCTGCTGGTGATCTACCTCTTCTATTTCGGCTCCTCCGCCGTGCTGACGCCGCTCGCGCATCTCCTGGGCGCCGGAGGCTTTTTCAGCCTGCCCGGCTTCCTCGCCGGCACGCTGGCGGTGGGAGTGGTCTGCGGCGCCTATCACACCGAGGTGCTGCGCGGCGCCTTCCGCGCCGTGCCCGTTGGCGAGATCGAGGCCGCGCTGGCCGCCGGCATGCCCCGCCTGCTGCGCCTGCGCCGCGTCGTCGCGCCGCTGGTGCTGCGCCATGCCCTGCCGGGGCTGGGAAATGTCTGGCAGATCGTGCTGAAGGACACCGCCCTGATCTCCGTCACCGGCGTGGTGGAGCTGATGCGGCAGGCGCAGATCGGCGCCGGTTCGACACGGCAGCCCTTCAGCTTCTTCCTGGGGGCGGCGATCCTCTATCTTGTCATCTCCTCCCTCTCCGGCTGGGGCCTGCGGCGTGCCGAGCGGCAGGCCCTGCGCGGGCTGCGGAGAGGCTGATGGACCTGCCCTTCCTCGCCGACACCTTCCTGCGCCTGCTGGCCGGGGTGCCGCTGACGCTGCAACTGGCGGCGAGCTCGGTCGCCCTCGGCGCGGTGCTGGCGCTGCTGCTGGCGGCGATGCGGCGGTCCGGCCGGCGCTGGCTGGACTGGCCGGCGCGCCTCTACATCTTCGTCTTTCGCGGCACGCCGCTGCTGGTACAGCTTTTCCTGATCTATTACGGCCTCAGCCAGTTCCGGGAGATCCGCTCGACCTTCCTCTGGCCGGTTCTGCGCGATCCCACCTGGTGCGCGGTGATCGCGCTGACCCTGAACACCGCCGCCTATGGCGGAGAGATCATCTGCGGCGGCCTCGCCGCGGTGCCGCAAGGGCAAATGGAGGCCGCGCGGGCCGCCGGGATGGGGCGCTGGCTGCTGCTGCGGCGCGTGGTGATGCCTCTGGCGCTGCGGCAGGCCCTGCCCGCCTATGGCAACGAGTTGATCCTGATGGTGAAGGCCACCTCGCTCGCCTCGATCATCACGCTGATGGAGATCACCGGCATCGCGGCGAAGCTGATCGCGCAGAGCTATCGCACCATCGAGGTCTTCGCCGTGGCGGGGGCGATCTACCTCGCCATCAACTTCGTGCTGACGCGCCTCGTGCATGCGCTGGAGCGCCGGCTGAATCCCGGACGGCCCGCATCCCTGGCGCTCACCATCGGGAAGGGAGGGACCGCATGAGCAAGGTGCCCGTCATCCGGCTGCGGGACCTGCGCAAGAGCTTCGGTCCGCTGGAGGTGCTGAAAGGCATCTCGCTGGAGGCAAGGCGGGGCGAGGTGCTGTCGATCCTCGGTTCCTCCGGTTCCGGCAAGTCCACCCTGCTCCGCTGCATCAACATGCTGGAGGTGCCCGACAGCGGCGAGGTCAGCATCGCGGGCGAGGCGATCGCCCTGCGCCACACGCGGCATGGCACACGCCCGGCGGATATGCGGCAGGTGAACCGCCTGCGCACGCGCATCGGCATGGTCTTCCAGAGCTTCAATCTCTGGTCCCATCGCACGGTGCTGGAGAACCTGATCGAGGTGCCGGTACATGTGCAGAAGCGCCCGCGCGCGGAATGCATCGCCGAGGCGGAGGCACTGCTGGAACGCGTCGGCATCGCCGACAAGCGCGACCACTATCCGGCGCATCTCTCCGGCGGTCAGCAGCAGCGCGCCGCCATCGCCCGCGCCCTGGCACAGCGGCCGGAGGTGATGCTCTTCGACGAGCCGACCTCGGCCCTCGACCCGGAACTGGTGGGCGAGGTCCTGCGCGTCATGCGTTCCCTGGCGGAGGAAGGACGCACCATGCTGGTGGTGACGCATGAGATGGGCTTTGCCCGCGACGTCTCCTCGCGTGTCGTCTTTCTGCACCAGGGGCTGATCGAGGAGGAAGGCAAGCCGGCGGAGATCTTCGGCGCCGGACGTTCGGAGCGGTTGCGGCGCTTCCTCGCGGGCGGTGACCATTCCTGAGCAGCCCGGCCCGGTTCCTGATGGCGGCCCCCGGGGGGCAAGGCCCTGCCTCTCCCACGACAGGCCGCCATGACGCGCAACGGCCAGGACGTGCGGCCGGCCGTCAGCCTGCCGTGTCCTGCCCGATCACCCGGCCTTCTGCCGGCACCAGCAGCCCGGCCTCCGACAGGGCCCGTGCCGCCGCCGCCACGGCCGGGAAGGGCTTGCCCGCCCGCTCCGCGATATCCAGCAGGGAGTGCGTGCCGTCGGCGAGGTTCAGCACCCAGAAGACGGTCATCTGGTCGAAGCGGGCGCGTGCATCCTCCTGGTCGTGCTGGCCGCCGATGGCCTTGTAGAGGCCGCGCCGGCCGAGCTGCGGCTCGCCATAGGGCTGGGTGTTCAGCGGTATGTAGTCCGCCTCCGCCATCGCCACGATCCGCTCCAGCGCCATCAGCGAATGCTCCAGTGATTCCGGCTTCACCAGAGAAGGGTTGTCGGCGGAGGTGTGGTATTCCGGGAAGGTACCGTTGGGCGAGCGCATCAGGCAGCCGACCGGCAGGTTGAAGCCGGGCGAGCAGTACTGCCGCTCGTCATAGCCATAGGGGATGAAGGGCAGCACGCGCTCGGCGAAGCCTTCCTCCGCCAGCACATGCGTGGCGTAACGGTCCACCCGTGCATCGCCGCGGCGGGACCGCTTGTAGGTCAGCCCCCCGGCATCACCCAGGCAGCTCAGCACCAGCCCGTGCCGGACCCGCCCGACCGTGTCGCGGTTGCGCGCCAGCCAGGTGATGGCGCCGATCGTGCCGGGCAGGAAGACGAAGCGCAGGCCCAGCTTCCGGCCGTTCCGCCGCTTCTGCGAATCCGCCAGCGCCATGGCCACGGCGATGGAGGCAAGGTTGTCGTTGGCCAGCGAGGGGTGGCAGCAATGGATGGAGAAGAGGAACTCCTCCCCGCTCTCGCCCGGCAGGAACAGCTCGCCATAGCTGAGCGCGCCCGGCGCCAGGGTGGTGTCCACCACGACGCGATAGGCCTCGTCCCGCATCGCGTCGCGCTGGTTCTGCGACAGGCAGAACCCCCAGCTCCGGGCGTAGTAGCCGGTGCGGTAGGGGATGAGGCCGGGCTGCTCCGGCAGGCTGTGCAGGTGCCGCTCCAGCTCATCCCGTGGCACCACCCGGTCCACCGGCAGGCTGTACTGCACGAGATGCAGGTTGTTGTCGCGGAAATCCACCACGGTCTCGCCGTTCAGGCGCTCGATCCGGGCGCCCCGCACCGTCCACTCCTCCGGCACTTCCCAGTCCAGCACCGGCGTACCGCTGGGCACCTCGTGGATCTCCAGTCCGATCCGGTCGGAGATGTAGCGCAGCGTCTGCCGGAGGCCCGCCCCGGTGATGCTCCGGCAGATCGGGAACAGCGCCTCCACATGCCCCTGCATTTCCTGACCCAGCCCGCTCATCGGAAAACCCTTCGCTTCATCTCAATATTGGTATAAAGACAATAAAATGATCTTCCAATCTACCAGGATCGAAGGCCTCTGGGCCATTGTGATCGAGCGCCACCGCGACGAGCGGGGCTCCTTCGGCCGCACCTTCTGCGAGAAGGAGTTCACCGAGCGGGGCCTCAACGGCCGCTTCGTGCAGAGCAGCACCTCCGTGACGCGGCGGGCCGGGACGCTCCGGGGCATGCACTACCAGCGTCCGCCCTATGAGGAAGTGAAGCTCGTGCGATGCGTCCGTGGCACGATCTTCGACGTGGTGGCGGATGTCCGGCGGGATTCGCCAAGCTTCGGGAAGTGGCAGGGGTTCCACCTGGGGCAGGATGAGGATCTGAGCCTCTATATCCCCACCGGCTGTGCCCATGGCTTCCTGACCCTGACCGACGATGTGGAAGTGACCTACAGCATGTCCACACCCTTCGCCCCGGGTTTCGCGGACGGGTTCCGCTATGACGATCCGGGCTTCGCCATCGAATGGCCCGCCGCCCCCAGCCTGGTGGCCGAGAAGGATCTGGCCTGGGCCCCGTTCGGGACAGGGGCCTGAGCCATCTCCGACGGTGATGCCCACAGGCGCCACCGTCACCCGCCGTCCGGGGACATCCAGGCCCGGCCAAGACGGCGGCCCGGCACCATCCGCCAGCCATCG
This sequence comes from Roseomonas gilardii subsp. gilardii, assembly GCF_023078375.1. Taxonomy (NCBI): domain Bacteria; kingdom Pseudomonadati; phylum Pseudomonadota; class Alphaproteobacteria; order Acetobacterales; family Roseomonadaceae; genus Roseomonas; species Roseomonas gilardii. The sequence goes on along the minus strand of NZ_CP095554.1, from coordinate 832,349 downwards.
AGCGAAAGAGCGCCGAGATGGAGCGCACGGGAAGAGCTCCGACATCGAAGCGGAACCCCGGTGCCGGGGATTGCGTCCCCCTTGCGGCCGGATCGGGCCCCATGGCCCCCGAAGCACCTGGCACCGGCATCCACGGGGGAACACGAAGCATTCGCCATTTTGTTTCCTATAGGAAACAAATATCGGCGCTTCCTGCTTCTTCCCCTGTCACACAATTCCTTTCGCACGAAGCATTGCGGGCAAAGACGGCGAGGAGGGCCTTATTCAGAATGCCGATGCCTCCCTGCCCGCTCGCCGGGCGAAAGAGGTGTCCGCGTTCCTTTGGAAAGGCTTCCCCATGACCTACTTCCCCACCACTTCCTTCTCCAACCCGGCCTCCTTCTCCAGCTCGCCGGTGCAGCACCAGCTGGTGTCCGCCCGTATGGAGGTCCAGGGCCTCAGCCCCGTCGCCAGGGATGGCAGCCTGGTCCTGGACAAGGACTTCGCCGATATCCGCGTCCGGCTGGATGCCGAGGCCCGCACCTTCTGGTGCCGCCTGACCCCGCAGGGCCGGCCCTGCGTCTCCCCGGGTGTGCTGCGCGACCTGACCGAGATGCAGGCGGATGTCGCCCACTGGCTGGCCCAGGCCGGCGAGGAGAAGCGTCCTTTCGACTATTTCGTCGTCGCCTCGGGCATCCCCGGCATCTTCAACATGGGCGGGGACCTGAAGCTCTTCGCCGATGCGGTGCGCAAGGAGCAGCGGGTGCTGCTGCAGCACTACGCGCATCGCTGCATCGATGTGGTCTACAACAACCTCGTCAGCTACGGCGCCCCGGTCGTGACCATCGCGCTGGTGCAGGGCGACGCCCTGGGCGGCGGCTTTGAGACGGCGCTGTCCTGCAACCTGATCGCGGCGGAACGGGGCACCAAGTTCGGCCTGCCGGAGGTGCTGTTCAACCTCTTCCCCGGCATGGGCGCCTACAGCCTGATCGCCCGCCGCATCGGCGCCGTGCAGGCCGAGCGCATGATCCTGAGCGGCCGCATCTACACCGCCGAGGAGCTGCATGAGCTGGGCCTGGTGGACATGCTGCTGACCCCGGGCCAGGGCGACGAGGAGCTGCGCCAGTACATCGCCGGGCAGGGCCGCCGGCACAACGCGATGCAGGCGGTGTTCCGTGCCCGCCACATCGCCGCCCCGGTGACGCTGAAGGAGCTGCGTGACATCGTCGATGTCTGGGTGGACGCGGCGATGCGCCTGACCCCGGCGGACCTGCGCAAGATGGAGCGCCTCGCCGCGGCACAGGAGCGCCGGACCAGCCGGGACCGGGGGATCGGCATCGCGGCCGAGTGACGACCCGTCCCATGCCCATGACACCGGGCAAAGGAGAAGGACCGGCGGGGAGGCCCTCCCCGGCGGCTCCGCCCTTCCAGGCTGTCAGCCGGGACAAGGCTTGCGGCGGCGGGGTCAGTCCCGCCGGGTCACCAGCACGGGCGGCATGGCCTGGCGCCGCAGCAGCGCCGCCCGCACCGCCTCGAACTCGGCGACGAGCCGCGCCGCCATCTCCGTGCCGTTCCGGCGCACCGTCTCGTCGCTGGCGAACTGCCAGTCGCGGCAGAGTTCCGGCAGAACCAGCGCGCCGACATTGGCCGCGCTGCTGCGCAGGGCATGCACCCTGTCCCGGAATGCCGCGCCGTCATCCCGGAGGACGGCCTTCCGCACCTCCTCCAGATGGGCGGCCGCTTCCGTGACGAAGGAGGCAACCACGTCAGCGACGAAGCCGGCGCCGCCCAGCGTCTCCAGATTGTCCAGCATCGTTTCATCGAGCAGCGGCAGGCCGGCCACAGCGGGCCCTCCTCCATGGGCAGGAGGAACAGGGGGCGGGGCCGGAGCCGGTGTGGACTCCGCCTGCGGCCTCGGATTCTCATAGACGGTCCAGGGCGGCGCAACCGCGGCGGGCCGGAGCGGGGCTCCGTCCGGCGGGACCAGGGCCAACGGAGCGGCCCGGCGCCCAGCCGGCGACGCTGCGGGCGGCTTGTCGTCCAGAAGGCGTTCCACGAGATCCAGTAGGGTCTCCAGATCGATCGGCTTGGTCAGGCAGGCATCCATGCCGGCCTCCAGCGCCCTCTCCCGTGCCTGGCTGGTGGCATCGGCGGTCAGGGCGACGATGGGCAGGTGCGGCTGGCCGAGCGAGGCCATGCGGTAGAGCTTGGTCGCCTCCAGCCCCCCCATGACCGGCATGTTGATATCCATCAGGACGAGGTCGAAGCTGTCCCGCTCCAGCAGGTCCAGCGCCTCCTCCCCGTTGCTGGCCAGGGTGGCGACATGGCCGCCGGTTTCCAGCATCCGCGAGAGCACCTTCTGGTTCACCCGGTTGTCGTCCACCACCAGGATATGCCGGCCGGGCACACGCCGGCTGGCCAGCGCCTGCTCCTCCTCCGTCCCCACCCGCCAGAGCGTATGGGCGGCGCGCAGCACGGGCGGCAGTTCCGTGGCCAGGCGCTGCGCCGACAGGATGGCGAAGGCCCCGAAGCGCCGCGAAGGTTCCGGGAGCCCGGGCAGCGTATCGGGCCGGATCAGCAGGACAGGCAGGCGCGCAGCCTCCGGCGGCAGATCGGGAAAGGCCGGCGGCGCCGGGTCCTCCAGGGCCTGTTCCGCCGGGGTGGCGGACTCCTCGCCCAGCAGGATCAGCATCCGCGGCCCATCGCCCGGCGATGCCAGCGGAGGAACCATGGAAGGGCCGAAGGGGGAGGCGGCGAGGAGCCGGCGGGCCTCGTCGCGGCTCCACGCCACGGCGAGGTACAGACCGGCAGGCCCCGCCGCCTGTTCCAGGGCCGGCAGCAGGCTGGCATCGTGAACCAGCACCACCGCATGCCAGGGGGTGGGCGGAGGAAGGTCCTCGGCGCCCACACGCTCCATGGGCAGGATGAGCCAGAGCGTGCTGCCGCGGCCCAGGCGGCTGCGTACCCCGATCTCGCCCCCCTGCGCCCGGACCAGGCGGCGGGAGATGGACAGGCCCAGCCCCGTGCCACCGAAATCATTGGCGATCCGCTCATGCGCCTGGGTGAAGCTCTCGAAGATCCGCTCCTGGGCCTCGGGCGCGATGCCGATCCCGGTATCCGACACCTCCAGCCGCAGCAGGATGTTTCCCGCCTGCTCCTGCATGTCCAGCGCCAGGACCACCCCGCCCTGATGGGTGAACTTCACCGCGTTGCCGGTCAGGTTCAGCAGCACCTCGCCCAGGCGCCGCCGATCGCCGCGCAGCAGGCCGGTGCTGCGCGGCGTGACATGGAAGCCGAGCCGCAGGTCCTTCTCCAGCGCCTGGGCGGTGACCAGCCGTGCCGCATCGCGCAGCACCGCCACCGGATCGAAGACCACCTGCTCGAAGCTGACGCGGCCCGCATCCAGCCGCGACAGGTTCAGCAGGTCGTCGATCAGCGAGATCAGAGCGCGCGTGGAGGTCTGGATCGTCCCCGTCATCTCCCGCTGTTCCGGCTGCAGCGGCGTGCGGCGCAGCAGGTCGTTCATGCCGATGATGGCGGTGACCGGCGTGCGCAATTCGTGGCTGACGCTGGCCAGGAAGAGGCTCTTCGCCTGGCTGGCCTGTTCCGCCTGGTCCCGCGCCAGGGACAGCTTGCGGATCAGCATGGCGGCATAGCCGGGCAGGACGATCAGCCCCGCCAGCAGGCCCAGGCCCAGGGGATAATTGGCCTGCCAATAGGGCGAGACGTGGATGATGGTGCCGAAGGCCAGGATGGACAGGCCCGCCGCGAAGCCGAGATAGGCGATGCCGAAGCGGAAGCCGTTGCCGAAGATCACCCAGAGATAGAGCGGGTAGAGCGCGGCCACATAGACCCCGCCGGTGAGCAGCCCACCTGACAGGATGCCGAGATCCAGCACGATCCCCGCCAGGCGCCGCAGCACGGAAACCCCGGGGCGGAGCATCAGATGCCCGAAGATCAGCAAGGTCGCGACGGCGAAGACGGCGCAGAGCCGCCGCGCCTCCTCCAGCGAGGCGTCGGAGGGCACCACCAGGAAGAAGTACACCAGCGCGCAAAGGGCGATCGCCACCCGGTTCAGGGCGATCTCGTGTTCCTTGTCGGGACGGCGGCGGAGCCGGGCAACGACCCAGCGTAAAGGTGAGGCCACGGGTACGATCCAGAACGTCGGAGAGCCGGGGAAACCCTCCTCCCGGCACGGTTATAACCCCGGCTGACAGGACGGGGCGACCGTGGCACGGATTGTCGTTGCGATACGATTATAAAATATTCAGCCAGGGGTTGTTCTGGAGAACAAACTGCCCGCCGGGATTCTTCCTTCCAAATCAACAACAAGTCACTCATGACATCAGGGGGTCGCCTGCGCCCGATGGCCGAGGCGATGGAGGAAAAACACAACCTGGGGTGAAAATGAGGCGCTCGCAGGCACCCGGCGGACGCTGTGCCTACACCGGTGTCACGCCGCCTCCAGATTCAGAGGGGCCGCATCGCTCCGTTGAGGCCATGCGGCAGCGGGTCGGGGGGAACCCACGCCCGCCCGCCGGCCGTCATCAGTGCGCCTCGGCCCAGGAATGCCCCGTGCCGACCTCCACGGAGAGGGGGACATGCAGGGTCGCCACGCCCTCCATCACCTCCCGCACCAGCGTCGCGGTCGCCTCGACCTCGCCCTCCGGCACCTCGAAGAGCAGTTCGTCATGCACCTGCAACAGCATCCGCGCCGACAGCCCGGCCTCGCGCAGCGCCAGCGGCATGCGGACCATGGCGCGCTTGATGATCTCCGCCGCGCCCCCCTGGAAGGGGGCGTTGATCGCCTGCCGCTCGGCATTGGCGCGGATCTGTGCCTGCTTGGCGGTGATGTCGGGAATCCAGAGCGCCCGGCCGAAGGAGGTGCGGACGAAGCCGTTGATCCGGGCCTCCTCCTTGATTGCCTCCATCGCGTCGCGGATGCCCGGATACTGCGCGAAATAGGCGTCGATGATCCCCCGCGCCTCGCCCGGGGAAATGCCCAGCCGCGGCCCCAGGCCGAAGGCCGAGATGCCGTAGATGATGCCGAAATTCACCGTCTTGGCCCGGCGGCGCAACTCACGGTCCACCGGCGCCCCCTCCGGCAGGCGGAAGATCTCCCGCGCCGTGCGGGTGTGGATGTCCTCGCCCTTGCTGAAGGCTTCGCGCAGCGTCGGCACGTCAGCCATATGGGCCAGCAGCCGCAGCTCGATCTGCGAATAATCCGCCGCCAGCAGCACATGGCCCGGCTCCGCCACGAAGGCGCGGCGGATCCTGGCGCCTTCCTCCGTGCGGATGGGGATGTTCTGCAGGTTGGGCTCGGTGGAGGACAGCCGGCCGGTGGAGGTGATGGCCATGCTGAAATCGGTGTGTACGCGGCCATCGGCGGCGATCTGCGCCTGCAGCCCCTCCACATAGGTGGATTTCAGCTTGGAGAGCTGCCGCCAGTCCAGCACCTTGCGGGGCAGCTCGTGGCCCTGCGCCGCCAGTTCCTCCAGCACGAAGACATCGGTGGAATAGGCGCCGGTCTTGCCCTTGCGGCCGCCGGGCAGGCCCATCTCGCCGAACAGGATCTCGCCGAGCTGCTTGGGGGAGCCGACATTGAAGGCGCGGCCGGCGAGGCCATGGATCTCCGCCTCCAGCGCCACCATGCGCTGCGAGAAATCCTCGCCGATCCGCGCCAGCTCCACGCCGTCCACCTTGATGCCGGCCGTCTCCATGTCGCGCAGCACGGCGATCATGCGGCGCTCGACCTGCTCGTAGAGGGCGAGCGCCTTGCGCTCGCGCAGGAGCGGCTTCAGCGCCAGCCAGAGGCGCAGCGTGACATCCGCATCCTCGGCGGCATAGGCGGTGGCCTGGTCCAGCGGCACCTGGGCGAAGGGCTTGCGCGCCCGGCCCGTGCCGGTCACCTCGTCATAGGTGATCGGCTGGTGCGCGAGGTGCCGGCGGGACAGCTCATCCATCCCATGCCCATGCCGCCCGGCATCGAGGCTGTAGGAGAGCAGCATGGTGTCGTCCACCGGCCCGACCGTGAGGCCGCCATTCTCGGGGCGCGCCAGGACCTCGGTGTCGTATTTCGCGTTGTGCAGCACCTTCAGCGTGCCGGGCTCGGCCAGCAGCGGGCGCAGCAGGGCGATGGCCTCCTCGAAGGGCACCTGCTGCGGCGCCGGCTGCAACAGGTCGCCCGAGGCATGGCGCAGCGGCAGATAGGCCGCCTGTCCCGGCGCCACGGCGAGGCAGACGCCCACCAGATTGGCCGCCAGCGCGTCCAGGCTGTCCGTCTCCGTGTCCACCGCCACCACCCCGGCTTCGCGCGCCCGGGCGATCCAGCCCTCCAGCGTGGCGAGGTCGGTGATCGTCTCATAGGGGCCGAAGGGCGCGGCCTCGGCCGGCACCGCCAACGGCTCCGCCGGCACAGGCGCCTCCAGCGCGGCTGGCGGGCGGCGCGCCCCGCTGTCGCGCAGCCCGTCCTGATTCAGCCCCAGCCGGTGCTGCAGCGAGCGGAAGCCGTTGCGCTCCAGGAAGCCGCTCAGCCGCGCCGGCTCGGGCGGCCGGGTGACGAATTCCTCCACCGGATGTGGCAGGGGAGCGTTGCGGTCCAGCTCCACCAGCCGGCGGCTGATGCGGGCATTCTCCGCATTCTCCTCCAGCGTCTGGCGGCGCTTGGGCTGCCTGATCTCGGATAGGCGGGAGAGCAGCGTCTCCACGTCGCCATAGGTCTCGATGAGCTGGGCGGCGGTCTTGATGCCGATGCCCGGCACGCCCGGCACGTTGTCGGTGGGATCGCCGGCCAGCGCCTGCACCTCGACCACCTTCTCCGGCGGCACGCCGAACTTCTCCATCACCTCGGCGGCGCGGATCGGCTTCTGCTTGATCGGGTCCAGCAGCTCGACACGCTCGTCCACGAGCTGCATCAGGTCCTTGTCGGAGGAGACGATCGTCACCCGTCCGCCATCCCGCGCGAAGGCGGTGGCATAGGAGGCGATCATGTCGTCCGCCTCATAGCCCTGCTGCTCCACGCAGGCGACGCCGAAGGCCGCCGTGGCCTCGCGGATCATCCTGAACTGCGGCACCAGTTCCGGCGGCGGCTCGGGCCGGTGCGCCTTGTAGTCGGGGTAGATCTCGTTGCGGAAGGTGGTGCGGGAGGCGTCGAAGACCACGGCGATGTGGCTGCCCACATGCCTGGACAGGAAGTTCGACAGCATGCCGGAAAAGCCGAAGACGGCGTTCACTGGCACGCCCTCCGGATTGGTCATCGGCGGCAGGGCATGGAAGGCCCGGAAGATGTAGCCGGCCCCGTCCACCAGGATCAGGTGCCGCTCGCCCCGGGGCGTGGCCGGCACGTCGCCCGCCGCGCCCGGCATGTTGGTGACGGCGGCCGTGGCCGCTTCCTGCTCCGGACCCGTGCTGTCATGGGGGGTCCCGGAGGGCGCATCCTCGGTCATCGCCGCCCCTTCCGTCCTCGTTCCTGCCAGACGCCTCAGTGGTGGCCGTCATCCCCGGCGCCCTCGGCCAGCACATAGGTGCGCGAGCAGTAGGGGCAGGTGACCTCCCGGTCCTCGATCCGCATGTAGATGGTGGGGTGCCCCAGCGCGCCCTTGCCGCCGTCACAGGCCACCACCCGGCTTTCCACCGTGACCTTATCCTCCGGCGTCACGCCGGGCACGATATGGGGGGTATAGCCGGTGTAGCCGCTGTCGCGCATCGGATCGCTCGCCTGCTGGAAGGTGGGAGCCCCTAGATAGGCCCTCCGCGCCCTCCGGGCCAGGGTGGGGGTCCAAAGGCTTTGCCCGGCGGCCTCCCTCCCGGGGGAAGGCCCTGCCTTCCCCCGGCCCCCCATCCGCCAGGACCCTGCGGGCCCTGGACCCGGTTCGCTGGTTCCTGCTGATGCGGGGTCACGCCGGAGAGCGATGCTCTCCGGCGACTGCGGGCGCCACCAGCGTGGACAAGGTTTTTCTGCTTCTGGGAGCCCCGCTGATCCGCCTGCTCCCAGGGATCGGGCCAGGGGGCTGACCTTGCCGCCCGTGCCAACGAAAGGCGGGGCCTGGGGGGATACCATCCCCCCAGCGGAGGGGGGCCGGGGGAGGCGGAGCCTCCGCCCGGGGCATCCGCCAGACCCCCGCCTCAGGCCTGCTTCATCTCGATCAGCGAGCGCCGGACCTTGCGCCCGCGCTGGATGCGGTCCTCGATGAACTCCGCCTCGCCCCAGCGCACCGCGCGGCCCAGGGCCTGGGCGTCCTCGGTGAAGCGCGCCAGCATTTCCAGCAGCGCCTCGCGGTTGTTCAGGAAGATGTCGCGCCACATGGCCACGTCGCTGGCGGCGATGCGGGTGAAGTCGCGGAAGCCAGAGGCGGCGAAGCGCAGGATGTTGTCCTGCGTCTCCTGCGCCAGATCGTCGGCGGTGGAACAGATGGTGAAAGCGATCAGGTGCGGCAGGTGGGAGACGATGGCCACCACCTTGTCGTGCTTGGCGGCGTCCATCACCTCCAGCGTCGAACCCGCGCGGCGCCACATCTCCGCGACCTTCTCCACCGCGGCCGGATCGGTGCCGGGCGGCGGCGTCAGGATCACCCAGCGGCCCTGGAACAGCGCGGCGAAGCCGGCATCGGGGCCGGAGAATTCGGTGCCCGCCATGGGATGCCCCGGCACCAGATGCACCCCTTCCGGCAGCAGCGGCACCAGGTCGCGCAGCACGCTGCTCTTGGTGCTGCCGACATCGCTCAGCACGCAGCCGGGGGCGAGATGCGGCGCGATCACCGACATCACCCCGTGATAGGCGCCCACGGGAACGCAGAGGATGACCGCGTCGCAGCCTTCCACGGCGCGCACGGGGTTGGGCTCCACCGTATCGGCGAGGCCCAGTTCCCGGACCCGCCCGATCACCGGGGCGGAACTGTCATGCACCACCAGGTGCCGGGCGATGTCGCCCCGTTCCCGGATCAGCCGGGCGAGGGAGGAGCCGATCAGCCCCGCGCCGATGATGCAGAGGCGGCGGAAGAGAGGGTCGCTCATCCGCGCGCGAAGCCGGTGAGCGCCTCGATCACCATCTCGCATTCCTCGGCATTGCCGATGGTGACGCGGAGATAGCGCGGCAGGCCATAGCCGCCCATGGCGCGCACGATCAGCCCGCGCGCACGCAGATGCGCGTCGGCGGCCTTGGCGCGCTCGGGGCTGCCGAAATCCACCAGCACGAAATTGGTCTCGCTCGGCCGCACCGGCAGGCCGGCCGCCTCCAGCGCCGCGCTGAGCTTCGCGCGCCAGGCGCTGTTGTGCGCGACGTTCCTCTCGATCCAGCCCGGCTCGGCCAGGGCGGCGATGCCGGCGGCGGCGGCGGCGGCGTTCACGTTGAACGGCCCGCGCACGCGGCCCAGCACATCGACGATGGCGGACGAGGCATAGGCCCAGCCCAGCCGCATCCCGCCCAGCCCGTAGATCTTGCTGAAGGTGCGCAGCATCACCGTGTTGTCGCTGGCATCCACGAGCTTCGCGCCGGCGTCGTAGCCCAGCGCGGTGACGTATTCCGCATAGGCGGAATCCAGCGCCAGAAGGATGTCGCCGCGCAGCCCTGCGCGCAGGCGCTCGACCTCGCTCTGCGGCAGCAGCGTGCCGGTCGGGTTGTTCGGGTTGGTGAGGAAGACCAGCTTCGTGCGCGGACCGACCGCGGCCAGCATGGCGTCCACATCGGCGGTCAGGTCGCGCTCCGGCACCTTGATGACGCGGCAGCCGGCCCAGAGCCCGGTCAGCTCATACATCTGGAAGCCGTAGGCGGACATGACGAGCTCCGTGCCCTCGCCGCCATAGGCCATGATCAGCAGCGCGATCAGCTCGTCCGATCCGTTGCCGCAGACGATGCGCGCCGGGTCCAGCCCATGCGCCGCGCCGATCGCCTCGCGCAGTGCCTTCGCCCCGCCATCGGGATAGCGGTGCGCCTCCGTGGCCATCTTCCGGATCGCCTCGACCGCGCTGGGCGGCGGGCCGAAGGCGCCCTCGTTGGAGGACAGCTTCACGATGCGGTTCACGCCCGGGATCCTGGATTCGCCGCCGACATAGGGTTCGACGGCGAGGATGGAGGGGCGGGGCATCACGGTCATGGCAGGCTCTCCGGCTCGGCATAGGCGCCGAGCAGATCGGCGCGTGGATTCTTCAGGCGGGGGTCGTCGGGGGTGAGGAACCCCTCGATCTCGGCCAGGGCACAGCCTTCGGCCCCCCTGTCGGCGCCGCGCGCGGCACCCGTCTCATGCGGGTGCGGCAGGTCGCGGAAGGGGATCAGCCGCAGCACCTTCAGCCCCGCCGCCGACAGGGCGGCGGCGAGCGCGTCGCGCGACATGTCCGGCGCATGGGCCACGCGCAGCAGGGAGCGGTCGCGCCCCGTGGCCTCCGGCGCCATGGCGGCGACCACCAGCGCCTGCGGCCGCTGCCCCGGTGTGGCGAGGAAGGGCAGCGCCGCCACCACATGCAGGCGCGGCGCCTCCAGCCGCAGCCACCAGGCGGCCTCGGTCAGGTCGCCTTCGTCCGGCATCGGCAGGATGGCGAGATTCGCCTCCCCGGCGGAGAGCGCGGCCAGGACCCGGCCCGCCGTCGCGTGCAGGCGCAGCGTGCTGCCCTCGCCGAAATGCGCCCGCGCCAGCGCGGAAAGCAGAGCTTCCCCCGGATTCTCCCGCTGCGGCTGCAGCACCGCGAGGGACAGCGGCCCCTGCTGCGACAGGGAGGCGGCGATGATCTCCCGCCAGACCCGGACCACCGTACCGGCCGGGAGGGGGGATGGTGGCGGGCCAGGAGGCGGCGCAGGATTCCGGCCTCGCGGCCCGGGCGATAGGGGAAGCTGCCGTTCTTCACCCGGCTGGCGGCCATGCGGGCGGACAGGGCCGCCCGGCGCATCAGCAGGTCGTGCATCGCGTCGTCGATCGAATCGATCTCGGCACGGAGCGACGCCAGGTCGGGCGATGACAGATCGGGCGACGGCAGGTCGGTCATGATATCCGGCGAACCCATAATGCCCTCCTTGCCCCGCGCCAAGGCGAAGGGAAAGGGCGGGCCGTGCCGGATTGCGCCGGCTTGGCGGATTCGCAGGGCTGCCTCCCGCGGGGCGGGACGGAACGTATCATACGAACAGCGGAATGCTGGACCCTTGGAGGTGCCACACGCCGTCCACCCATCGCCTTTGTGGGCCGGGGCCTACCGGACGGGTTCCTTTAGGATTTTAGGATTTTAATCTTTTAGCCGCCTGGGCGGTTTCCGGGCTTTTTCAACTTGGCAGAGGGGTGGTGCGGGTCGCATGAGCGGATTCTGATTATATTCCCATATCCCGGGTGAGCTTCGGGATGCAAGAGGTGTTCGGGCGCGGGCGGCAGGGTGCGTGGCCCTAGGGGAGAGGCAGGGCCTCTCTCCCGGGGCCGGCCGCGAAGCCTACCGCAGCGTCGGGTCCAGCCGGTCGCGCAGCCAGTCGCCGGCCAGGCTGACCGAGAGGGTGGTCAGCACGATCACGACGGAGGGGGCGAGCAGGATCCAGGGCGCGCGGGTCAGGTATTCGCGCCCATAGCCCACCATGTTGCCGAGCGAGGTCATGGGCGGCTGCACGCCCAGGCCGAGGAAGGAGAGCCCGCTTTCCAGCAGGATGATCTCCGGGAAGGCCAGGGTCATCGACACGATCAGGGTGGAGGCGATGTTGGGCAGCACGTGCCGGCCATAGATGCGCCAGGGCGAGGCGCCGAGCTGCCGCACCGCCGCCGCGTAGCCCTGCGCGCCGGCGCTGATGGCGAGGCCGCGGGCGATGCGGGCATAGCGTTCCCAGCCGTTGAGGCCGAGCAGGCAGATGAAGAGCGGCAGGCTGTTGCCGAAGAAGGCCAGCACCGCGAGGGCCAGGATCAGGAAGGGCATGGCCGCCTGGAAATCCACCAGCGCCATCACCGCCTGTTCCACCAGCCCGCGGAAATGCGCGGCCAGGAAGCCCAGGGCCGTGCCCAGCACCGCCGAGATGGCGGTGGCGCCGAAGGCGATCAGCAGGCTCATGCGGATCGAGGCGATGAGCCGGCTCAGCACGTCGCGGCCCAGTTCGTCCGTGCCCAGCGGGTGCAGCCAGGTGCCCCCCAGCCCGACCGGCGGGGCGAGGCGGGCGCGCAGGTCGAGCGCGGTGATGGGGAAGGGGCTGATCCATTCCGCCGTGAGGGCCACCGCCAGCATCAGCGCCACCCAGCCCAGGCCGAGCCGCACGGGCCAGGGGACCGGGGCGCGCTTCGGCGCGGGTGGGGCCAGGGTGGCCGGGGCCGTGGGGAGGGCGAGGTCGGACATGCGGCGGGGCCTCAATGCGCGCCGGCGGCGCCGGCCCGCAGCCGCGGGTCGAGCGTGCCGTAGAGCAGGTCCACGGCGAGGTTCGCGGCCACCATGGTGGCGGCCACCAGCAGCAGGATGCACTGCACCACCGCGAGATCCCGGTTCGCCACCGCCACCACCAGCAGGCGGCCGACGCCGGGCCAGGAGAAGACGCTTTCCACCACCACCGCGCCGGCCAGCAGGCTGCCCACCATGAAGCCCACGATGGTCACGGTGGGGATGGCGGCGTTGGGCAGGGCGTGGCGGCGCACGGCGACGGGCCAGGGCACCCCCTTGGCCAGGGCGGTGCGCATATAGGGCTGGCCCAGCACCTCCAGCATGGCGGAGCGGGTGAAGCGCGCCAGCACGGCGGCGCCGCCCAGGCCCAGGGTGATCACCGGCAGGATGGCGTGGCGCCAACTGTCCTGGCCGCCGGAGGGCAGCCAGCCGAGCTGCACGGCGAAGACCAGCACCAGCACCAGGCCCAGCACGAAGGAGGGTACGGTGAAGCCGGCCACGGCCAGGAACATCACGCCCCGGTCGATCCAGGAATTGCGGTGCAGGGCGGCATAGACGCCGGCCGGGATGCCGAGGCAGAGCTTGATCAGCAGGGCCGGGATGGTGAGGGCGAGCGTGGCCGGGACACGTTCCGCCACCAGCTCGATGGCGGAGCGGCCGTCGCGCATCGACTGCCCGAGATCGCCATGCAGGATGGCGCCGAAATAGCGCAGGTACTGCACCCAGAGCGGGTCATCGAGGCCCCAGGCGCGGCGGAAGGCGGCGATGGCCTCGGGCGGCGCATCGGCGCTCATGATCAACAGCGCCGGGTCGCCGGACAGGCGCAGCACGATGAAGGCGAAGCTGACCACCAGCAGCAGGGTCAACAGCGCGCGGAACAGGCGGATGCCGAGGAAACGGAGCATTCAGGCGGCTTCCAGCACGGGTGTGTCCGGCAGGCCGGTGCCGGCGGGCATGTCGCCCTGTGCCACGTGGCAGGCGACGAGGCGGCCGTCGCCGCGCAGCTTCAGCGCCGGCGCCTCCCGCCCGCAGAGCGGGCCGGCCACGGGGCAGCGGGGATGGAAGGCGCAGCCGGCGGGCCGCGCCGCCGGGTTGGGCGGATCGCCGCGCAGCACGATGCGGGCGCCGCGCCGCCCTGGCTGCGGGATGGCGGAGACCAGGGCCCGGGCATAGGGGTGGGCGGGGTCGTGCAGCACCGCGTCGGGATCGCCTTCCTCCACGATGCGGCCGAGATACATCACCGCCACCCGGCGGCTGACCTGGCGCACCGCGCGCAGGTCGTGGCTGACGAAGAGCATGGCGATCCCGGTGCGCTCCTGCACCTCGCCGAGCAGGTTCATCACCTGCGCCTGGATCGAGACGTCCAGCGCGCTGATCGGCTCGTCGCAGACCAGCAGGGCGGGGCCGGTGGCCAGGGCGCGGGCCAGCACGGCGCGCTGCCGCTGCCCGCCGGACAGTTCATGCGGATAGCGCGCGCCCTGGTCGGGGCGCAGCCCCACGGCGCGCAGCAGCGCCTCGGCCTTCGCCGCCCGTTCGGAGGCACCGCCGAGGCCGTGGATCTCCAGCGGCTCGGCGATCTGCGCGGCGACCGTCAGCCGGCGGTCGAGCGCGCCCAGCGGGTCCTGGAACACCATCTGCATCCGGGCCCGCTGGCGGCGCCAGGCCGGGCTGCCCGGCACCGGCATCGGCGCGCCCTCGAATCGGACCATGCCCTCATCCGGGCTTTCCAGCCCCAGCACGAGGCGGCCGGTGGTGGACTTGCCGCAGCCGGATTCGCCCACCAGCCCGAGCGTCTCGCCCGGGCGCAGCTCCAGCGACACGCCGTCCACGGCGCGGACCTCGGCGACCCGGCCCAGCAGGCCGCGCCGCATGGCGTAGCGGCGCACCAGCCCCTGCGCCTGGAGGAGAAGGCTCATGCCGAGTGCATCTCCTGCTGCCGGGGGATGGGCAGTGGCGGGATGCCGCGCGGCGGCACCGGGCGGAAGCAGGCGGCGCGATGGCCGGGCTCCACCGTGGCCAGGCGCGGCAGGGCAGCATCGCAGGCCGCCACGTGGCGGGGGCAGCGCGGCCCGAAGGGGCAGCCGGGGGGCATGGCCCAGGGCTCCGGCACGGCGCCGGGAATGGCGGCGAGCGGGCGGCGCGGCCCGCTGATCGGCGGCAGGGCGGCGAGCAGCCCGTCCGCATAGGGATGCAGCGGGGCGTTGAGCAGGCGCTCCGTGGCGGCCTCCTCGATCACCTGCCCGGCATAGAGGACGCAGATGCGATCGCAGGTTTCCCCCACCACGCCGAGGTCGTGGCTGATCAGCACCAGCGCCATGCCGGTGTCGCGGCGGATCTCCGTCAGCAGTTCCAGGATCTGCGCCTGGATGGTGACGTCCAGCGCCGTGGTCGGCTCGTCCGCCACCAGCAGCTCCGGCTGGCCGGCCAGGGCCATGGCGATCATCACGCGCTGGTTCTGCCCGCCCGACAGCTCGTGCGGATAGGCATCCAGGCGCCGCCGGGCATCGGGCATGCCGACCTGGTCGAGCAGCCGCTTCGCCTCGGCCCGCGCCGCCTCGCCCGACAGGCCGCGATGCAGCGCCAGCGCCTCGGTGATCTGCCGGCCGATCCGGTGGACCGGGTTCAGGCTGCTCGCCGGGTCCTGGAAGATCATGGCGACGCGGCCGCCGCGCACACGGTCCAGCACCGCCGGCGCGGCGCCGAGGAGCTCGGCGCCGTCCAGCCGCACGCTGCCGGTGACGCGTGCCCTGGGCGGCAGCAGGCCCAGCGCCGCCAGCCAGGTGACGGACTTGCCGCAGCCGGACTCGCCCACCAGGGCCAGGGATTCGCCGCGCCCGATGGTGAGGTCCACGCCGCGCAGCGCGGGCGTGCCGTCGAAGCTGACGGCGAGGTTGCGGATCTCGACGAGCGGCGTGCCGGGGGCGGGTGCTTCGGTCGCCCGCATCAGGCCCCCCAGTTCCCGGCGCGGAAATCCATCACGAAGGCCTGGGCCGGCTTCCAGCGGATGTCGCGGCGCTTGCCGGTGAAGTTCGCGGTCTGGTGCAGGACCGTCCAGGCCGGGTCCTCGCGCTCGGCGATCTCCAGCATGCGGGCCCAGGCGCGCCGGCGCTGCGCCGCGTCGCTGCCGTTCTCCAGCACCGCGGAAAGGTCGCCGAACTCCTCGTTGCGCCATTCGCCGCCGACCCAGGCCGAGCCCTGCCGGCCGAAATTCGGCGGCGTCTGCGACACCGGGTCGCCGAAGGAGGCGCCGTTGGACCAGTCGCGGATGGCGCGGTCCGGCCCCGGTTCGGTGATCTGGGACCAGTTCTCCCGCATCTCGATGCGCACGTTCACCCCGGCCTCGCGCCAGCCCTCGACCAGGATCTGCGCCGTCGAGGTCTGCGCGGTGTAGTAGTTGTTCAGCACGCGGTAGGGGATCGGCTCGCCCTTGTAGCCGGACTGCTTCAGCAGGCGCCGGGCCTCGGCCAGGTCGTATTTCGGCACGGTCCAGTCGCGCACCAGCATGTCGCCGAAGAACTCGAACTGCAGGCCGGGCGGCACGCGGGTGCGGCCGGACCACAGCGCCTGGACGATGGCCTCGCGGTCGATCGCATGCGTCAGGGCGCGGCGGACCAGCGGATCGGCGAGGACGGCATGATGCTTGTCGAAGACGAGGATGCGGTGGTTGCCGATCAGCCCGCCCACCACCTCGTGGCGCGGATTGCGCTCGATCTCGGCGATCTGGTCGGGCGGGATGTCGCAGGCGAAGTCCGCCTCGCCGGATTGCAGCATGGCGATGCGGGCGGCCACCTCCGGCACCTCCAGGAAGCGGATGCGCGAGAGCGGCGGGCGGCCGCCCCAGTAGTCGTCGAAAGCCTCCAGGACCAGATGGTGGTCCGGGCGGAATTCCACGACGCGGTAGGGGCCGGTGCCCACGGGCCGGCGCGACCATTGCGACCAGTCCGCGACCGCCTCGTAGGCGGCGGCGGAATGGATGGTGGCGAGGGAGCGGCTGAGCTTGCCCTCCAGCGTCACGTCGGGCGTGCGGTTGACGAAGCGGACCGTGCGGGCATCGACGATCTCCACCCGGTCGAAGCCGGGGAAGGAACGGCGCGCCACGGCCACCGCCTCGGGCGGCGGGTTGCGCGGGCTGCCCTCGGCGCCCCACATGCGCGGGCCGAAGGAATGCGCGACATCCTCCGCCGTCATCATCCGGCCGTCATGGAAGCGCACGCCCTCGCGCAGCGTCAGCTCCAGCCGCCGCGCGTCCAGGCGGCGCCAGGAACTCGCCAGGCCCGGACGCAGCGACAGGTCGCCGGTCCAGTCCGTGTCGATCAGCGGCTCGGCATAGGAGTAGAAGATCCGGCCACCCACATTCGACTGCTCGCGCAGCATCTCCAGCGAGTTGCTGTTGCTGATCTTCTGCACCGCCACGGTGATGGCGGGGCGCGTGGTCTGGCCGATGGCGAGGTGCGGCAGGCACAGGGCCGCGCCGGCCGAGGCCAGCGCGGCGCGTCGGGTCAGTCCGGGCATGATCCGCTCAGGCCGGCCAGTTGTTGGCGCGGAACTCCATGGCGAAGGCCGGCGCGGCCTTCCACCGGATATCCTTCCGCTTGGCGGTGAAGGTCGCATTCTGGTGCAGCACCGTATAGGCCGGGTCCTCGCGCTCGGCGATCTCCAGCAGGCGGCGGAAGACCTGCTTGCGGCGGGGGCGGTCGGTGCTGGTCTCCAGCTCCACGCAGAGCCGGTTCAGCTCCTCGTTGCTGTATTCGCCAACCTGCTGCTGCTGTCCGTTCGGCCCGTGCTGCGCGACGAGGGAGGAGACGGGGTCGTTGAAGGGCGCCGAGTTGGACCAGTCGCGCACCGCGCGGCCCGGGCTGCGTTCCAGGATCTGGGTCCAGTTCTCCTTCATCTCGATCTGGACGTTCAGGCCGACCTGGTTCCACATCTCCACCAGCACCTGCGCCGTCGGGGTCTGGTTGGTGTAGTAGTTGTTCAGCAGGCGATAGGGGATCGGCTCGCCCTTGTAGCCGGCCTCCTTCAGCAGGCGCTTCGCCTCGGCCGGGTCGTAGGCCGGCACCGACCAGTCGGCGATGAACATGTCGCCGTAGTATTCCCATTGCAGCCCGCGCGGCACCACGGTGCGGCCGCTCCAGAGGCTGTCCACGATCGCCTGGCGGTCGATCGCATGGGTGAAGGCGCGGCGGACCCGGGCGTCCCGCAGGGCGGGGAAGTTCTTGTCGAAGACGGTCAGGCGGTGGTTCAGGATGGTGCCGCCCTGGACCTCATAGGCCGCGTCGCGCTCGATGCCGGGGATCTGGTCGGGCGGGATGTCGCAGGCGAACTGCACCTCGCCGGAACGCAGCGCGTTGATGCGGGCCGAGACCTCCGGCACCTCCAGGAAGCGGATCTGCTTCAGCGGCGGCCGCCCGCCCCAATAGGCGTCATGCGCCACCAGGGTCAGCGACTGGTCCGGCTTGAACTCGGCGACCATGTAGGGGCCGGTGGTGACGGGCTTGCGCGCCCAGTCGAACCAGCTCGGCGCCTCGACATAGGCGCGGCGGGAGATGATCTCGCTGCCGTAGCGGGCGAGGCGGCCCTCCAGCGTCACGTCGGGGGATGCGTTGTGGAAGCGGACCGTGTACCGGTCCACCACCTCCACGCGCTCCAGCGCCGGCCAGGAGCGGCGCGCGACGGCGGGCACCTCGGGCGGCAGCTCGCGGCCGGCGCGGGTCGGGATGCCTTCGCCCTTCACCGTGATGGTGCGGCCCTGCGCCGTGGCGGGCGTGTCGCCGAACATGCGCTCGGGGCCGAAGGAGAAGGCGACATCCTCGGCCGTCATCTCGTCGCCGTTGTGGAAGCGCACGCCGGGGCGGAGCTTCAGCTCCACCGCGCTGTCGCTCAGCCGCTTCCATTCCGTGGCCAGCAGCGGCACGGCGCGCAGCTCGCCCAGCCAGTCGCGGCCGATCAGCCCTTCCCAGATCGAGGAGAAGAAGATGCGCTCGCCGACATTGGACTGCTCGCGCAGCACCTCCAGCGTGTTGGAGTTGCTGATCTTCTGCACGGCGATGTCGATGCTGCGGCGCTGGTCGCCCACGCTGGTGGATTGCGCGATGGCGAAGCGGGGCAGGCTGGCGGTGCCGAGGCCGGCGGCGCCGAGCAGCGTGGAACGGCGGGACAGGATCATCGGCGTCTCTCCTCCAGGCCCTGGGGCGTGGACCGGTAATGCGTCAGGGTGCGCTCGGCATGGCGCATGCGGTGCGACAGGGCGCGCTGCGCGTAATCCGCGACGATGGCCGCATGGGCCGGATCGTCGGCCAGGTTCACGAACTGGTTCGGGTCCTCCTCCAGGTTGAAGAGGAGGGGCGGGAGCGCCGCGAAGTGGACGTATTTCCACTGCTCGTCCTGCACCACGCAGAGCGAGCAGTCATCCATGCCGAGGCCCAGCGGCGCCTCGGGGTGCGAGTAGTAGACATCGCGGAAATCGTATTCGTAGAAGAGATGCTCGCGCCAGTCGGCGGGGCGACGGCCGCGCAGCAGCGGCAGGAGCGAGCGCCCGTCGCAGGCGCGCGGCACCTCGCCGCCCAGCCAGTCGATGATGCTGGGCAGCACGTCCACGCTCTCGGTGAAGGCGCTCTCGATGCGGCCGGCCTGTTCCGGGGCGTCCGGGTCCACCACCACCAGGGGGATGCGGAAGCTCTCGTCATGGAAGCCGATCTTGCCGAGCAGGTAGTGGTCGCCGAGCTGCTCGCCATGGTCGGAGGTGAAGATGATGAGTGTGTTCCTCCACTGGTCCGTGGCGTCGAGATGGGCGAAGACCTCGCCCAGCGCGGCATCGACCTCGGAGATCAGCCCGGCATAGGTGGCGCGCATCTGGCGGATCTCCGCCTCCTCCATCTCGTTCGCCGCGCCGCCGGCGCCGTGGAAGAAGGAGCCGCGCTGGACGC
Organism: Roseomonas gilardii subsp. gilardii; assembly: GCF_023078375.1. Classification (NCBI taxonomy): domain Bacteria; kingdom Pseudomonadati; phylum Pseudomonadota; class Alphaproteobacteria; order Acetobacterales; family Roseomonadaceae; genus Roseomonas; species Roseomonas gilardii. Next base: position 813,117 of record NZ_CP095554.1, on the reverse strand, counting down.
CATGCAGGTAGAAATCGAGCAGCGGGTGCTGCGCCGCTTCCTCCCGCCAGTGTGGCATGCGCACCGGGGCGGGCATCTGCTCCGGCCGGTACATGCGGTTGTAGGGTTCCGGCGCGATGAAGGGCGGATGCGGGCGGTAGTAGCCGAGATGCAGGAACCAGGGCTTGCCGCCGCGGCCCTTGAGATAGGTCAGGGCGCGCTCGGTGAAATAGGCGGTGTCGGAGAGATCGGCGGTGATGCGGCTGGGCCGGTCGGTGGCGCCGGGCACGTCGTCCATGCCTTCCGGCAGCCAGATGTCATCGCGCTTCGGCGGCAGGGGATAGCCCTTCTGCGCCAGCCAGCCGAAATAGCCGTCCATCGAGGGCTCGAAGGCGCCGACGCTGCGGAACCCGTCCATCAGGTCGCCCAACAGGGAGAAGCGCGGGTCGTTGCGGCTGGTGGTGCGCGGGTCCGGCGTGGTGGTGGTGTAGCCGATCAGCGCCGGGTCGTAGCCCACGCCGCGCAGCGCCTTACCCAGGTTCATGTGGCGCGCGTCGAGCGGCACGGTGTTCTGCACCGCACGGTGGTTCATCAGGTACAGGCCGGTCAGCAGGCTGGCGCGGGCCGGGCCGCAGGGAACCGCCGTGGTCACATGGTTGCGGAAGGTGACGCCCTCGCGGCACAGCCGGTCGAGATTCGGCGTGCGCAGGAAATCCGCGCCGAGCACGGGCATGAAATCCGCCCGCCACTGATCCACCACGATGAGAAGGACATTACGCTGAGACGCCATGAGCCGATCCGAACGTGTTCGGCGGGCGGCTTAGTCGCCCAGCACGACGCGGCCGTGATACTCAGGTGACGATCGGGTGACATTTTGGCAACCGGCCGAAACCGTCCGGTGCCGTCGCTTCCGCCTGCCGTGCGGGATCAGCGCTGTCCGAGCAGCCCGGCGCGGACATCCGGCAGCAGGCTCTGCGGCCCGATGAAGGTGGAGAGCACGACGCGGGAGAAGTTGGGGTCGGTGATCCGGCCGATGAAGCGGCCATCCGTGAAGACGTCCAGCCCGTCCGGGGTGAAGAGCAGGGAGCCGCTTTCCCCCTGGTGCACGGCCGGGACGGCGTCGAGGAAGCGGGCCACGTCCTGCGGCTGAAGGCGGCAGGGGGCGTGGCAATTGGCGGCCAGCCCTTCTTCCCAGGACTTGCGGGCATCCGGGGCGTCGATGTTGCGGGAGAAGACGAACTGGACCAGCTTCACCTGGTCCGAGCCCAGGATCTGCGCGGCATTGGAGGAAGGCCGTTCCAGATAGAGGGCGGCCACGTAGATATGCACATGCAGGATGGAATAGGTGCGCAGCGCGGTGCCGTTCAGCACCAGGCTGCGGCCGGCGACCGTCTGGGTGTCGGGGAAGGTCACCCCGTCCAGCACCGCCGCCTCCGCCCGCACCAGGCCGGCGCAGAGGAACAGGGCGGGGAGGATCGCCAGCATCCGTCTCGGCATCGTCACGCTCCAGCCAGGTTCCGTGACATTGCCCATGCGGGGCGGTGTCGCGCCAGACCGCCGCCGGGGGTGAGGGCGATCACGATTTCCGGCAGGCCCGTCCCGCAGGCCCGTCCGGGGGGGACGGGCCTGCCGGAGGCGCGTCATTCCGCCGGTGCCACGGCGCCGGCCGCCCGGCGGTCCTGGCGCCGTGCCATGGCGCTGGCGACGACATAGAAGACCGGGGTGAAGAGCAGGCCGAACAGGGTCACCCCCAGCATGCCGGCGAAGACGGCGGTGCCCAGGCTCTGCCGGATCTCCGCGCCCGCGCCCGTCGCCACGGCCAGCGGCAGCACGCCCAGGATGAAGGCCAGCGAGGTCATCAGGATCGGCCGCAGCCGCGTGCGCGCCGCGGCCTCCGCGGCCTGCCAGCGGCTCATGCCGTCGCGCTCCGCCGCCCGGGCGAATTCCACGATCAGGATGGCGTTCTTGGCCGCCAGCCCGACCAGCACCACCAGCCCGACCTGCACCAGCACGTTGTTGTCCAGCCCGCGCCAGACCACGCCGAGCAGCGCCGCCAGCACCGACATCGGCGCGATCAGCACCACCGCCAGCGGCAGCAGCCAACTCTCGTAGAGGGCGGCCAGCAGCAGGAAGACGAAGACCACGGCCAGCCCGAAGGCGAGCGGCGCGGTGTTGCCCTGCGTCGTCTCCTGCAGGGCCAGCTCCGTCCATTCGTAGGAGAAGCCGTCCGGCAGGGCCTCCTCCAGCGCCGCCTGCATCGCGGCGATGGCCTGGCCGGTGGAGGCGCCGGGCGCGGGCGTGCCCTGGATCTCCGCCGCCGGATAGAGGTTGTAGCGCGGCACGCGATAGGCCGCGCTGTCGTCCCGGAAGCTGGCCAGCGCGCCGACCGGCACCATCTGCCCGTCGGCATTGCGGGTGCGCAGCAGCGCCACGTCGCGCGGGGTGCGGCGCTGCGCCTCCTCCGCCTGGGCGGTGACGCGGTAGGTGCGGCCGAGGATGTTGAAGTCGTTCACGAAGGCCGAGCCGAGATAGACCGACAGCGTTTCCGACACCCGGTCCAGCGGCACGCCCAGCATCTCCGCCTTGGTGCGGTCCACCTCCGCCCGCAGGGTGGGCGTGGCGGTGTTGAAGAGCGAGAAGGCGAAGCCGACCTCGCCATGCTTCCGCGCCGCCGCCAGCACCGCCTGGGTCGCCTGTTCCAGCGCCCTCGGCCCGCGCCCGGCCCGGTCCTGCACATAGAGCTTGAACCCGCCGCCCGTGCCGATGCCGGGCACGGAGGGCGGCGGGATCACCAGCGCCAGAGCCTCCCGGTCCTGCGCCAGCCTGGCCTGGATCTGGCCGATGAGGGCGCCGTAGGAGACGCTCTCCTTCGCCCGCTCCTCGAAGGATTTCAGGCCGACGAAGATCACGCCCGTGTTCGGTGCGTTGGTGAAGGTGGCGCCGTCGAAGCCGGTGAAGGCGATGGCATGCTCCACCCCGGGCACGGAGAGCACCGTCTCCGAGGCGCGGCGGATCACCGCGTCGGTGCGCGACAGGGCGGCGCCGGGCGGAAGCTGGAAGGCGGCGATCAGGTAGCCGCGGTCGAGCGGCGGGATCAGCCCGGTGGGCGTGGTCCGCACCATCTGCCCCGTGGCCAGCAGCAGCCCGGCATAGAGCAGCAGCAGGATCACCGGCAGCCGCACCAGCCGCCGCGTCAGCCCGCCATAGCCCAGCGACAGCGCGTTGAAGACGCGGTTGAACCCCCGGAAGAACCAGCGGAAGGGCGCCCCGATCCAGGACAGCGGCCCGCGCGGCGCCGCATGCGCATGCGGGCGCAGCAGCAGCGCCGCCAGGGCGGGCGAGAGGGTCAGCGAGACCAGTGCCGAGAGCAGCGTCGCCACCGCGATCGTCACCGCGAACTGGCCGTAGAAGGCGCCGGCGATGCCGGAGATGAAGGCGGTCGGCACGAAGACGGCGCAGAGCACCAGGGCGATGGCGACCAGCGCCATGCCCACCTCGTCCATGGTGCGGCGGGCGGCATCGCGCGGCGTGGCGCCCTGGGCCAGGTGCCGCTCCACATTCTCCACCACCACGATGGCGTCATCCACCACGATGCCGATGGCCAGGATCAGCCCGAACATGGACAGCGTGTTCAGCGACAGCCCCAGCGCCGCCATGGCGGCGAAGGTACCGATGATCGAGACGGGGATGGCCAGGAGCGGGATCAGCGCCGCCCGCCAGGATTGCAGGAAGAGCACCACCACCACGACGACCAGCAGCACCGCCTCGCCGAAGGTGTGCACCACCGCCTCCATCGACTGCTCGATGAAGCGGGTGGTGTCATAGACCACGCCATAGGTGATGCCGGGCGGGAAGGAATGCGACAGCTCCTCCATGGTGTGGCGCACCGCCTCGGCGGTGGCGAGCGCGTTGGAGCCGGGACGCTGGTAGATCGGGATGGCCGTCGCCACCGCATTGTCCAGATAGGCGGAGACGGAATAGTCCTGGCTGCCGAGTTCCACCCGCGCGATGTCGCGCACCCGCACCGGGGCGCCGCTCGCATTGGTGGCAACCACGATCTCGCCGAACTGCTCCGGCGTGGAGAGGCGCCCCAGCGCCTGGATGTTCAGCTCGAAGCCCGCGCCCGTCCCGCCGGTGGGCGGCTTGTTCAGCCCGCCCGCCGCGACCTGGAGGTTGGCGCGGCGCAGCGCCTCCACCACCTCTCCGGCGGTGAGGCCGCGCGCCGCCACCTTGGCCGGGTCGAGCCAGACGCGCATGGAATAGTCGCGCGCGCCGAAGACCTGCACGTCGCCGATCCCGTCCAGCCGCGCCAGCCGGTCGCGCACGTTCAGCGTGGCGTAGTTGGAGACGTATTGCTGATCGCGCGACCCGTCCGGCGAATACATGTGCACGACCATCATCAGGTCGGGCGAGGCCTTGCGCACCACGAGGCCCAGCCGCCGCACCTCCTCCGGCAGGCGCGGCTCGGCGATGGCGACGCGGTTCTGCACCAGCACCTGCGCCGCATCCACGTCGGTGCCCTGGCGGAACACCACGTTGATGGACAGCTTGCCGTCGCCCGTGGACTGGGAGTTCAGGTAGAGCATCCCCTCCACGCCGTTCACCTCCTGCTCGATCGGCGTGGCCACGGTCTCCGCCACCGTGGCGGCGGAGGCGCCGGGATAGTTCGCCGTGATCGTCACGGTAGGGGGCGCGATGTCGGGATACTCGCTGATCGGCAGGCGCAGCAGGGCGATGCCGCCGACCAGGGTGATGGCGATGGAGATCACCGCGGCGAAGACCGGCCGGTCGATGAAGAAGCGGGCGAAGCGCATGGCGCGGCTCCTGCGGCACTGGCGGCGCTATCGCGCCTGGGTCTGGTTCTGCGTGAGTTGCGCGTTGGCGGGGCCGATGCGCCCGGCCTCGGCGGTGACGCGGCTGCCGGGGCGGGCGAGGTGCAGCCCCGCCACCACCACCCGGTCCTCCGGCGCCAGCCCGCTGCGGATCACGCGCAGGCCGTCCACCAGGGGCCCGAGCGAGACGGGCTTCGGCACCACCGTGCCGTCCTGCGCCACGGTCAGCACCATGCGCTCGGCCTGGTCCGCCGCCACCGCGGCATCGGGCAGCAGCAGGGAGTCGGAGGCCCCGGTCCGCAGCCGCAGCCGGGCGAAGACGCCGGGGGTCAGGAACAGGTCCGGGTTCGACAGCAGCGCCCGGGCGCGCACCGTGCCGCTGCGCGGGTCCAGCGCCACGTCGGTGAAATCCATGCGCCCCTGGTGATCCCAGCCGTCCTCGTCGGCGAGGCGGATCTCCACCGGGTTGCCCTGGTCCGCGCGGGTGGGCTGGTCGCTGGGCCGCGCGCCGCTGCGCGCCAGCCGGGCGAGGCGGAGATAGTCGGATTCCGGCGCGTCGAAGACGGCATAGATCGGGTCGATCCGCAGGATCGTGGTCAGCAGCGTCTCGCCCGACTGCACCAGGTTCCCCGCATCCACCCGGCGATCGGAGATGCGGCCGCCGATCGGGGCGCGGATCTCGCTCCATTCCAGGTCGAGCTGCGCCTTGCGGAGCGCGGCCTGGGCGGCGTCGCGCTGCGCCACGGCCTCCGCCAGGGCGGCGCGGCGGGCGTCGAGCTGCGCCACCGGGGCGATGCGGCTGCCGACCAGCGGCAGGGTGCGGTCCACCTCCTGCTGCGCCAGCACGAGCTGGGCCTGGGTGCGGGCCAGCTCGGCCTGGGCGCTGTCCACCGCGATCTCGAAGGGGCGGCGGTCGAGGGTGAAGAGCAGGTCGCCCTGCCGCACCACCTGCCCGTCGCGGAAATGCACCGCCTCCACCTGTCCGGAGACGCGGGCACGGAGCTGGACGCGGGCGGAGGGTTCCAGCCGGGCGAGGTGCTCGTCCCACTCGGTGACCTGCCGCCGCAGCGGCTGGGCGACGGTGACGGCGGGGGGTGCGGTGCCCGGCTGCTGCGCCAGGGTGGCATGCGGCAGGGAAGGAGCCGCCATCGCCAGGGTGAGAAGGAGGAGGGCGACCAGAGGCTTGCGTTCGGGAGGGTGCATGACCTATCTCCTGGTCGGGTGATACCGACCGGTTCGTCACCTATTGATACGTACCGGTCAGTCTCATTGCAAGGGGTCGGGCCCGTGGGATGGCTCGGCCCGGGGCGCAATCCAGGAGCCCGGCGGCGAGGCTCGGTCGTTCTCTTCCCTCGCAGGCCCGGCCCGTTCAGGTGCAGGAGGCAAGGAGGAAGCCGTGAGCGAAGCCAGGACCGGCCAGACCCCGAAAGGGGAACCCGAGAGGGATGCTGCCGGGAATGCGGGACCGCCGGACAAGCGCCCCGTGGCGCAACGTGTCCGCGAGGCGGCCCGCGAGCTGTTCTATCGCCAGGGCATCCATGCCACCGGCGTGGACGAGATCTGCCGGGTCGCCGGCACCACGAAGATGGGTCTCTACCGCGCCTATCCCTCCAAGGACGCGCTGATCGAGACGATCCTGCAGGAACGCTGCGAGGCGCAGGAGAAGCTGGCCTGCGTCACCGGGGATGACTCGCTCTCCCCGCGCGAACGGCTCCTGGCCTTCGTCAACATGGCCGCGGCGACGGTGCTGACGCCGGGTTTCCGGGGCTGCCCGCTGGGCCTCGCCATCGCGGAATTCCCCGATCCCGGGCATCCGGCGCGGCAGGTGGCGGACCACCACAAGCAGGCGATGCGCGAGACGCTGCGCCGCCTCTGCACCGAGGCCGGCGCCCCCGCCACGCTGGGCGATTCCCTGCAACTGCTGATCGAGGGGGCCTTCGCCGTCGCCCCCGCTCTGGGCAATGAGGCGGCCTCCCGCTCGCTGGAAAGCTCCGCCCATGCGCTGATCGCGGCCAGCCTGCCGGCCTGAGGGGCGCCCCTGATCCGCTTGGTCCCCGGGGAAGGTTCCACTTTCCCCGGGGGCCATCCGCCAGGACGCTGCGCGCCCGGGACCCGGTTCGCTGGTGGCCGGATCGCCGCAGGGACGGTCAGAGCTGCGGCTCGATCTTCCGCTCCCGGATCACCTGGGCCCAGGTCGCGGTTTCCGACCGGATGCAGGCGGCGAAATCCGCCATGGATTCATCGGACAGGCTGAGGCCCTGGGCGGCGAGGGCACCGCTCGTCCGCGGCTCGTGCAGGATGCGGGCGACCGTGCCGTGGATCTCCTCCGCCAGGGCCGGCGGCACGGCGCGCGGGGCCAGCAGCCCGTACCAGGAGGTGATGTCGAAGCCCTCCACACCCAGCTCGCCCAGCGTCGGGATCTCCGGCATCACCGGGGTGCGCTGCGCCGTGGTGAGGGCCAGGGCGCGGAGCTGGCCGTCGCGCACCGCCTCCAGCACCGCCGGCAGGTTGGTGAAGAGAAGCTGCACCTGCCCCGACATCACATCCGTCGCCGCCTGGCTGGAGCCCTTGTAGGGGACATGCAGCATGGGGATGCCGGTCCTCTGCGCCAGCAGCTCGCCCGCCAGGTGCAACTGGCTGCCGAAGCCCGGGCTGGCATAGGTCACGCCATCCTTCTGCGCCTTCGCATAGGCCAGCAGTTCCTGGATGTCGCGCACCGGCAGGCGCGGGTCGCAGACGAGGACGTTCGGCGCCGTGGCCAGCAGGTTCAGCGGCCGGAAGTCCCGCTCCACATCGAAGGGCAGGTCGCGCATCAGCGTGGGGTTGATGGTCAGGTTGCCCGCCGGGACCAGCAGCAGCGTGTGCCCGTCCGGCGCCGCGCGGCGCACCGCGTCGATGCCGATATTGCCCTGCGCGCCCACGCGGTTGTCCACCACCGTGCTCTGGCCGCTGCCCGTCTGCAGCCCCTGCGCCACCACGCGCGCCAGCACGTCCACCGGCCCGCCGGGCGTGAAGGGGGCGACGATGGTGACCGGGCGCGAAGGCCAGGAGGCGGCGGCGAGGGCTGCGGTGGCGCCGAGCAGGGCGCGGCGGCCCAGCGGGGCATAGGCCGTGATGGGGGGGAACATGAGGGACTCCCGTTCAGGATCGTTTGTTGGGACGCGTGGCCGGCGTTTCGGCCTGTTGGGAAGCGGAGGGGTGGCTCCGCTTCCGGCTTTCCCGGTCCCGGCCGGAGGAATTCCCGGCCGGGGGGCATGGGGGGAGGCGGGGGGGTTGGCGGGGCGGCCTCAGCCGCCTGCCTTGCGGGGCTGGGATGCGGTCTCTGCCGGCGCGTGGCCCAGCGCCCGGGAAATCGCGGCGGCGCTGGCCGCGACCTCCTGCGCCAGGGGGCCGCGCAGTTCCGCCTCCGTCACCAGCAGCGCGACGGTGGAGATGTTGATCGCCGCCACGACACGGCCCGAGACGTCGCGGACCGGTGCCGCGATGCTCGTCACCCCGGCCTCATAGCCGGCGACATTGGTGACGGTGCCGGAGGCCCGGTCCAGCCGCGCCTGTTTCAGCAGCGCGGGCAGGGTGGCCGGCGTGCGGCCGCTGTAGGATTCCAGCCCGGCATCGCGGTAGAGCGCCTCGATCGCCGCATCCTCCAGCCCCGCCAGCAGCACGCGGCCCATGCCGGTGGCATGCGCGGGCAGGCGCGAGCCGACCTGCACCACCGAGGACACCGCGCGCCGCGTCGGCATCCGCATCAGGTAGACGACGTCCCGTCCCTCCAGCACGCCCAGATGGGCGGACCAATGGGTGCGGTCGCGCAGCGCCTCCAGATGCGGCGCGGCGACCTCCAGCAGGTCGCGGGAGGCGATGTAGCCATAGCCCAGCCGCAGCACGGCCGGGCCCAGCGCGTAGGTGCGCGTCTGCGGGTCGTGCACCAGGAAGCCGAGCTGGTCCAGCGTATAGACCAGCCGGTAGGCGGCGGAGCGGGTGATGCCCAGCGCCGCGCCGATCTCCACCAGCGTCATGCGGCGGCGTTCGGGGGTGAAGGCCTGCAGCGCCTGCAGCCCGCGCACCAGGCCGGGCACGAGGTAGCGGTCATCCGCCTCGCCCGCCGCCGCGCGGGAGGCGTCCGCATCGGAAATTTGTTTGCCCATAAAACAGTGTATAGCAGGCCAACACAATCCTGGCTACACCGGACTCCGGACGGCACGGCCGCACCTGCAAGGAAGGAGTTCCGGATGAACGTCATCGCCCCCCCCGCCGCGGTCTCGCTGGAGGTGGACCTGCAGCGCCATATCGGCCGCCACGCGCAGAAGGCCTTCGACTGGGACGCCTTCCCCTCCAACCGCGGCTTCCCGGAACTGTCCCGCGCGCAGATGCGCTATATCGGCGCCGGCGGCTCGCCCAAGGTCGGCGACACCTCCACCATGAAGGCCGACAACTTCACGCTGAGCCTGATCCACAAGGAGCCAGGCAAGTACGCGGCCTGCCACGCGCATGAGATCGAGGAGAGCTTCCTCATCATCGACGGCGTGCTGACCGTGGGCTGGGAGCAGGACGGGCAGGTGGTCGAGGTCAAGCTCGGCCCCAAGGACATGATCCTGAACGCCCGCGACGTGCCGCACGGCTTCCGCAACGAGGGCGTGAAGCCCGTGCTGATGAGCATCAGCGTCGATGTCGGCAAGCCCGAGCCGCCGCGCTATGTCTACCACCCGAAGGACACCGATGCCGCGCTCGCCCGTGCCTTCGGCGCGAAGCCGGGGCAGACGGAGATGCTGTCCACCGAGGGCACGCACCCGTTGCAGCAGCTCATGGCCCACCACGTCATCCGCTTCACCCAGCAGCCGGTGATCCGTGAGAAGGCGGGCTTCTTCCGCAAGATCTATGTCGGGGAGGGCGGCGTGCAGTCCACCACCGCCCGCAAGGAGATGCTGGGCATCCCCCGCGGCGTCGGCGTGAAGCCCTATGTGCGCGATGTCGAGGACGCCTATCTGGTGCTCGAAGGCTGCGTCACCGTCGGCTGGGTCGGCGATGACGGCCAGGTCGTGGAATCGAAGCTCGGCCCGCTCGACGTGGTGAAGACCCCCGCCGGCCGGCCGCACTACTTCCGCAACGACGACTTCAGCGACGCCACCCTCTTCCTGGTGGTGGGTGATTCCGGCAAGGAAACCGTCACCTACGAAGCGGCCTGAGCCGCGGGGCGCCGCTTCCGCCGGGGGAAGGCCGCAGGCCTCCCCCGGCCCGCGCGCCAGCCGGTTTTCCCCAGGGGAAGCGGCGCTGATGTGAAAATCTATCTCCTTCGTGTGAATTTTTGTGCTTTTTGCTCTTAACGGCGCCTGGATCGGGGCTATAACCCCGGCCACGCGCAAGCGGGCGATCAGAAATTCACATCGGAGGACCGATGAGCAGCGACAACCGGTACCGGGTCTGTGTGGTCGGCCTCGGCTCCATGGGCATGGGCGCGGCGCGCTCCTGCCTCGCGGCTGGGCTGGCGACCTATGGCGCCGATCTGAACCCCGCGGCCTGCCAGGCGCTCACCGAGGCCGGCGCGGTCGCGGCGGGGCCGGATGCCGGTGCCTTCGCCGGGGAGCTGGATGCCGTGCTGCTGCTGGTGGTGAACGCCGCGCAGTGCCGTGCGGTGCTGCTGGGCGAGAACGGGCTGGCGCGGAGGCTGCGCCCAGGCACCGGCGTCATGGTCTCCGCCACCATCTCCGCCGCCGATGCCCGCGCCCTGGCCACGGAGCTGGAAGCGATGGGCCTGCTGATGCTGGACGCGCCGGTTTCCGGTGGCGCCGCCAAGGCGGCGGCCGGGCAGATGACGGTGATGGCCGCCGGGCCGAAACCGGCCTTCGACCGGCTGCGCCCCGTGCTCGATGCGGTCGCGGGCAAGGTCTATGAGATCGGCGCCGAGATCGGCCTCGGCGCCACGGTGAAGATCATCCACCAGCTTCTCGCCGGCGTGCATATCGCGGCGGGGGCCGAGGCCATGGCGCTGGCGGCCAGGGCGGGCATCCCGCTCGGCACGATGTACGAGGTGGTGACCAACGCCGCCGGCAACAGCTGGATGTTCGAGAACCGGATGAAGCATGTGGTCGATGGCGACTACACGCCGCATTCGGCGGTGGACATCTTCGTGAAGGACCTGCGGCTGGTGACGGAAACGGCGCTGTCGCTGGGCTTCCCGCTGCCGCTGGCCAGCACCGCCTATACGATGTTCGCCAATGCCAGCAATGCGGGCCATGGCCGCGAGGACGATGCGGCGGTGATCAAGACCTTCGCCGGCATCGAGCTGCCGGGCGTGGAAGGGAAGACCAAGTGATGGCCGCCACCATGCGTCTGGGCGTGATCGCCGACGACTTCACCGGCGCGACCGACATCGCCGGCTTCCTGGTGGCCAACGGGCTGCGTACCGTGCAGCTCAACGGCGTGCCGCCGGAGGATCTGGCGGTCGAGGCCGATGCCGTGGTCATCAGCCTGAAGACCCGCTCCTGCCCGGTGGAGGAGGCGGTGTCGCAGAGCCTCGCCTCGCTGAAGTGGCTGCAGGCGCGGGGCTGCCCGCAGTTCTTCTTCAAGTACTGCTCCACCTTCGACAGCACGCCCAGGGGCAATATCGGCCCGGTGACGGATGCGCTGCTCGACGCGCTGGGGGAGGATTTCACGGTGATCTGCCCGGTCCTGCCGGTGAACGGGCGCACCATCTACAACGGCTATCTCTTCGTGAACGGCGTGCCGCTGGAGGAATCCGGCATGCGGCACCATCCCGTCACGCCGATGACCGACAGCAACCTGATGCGCCTGATGGACGCGCAGTCCCGTGGCAGGACGGGCAACGTGCCGAGCAGCGTCATGGACCAGGGCGCTGATGCCGTGCGCGCGGCGCTGGCGGCGCTGAAGGCCAAGGGCTTCCGCTATGCCGTGCTGGACGCGCTGAGCGACGCGCATCTGGTGGTGATGGGCCAGGCCGTGGCGGAGATGAGACTGGTCACCGGCGGCTCCGGCCTCGCCGACGGCATGGCGCGGGCCTGGAAGACGGAAGGCGACGCGGCCAGCGCCGCCGCCGAGGGCCGCCCGGCCAGGGGCCGCGCCATCGTGCTCTCCGGCTCCTGCTCGCAGATGACCAATGCCCAGGTGGCCGCCTATCGCGCCGCCGCGCCGTCGCTCTTCGTCGAGGTCGAGCGCAGCCTGGGCGATGCCGAAGCCTATGCGCAGGAGCTGGCGGACTGGGTGCTGGCGCAGCCGAAGGGCGAATGGGCGCCGCTGGTCTATGCCACCACCGAACCGGCGAAGCTGAAGGAGATCCAGGCCCGCTTCGGCGCCGCCGAGGCGAGCGAGGCGGTGGAGCGCGTTTTCGGCGCCCTGGCGCGGAAGCTGGAGGCGGCGGGCTTCGACCAGTTCATCGTCGCGGGCGGCGAGACCTCCGGCATCGTCACCCAGTCGCTGGGCATCGGCGGCTTCCATATCGGGCCGCAGATCGCGCCGGGCGTGCCCTGGGTGAAGGCGGTCGGGAAGCCGCTCTCCCTGGCGCTGAAGTCGGGGAATTTCGGAGGCGAGCGCTTCTTCTTCGAAGCGCAGGACCTGGCGGGCTAAGGAGACGGACGACATGCCGCGTTTTGCTGCCAATCTCTCGATGATGTTCACCGAGGTTCCTTTCCTCGACCGCTTCGCCGCGGCCGCCAGGGCGGGGTTCCAGGCGGTGGAGTTCCTCTTTCCCTACGAGCACCCGCCGGAGGTTGTGGCGGAGAGGCTGAAGGCCGCCGGGCTGACCCAGGCGCTGTTCAACATGCCGCCGGGCGACTGGGCGAATGGCGAGCGCGGCATGGCCGCCATCCCGGGCCGCGAGCAGGAATTCCGCGACAACGTCGCCATCGCCCTGCGCTATGCCAAGGCGCTGGGCTGCAAGACGCTGCATGGCATGTCCGGCATCACCGCCGGCATGGACCGCGCGGCCTGCGAGAACGCCTTCGTCGAGAATTTCCGCCACGCCGCCGACATGCTGGCGCCGGAAGGGATCACCCTGCTGGTGGAGCCGATCAACAGCCGCAACATGCCCGGCTATTTCATCGCGCATCAGCTGGAGGCGGTGGCGCTGGTGGAGCGCGTCGGGCGGCCGAACGTCTCCGTGCAGCTCGACCTCTACCATGCGCAGATCATGGATGGCGACCTGACGAAGCTGATCGAGAAGATGGACGGCAGGTTCGCCCATGTGCAGATCGCCTCCGTGCCCGAGCGGCACGAGCCGGACGAGGGCGAGCTGAACTACCCGCATCTTTTCGCCGTGCTCGACCGCGTCGGCTACAAGGGCTGGGTGGGCTGCGAGTACAACCCGCGCGGCGAGACCGAGGCCGGGCTGGGCTGGTTCGCCCCCTACAAGACGCCTGCCTCCGGGACCCGCTGAGGCCAGCATGATTCCCGCCGAGCGTCAGAAGCTGATCCTCGCCCGCCTCGCCGAGCGCGGCGTGCTGAGCATCAGCGAACTGACCGAGCTGCTGGACGTCTCGCACATGACCGTGCGGCGCGACATCCAGCAGCTGGAGCGGGAAGGCCAGGTGATGTCGGTGGCCGGCGGCCTCCGCCTGCCGGAACGCATCTCCTTCGAGCCGTCGCATGTCAGCAAGGCGGTGATGGCCCATGCGGCGAAGGTGGCGATCGGCCGCATGGCGCTGGACTTCATCCCGCGCGGCGGCATCCTCTACCTCGATGCCGGCACCACGACGCTGGAGATCGCCAAGGGCCTCGCCGGGCGCAGCGACATCGCCGTCGTCACCAACGACTTCGTCATCGCCGCCTTCCTGATGCGGGAGGCGGGGTGCCGCCTCTACCACACCGGCGGGCAGGTGGAGCGCGAGAACCAGTCCTGCGTCGGCGACCCCGCCGCGGAGGCGATCCGCCGCTTCAACTTCGACCTCGCCTTCATCTCGACCTCCTCCTTCGGCCTGCGCGGCGTTTCCACGCCGTCGGAGAACAAGGTGGCGGTCAAGCGGGCCGTGGCGCAGAGCGCCTCCCGCAGCATCCTGGTGACGGACAGCAGCAAGTACGGGCGCATCGGCACCTTCAACGCCCTGCCGCTCGAGGCGCTTTCCGCCATCATCACCGATTCCAACCTGCCCGAGGATGTGCGCGACGCGATCATCCACCGGGGCCTCGCCCTGCACATCGCCGTGCCAGGGGCGGAGGGATAGGAGCATGCCCATGCAGATCATCGTCACCGGCGGCGCCGGCTTCCTCGGCAGCCGCGTGATCCGCGCCCTCCTGGCCGGCGCCGGGACGAAGGAGGGCCTGCCGGCCTTCGACCGCATCGTCTCGGTCGATCTCGCCCCCTGCCCGGTCGAGGATGCGCGCGTCTCCTCCGTCACCGGCGACATCGCCGACCCGGGTTTCGTGCGCGGCCTGGTCACGGCGGAGACGGCCGGCATCTATCACCTCGCGGCGGTGCTGAGCGGGCAGTCGGAGCAGGATTTCGACCTCAGCATGCGGGTGAACGTGGATGGCACCCGTGCCCTGCTGGAGGCCGCCCGCGCCACCGGCAAGGCGCCACGCTTTGTCTTCGCCAGCTCGCTGGCCGTCTTCGGCGGGGAGATGCCGGCGGTGGTGCCCGAGACCATGGCGACCATGCCTGCCTCCTCCTATGGCGCGCAGAAGGCGATCGGCGAGATCCTGGTCAACGACTATTCCCGCAAGGGCTTCGTCGATGGCCGCGTCTGCCGCCTGCCGACCATCGTGGTGCGCCCGGGCAAGCCGAACTCCGCCGCCTCCTCCTTCGCCAGCGGCATCATCCGCGAGCCCCTGGCCGGCATCGCCTCCAACTGCCCGGTGCCGCTGGAAACGAGGATGTGGCTCTCCTCCCCGGATGTGGTGGTGGCCAACCTCGTCCATGCCCTGGCCGTGCCGGGCGAGCGCATCGGCGGCTGGCGGGTGCTGAACCTGCCCGGCATCTGCGTCACCGTCGGCCAGATGCTGGAAAGCCTGGAGCGCGTCGGCGGCCCCGCCCCGCGCGCCCTGGTGACGCAGGAGCCGGAGCAGCGGGTGATCGACATCGTCTGTTCCTGGCCCGGCGATTTCGAGGTGGGCCGCCCGCTCGCCCTCGGCTTCACCCGCGACGGCGATTTCGACGCCGTGGTGCAACAATACAAGGACGAATTCGTCCGCTGACCTCCGACCTCTGCTGCAGGGACATGCGAACATGACCGAGTCCGAACTGCGTGAACTTCTCGTCGAACTCGGCGCGAGTCTCTTCGCACGCGGCTATTCCGTCGGCAGCGCCGGCAATATCAGCGTGCGCCTGCCCGACGGCTACCTGATGACGCCGACCAACTCCTGCCTCGGCCGGCTGAAGGCGGAGCGCATCAGCAAGCTCGACCCGGACTGGAGGCATGTGGGCGGCGACAAGCCCTCCAAGGAGGTCTTCATGCACCGCGCCGTGCTGACCGCGCGGCCGGAGGCGGGGGCGGTGGTGCATCTGCACTCCACCTACGCCACCGCCATCGGCTGCCTCGCCGGGCCGGAGGATACGGCGCCGATCCCGCCGCTGACGCCCTATTTCGTCATGCGCGTGGGCCGGGTGCTGCCGGTGATCCGCTACTACCGCCCCGGCGACGCGGCGATGGAGCGGGAGATCCACGAAGCCGCCCGCGAGGCCCGCGCGGTGCTGCTCGCCAATCACGGGCCAGTGGTGTCCGGCAAGACACTGACCGACGCGGTCTATGCCGCGGAGGAGCTGGAGGAATCGGCCAAGCTCGCGCTGCTCCTGCAGGGGCGCGGGGCCAGGGAACTGTCCACGGAGCAGGTCGAGGATCTTCTCCGCACCTTCAACTGAGAGAGACACGGTCCGCCGCGCCCCCGTTGCACCGGCGCGGCCGATCTGGAGGAACACTATGAGCGCACATGCCGGCGCCGCGAGCCTTGCTCCGGCGGCGACGGAGGACGGCCTGTACCGCAAGGTCGCCTTCCGCATCATGCCTCTGCTGATGCTCTGCTACGTCGTGGCCTATCTGGACCGCGTCAATGTCGGCTTCGCCAAGCTGCAGATGTCGCAGGAACTGGGTTTCAGCGAGACCGTCTTCGGCCTGGGCGCCGGCATCTTCTTCCTCGGCTATTTCTTCTTCGAGGTGCCGAGCAACATCATCCTGCACAAGGTGGGGGCGCGCATCTGGATGGCGCGCATCATGATCACCTGGGGCATCCTCTCCGCGCTCTTCATGTTCGTGGAGAATGCCTGGCAATTCTATGTGCTGCGCTTCCTGCTCGGCGTGGCGGAGGCCGGCTTCTATCCGGGCGTCATCCTCTACCTCACCTACTGGTTCCCCTCGAACCGCCGCGCCAAGATGTTCGCCATCTTCCAGGCGGGCAGCCCGGCCGCCGGCATCCTCGGCAACCCGCTCTCCGGCTGGATCATGCAGAGCTTCGACGGCATCAAGGGCTGGAGCGGCTGGCAGTGGATGTTCCTGATCGAGGCCGTGCCCGCCGTCGTACTGGGCCTCGTCCTGCTCGCCTATCTCGACAATGGCGTGAAGAGCGCGAAGTGGCTGGACGAGGACGAGAAGGACATCCTCGCCCGCAACATCGCGGCCGATGGCAGCGGCAAGGATGAGCACCAGTCCGTCTTCGTCGTGCTGCGCGACCCGCGCATCTGGGTGATGTGCCTGATCTACTTCAGCTTCGTCATGGGCCAGTACGGGCTGACCTTCTGGATGCCGACGCTGGTGAAGGCCTCCGGCGTGTCGGGCGACTTCAACATCGGCCTGCTCAGCGCCATCCCCTTCATCTGCGCCATCATCGCCATGGTGGGCTTCAGCCGCAGCGCCGATGCGCGGCGCGAGCGCCGCTGGCACCTGGTGGTCCCGGCACTGCTGGGGGCCGTAGGCTTCATCATCGCGGCGACGGCGTCCAGCACCACCATCGCGATCATCTTCCTCTCGATGGCCGCGGCGGGCGTGCTGGCCTGCGCGCCGCTCTTCTGGTCGCTGCCCACCGCCTTCCTGTCCGGCGCGGCGGCGGCCTCGGGCATCGCCCTCATCAACTCGGTGGCCAATCTGGCGGGCTTCGCCAGCCCTTACCTGATCGGCACGCTGCGTGACATGACCCAGTCCTCGGCCATGGGCATGTACGTGCTGGCGGGCTTCCTGGTGCTCGGCGCGGCCATCGTGCTGATGGTTCCGGCCAAGCTGGTGAACCGCTGACGCAGCGGCTTTCCCCGCCCCATCGGAAAACAGGCGCCCGCCGCGGCAATGCGGCGGGCGTTTTTCTTTGGGGTCCTTCGGTCCGCTGGGAGCCCCGCCGATCCACCTGCGCTCAGGGATCGGGTCCGGGACTGACCTTGCCCACCAGTGCCAACGAAAGGCGGGGTCTGGGGAGATACCATCTCCCCAGCGGAGGGGGACCGGGGGAGGCGGAGCCTCAGCCCGGGGCTGGCCACAGCAGCGGCGCTACCTGAATCCCCTCACCCGTTCCCGCCGCCGCAGCAGGAGATGCACGGCGCCGGTATTCGCCGCATGGGCATGGCTGATGCCGAGCAGCAGCGGCCTCAGGGGCGGCAGGTTCAGCCAGTGCGGCAGTTCCCGGCGCAGCACGCCCCCCTCGCCCGAGCCCTTGCCGGTGACGATGGCGACACAGCGCAGGTCGTCGGCATGCGCGGCCAGGATGAAGGACAGCACGGCGGCATGGGCGTCCTGCACCCGGCGCCCATGCAGGTCCAGCACCCGCTCGGGCTTGATGCGGCCCTTCCGGAGCTCCTTCCACCGCTTCGCGTCCAATCCCGGGCCGGGCTGGCCGATCTGCAGCTCCGGCATGGTCGGGCGCGCGGGCTTCGCGGCCGGCCTGGCGGCGGGTTCCGGAGGCGGCGCGGCGGCCGTTTCGGCCGGGGCGGGCGGTGACGCGGGTTCGGCCGGTGGCGGCGCGTGCCCGGGCAGGGCCGCGACATGGTTGATCGCGACCCAGGCCCGCCACAGGCGGCGGTCGGCATCGCTCAGCCCACGGGGGCGTCGGGCCATGGGCAGTTGCCAGCCATGAAAGACAGAGGGTTGAAAGGACAGGGGCCGCAGCGGCCGCCGGAACCCTGAATGGCCCCGAAACCGGCCCGGCGCAATCGCCCGCCGCAAGGACGTGATGCCGCCCGGGGGTTCAGGCGGCGGGCGAGAGGAGCATGGCTCAGCCGGGACGGACCTCGATCCCGGTCAGCCCCTTCGACAGCACGAAAAGCAGGTCGGGGAGGGGCAGGGCGACGCAGCCCTCGGTGGGCGCGAAGTTCGGCCGGGCGACATGCAGGAAGATGGCGCTGCCGCGCCCCCGCACCACCGGGTCGTCGTTCCAGCCCAGCACGCCGACCACGTCGTAAAGCCCGTCCTGCCGCCACAGTTCCTCGTGCCGGGCTGGATGCGGCAGGGCGACGGGCCGGTTGTAGTCCGCGTGCCCCGGATCGTCGCACCAGCCGTCCTGCGGCGCGATCGGCTCCACCGGCACGGCGCAGGCCGGCGGATGCAGCCGGTCGGCGCGGTAGAGGACACGGCGCAGCGGCAGGGGGCCGGCCGGCGTGGCGCCGTCGCCTTCCGCCTTGTCGGCGCGGATGCCGCCCTTGCCCAGGGCGCAGGGCCAGCGGTCGCGGCCGAGGATCAGATGGCCGGTGGTTCGGCCATCCGGCAGGACGAGGCCCATCACGTCGGGGGCATTCCTCAGATCGGTTGGTCGCGCCGGCTACTTCAGCAGATGGCCGAAGCGCAGCGCCTTGGTTTCCAGATAGCCGTCATTGACCCCATTGGCCACGAAGGCATGCCGCACCCGGTCCACCACCTCGATGCCGCAGGCGGCGAGGCCGGCGATCTTTTCCGGGTTGTTGGTCAGCAGCCGCACGCGGGGGATGTGCAGGGCCCGCAGCATCTCCGCCGCGACCAGGAAGTTCCGCTCGTCGGCGCCATAGCCCAGGGCCCGGTTGGCATCGAGCGTGTCGAGCCCGCCATCCTGCAGCGCATAGGCGCGCAGCTTGTTCACCAGCCCGATGCCGCGCCCTTCCTGGGCGAGGTAGAGCAGCACGCCGCTGCCTTCCGCCGCCATGCGGGCGATGGCGCCGCGCAGCTGTGGGCCGCAATCGCAGCGCAGGCTGCCGAGCAGGTCGCCGGTGAAGCATTCCGAATGCACCCGGGTCAGCGGCGCCCCGCCGCGGGCGGCCAGGGCCTCGGGCTCCCCCACCAGGATGGCGAGGTGCTCGATCCCTCCATCCGCCGGGCGAAAGGCGACGATCCGCGTCTCGGCCGAATCCTCCAGCGGCACGCGGGCCTCCGCCACGGGGGTCAGGGTGGTGGCGGCCGTCTCCGGATAGGCGACGACATCCGCCGCCGGCACCTCGAGCAGCCCGTCCGGCAGGGTCCGGCACGGCATGGCGAGCAGGGCGGGCAGCAGCCGCCCCAGCTTGGCCAGGGCCAGCGCGGCCCTGGCCAGCGGGGGCACCGGCACCGGCTCGGCCGGCATGGGCAGCAGGCGCTCCGCCGTCGGGTCCGCGAGGTGACGGAGAGCGGCCGGATTCATCAGGGCGGGCGAGGTCCGCAGGGCGACGGGCCCGGCCGCCAGGGCGGAACCGGAACCGCTGGCCAGGATGGCGGCGGCGCGCGTCGCCTCCAGCAACAGGACCGGCGGCTCCCCGCCCCCGGTCCGCTCCCCTGCCCGCTGGTCCGGCGCGAATTCCGTCAGGCCCCGGCCCGAGAGCGTTTCGGCCGCTCCGACCAGCAGGCCGTCTCCATCCGGCCCGCGCAGCAGGACGGGCGTCCCGCGCCGGAGCTCCCCCAGGGCACGGTGCACGCCGCGCAAAGCCTGGACGTGCAGAGCCGTGCCAGCCCCGCTCTCTGTGGCGGCGTCAGGGCGTCCCGGAGCAGGCCGGGGCAAGGGATCCATGGGTCTGTCGCTTCTCTTGTTCGGCCGGAATGAAAAGAGGACCTGATGCGGAATGGACACAGCGTGCCCGGGTGATGACAAAATGGCGGTCCTTGCGGTCTTGCCAATCTTCCAATAGCCACGAAATCGCGAGGCGAAGTCTTGCATGGCCGGTTCCCGGTCGGCACAATCCAGGAACGCTGCGGTTGTAGCATCTTGGGAATCTTGACAGTTGCGACAATGAGGATGGCATGTCCGGCCCCCGGCCTGTCCTGATCGTGGATGATGACCCGGCGCTGCGCGCCACCCTGAGCGAACAATTATCCCTCGACGGGGAGTTCGCGGTGCATGAGGCCGGGACGGCCGAGCAGGCGGAGCATGCCCTGCTGGAGCCCAGCGCGCGCTATGACGCGGTGCTGCTCGATATCGGCTTGCCGGATGGCAATGGCCGCGACCTCTGCGCCAAGCTGCGGCGTGATGGGGTGCGCGTGCCCATCATCATGCTGACCGGCGCGGACGGGGAGAGCGACGTGGTGCGCGGCCTGGATGCGGGGGCCAACGACTACATCGCGAAGCCCTTCCGGATCAACGAGTTGCTGGCCCGTCTCCGGGCCCAGCTCCGGGTCTTCGACAACAGCGAGGACGCGGTCTTTGTGGTCGGCCCCTATACCTTCCGCCCGGCCGCCAAGGTGCTGCAGGACACGGTGAAGAACCGCCGCATCCGGCTGACCGAGAAGGAATGCTCGATCCTGAAGTTCCTCTACCGCGCCGGCGGCCGTCCGGTGGCGCGGCAGGTGCTGCTGAACGAGGTCTGGGGCTACAACGCGGCGGTGACCACGCACACGCTGGAAACCCATATCTACCGCCTCCGCCAGAAGATCGAGCAGGACCCGGCCAATGCCTCCCTGCTGCTGACCGAGGGCGGCGGCTACCGCCTCGACCCGGCCGCGGGGCGCCTCGCGGCCTGATCCCGGGTGGGGGTGGCCGGAAGCCCGGCCATCCTGCCTCGGCCCCCTGCCCCGCCCGCCAGCCTCCAAGGGGCCAGTGGCGGAGCCGGGCGAGGGAAGGGCCGGACCCCTCCCCCGCCGCAGCATCAGGCGATGCGGCAGGCTTCCTCGAAGCTCAGGCGCGGCAGGCGCTCCCGCACCCCGGCGGGGTCGCCATAGCCCAGGTTCACCAGCATGTTGGACCTGATCCGCGTGCCGGCGAAGAAGGCTTCGTCCACCAGGGCGTTGTCGAAGCCGCTCATCGGCCCTGCATCCAGCCCGACGGCGCGCGCCGCCATGATCAGATAGGCGGCCTGGAGGCTGCCGTTGCGGAAGGCATTGACCTGCCGCACCTCGGGGTCCGCATACCAGGGGCGCGCATCCATGTGCGGGAACAGCTTCGGCAGTTGCTCGGTGAAGTCCAGGTCATAGGCGGCGATGGCCACGACCGGGGCGCTCATCGTCTTCTCCAGGTTGCCGCTCGAAAGGGCGGGGCGCAGCTTCTCCTTGCCTTCCGGGGAGGTGACGAAGACGAAGCGGGCGGGCGAGCTGTTGCCGGCGGTCGGCCCCAGCTTCAGCAGGTCATAGATCTCGCGCAGCTGCGCCTCGGAAACGGGGCGGTCCTGCCACTTGTTCTGCGAACGGGCGGCGCGGAAGAGCCGGTCCAGCGCGGCGGTGTCGATCGTATCGGGCATATGTCACTCCAGGGCAGGGCGACCGCCGGCAGGGACGGGCCGGGATCGCGCGATCGGGGCAGGTGGCCGGGCAACGGCGCTGCGGGATAGGTTAGGCTCCCTGTCCGGCCCGCGCCAATCACCCTGGCCCATGACCGCGATCCGCCCCGCGGCATGACCGCACCCGGGCCCCCTTCCGCAACGGCGGAAAGGCGCTTTCCGGCGCCTGTCGCATCGGTCATGAAACGCAGCGGAAAACCCGGGCGTTCCGCGCCCGCCACTGTCGGGGACCAACCCTTGCCTGCCTTCCGCGAGAGCCTGCGGCTTCGCCTGCCGCCCGGTCCGCCCCCTGCCGCCCTGGTCGCCATCCCGGCCCGCGACGAGGCCGAGGCCGTCCCCCTCTGTCTCGCCGCCCTGGCCGCCCAGTCTGTGCCCGGCGGCTCCCCGCTGGCCCCGGGGCGCTTCGGCGTGGTGCTGCTGGTCAACAACACCAGCGACGGCACCGCCGCCCTGGCGCGGGACATGGCGGGGCGCCTGCCCTTCCCGCTGCTAGTGCTGGAGGAAAGCCTGCCGCCCGAACTGGCCCATGCGGGCGAGGCACGGCGCCGTGCCATGGAAGCGGCCGCCCTCTGGCTGGAACGGGATGCCGTGCCGGGTGCCGTGCTGCTGACCACGGATGCCGATGGCCGCCCGGCGCGGGACTGGGTGGCGCGCAACCTCCTGGCGCTGGAGGCCGGGGCCGATGCGGTGCTGGGCCTGATCACCGTGGACCCGGAGGAGCATGAGCGCGCCCTCCCCGCCGCCCTGCGGCAGCGCAGCGCGGAGGAGGAGCGCTACGACGCCCTGCTGGTGGAGCTGGCAGCGCGGCTGGACCCCGACCCGGCCGATCCCTGGCCCCGGCACGACTGCGAATCGGGGGCCAGCATGGCGGTGACCCTGGCCGCCTATCGCCGCGCCGGCGGCCTGCCCTCCCAGGCGCTGGGCGAGGACCGGGCCTTCTGCGACGCGCTGCGGCGGATCGATGCGCGCCTGCGCCACGCGCCGGAGGTGGTGGTGGAGGTGTCCTGCCGCCTCCATGGCCGTGCCCAGGGGGGCATGGCGGATACGATGCGCTTCCTGATCGGCGCCACCGACGCCCCGATCGAGGGGCGGCTGGAACCGGCCCTGGACGCCGCCCGGCGCTACCGGCTGCGGGCACTGGCGCGGCGGTTGTTCCGCGCCCCGGTGGAGGACGCCGCGGTGGAGGCCGACGGATTCGGGCTGGAAGGCCCTGCCCTGGCGGCCCTGCTGGCGCAGCCGGATTTCGGCCGGGCCTGGGAGGCCGTGGCCGCGGCCAGCCCGGTGCTGCGGCACCGCACCCCGCTGGAGCGCCACGACCTCGCTCCGGAAACGCGGCGGGTGGAGGCCCTGCTCGCCCCGCTCCGGGCCGCCCCGGCGGAGGCGGCGGACCCGGATTCCCGGTGACGGCCGGCCTTATTTCTTCTCGACGTTCCAGAAGGTCAGCACCGGCCCCGGCACGAAGCCGGTGACATTGCTGCGGCGGGCATAGGGCTGGTCGAACTGGCCGAGCAGCCGGTAGGGCTGCACCTCCGTCAGCCGCTTGTGCAGGGCGACGACCGCCTTCTGCTGCGCCTCCGGCCCGATCGCCTCGACATAGGCGTTGCGCAGGCGCTCGGCCTCCGCGTCGCAGGGCCAGCCGGCCCAGGCGCGGTCGCAGGCCATGTTGGTGCCGATATTGGTGATCGGCGACTGCATGGTGGCGGCGGAGGCGAAGGTCACGAAGAGGTTCCAGCCACCCTGGTCCGGCGGATCCTTCTTCGGCTGGCGGGAGGTCACGGTGCCCCAGTCCTGGAACTGGACATCCACGTTCATCCCGCCTTCCTTGAGGTTGGCGGCGGCGACCTCGGCCATGCGGCCGATGGCGGGGATGTCGTTGGTGGTGATCAGCACCACCTTCTCCCCCTTGTAGCCGGCCTCGGCCAGGAGCTGCTTCGCCCGCGCGACGTTCGGCCTGGCATAGCCCTCGGAACCGGCCTCCGTGCCGTTCGGGCTGCCGCAGACGAAATAGCTGCCACAGGTCTTCCACCACTTCTCGTCGCCCACCCCGGCGGCCAGCGCGTCCTCCTGGTTCACCAGATAGGCCATGGCCAGCCGCGCCCGCGGATCGTTGAAGGGCGGGAAGAGGTGATTCGGCCGCAGCATCGCCTGGTTGGTGGTGTACTTGTCCACCACGATCCCCCGGGCGCCCTGCAGCATCGGCAGCAGGTCCTGCGCCGGCTGCTCCCAGACATCGATCTCGCCCGTCTGCAGGGCCGAGGCCGCCGTGGCCGGGTCGGGCATGATGTGCCACTCGACGCGGTCCACCTTCACCACCCTTCCGCCGGCCAGCCCGTCCGGCGGCTCGGCGCGCGGCACATAGTCCGGATTGCGGTCGTAGACGACCAGCGCGCCGGGCCGCCACGCCTCCTTGTTGAAGCGGAAGGGGCCGGAGCCGATGGCGGTGGTGACCGGCGTGGTGGGGTCGGTCTTCGCATCCGCCTCCCGCATGATCGCGGGGATCTGCCCGACCGCGGAGCCCAGCATGAAGGGCACGCTGCCGGTCGGCTTGTTCAGCTTCAGCGTGAAGCTGCGGTCGTCCACCACCTCCAGCGAGGCGGTGTACTCGCGCAGCTTGGCGCCGGCCGTGTCGCGCGTCATCCAGCGGTTCAGCGAGGCCACCACGTCGCGCGAGGTCACCGGCTGCCCATCATGGAACTTCAGCCCGTCGCGGAGATGGAAGCTCCAGGTCAGGTTGTCCGCCGAGGTCTCGAACCGGTCCACCATCTGCGGCTTCGGCTGGAGCTGCGAATCCCAGGAGAAGAGGGTCTCGTAGATCATCGTCCCGTGGATGCGGGTGATGAGGATCGAGGCCACCACCGGGTCCAGCGTGCGCAGGTCGGCATGCGGCGCCACGCGCAGCACCTTGTCGGACGCGCCCTGGGCTCCCCCGGTTTGGGCATCGGCGGGAAAGGCCAGGGAAAGGGCCAGGGGCGCTGCGGCCAGCAGGGCGGCGGCACGGCGGGAAAGGGTCATCGGCGGGGTCCAGGCGGTTCGTCCAGCGGTGCGAGTGCATCACCCGCCCGCCCCGCTGTCCATGACCGCGGCGTCATCCGTTGCGAAAGATGGAGATGTTTATTCTCCCAGCCGGCGAAAGATTGCACGAATTGACTACGTGCATAAAATTGACCAACGTTCCGACCGCGTGCTTCATCGGCGGCAGAAACGGGCGCGGCCTGACAGGCCACCCCGGCGTTCCGACAAGGGTTCCGCCATGCAGCCGACACGCCGCCATACGCTTCTTTCCCTGGCCGCGCTCGGCTGCGCGGGCCTGGCCGCCCTGCCACGCCATGCCCAGGCCGCGCCGCCCGCCGGATTCCATATCGGCTACCAGAAGATCGGCCTCCTCGTCGTCGCGCGGCAACAGCACCTGATCGAGCAGCGGCTGGCCGAGCCGAGGATTCCCGTTACCTGGTCCGAATTCGCCGCCGGGCCGCCGCTGCTGGAGGCGCTGAACGCCGGCAGCATCGATTTCGGCTATACCGGCGACGCGCCGCCGATCTTCGCGCAATCCGCCGGGGCCGAGCTGGTCTATGTCGCCGCCACCCCGCCCACCCGGCTGGGCGAGGCCATCATTGTGCGCGAATCCTCGCCGATCCGCTCGCTGGCGGAGCTGAAGGGCCGGCGCGTCGGCTTCACGCGCGGTTCCAGCTCGCACAACCTCACCGTCGCGGCGCTGGAGAAGGCCGGTCTCGCCTATGGCGACATCACCCCGGTGCTGCTGCCGCCGGCGGATGCGGCGGCCGCCTTCGGGCGCGGCGACATCGATGCCTGGACGATCTGGGACCCCTTCCTGGCCCTGGCCCAGGCGCGCGAGCCTGTCCGCATCCTCGCCAGCGCGGCGGATGTGGCGCCGGCCCATTCCTTCCTGCTGGCCCGCCGCGCCTTCGCCGAGGCATACCCGCAGGTGATCGTGCAGGCGCTGGAAGGGCTGAAGCAGGCCGCCGCCTGGGCCGAGGCCAACCGGGGCCAGGTGGCCGCCGCCCTCGCCGAGATCACCGGCGTCGAGATCAAGGCCCAGACCGTGGCCGCCGAGCGCACCGATTTCGGCATCCTGCCGCTGAGCGACGAGATCGTGGCGAAGCAGCAGGCCACCGCCGACCGCTTCCTCCGGCTCGGCCTGATCCGCCGCCCGATCCAGATCCGCGACGCGGTCTGGACGCCGCCCCGCGCCTGATCCCGCCTCCCGGCCAGCCCTTTCCGAAGAATCCCACGCATGACCGACACGCCGATCCGCTTCTTCTGGTTCATCCCCACCCATGGCGACGGGAGCTATCTGGGCTCCGAGGCCCAGCAGCGGCCGCCCGAATTCCGCTATTTCCGCGAGGTCGCCCAGGCCGTGGACCGGCTGGGCTATGAAGGCGTGCTGCTGCCCACCGGCCAGAACTGCGAGGATAGCTGGATCACCGCCGCCGGCCTCGCCCCTGCCACGGAGCGGCTGAAGTTCCTCGTCGCGCTGCGCCCGGGCGTCACCACC
The DNA here is from genome assembly GCF_023078375.1 of Roseomonas gilardii subsp. gilardii. Taxonomy (NCBI): domain Bacteria; kingdom Pseudomonadati; phylum Pseudomonadota; class Alphaproteobacteria; order Acetobacterales; family Roseomonadaceae; genus Roseomonas; species Roseomonas gilardii. Next base: position 787,226 of record NZ_CP095554.1, on the reverse strand, counting down.
CCGGCCTTCGCCGCGCGCCAGACCGCGGCGCTGGACCGGCTGACCGACGGGCGCCTGCTGCTCAACGTCGTGGTGGGCGGCAATCCGCGCGAACTGGCGGCGGATGGCGTCTTCCTGCCGCATGACGAGCGCTATGCCCAGGCCGCCGAGTTCCTGCGCATCTGGCGCGGGCTGCTCTCCGGCGAGCGGGTGAACCATGACAGCCGGTACTTCCGCATGGAGGACGGGCATCTCGACCTGACGGCGTTGCAGGAGCCGCATCCGCCGCTCTGGTTCGGCGGCTCCTCCGAGGCCGGGCAGGAGCTCGCGGCCGAGCAGGTCGAGACCTATCTCACCTGGGGCGAGCCGGTGGCCCAGGTGGCGGAGAAGGTGGAGGCCGTGCGCCGCCGCGCCGCGCTGCGCGGCCGCAAGCTCCGCTTCGGCATCCGCCTGCACTTCATCGTGCGCGAGACCGAGGAGGAGGCGTGGAAGGCGGCGGAGAAGCTGATCTCCCGCGTGTCTGACAAGGCCATCGAGGTGGCGCAGCAGCGCTTCCTGAAGGAAATGGACAGCGTCGGCCAGCGCCGCATGGCCGAGCTCCATGGCGGCCGCCGCGACCGCCTCGTGGTCGCCCCCAACCTCTGGGCCGGCGTCGGCCTGATCCGCGGCGGCGCCGGCACCGCTCTGGTCGGCACCCCCGCCCAGGTCGCCCAGCGCCTGCGCGAATACCAGGAGATCGGCATCGAGACGGTGATCGGCTCCGGCTACCCGCACCTGGAAGAAGCCTACCGCGTCGCCGAACTCCTCTTCCCCGCCCTGGGCATCCAAAACCACCGCCAGCGCCGGGCGCACGCCTCCGTCAGCAGCGAATTCGCCACCGCCGAGGCCGCCGAACACGCCCGCGTCGCGGCGTCCTGAGAAGTTCAAGCGTGGCGCTCCGGGAGGCTCTGCCTCCCGGACCCTCCGCTCAGGGGGATAGTATCCCCCGAGACCCCGCCATGAGCGCTCCGCGAGGAGGGGGAACAGGACACCGGTCGCCAGATGGCGCAACGGCGGTCGAAGCCCCTTCCTCGCGGAGCGCTCATAGGGTTCCAAGGGACTAACGTCCCTTGGCGGGGTGTCCAGAGGGGCAGAGCCCCTCTGGCCCCGGCCCGATCCTCTTCAGGTCCCGCGGGCGAGGCGGCCGTCGATGCCGGGGAGGGGTTTGCCGGCGGAGAGGTAGTCGATCAGGGAATCCTCCAGCGGCGCGCCGTTGTCGTAGTGGTCGAGCGCCTTGTCGCGGAAGCTGTCGTAGCCGTCGCCGCCCTGGCGCATGAAGTTGTTGGTGACGATGCGGTAGACCTTCTCGGGGTCGTAGGGCTTGCCGCCGATCTCCAGGCTCACGATGCGGTCGCCGGGCGGGCGCTGGATGTTCCAGACCACGCGCATCCCGGCCACCTGCGGGAAGCGGCCGATGCTTTCCGGGGCGCGGGAGAGGCCGTTCTCCAGCGCCGCCTTGATGTCCGCCCCCTTCAGCGTGGCGGTGGCGAGCGTGTTGTTGAAGGGCAGCATGGCCAGGATGTCGCCCATGGTCACCATGCCTTCCACCAGCCCGGTGCGCATGCCGCCGCCATTGGTGATGGCGGCATCGGCCTTCGGCACGGCGGCCAGCATGGCCTCGGCCATCAGATTGCCCAGGGCGCATTCGCTGGTGCGGCAGCTCTCGTTGCTCAGCGTCACCGGCATCGTCGTGACCGGCTTGCGGCGCAGCTCCTCCAGCGGCCGGGCATAGGTGGCGACGATGGCGGCGACCGCCGGATCGGGGGCGACGTCCATGGTCAGCTCCCGCATCAGCCCGCGATGCGACAGCACCCGGCCCTCGGGCGAGAGGTCGAGGTCCAGCCGACCGAGATAGCGGCTGTAGCACCCCGCCTGCACGATGCGGACGAGGCCCGAGGGGCCCTGCTCCATCACCGGGTCCGGCCCCTCCGCCCCTTCCAGCCCATTGGCCAGCAGCGTGTGCGAATGGCCGCCGACGATCAGGTCGATGCCCGCCACCTCGCGCGCCAGCTTGCGGTCGGCCTCCAGGCCCAGATGCGACAGCACCAGCACCGTGGCGGCGCCCTCACTCCCCCTGGGCACGGAGCTGCGACAGCACGCGCTCCATCGCCGCCGCCGGGTCGCCGAAGCGGACCGTGGGGCCGGCGGAGGAGGTGATCGCCGTTTCCTGTGTGGTGAGGCCGACCACAGCCACCTTGCGCCCGCCGGCTTCCAGCATGGTCCAGGGGATCACGCGGTCGCGCAGCGCGGGTTCGTCGGCGAGGTCGAGATTGGCCGAGACGATGGGAAAGGGCAGCCGCTCCAGATAGCGCGCGAGATTGGCCGGGCCGTTGTCGAATTCGTGGTTGCCCAGGGTCATGGCCTGGACGCCGTTGGCCACCTGCACCGCCGCCTCGGCCGCGCCGCGGTGGAGGGTGTAGAACAGCGTGCCGGTGAACTCGTCCCCCGCATCGAGCGTCAGCGGCGCGTAGCCATCGGCCGTGGCGGCGGCCCGGGCCTCGCGGATCGCGGTGGCCAGGCGCGCGGCGCCGCCAAAGCATGTCTTGCCCTCCCGGCAGGCGGCGCCGCCCGCCACGATCGGGTCGTGGTGCGAATGGAAGTCGTTGAAGTGCACGATGGAGACGCGCCCGGTGGGCTCCGCCTGCGCGCGCCGGATGGCCGGAAGAGCCAGCATGGGCAGGGTCAGGGCGGGCAGGACCAGCGAGGCGCCGAGCAGGCGGCGTCGGGACAGGGAGAAGGTGTCGGGCACCGGGGAAGCCTCCAGGCCGCGAGCCACCGCGGCTGATTTGCCGATCCTTAGCCGAAAACCCGCCACGATTCGAAGCTTGGATCAGCAAGCCACAGGGGACAGGATTCGATCCGGCCCCCGTTGCCGCGTGTCAACCAGACCGCGCTTATGGGCTATGGGTTCGGGGCGAGGCCCCGGGCGGGAATATGGTGCGGGGGGCACGGGGAATCGGATGCAGGTCTATCTGCCGATCGCCGAGATGTCGGTGGATGCGCTTCTGTTGCTGGGGATCGGCGGCGGCGTCGGCTTCCTGTCGGGGCTGTTCGGCGTCGGCGGCGGATTCCTGCTGACGCCGATCCTGATCCTGATCGGCATCCCTTCCTCCGTCGCCGTCGCCTCCGGCGCCAACCAGACGCTCGGCGCCTCCGTTTCCGGGCTGATCGCGCAATGGCGGCGCGGCAATGTCGATATCCGCATGGGGCTGGTGCTGCTGGCGGGCGGCCTCACCGGCTCGACGCTCGGCACGCAGCTCTTCGTGCTGCTGCGCCGGATGGGCCAGGCCGATCTGGTCGTGTCGCTCTTCTACATCGTCGTGCTGGGCTCGGTCGGCGCGCTGATGGTGCGCGAGAGCGTGCGCGCCATCCTGCGCCGCCGCGCCGGCATCGCGCCGAAGCGGCTGCACCAGCATTCCTGGGCGCATGGGCTGCCGCTCAAGATCCGCTTCCGCAAGTCGCGCCTCTACATGTCCGCCATCCCGCCCTTCGCCGTGGGGATGGGCATCGGCCTGCTCTCGGCCATCATGGGCGTGGGCGGCGGCTTCATGCTGGTGCCGGCGATGATCTACCTGCTCGGCATCCCGACCTCCGTCACCATCGGCACCTCGCTCTTCCAGGTCACCTTCGTCACCGCCAGCGTGACGCTGCTGCAGGCGTTGCAGACGGGTTCGGTGGATATCGTGCTGACGCTGCTGCTGCTGCTGGGCGGCGTGGCCGGGGCGCAGTTCGGCGCCGCCTGGGGCAACCGGCTGCGGGGGGAGGAGATGCGGGCCCTGCTGGGCTCGCTGGTGCTGACGGTGGCGCTCAGCCTGCTGTGGGAACTGCTGCGGACCCCTGACAGCCTTTACGCCATCGGTCCCGTGCGATGAGACCCGGCGGACGGGGAAGGATGGCCCGGAGGCCGGGTCCGCCGGCGGCGCGCGCGCCGTGAGGTTGCCCGGCCCGGATCGGAACAGGCAGCCTGGGCGCCCGGGCTGGCTGGCCAGGGGCTTCGCTCCGGCGGCCTTGCTGCTGCTCGCCCTCCTGCCGGGCCGGCTGCCCGCCCAGCCGGCGCCGCCCCTGCCCCCGCCGCCGCCGGCGCCCCCTCCCTCCAGGGCGCGCCGGCCCTCGTCACCCAGCTCGGCCAGCCCAGCGTGGAGGTCACCACCGCCTTCTCCGGCACCGACGTGCTGGTCTTCGGGGCCACGGAACGTCCCATCGGCCCCGCGGGCGACAATGTCATCGTGGTGGGACAGGGCCCGGCGCAGTCGCAGGTCGTCCGCCGCCGGACCCGCGTGCTCGGCGCCTGGGTCAATGGCAGCTCCGCCCGCTTCGACGACGTACCCTCCTGGTACGCGCTCGCTGGCACGCAGCCGCTCCGGAGCCTGCTGGGACAGGATGAGCGCCGCGCCCTGCAACTCGGCCTGAATGCCCTGGCCCGCCGCGCCCAGGGCAGCAGCGACCCGGATTTCCGGCAGGCGCTGGTGGACCGCAAGGTGGCCGCCGATCTCTGGCAGGAGGACAAGGCGCCGGTCGAGGTGTCCGGCGGCCGGCTCTTCCACGCCCGGCTGTCGCTGCCCTCCATCGTGCCGCCCGGGGACTATTTCGTGCAGGTGCTGCTGGTGCGCGAAGGACGCGTTGTGGCGCGGCAGGAACTCCCCTTCGAGGTGCGGCGCGTCGGCACCGCGGCCGAGATCACCACCGTCTCCCACGAACAGCCCCTTCTCTACGGCCTGGCCTGCATCGCCCTCGCCGCCTTCGCGGGCTGGGTCGGCAGCATCCTGTTCCGGCGCTGACCTTGCCCCCTCCCCGGGGGGACAAGGCTCCGCCTTTTCCCCCGGGGGCCAGCCCCGAAGCGCGACGCCACCCGCCAAGGAGGATGCACCGGCCCGCCCCCGGCGCTATACGGGCGCGCATGACCGAGACCTTCTGGGATGTGGTGGTGGTGGGTGGCGGCCATGCCGGCACCGAGGCCGCCGCCGCCGCCGCGCGCTGTGGGGCCCGCACGCTGCTGCTGACCCACCGGCTGGACCGGCTGGGCGAGATGTCCTGCAACCCCGCGATCGGCGGGGTCGGCAAGGGGCATCTGGTGCGCGAGATCGATGCGCTGGACGGCCTCATGGGCCGCGCCGCCGATGCGGCGGGGATCCATTTCAAGCTGCTGAACGCCAGCAAGGGGCCGGCGGTGCGCGGGCCGCGGGCCCAGGCCGACCGGGCGCTGTACCGCGCGGCGGTGCAGGCCCTGCTGCGGCAGGTGCCCGGCCTGACCCTGCGCGAAGGCGCGGCGGAGGGGCTGGAGCGCGATGCGTCCGGCGCCGTTTCCGCCGTGCTGCTGGCGGATGGCGAAAGGCTGCGCTGTGGCGCACTGGTGGTGACGGCCGGCACCTTCCTGCGCGGGGAGATCCATGTCGGGCGGAAGCGCGAGGCCGCCGGGCGTGTCGGCGATGCGCCCTCGGTCGGGCTGGCCCTGGCGCTGGCGGCGCTGGGCCTGCCGACCGCGCGGCTGAAGACCGGCACGCCGCCGCGGCTGGACGGGCGGACGATCGACTGGGCCGCGCTGGAGATGCAGCCGGGCGACGCGGTGCCGGAGCCGCTGTCCTGGATGACGGAGCGGATCGCCAACCGGCAGGTGGAATGCGGCATCACCGCCACCACGCCGGAGACGCACGCGCTGATTCGCGCCAACCTGCACGAGGCGCCGGTGCATTCCGGCCAGATCACCGGGCGCGGCCCGCGCTACTGCCCCTCCATCGAGGACAAGGTGGTGCGCTTCGCGGAGCGGGAGCGGCACCAGATCTTCCTGGAACCGGAAGGGCTGGAGGACCCGACGGTCTATCCCAACGGCATCTCCACCAGCCTGCCGGCGGAGATCCAGGCGGCGATGATCGCCAGCATCCCCGGGCTGGAGCGCGCGGCGATCCTGCGCCCCGGCTATGCGGTGGAATACGACTTCTTCGACCCGCGCGCCCTGCGCCCGACCCTGGAGGCCAAGGCCGTGCCGGGGCTCTTCCTGGCGGGACAGGTCAATGGCACCACGGGCTATGAGGAAGCCGCCGCCCAGGGGCTGCTGGCGGGGCTGAATGCCGCCGCCCGCGCCGGGGGAAGCCGGGAGGACCGCCTGCTGCTCCGCTCCGAAGCCTATCTCGGCGTGCTGGTGGACGACCTGACCACCCAGGGGGTGAGCGAGCCCTATCGCATGCTGACGGCGCGGGCCGAGCATCGCCTTTCGCTGCGGGCCGACAATGCCGGGCTGCGCCTGACCTCGCTGGGTCTGCGCTGGGGCTGCATCGGGGCGGAACGTGCCGCCCGCTTCGCCGCATTCGGCCAGGCGGTGGAGGCGGCGCTGCACCGCGCCCGGACCGAGAGCGCCACGCCCAGCGCCCTGAATGCCGCCGGTATCCCGGTGAACGAGGATGGCAAGCGGCGCACGGTGCTGGAGGTGCTCTCCCTCCCCGGCATCGATGCCAGCCTGGCCTTTCCCTGGCTGCGCGACCTCTCCCCGACTGTCCTGGCGCAGTTGGAGGCCGAGGCGCTCTATGCCCCCTATCTGCGGCGGCAGGAGGCCGAGATGCGGCTGCTGGAGCGCGAGGAGCGCCTCCGCATCCCCGAAGGGCTGGATTTCGCCTCGGTCCCCGGGCTTTCCACCGAGATGCGCCAGCGCCTCGATGCCGCCCGCCCCGCCACGCTGGGCAGCGCCGGGCGGATCCCCGGCATCACCCCGGCCGGCCTCGCCGCGCTGGCGGGCCATCTGCGGCGCATGGCCGACAGGACGCATGGGGTGGCGGCATGACCAAGGTTCCACGTGAAACGCGGGAACGGCTGGATGCCTATGCCGCGATGCTGCTGCGCTGGAACGAGCGGATCAACCTGATCGCCCCGCGCGACGCCGCCGAATTCCGCACCCGGCATATCGAGGATCTGCTCCAGCTCCTCCCCCTCCTCCCCGGCAACCAGATGCCGGCCGCCGATCTCGGCTCGGGCGGCGGGCTGCCCGGCATGGTGCTGGCCCTGGCCGAGCCCGCGCGCCTCTGGAACCTCGTGGAAGCGGACAAGCGCAAGGCCGCCTTCCTCCAGGCCGTGGCGGGGGAATTGGGCGCCCGGAACATCACCGTGCATCCGCGCCGGATCGAGGACACCACCCTCCCCCCGCTGGGCGTGCTGACCGCCCGCGCCCTGGCGCCGCTCAAACTGCTGCTGCCCTATGCCGCCCGTTTCCTGGCGCCGGAGGGCATTGCCTTGTTCCCGAAGGGCAAAACCGCCGAGGCCGAGTTGACCGAGGCCACCCCCTCATGGTCCATGGCGGTGGAGCGGTTCCCCAGCGGGACCGACCCTTCCGCCACTCTTCTCCGCATCTCCGGGATACGACGTGCCGGCCTCTGATACCTCTCCCCGGCGGCGTGGCCCCGGGTCCTCCCGACCGGCCCACCGCCTTGCCCTCGCCAACCAGAAGGGTGGCGTGGGCAAGACCACGACGGCGGTGAACCTCGCCACCGCCCTGGCCTCCACCGAGCGCGTGCTGCTGATCGACCTCGATCCGCAGGGCAATGCCTCCACCGGCCTCGGCAGCCCGCGCGCCCAGCGCGGCGCCGGAACCTATGCGCTGCTCACCGGCCAGAAGACCCTGGCCGAGGTGATCGCCCCGACGCAGATCCCCAACCTCTCCCTCCTCCCCGCCGATGCCGATCTCGCGGCCGCGGAGGTGGAGCTGGTGAACGAGGAGAAGCGCGAGCGCCGCCTCGCCGAGGCGCTCGATGCCGGGGGCGATGTGCTCAAGGACTACGACCGCATCATCTTCGACTGCCCGCCCTCGCTGGGGCTGGTCACGCTGAACGCGCTCGTCGCCGCGCATTCCGTGCTGGTGCCGTTGCAGGCCGAGTTCTTCGCGCTGGAAGGCGTGTCCCAGATCGCCCGGACGCTGGACCGCGTGCGGCGCGGCCTGAACCCGGCGCTGGAGCTGGAGGGCATCGTCCTGACCATGGTGGACCGGCGCAACAACCTGTCCGAGCTGGTCGGGGCCGATGTGCGCTCCTTCTTCAAGGACAAGGTCTTCGAGACCACCATCCCCCGCAATGTCCGGGTCAGCGAGGCGCCCTCCCACGGGCTACCGGTGATCCTCTATGATTCCCGCTCGGCGGGCGCGCAGGCCTATATCCGCCTCGCCGCCGAGCTGCTGAAGCGCGAACGCGCCCGCAAGCGCACGGCAGGCCCCGCTCCCGAGGCGGAAACGGCCGCCGAGAAGGAGACCCCGTGAAGAAGCCTGCCCGTCTCGGCATGGGCCTGTCGGCCCTGCTGGGTGATGCCCCCGTCGCCGTCGCCAGCACCGCCGCCCCCCATGACCACCAGCGCATGCTGCCGATCGAGGCGCTGGAGCCCGGCCCCTTCCAGCCGCGCGGCCCGATGGAGCCGGAGGCCCTCCAGGAACTGGCGGAATCCATCCGGGAGCATGGCATCCTCCAGCCGATCCTGGTGCGGCCGAAGCCCGGCCATAGCGGCCTCTGGCAGATCATCGGCGGCGAGCGCCGGTGGCGCGCGGCCCAGCTCGCGAAGCAGCACGAGGTCCCCGTCGTCGTCCGCGACTTCGACGACCGCACCGCCATGGCGGCCGGCCTCGTGGAGAACCTGCAGCGCGAGGACCTGAACCCGCTGGAGGAGGCGATCGGCTACCAGCGCCTGCTCGACGATTTCGGCCTGAAGCAGGAGACGCTGGGCCAGGCGGTGGGCAAGAGCCGCAGCCATGTCGCCAATACGCTGCGCCTGCTGAACCTGCCGGAGAAGGTGCGCGCCCTGCTTTCCTCCGGCTCGCTCACCGCCGGCCATGCCCGTGCCCTGCTGACCGCCGACGACCCGGTGGCGCTGGCCGAGCAGGTGGTGACCCGGGGGCTGAACGTCCGCCAGACCGAGGCGCTGGCCGCTGCCTCCCCCGCCCGGCCGAGCGCCGCGCGCACGGTGTCGGACCCGGAAACCCGGGCGCTGGAGAAGGACCTGGGCGAGCGCCTGGGCCTGGGCGTGGCCATCAAGCGGTCCGGCAAGGGCGGCAAGCTGGTGCTGTCCTGGCGCGACCTCGATCAGCTCGAAGCCGTCCTGCGCCTGCTGAAGCCCGGCGCGGCGCCGCATCCGGGCGATGCCTGACGGGGCGCCCCCCCCGAAAGCGTGACGCGCCGGGAGGTACCGGGTCAGATCAGCGGGGAACGGTGGCGGGGCGGAAGCCTCGCTGTCCGGGCCCTGCCCAGGGCGGTCGCGGCTTCCGGCTTCCGCACCGCCACGGGCCCCGCCATGTGCAACCCGGTGGAGTGGGCGCGCAGATCGCGGGCCACCTGTTCCAGCGCCTGCCCGAACAGATCCAGCATGTCGGGTTGCAGCCCCGCCAGCAGCCGCTGGATTCCCTCGACCACCAGCCAGTCCCGGATCAGTTGGGCTTCCTTCGCCTCCGCGGAGACCGGGGCCGCTGCGTCCGGCTCAAGGAGGTTCGGCTGAGAATGCGGCAGGGCTTCGCGCATGTCTGGCTCCCGGGGTCCGGCGAGGATGGCCGAACGTGCCGGAGAGGATGCAGCCACCCGCCGGATCTGGCTGTGCCGAATCGCACAGGAGGAGCAGACCCCCGCAGTTTTCCCCGGATGGTTGTCCCTATCGCCGCGCCAGCGCCGCCGCCCGGCGGGCCATGGCCATCACCGCCTCCCGCGCCACGGCACGGTCGGGCACCGGCTTTCCCGTGCCGCCGGATTTCACCCGCGCCTCGGCCCGCAGCAGCATCGCGCCCATCTCCGCCAGGGCGTGGGGCCGCCAGATCCGCAGCGCGCGCTCGAAGCCCGGCTTGTCGCGGAAGAAGACGGGGGGGCGCAGGGCCTGCATGGCCGTGCCGGGGGGCTGCCCCGCCGCCACGGCCAGGGCGGCCAGATGCAGCCGCTGCACATGGCGCAAGGCGGCGCGGATCGCCGCCACCGGGTTGAGCCCTTCGGAAAAGGCGCCTTCCAGCAGGGCATCGGTGCGGGGCACGTCGCCCGCCGTGGCGCTCAGCAGGGCCTCGCCGATCTCGGCGCTGATGCCTTCGTCCAGGCAGGCGAGGACATCCTCCTCCCCCACCGTGCCACCGGGGCCGACATAGAGGGCGAGCTTCTCCAGGCTGCGCCGCATCAGGCGACGGTCCTCGCCCAGCCGCTCGCTCAGCCAGTCCAGGGCGGAAGGCTCCACCTTCACCCCTTCCTCGCGCAGGATCTCGCCGATGCTGGCGGTCAGCGCCTCGCCGCGTTCGCGCCAGCATTCCACCGCCACGGCCTCGCCCGGCCCTTCGGCCAGGGCGCGCAGGCGGGAGGAACGCGGCAACTCCCCCGCCTCCAGCACCACCAGCGCCTCGCCGCGCCCGGCCAGCACCTCGCGCGCCGCGGGGGCCAGGGCATCGGTGGCATCGCGCACGCGCACGAAGCGGCGCCCGCCGGTCATGGCCAGCGCCGCCGCCTCCCCGGCCAGGGCCCCGCCCCGCTGCGCCTGATCGCGCGCCAGCTCCGCCACGCGGAAGGGATCGTCGCCGCCGACCACGGCCTTCAGCAGCGCGTCGGAACGCTCCCGCACCAGGCCGGGATCGTCACCGTAGAGCAGCACGAGCCGCGCCGCGCCGGGATCGCGCAGGAAGGCGGCGACGCGGCGGGCCTCGATCTTGGGCATGTCGCCGCTCCTTCAGCTCCGCCCGGTGGAAGGCCGGATCAGGTGCTCCGGCCCGCCGCATGCGCCGAGAGGGCGATGGCGACCTTCTCCACGATATCGGCGGAAAGCAGGTCGATCAGCCGGCGCTGCGCCGCCTCGGAGGCGACATCGGCCGCGAAGAACTGGTTGTCCGGCAGGTTCCAGGCATCGGCGCTCGTCTCGGCGCCGCTCGCGATCAGCACCGGCGGCACCGCGGCCGTGTAGAGCTGCCAGGGGGCGGTGACGACGAAGCGGGAGCGGGTGGCCGCACCGTCCTTGCGGAAGCCTTCCTGCTCCACGCCGATCTGCAAGGAGGCCCGCAGGTCGTAGCGTGGCGCCACGCCATAGCCGGTGCCGAGCCGGTGCTCCAGCGTCCGGCGCAGGAGCTGCCCGCTGCGCTCGGGGATCAGGGCGACCTGCACGGAGGCCAGTTCCTCCCGCGTGGCGCCGGCGGCGGCCGACCGGTCACCCGCCTGGCCACCCGGCGCATAGAGCGGACGGAAGCCGCAACCGCCCAGCAGCCCCGCCACGCCACCCGCCGTCACGCCCAGAAGGGCCCGCCTGCTCCAGCGATCGCGCAAGTCTTTCCCCCTCAAACGACGAAGTTGACGATGCGGCCGGGCACGTAGATGCGCTTGCGCACCGGCTTGCCGCCGATGGCGCGCCGCACGTTCTCCTCGGCCTCGGCGGCGGCCAGCACCGCATCCTCCCCGGCATCGACCGGCACCTGGATGGTGGCGCGCAGCTTGCCCAGCACCTGCACGGCGATCGTCATGCTGTCCGCCACCAGCAGCGCCGGGTCGGGCTCGGGCCAGTCCAGCTCCGCCACCAGCCTCTCCCCGCCAGGGCACCCCGGGGACGCAGCATGGACCACAGCTCCTCCGCCAGATGCGGCATGGCCGGGGCGATCAGGCGGGCCATCGCCTCCAGCCCCTCCCGCCGCGCCGCGCCATCGGCATCCTTCGCCGCCTCCAGCGTGTTGGCGAATTCGTGGATGCGCGCCACGCCGACATTGAAGGCGAAGCTCCGCCACGCCTCGCTCACCGCCGCGATGGTGCGGTGGGTCGCCTGGCGCAGCGCCCGCCCCGCATCGCCCGGCTCGGTGCCCGGCGCGGGCAGCTCGCCCACGGCGTTGTGCACCAGCCGCCACAGGCGCTGCACGAAGCGGTGCGCGCCGGTGACGCCGCCTTCCGACCATTCCATGTCACGGTCGGGCGGGTTGTCGGAGAGGATGAACCAGCGGGCCGTGTCGGCGCCGAAGCGGTCGATGATCGCACCCGGATCGACCGTGTTGTTCTTCGACTTCGACATCTTCTCGCCACGGCCGATCGTCACCGCCTCGCCATTCGCCTTCGCCGTGGCGCTGCCGTCGGGGGCGATCTCCACCTCCTCCGGATAGAGCCAGCGGCCATCCGCGGCGCGGTAGGAGGCGTGCGTCACCATGCCCTGGGTGAATAGCCCGGCGAAGGGCTCGGGCGTGGCCAGCTTGCCCATGCTGTGCAGCGCGCGGGTGAAGAAGCGCGAATAGAGCAGGTGCAGGATCGCGTGCTCGATGCCGCCGATATACTGGTCCACCGGCATCCAGTGGTTCACCGCCTCCGCCACCAGCGGCGTCGCCGCGCGCGGCGCGGTGAAGCGGGCGAAGTACCAGGAGCTGTCCACGAAGGTGTCGAAGGTGTCCGTCTCGCGCCGGGCCTTCGCGCCGCAGCGCGGGCAGTCCACGTGCTTCCAGCCCGGATGGTGGTCCAGCGGGTTGCCGGGCTTCGAGAAGTCCACATCCTCCGGCAGCAGCACCGGCAGCTGTTCCGCCGGCACCGGCACGACGCCGCAGGCCTCGCAATGGATGGCCGGGATCGGGCAGCCCCAGTAGCGCTGGCGGGAAACGCCCCAGTCGCGCAGGCGCCAGTTCACCACGCCGCGGCCGATGCCCTTCTCCTCCAGCGCGTCGATCGCGGCGCGCTTGGCGGCGGTGGTGTCCTTGCCGTCGAGGAAGCCGGAGTTGATCATCACGCCGTCCTCGGTGAAGGCGGTATCGCCCACCGTGAAGGAGGCGGCGTCCCCGCCCTTCGGCAGCACCACCGGGATGACACCCAGCCCGTATTTCCGCGCGAAGTCGAGGTCGCGCTGGTCATGCGCCGGGCAGCCGAAGAGCGAGCCGGTGCCGTATTCCATCAGCACGAAATTCGCGATCCAGACGGGGAAGGTGGCGCCCTCGATGAAGGGATGCCGGACCCGGAAGCCGGTGTCGAAGCCGCGCTTCTCCGCCTGCTCGATCGCCGCCTCGGAGGTGCCGGCGGAACGGCATTCGGCGATGAAGGCAGCGGCCCCCGGATCGCGCGCCGCGGCCGCGGCGGCCAGCGGATGCTCGGCGGCGACCGCCAGGAAGCTCATGCCGAAGAGCGTGTCCGGGCGGGTGGTGAAGACCTCCACCTCCGGGATGCCATCCACCGGCTCCGCCAGCGCGAAGCGCACCCGCGCGCCCTCGCTGCGGCCGATCCAGTTCGCCTGCATCGTCCGCACGCGCTCGGGCCAGCGGTCCAGCCCGTCCAGCGCTTCCAGCAGCTCGGGCGCGAACTTCGTGATCGAGAGGAACCACTGGCTCAGCGACTTCTTCTCGACCATGGCGCCGGAACGCCAGCCGCGCCCGTCGATCACCTGCTCATTGGCCAGCACGGTGTGGTCGACCGGGTCCCAGTTGACCCAGCTCTCCTTGCGCTCGACCAGCCCGGCCTTCCAGAATTCCAGGAACAGCGCCTGCTGCTGGCCATAGTATTCCGGGTCGCAGGTGGCGAATTCCCGGCTCCAGTCCAGGCTCAGCCCCATGCGCTTCAGCTCGGCGCGCATGTTGGCGATGTTGGCATAGGTCCACTTCGCCGGATGCACGCCACGGTCGCGCGCCGCGTTCTCCGCCGGCAGGCCGAAGGCATCCCAGCCCATCGGATGCAGCACGGCATGGCCGGTGGCGCGCTTGTGCCGCGCGATCACGTCGCCCAGCGTGTAGTTCCGCACATGCCCCATATGGATCTTGCCCGAGGGGTAGGGAAACATCTCCAGCACATAGGCCTTGGGCTTGCTGCCATCGGGCACGTCGGGAACGGCGAAGCAGCCACGTGCCTCCCATTCCGCCTGCCAGCGCGGTTCGGCAGCGGCGAAGTCATAGCGGGCGGGCGTGGCGGCGTCGGTCATCTCGTTCCGGCTGTCTGGCAGAGGCGCGGCCGGGGTGGCCGGCCTTTCCAGACGCCGCCGGGCCGCGAAGCCCTGGGGAACCACTGGAAGAGCCCGGCATCCGGCCGAAAGTCGCGCCAGGATTAAGCCGCCTGGATGGCGGTGGGAAGGGTACGGATCGGGATGCAGAGTTAACCTTTCGGATTGCATCCTGTAGGATGGGAGAAGAAAATCGAAACACGCCTCAGTTGTGGAACCTGAATGACCTCTGTCACGGCGTGCCGGAGCCAGCCGGTACGCACCGGCATGGCGGATGAGGCGGCCGGCCGCTCCCGGGAGGCCCGGGCCGCCGGAACCGGCCCGCACGGCATGGCGGAGGCCATGGCAGCATCCCCACCCGCCACCCCGTCCCCCGCACCGCCCCCCATGCCGCATCCGGGCGAGGACCAGGCCGCCACCCATCGCTTCCGGGCCGTGGTGGACCATGTCGCGGAAGGCATCGTGGTGGCGGATGCGGCCGGCCGGATCACCTACGCCAACCGCAAGATGCTCGACATCCTGGGCTGGGCGCCGGAGGAGCTGCTGGGCCGCAACGTCGCGATCCTGGTGAATTCCCAGGAGGCGGGCCAGCACCACGGCTACATGGCGCGCTACCACGAAAGCAGGGTGCCGCGCGTCGTCGGCGTCGGGCGGGAAACCATCGCGCGGCACCGCGACGGCCGGCCGGTGCCGATCCATCTGAGCCTGTCCGAGCTGGAGATGGACGGGGGCCAGCATTTCGTCGCGGTGATCCGCGACAACACGGCCCTGCACGCCGCCGCCGCCCGCATCGAACGCCTCGCCTATGTGGACGAGCTGACGGGCCTGCCCAACCATGGCCGGTTGCGGGAGGTGCTGGCCGCGCATCTCGACCAGCCGGGCGCCAGTGCCACGCTGCTGCGGCTGCGGATGGAAGGGCTGGACAAGATCGTCGCCGCCACCGGCCGGCAGACGGGCCAGGAGGCCGTGCGTGCCGTGGCGGGGCGGATCGCGCCCCTGCTGCCCGGCGATGCCCTGCTGGCCCGCTCGGGCGAGGAAGGCTTCGACATCCTGCTGACCGATCCCGCCGCCCAGGCCCGGGCCGAGGCCCTGGCGGCGCGGATCGGCGAGGCGATGGAGGGCATGGCCCTGGCGCCGGGCGGCACGCCCCTGCCCGCCCTCGCCATCGGCCTGGCCAGGGCGCCGGAGGACGGGCCTTCGGCCGAGGCGCTGCTGGAGGCCGCCACGGTGGCGCTGCTGGAGGCCCGCCCCCAGACGCCGCAGGGGACCTCCGGCCAGGTCCGGCGCTTCGCCGCGCCGATGCGCGCGGCGACCCGGCACCGCTTCGCCCTGTTCCAGGACCTGCACCGGATGCTCGATGCCGGGCCGGAAAGCGGCCTCTTCGTCGAGATCCAGCCCCGCTACACCGCCGCCGGCAAGGCGCTGACCGGCGGCGAGGCCCTGCTGCGCTGGCGCCGCGCGGATGGCCGCCTCGTCCCGCCCGCCGAGTTCATCCCGGTGGCCGAGGAAACCGGGATGATCCGCGGCCTGACCGACCGGCTGCTGGAACGGGTGGTGCCCCTGCTGCCGCGCCTCGCCCCCGGGCGGCGGATCGGCATCAACCTGCCGCCCGTCTGCCTCGCCAACGGGCATTTCGCGGCAGGGCTGGCGGAACGGCTGGCGCGGTGCCGGACCTCCGGCGACCGGCTGGTGATCGAGGTGACGGAGGGCGCGCTGTCCGGGGAGCCCGCGCCGCTGGAGCGCAATCTGCTGGCGCTGCGCCAGATCGGCTGCCGCATCGCCATCGACGATTTCGGCACGGGCTATTCCTCCCTGTCGCGGCTGCGCGACCTGCCGATCGACGAGCTGAAGATCGACCGATCCTTCGTCCGGGCCGCCGCCACCGGCCCGCGCGGGGCGGATTTCCTGCAGGCCATCGCCGCCATGGGCCGGGCGCTCGGCCTGCATCTGGTGGCCGAAGGGGTGGAGACGGAGGCGGAACTCGCCATGGTCCGGCAGGTCGGCTGCCACGAGGTCCAGGGCTGGCTCTGGGGGCGCGCCATGCCGGTGGAGCACTTCCTGGCCCTGCCAGCATGATCCGCGCCTTCCCGGCCTGGGCGTCGCGGCCGGTGGCTGCCCCCGGGGGCAAGGCTCCGCCTCGCCCCCGGGACCCCCACTCCGCCGGGGACCGAAGCCGGTCCCCGGACCCCGGGCTTTCGCTGGCGCTGGTGGCAACCGTCAGCCTGCAGATTGATCCCCAAGAACAGGTGGACCGGCGGGGCTCCCGAAAAGAAAAACAACACTCTGTCCGCGCTTATGGCGCCCACAGTCGCCGGAGAGCCATGCTCTCCGGCGTGCTTCGGCCGGCAGCCAGCGCCAACGAACCGGGTCCAGGGCCCGCAGGGTCCTGGCGGATAGGGGGTCCGGGGGAAAGGCAGCGCCTTGCCCCCGGGACAGGGCAAGGCCGGAACAACCCATCCGGCAAGGGCTCGCCTTTCCGGCGATCCGGGGCACCATGGCGGCCATGAACCGCCCCGCCTTCGGCACGCCCTGGCCCAGCCCCGCCGCCGCCGGCTTCGATCCCACCCGCTTCGCCCGTGTGCTGAACCGCGCGCAGTCCCTGGGCTGCGAGGGGCTGCTGGTGCTGCGCGAAGGGCGCACCGTCGGCGCCATGGGCGACCCGGCCTGGAAGGCGAACATCCGGTCGATCCGGAAGTCCATCCTCTGCGCCCTGATCGGCATGGCGGTGGCGGAGGGGCGGATGGACCTGTCGGCGACGCTGGAATCCCTGGGCATCGACGACCGCGAAAGGCTCTCGCCCGTGGAGCGCGGCGCCACGGTCCATGACCTGCTGACCGCGCGCTCCGGCATCATGCATCCGGCCGGCTACGAGAGCGACTGGATGAAGCGGATCAAGCCGCCGCGCCATGCCCATCCGCCCGGCACGCGCTGGACCTACAACAACTGGGACTTCAACGCCCTCGGCACGGTCTACGAGCGCATGACCGGCCAGGGCATTCCGGAAGCCTTCGCCACCCGCCTCGCCGGGCCGCTGGGGATGCAGGATTTCACAGCCGGCGACGCCTTTCATGTGGCATCGCCCGAAAGCCTCCACCCGGCCTATCCGATCCGCCTTTCGGCCCGCGACCTCGCCCGCTTCGGCCAGCTCTGGCTGCAGGAGGGGCGATGGGGGGAGGAACAGCTCGTGCCCGCCGACTGGGTGCGCGCCTCCCTGCGGCCCCTCTCCGATGCGGGCGATGACGGCGCCTATGGCTACATGTGGTGGCTCTGCCGCGACGGCATCCACCTGCCCGGGGTGATCCTGCCGCGCGACGCCTATTCGGCGCGCGGCTGGGGCGGGCATCTCCTGCTGGTGGTGCCCGGCCTCGCCCTGGTCGTGGTCCATCGCGCGCAGACGGAAACCGAGCCCTTCCGCACCGTCAGCAAGCCGGCGATGGGGCTCCTCATCGCCGCGCTGCTCGACTCCCTGGTCTGAGGAAACGCCCCATGGAACTGGATTCGCTGCTGCTGCAACGCCGGGTGGACGCGCTGCTCGCCCCCTGGAGGGACCGCGCGGGGCCCGGCGTGGCGCTGGGCGTGGTGCGGAAGGGCGAGCTGGTGCTGCACCGGGGCGCGGGGCTCGCCAGCATCGAGCACGGCGTGCCGATCGGGCCGGGCACCCGCTTCCGCATCGCCTCGGTCAGCAAGCAGTTCACCTGCGCCGCGATCCTGATGCTGCGGGAGGAAGGGAAGCTCTCGCTGGACGATCCAGCGCGGCGGCACCTGCCGGAACTGCCCGATCTCGACCCCGGCATCACCGTCGCGCATCTGATGCACAACACCTCCGGCATCCGCGACATGCTGGAGATCCAGCGCCAGGGCGGCGCCGATCTCGGCACGGCGGTGGACCAGGCCATGCTGCTGGAGGGCATCCGCCGCCAGCGCCGGCTGAACTTCGCGCCCGGCGGCCGCTTCCTCTACAGCAACAGCAACTTCCTGCTGCTCGGCCGCATCGCCGAGCACCTGTCCGGCGAGCCCCTGCCCGGCTTCCTGGAACGGCGGATCTTCGCGCCGCTGGGCATGAGCGACACGCGGATGGTGGAGGACCCCTATGAGGCGGTGCCTCGGCTGGCCACCGGCTATC
This sequence comes from Roseomonas gilardii subsp. gilardii, assembly GCF_023078375.1. NCBI lineage: Bacteria > Pseudomonadati > Pseudomonadota > Alphaproteobacteria > Acetobacterales > Roseomonadaceae > Roseomonas > Roseomonas gilardii. Next base: position 769,222 of record NZ_CP095554.1, on the reverse strand, counting down.
GCCCGCAGGAAGGCGGCGGCTGGGCGCGCGCGCCGCACGGCTTCCGCATCGGCGGGGAGGGCGGGCTGGTGTCCGGCGTCGAGGATCTGGCGCTCTGGGACCGCAACTTCACCACCCGGCGCCTGGGCGCGGACTGGCTGGACGCGCTCTCGGAACAGACGCCCTTCAACAACGGGCGGGAGAATTTCTACGCGCGCGGCATGATCGTGCGCAGCTATCGCGGCGTGCGGACGGTCGGCCATTCCGGCCTCTGGCCCGGCTACCGCACCGAATTCCTGCGCGTGCCCGGCCATGAGGTGACGGTGATCGCCATCACCAATGACAGCACCGCCGATCCCGGCGCGCTGGCGAAGCGGGTGCTGGACGTGATCCTGGAGGAGCGGCCGGGCATCCGCCCGGCGCGGGCCCTGCCTCCGCGTGGCGAGCTGGAGGCGCTGGCGGGCTGCTACCTGGACCCGGACAGCACCACCACGCTGGACATCACGGCGACGGAGGATGGCGGGGCCACGCTGTCGCTGAACGGCCTCGCCGTGAAGGCCGTGGCGGCGCCGGACGGGCGGCTGATGTCGCCCGCCAGCAGCACCGCGCTGTTCATCCGGCCACTGGGGCGGGAGCTGATCGAGGTGGAACAGGATGCCGGGCATGTCTCGCGCTGGCACCGCGTGGCCCCCGGCGCCGCCCTGCCGCCCGGCCTCGCCGGCACCTGGCGCAGCGAGGAGATGGACGCGGTCTGGACCATCGCGCCGGAGGAAGGCGGAGGCATGGCGGTGCGGCTGCGCGGCCCGGTGGTCTCGGCCGGCCCCTGGCGGGTGGAGCCGGTGGAGGGCGACGTGGTGCGCGTGCATGTGCCCGGCACGCTGATGAATGGCTGGCTGGACGTGCGGCTGCTGCGCGACGCGGCCGGGGCGCCCAGGGAGCTGGAGGTCCATGGCGGGCGGGCGAAGCGGGTGGCCTATCAGCGCCTCGGCTGAGGCCGGCCTCCCGCCCCCGGCGGCACGCTGCCTCCGGGGGCGGGTCCGGTCCTGAGGGGCGTCAGAGCTCCGTCGTCACGGCGCGCGGTGCCACAGGCGCCTCGGGCATCCGGCCATCGAACCAGTAGTCCGCCGCCACGGCGGACATGCGCATGCCCTCATGGCCGATGCCCGGCACCACCACGAGCCGCCAGTTGCAGGGGACGCCCAGGCGCGCCGCCTCCGCCTGCCCACGGGCCAGGTAGTGATGCGCGCGGGCGAAGCGGTGCGGCCCCTGCGCCAGCGCCGCCTCGTGCTTCGGCAGGTTGTCCGCCTGGGTCTCGATGTCCTGGTCCCCGGCGAAGAGGACCATGGGATAGGCGAGCAGCCGCACCACGTCCTCGCGCGACAGGCCGATGCCGGCCAGGCCCTGCGGATAGGGCAGGTCGAGCGTGGGCAGCGTGTACCAGCCGGCATTGGCCGGGCCCACCGCCTCGAAGATGTCGTGCGGCTGCGTCGCCATCAGCCGGTGCACGAACTGGCCGCCGGCCGAATGCCCCCAGAGATGGGCCTTGTCCCGCGTGGTCAGCCCGGCCTCGCGCAACAGGGCGAAGACACGGCCGGGAATGGCCTGGGACCAGTTCTCCCTCGGCCGCAGGCTGCCATCCTCTTCCAGCACATGGCCGTCGTTGTAGGGCCGCGAGCCGGGCCAGGAGGCCGCCGGAAAACTTGTCGCCACGATCAGCAGCCCGTGCCGGTCGGCGGCGGGGACCCAGGCCTCGCAGTATTCGTCGCCATTGCGGCCCATGCCGTGCTGCACCAGCACCACCGGGCTGTCCGGCCGGTGGGCGGCCGGGCGGTAGCATTCGAGCACCAGCGGCCGGTCGGGGCTGAAGGGATCGGTATAGGGGATGGAGGCCCGGCCAGGGGCGGAAAGGGCCGCGCGCAGTTCCCGGGGGTCATCGTGTCTCTTCCACTTCCGTCGCAAGGGTCGTCTGATCGACGCGGCCGGGATAGCGCAGGCCCTTGCGCATCGCCCAGACCGCGCTCTCGAAATGCAGGGGGATGACGGGCATCTCCGCCAGGGCGCGGCGGCCGGCCTGCTGCAACAGGGTGGCGCGCCGGCCCTCATCCATCTCCAGCAGCGCGGCACCGACGTCATGGTCGAAGGCGGGGTCCGACCAGCCGCCGTAATTGCTGGTGCCGAGCCCCTTGGCGGCATCGGTGCTGATGAGCCAGGAGCGGAAGAAGTTCAGCGTCTCGCCCGCATCCGTGCTCCATCCGCCCATCGCGACGGAGAAGTCCCGCTTGCCGCGGCGGGCGAAGAAGCTGACGGCGGGGATGGCGTCGAGCTCCGCCTTCACGCCGATGCGCTGCCACTGCTGCACGATGGCCTGCGCCAGGCGCGCGTCGTTGATGTAGCGGTTGTTGGTGGCGTGCAGCGTCAGCGAGACGCCGTCCGGATAGCCGGCCTCCGCGAGCAGCGCCTTCGCCTTCGCGGGATCGTAGGGCAGCACCGGCAGGCCGGGGATGGTGCCGAGCATGCCGTCCGGCAGGAACTGGGTGGCCGGGGTGGCGCCGCCATCCATGATCCGCTCCTGCAGCGCCTTGCGGTCGATGGCCAGGGAGAGCGCCTGCCGCACGCGCGGATCGCGCAGCGCGTTCCTCCCCTCCACGAAGGGCGACGGATCGCGGGCCGTGTCGAGTTGCAGGAAGATCAGCCGCGTGGTGGGCGCGGCGGCGATGGCGAACCGGGCCTCCCGGCGCAGGCGCGGCAGGTCGGCGGTGGCGGGCGACTCGATCAGGTCCTGGTCCCCCGCCAGCAGCGCCGCCATGCGCGGCCCGGCCTGGGTGATGGGGGTCATCCGGATCTCGGCCCAGTGCGGCTTCGGCCCCCAGTAGTGCTCGTTCCGCCGCAGCACGATGGCTTCGCCCCGCGCATAGGTGGCCAGGCGATAGGGGCCTGTGCCGATCGCGGCGCTGCCACTGTTGAAGGCGGCCTGCGTCGGCCAGGGGCCCTGCGCCTCCCCGCCACAGGCGGTCCCGCCATCGAAGCGGACGCCTTCCTTGCGCCCCAGCGAGCGCGGGATGACGGCCAGGGCGGAAAGATCGGAGAGCAGGAGCGGTTCCGGCACCCGGGTCCGGATCAGCAGCGTGTCCTCGCCCTTCGCCTCCACCGATTCGAGGCGCCGCACGATCTGCGAGAAGGAGGAGACCAGTTCATCCTTGTTGTTCAGGATGCGGCAGAAGGAGAAGACGACATCGGGCGCGCCGAAGGACTCGCCATTGGAGAACGTCACGCCGGGCCGGAGGTGGAAGACCCAGCTCCGGTCATCCGTCCGCTCCCAGCGGGTGGCGAGGCCCGGCACCACCTTCAGCGCCGCGTCCACATCCGTCAGGGCATCGAAGAGATGGGCCCGCAGGGTGCTGTTGGGCGTCAGGGCGTAATGGTGCGGGTCGGCGGCACTCGGCTCCGCGGCCAGGCCGATGCGAAGGAGCGGCGCCTCGGCGGGCTGGGCCCGCGCGGGATGGGGCGCGAGGATGGCACCGGCCATCAGGACCGGTGCCAGGAACAGGAAAGGACGTGCCAGCATGGCACGGAGGTTGCCGCAGGTCAGGCGGAACGGCCAGCCCGCGGCCGGCTGAAAGAGCGTCTCAGCCTTTCCCCGCCTTGGCCCTGGCCAGTTCCTCCTTCACCGCCGCCAGTTCCTCGCGCAGCAGATCGACCTCGCTCGGCGGGGCCGCGCCTTCGCGGCGCGTGGCGCTGAAGGGGCTGAAGAGGGTCATGGCGCGTTCCATCATCGCCATGTTCTGCTTGCTCAGCTCCTCGAACCCGGCGAAGGGCGTGGGGAAGGAGGTCAGGCCGCCCATCGCCTCCATGGAGCGGCGGATCTGCTCCTGCTGCTGGGCGAATCCGGCCATCACCGTTTCCAGATAGCGCGGCACCACGGTCTGCATGTTGCCGCCATAGAGGCCGATCAACTGGCGCAGGAAGGAGGTCGGCAGCATGGCGCTGCCCTTCGATTCCTCCTCGACGATGATCTGCGTCAGCACCGAGCGGGTGATGTCGTCGCCCGACTTGGCGTCGTAGACGACGAAGTCGCGCCCGGCGCGGACCATCTGGGCGAGGTCCTCGAGGGTGACGTAGGAACTGCTCTCGGTGTTATAGAGGCGGCGATTGGCGTATTTCTTCACCACCACCGGCGGCTTCGCCGGCTGGGACGGCCCCTGGCCGGTCGCCTGGCTGGATCCGGCGGTGTCGTCGTCCGGCATTTCGCGGAGCCTCGTGGGTTCGACCATGTGGGCACCCTCCCTGTTCCTTGGGCTTCATGCTAGCCCCACTATGCGGCGGCGCGAAAGGGTTGTGCGCAGGAGGATGGATGTCGCACCCCGATGAGGGGGATCGGGAGCATGAAGCGCGGACGCTGGAACAGCTGGCCGAGGACTGGATCACCCTGTGGCAGACGGAAATCGCCGGATGGATGACCGACCCGGAGCTGGCGCGGATGCTGGCCGCCTGGATGTCGCAGGGCGCGGCAGGCTGGGGCGGCGCCCCCGGCGGGGCGCCCGGCGGACCCATGGGATGGCCCGCGGGTTGGCCCACCGCCGGAATGGCACCGCCGCATGAGTTCGGCCCCTTCGCCGCCTTCTTCCGCGCCCAATCCCCACACGGACCCTCCTGGGGCTTTCCGCCGGGGGCCGCGTCCCCTGCCCCTCCACCTCCTGCTGGCGGGGTGGCGGGCGCAACTGGCGCTGGCGATGGTTCCGCCGCGCTCGTCGAAGTCCTCCTGCGACGCGTGGCAGAGCTGGAGCGGCGCCTGGCCGATCTCGGCCCGGACCCGGCGGGAGGCGCTGCGCCTGCTGCGCGCCCTCGACGCGTCCGGGTCAAACGCCGATGAGCTGCGCGCCGCGGTGGCGCGGCGCCTCTTCGACCTCGACTCGGGGCTGATCGGCGGACTCGCGGCCTATCGCCGGTACGAACCCCTCCCGGAACGTCCGGTGCATCCGGTCCTCTGGCAGGAAGGCGCCAGCCGGCTGCTGGACCATGGGCCGCCCGGCCGGGGCGAGGCCTCCGGTCCCACCCTGTTCTTCGTGCCCTCCCTGGTGAACCGGGCCTGGGTGCTGGACCTGATGCCGGGGCATTCGATCCTGGCCTGGCTGGCGGGACAGGGCGCGCGCCCCCTGCTGCTGGACTGGGGCTATCCCGGCGATGTGGAGCGGGGGATGGACCTGACCGGCTTCGTCGCCGGGCGGCTGGAACGCGCCCTGGCGGCGGTGCCGGGGCCTGTGGTGCTGGTCGGCTATTGCATGGGGGGGCTGCTGGCCCTGGCGGCGGCGATGCGGCGGCCGGACCGGGTGCGCGCCCTGGCCCTGCTCGCCACGCCCTGGGACTTCCATGCCGGGGATCAGGCACCGCGCGCGCGCAGCCTCGCCGGCCTGCTGCCGCTGCTGGAACCGGCCCTCGCCGCCACCGGCACCCTGCCGGTCGAGGCCATCCAGACCCTCTTCGCCCAGCTCGATCCGTTCGGCGTGGCGCGCAAGTTCCGCGCCTTCGCCCGGCTGAAGCCGGGTTCCGAGCGGGCGGCGCATTTCGTGGCGCTGGAGGACTGGCTGAACGACGGCGTGCCCCTGCCCGCCCCGGTGGCGCGGGAATGCCTGGGCGGCTGGTACGGCCAGAACACCCCGGCCCGCCTGCAATGGCGCGTGGCGGGGGAGGCCGTCGATCCGGCGCGCTGGCGCGGCCCGGCCTTCGTCGCCATCCCGCACCGCGACCGCATCGTGCCGCCCGACAGCGCCCGCGCCCTGGCCGAGGCCCTGCCGGGCGCCCTGCGGCACGATGCGGCGGCGGGGCATATCGGCATGGTCGCCGGGCGGACGGGAGAGACGGTGCTGTGGCGGCCGTTGCTGGACTGGGCGCGCGGGCTGGGGTGATCGGGGCAGCGTCGTACGGCCGCCTTCGCGGAGATTCAGCAGCCGCCGCGCCGGCCCCTTTCCCTCAAAGCCTGGACGATGCCGAGCAGGCTGATGGCGATCCAGAAGAACTCCATCAGCGCGGAGGCGAGGTTGAAATTCCGCGACAGGGACAAGGCGATCAGCCCCGAGCCGCAGAGATTGATGAGCGGGAAGGCCAGGCCGGTTGCGGCCAGGAGGCGGGCCTGGGTCAGGAAGTAGGCCGTCACCACTATCAGCGTCCCGATGGAGCCCACCAGATCCACCAGGGTCAATCGCTCCAGAAGCTCCGTCATCCCATTCCGTGATCCGCTGCGCGTCGGGCGTCTCCTACAACAGGGATGGATGGCCGTGCAGACCGATGCCTGTTTCCAGCATGGCTTCCAGGGCAACTCCATGGCCGCTGCGGCGTCCTGCTCCCGGTGCGATCCGCCGAAGCGAAGGAGGTATCCCATTGTCCGCCAGCCAGCATTACGCCCCGCCCGGTCCCCTCGGCTTCGGCGGCGCGCCCCTGGGCAACATGTTCGAACGTGTTTCCGACGCCGATGCCGCGGCCACGCTCCAGGCCGCCTGGGACTGCGGCATCCGCTACTTCGACACCGCGCCGGAATACGGGCCCGGCATTTCCGAGCACCGCTTCGGGGCGTTCCTGCGCAACCAGCCGCGCGACGCGTTCGTGCTCTCCACCAAGGTCGGACGGCTGCTGCGGGCGGATGCCAGCAAGGGCGGGCAGCACGGGCCCTTCGTCGCCGGCCTGCCCTTCCGGGTGGACTATGACTACACGGCCGACGGCGCCCGCCGTTCGATCGAGGACAGCCTGCAACGCCTGGGCCTGGCCCGCATCGACGTGGCCTATATCCATGACTGCGCCGAGGATGCGCATGGGCCACGCTGGCGCGAGGTCTTCGACACGGCGATGAAGGGCGCCGCCGTGGCGCTGACGAAGCTGCGGGAGGAAGGCGTGATCCGCGCCTGGGGCCTGGGGGTGAACCGGGTCGAGCCCTGTGTCCTGGCGCTGGAGCAGGCCGATCCGGATGTCTTCCTGCTCGCCGGGCGCTACAGCCTGCTGAACCAGCCGGCGCTGGAGGAGCTTTTCCCCCGCTGCGCCGAGCGGGGCGCGCATGTGGTGGTGGGCGGCCCGTACAATTCCGGCCTGATCGCCGGCGGGCGGAACTTCGAATACCAGGAGGCTTCCGCCGAGAAGGTCGCCGCGCGCGACCGCCTCGCCGCCATCGCGAAGCGGCATGGCGTGGACCTGCGCGCCGCCGCCCTGCAATTCTGCGCCGCGCCGGAGGTGGTGTGCTCGGTGATCCCCGGCACCAAGAACCCACAGCGGGTGCGGGAGAATGTGGAACTGATGCGCCAACCCATCCCGGCCGATTTCTGGCGGGCCCTGAAGCAGGACGGAATCCTCCCCGAGGCGGCGCCGGTGCCGGGGGGATAGGAGCCCGTTGCGCCCGGTGGCCCGGGGGAAGGCTCCGCCTTCGCCCCCGTTACCCCCTATCCGCCAGGACCCTGCGGGCCCTGGACCCGGTTCGTGGGCGCTCGCTGACGCCGGATCGCGCCGGAGAGCATCGCTCTCCGGCGACTGCGGGTGCCGCCAGCACGGAGATGGTCTCCGTTTCCTTTGGAGCTTCACCTGCCCACCGCGCTGACGGATCAGACCAGGGAGCCAAGAGCCACCACCCGGAACCAACCCATCGGGTCCAGGGCGCCCCATGGGACTCTTGGGCGTCCTGGTGGAGAGGGGGTCCGGGGCGAGAGGCAAAGCCTCTCCCCCGGGACGCCCGACGAAAACCGCCAGGGGGATTTCCCCGCGCCTGTGATCGCGCGCTAACCTGCCGGCCTTCGGCAGAGCTGCAAGGTGGGCGGGCGTGGATCTCGGGCTCAAGGACAAGCGGGCGATCGTGTGCGGTGCGAGCCGCGGCATGGGGCGGGCCATCGCCCTGACCCTGGCGCGGGAAGGCATGGTGCTGACCATCGCCGCCCGCACGCCGGATACCATCCAGGCCGCCGCCGCCTCCATCGCGGCGGAAACCGGTGCCCGCGTCACCCCCGTCGCGGCAGACCTGACCACCGGGGAGGGACGCGCCGCCGTGCTGGCGGCCTGTCCGGAGCCGGACGTCCTGGTGAACAACGGCGATGGCATGCCGCCCGGCGATTTCCGCGACTGGGACCGCGACACCTGGGTTCGGGCGCTGGACATGATGATGCTCTCGCCGATCCAGATGATCCGTGGCGTGGTGGACGGCATGATGGCGCGCGGCTTCGGGCGCATCGTGAACCTCGCCTCCCGCAGCGTGAAGTCGCCGCATGCGGAGCTGGGCCTGTCCAACGGCGCGCGGGCCGGCCTGGTGAATTTCTGCGCCGGGCTGTCGCGGCAGACCGTGGCGCGGGGCGTCACCATCAACAACGTCCTGCCCGGCATCGTGGCGACGGAGGCGCAGGAGGCGCATGTGCGCGGCCTCGCCGCCATGACCGGCCGGCCCTATGAGGCGATCTGGGCCGAGCGCGCCGCCGCCAACCCGGCGAAGCGCTACGGCACGGCGGAGGAGATCGCGGCGGCCGTGGCCTTCCTCTGCTCGGCCCAGGCGGGCTTCATCACCGGACAGAGCCTGCTCGCCGATGGCGGCCAGTTCCCGGGCAGCTTCTGAGCCCGCGCCGGCCCCACGCCTGGATAGGGGCCGGAGGATTTCTTCTCGGCTTCCGAACAAATCACCCCTCTGTCATGGCGGGGGTGCCTTGCCGCCCTCCCGGGGGCGGACCAAGATCAGCCGTAAACCTTGGGGAAGGACCGCTACCATGGACGATATCGTCATCGCCTCCGCCATGCGCACGCCTGTCGGGGCGTTCAACGGCGCCTTCGCCAGCCTCCCGGCCCATACGCTGGGCGCCATCGCCATCAAGGCAGCGCTGGAACGGGCCGGCATCCGTCCGGAGGATGTGGACGAGGTGATCCTGGGCCAGGTGCTCACCGCCGGCGCCGGGCAGAACCCCCGCGGCAAGCGGCCGTGCATGCCGGTATCCCCGTGGAGCGCACCGCCTTCGGGATCAACCAGGTCTGCGGCTCCGGCCTGCGCAGCGTGGCGCTGGCGGCACAGCAGATCGCGACGGGCGATGCCGGCATCGTGGTCGCGGGCGGCCAGGAAAGCATGACCCAGTCGCCGCACTGCGCCAACCTGCGCGCCGGCCAGAAGATGGGCGACCTGGCGCTGGTGGACACGATGATCCGCGACGGGCTGTGGGAAGCCTTCAACGGCTATCACATGGGCACCACGGCGGAGAACGTGGCGCAGAAGTTCCAGATCACGCGTGAGCAGCAGGATGAGCTCGCCTACAACAGCCAGCGCAAGGCGGGCGAGGCGCAGAAGGCCGGCCGCTTCACCGATGAGATCGCCCCCGTCACCGTGAAGGGCCGCAAGGGCGACACGGTGGTGGAGAAGGACGAGTACCCTAAGCCCGAGACGACGATGGAGATCCTGGCCAAGCTGCGCCCGGCCTTCTCCAAGGACGGTACGGTCACGGCGGGCAATGCCTCCGGCATCAATGACGGCGCGGCCGCCATCGTGGTGATGAAGGGGTCAGAGGCGGCGAAGCGCGGGCTGACGCCGCTGGCGCGCATCGCCTCCTGGGCCACGGCGGGGGTGGACCCGACCATCATGGGCACCGGGCCGATCCCGGCCTCCCGCCGCGCCCTGCAGAAGGCGGGCTGGAACATCCAGGACCTCGACCTGATCGAGGCGAACGAAGCCTTCGCCGCCCAGGCCTGCGCGGTGAACAAGGACCTGGGCTGGGACCCGGACAAGGTGAACGTCAATGGCGGTGCCATCGCCATCGGCCATCCGATCGGCGCCTCGGGCGCCCGGGTGCTGACCACGCTGCTGCACGAGATGAAGCGGCGCGGGGCGAAGAAGGGCCTCGCCACCCTCTGCATCGGCGGCGGCATGGGTGTCGCCATGTGCGTCGAGGCTCCCTGACAGGGAGCCGATACGGCCGGCGATCCCGGTGATCGCCGGCCGGGTGTTTCGCTTCCCGGGGGTTAAAGGTTCACCTTTTCCCCCGGCCCCTTCCGTCAGTACGGGGCTTGGCCCCGGTTCGCCGAATCTCAACGCGGCGCTTCGGTCCCCAGATCGCCCTCGCGCGCCAGAACCTCATCCGACGGCGAGGCATGGCCCTGTTCCCGGGCCGCCGGCGCCAGGCCACGGCCGACCCAGGCGGGCACGGTCACTCGCCGGCCGCTCGGCTGGCTCCTCAGCGGCAGCGCACCGAAGACCTCCTTGCGGGCCTCCATGATCGTCACGCCCGACAGTTTCGGTGAAAGGGCGCGGCCGGCACCTTCCCAGAGCCGCGCCGTCCGCAGCAGCAGCCTGGACCGGAAAGGTGGCACGAACAGCGCGCCATCGCGACGTTCCACGTGGAACATGCCGCGTTCCAGCAGCTTCGCGAGCTGGGCCGGGGTATAGGGCTGCCCATGGCCCAGCGGCGTATGGTCCAGATGCGCCCAGATGCTGCGCCGGTTCGGCACCACGACCAGGAGCCGCCCCTCATCCCGCAAGACGCGCCAGACCTCCCGCAACAGGCGCCTCGTATGGTCGGCATGTTCCAGCCCGTGGATCATCAGCACATTGTCGAAGCTGAGATCCGGGAAAGGCAGGTTCTCCTCCTCGGCCAGGGCCAGGGCGCAGGGGCCATCCGCCGGCCAGGGCGACAGCCGGCCCGGCGGCGGCCCCTGTAGGGGCGCGACCGAGATCAGCCGCGCGGCGCGGCGGCGCCAGAGGCGCAGATAGGGGCCGGCATAGCCGACGCCCAGCACATCGCTCCCCGCGAGTTCAGGCCAGACGGCACGCAGCCTGGCCCGTAGCAATCGCTTGGCAACGATCCCGGTGGGCGATGCGTAGAATTGGTCGAGTCCATGGACCTCGGCGCTCATGGGACGAATATAGGGCGGTCATCGAAGGGAGACACTGCCAATGGCCCTGACGGTTCGGGCGATTCCCTGCCTGTCGGACAATTATGCTTGGGCGGTGACGGATGCGGCGACCGGCACCGTCGCCATCTGCGACCCGGGCGAGGCACGGCCCGTCCTGGCCGATCTGCCGGAGGGGCGGTGCGACTTCATCCTGCTCACCCATCATCACCAGGACCATATCGGCGGCGTGGCGGAACTCGTCGCCGCCACCGGCGCGAAGGTGGTCGGCGCCAGGGCCGATGCCTATCGCCTGCCACCGCTGGACCATGCCCTGTCGCCGGGGGACGGCATCGCCATCGGATCGGCGCGTGCCGTGGTGATCGACACGCCCGGCCACACGCGCGGGCATATCGCCTTTCATCTACAGAGCCCCCGCCCCCAGGGCCCAGGGCAGAAAGCTGGACAGAAACCGGGGCAAAAGCCGGGGCAGGATATCCTGCTCTGTGGCGACACCCTCTTCTCGCTCGGCTGCGGGCGCCTGCTGGAAGGCACGGCGGAGGAGATGTTCACCTCGCTGCAACGCCTCCGCATCCTGCCGCCGGAAACCCTGGTCTGCTGCGGCCATGAATACACGCTGTCCAACGCCCGCTTCGCCCTGACTGTGGAGCCGGACAACAAGGCTCTCCAGGCCCGGGCGCAGCAGGCGCGCGAACAGCGCGGCCGGGGCGAGCCGACCGTTCCCACCCGGCTGGAGGAGGAAATGGCGGCCAATCCCTTCCTGCGTGCCCCGGATGTGGCAACCCTGGCGAAGCTGCGGAAGGCCAAGGACGAGTTCCGGTGATCCATCAGGGAGGCCCCTCATGAACATCGACCTGCGCGACACCCGGCTTACCGCCGATGCGGTGGCGGAGGCACTGGAGCTGAAGCCACATCCCGAGGGCGGCCGCTACCGCGAAACCTGGCGCGATGATCCCGGCGACGGCACACGCGGGGCCGGGACCTCGATCCTCTTCCTGCTTTCGGCGAAGGAGAGGAGCCACTGGCACAGGGTGGATGCCGCCGAGGGCTGGCACTGGCATGCCGGGGCGCCGCTCCAGCTCAGCCTCTGCTGGGAGGGGTCGGACCCCCTGGAGGTCGTGCTCGGCCCCCATCTTTCCGCCGGGCAGCGCCTGTCCGCCGTGGTGCCCCGCCGCTGGTGGCAGGCCGCCGCCCCCTGCCCCCGGCGGCCGGCCAGGGCTGGAGCCTCGTGACCTGCACCGTCTGCCCGGCCTTCTCCTTCGCCGGCTTCGAACTGGCCCCCTCCGGCTGGTCACCCCGCCGGTCCTGAGCGGTGGTCCTGGTGGTTCGGACCGGGGCCAGAGGGGCCCTGCCCCTCTGGACACCCCGCCCAGGGACGTTAGTCCCTGGGAACCCTATGAGCGCTCCGCGAGGAGGGGACTGACCGCCGTTGCGCCAGGATCAACCGGTTTCCCGATCCCCCTCCTCGCGGAGCGCTCATGGCGGGGTCTCGGGGGCATATTATGCCCCTGAGCGGCCCCTCCCTCAGCAAAGGGTCCGGGAGGCAGAGCTTCCCGGTCCAAAGGCCCGACCACCCAGGGCTCACCGGGCACGGGCGGCGATCCAGCCGCCGAGGGTGACGAGGAGGGCGGAGGCGGCGACACGCCAGTCCGGCTGACCTTCCCCGGCGAGGAGGAGCAGGAGGGTGGAGACGACCGGCACCGCATAGGCGAGGGTGCCGAGCAGGCGCGGGTCGCCCCGCTTCATGCCCGCATCCCAGAGGAAGAAGGCCGCGCCCACAGGGCCCAGGCCGAGCAGCAGCGCGGCGAGGCCCTGGCGGGCATCGGGGAGGATGGTGGTCTCGAAGGCCGCATGCGCCAGGCCGGCCAGCAGCGCGGCGCCGAGGCAGAAGCCCGACACCGCCTCGGTCGGGACCTGCGAGAAGCGGCGGGAGGTGACGGAATAGCTGGCCCAGGTCAGGGCGGCGGCCAGGGCAAGCAGGAAGCCCGGCACGGCGCCGGGCGGGAAGGAGGCCCCTGCCCCCACCAGCACCACGCAGCCCGCGAAGCCGAGCGCCACGCCCAGCAGCCGCTGCCGCCCCAGCGGCAGGCCCAGGACCGGCGCGGCGAGCAGCACGATCAGCAGCGGCCAGAGATAGTTCAGCAGGTTCGCCTCGACCGGTGGCGCCAGGGCGAGCGCGGCGAAATACAGCGCGTGATAGCCGAAGAGCCCGCCGACGCCATGCATCCATGCCAGGGGCCGCTGCCGCAGTGCGCCCAGCCTTCCGCGCGCCGCCACCAGCAGCAACGACAGGCCGCCGCCCACGGCGAAGGCCATGGCCGTGAGCTGAAGTGGCGGCAGCCCCGCCGCCAGGCGCGACAGCAGGCCCAGTGCCGCCCAGAGGACCAGCGCGCCACAGCCCGCCCAGGTCGCGCCATTCAGGCGGGGAGCGGGCCGGGATGCCGGGGCCGGCGTGGCGCGGGGCGTGTTCATGGGGAAGGTCCGGTCACAGGGGTCGGCAGGCGGGAATCAGGCCGGAACTGCTCTACACTGCGCCCGCCACAGGACAAGGAATCGGGCAGATGGGCTTCCTGCTCCGGACCGTCATCACCGCCATCGCCTTCTGGGTCGCCTCGCAGATCGTGTCCGGCATCCACCTGCCGGGCCTGGTGGGCACGCTCTTCGCCGCGGTGGTCTTCGGCCTGATCAATGCCGTGATCCGCCCGGTGGTCGCGCTGCTGTCGCTGCCGCTGACCATCCTCACCCTCGGCCTGTTCTCGCTGGTGATCAACGCGGCGATGTTCGGCCTGACCAGCCTCTTCTCGCCGGTCAGCATCGACGGCTTCTGGTCCGCCTTCTGGGGCGCCATCATCGTCGCGATCGTGTCCTGGTTCGCCAGCAGCCTCGTCCGCGACCGGCTCTGACGGCCAGCGGGGATCGCGGTCTCAGCCACCCGGCAGGGGCCGGTATTTCAGGGGCGCGATCTGGAAGGGCAGGATGCTGATGTCCTTCCAGACATCCTGCCGCACATAGGGGTCCTCCGCCAGCCAGGCATGCACGGCGGTCTCGTCCGGCAGGTCCAGCACCATCATGGAGCCGATCATCCGGCCATCCGCATCGGTCAGCGGCCCGCCGATCAACAGGCGGCCGGACTCGGCCTCCTGCGCCACGCGGGCCAGATGGGCCGGGCGGGCGGCCTTCCGGCGGGCCGGGGCCTCCGCATCCTTGCCGTCATAGGCGAGCACCATGAAGGGCATCGGGTTCCTCCTCCGCTGTTCCCGGCAACTCCCGTCCGGAGGAGGGGAGGAAGGACGAGACGGCCCGGGCCGTCAACCATCCCGGGCGGTCCCGCGGCGCCCAGCTCCGCGACGCCGGCCCGGCGGAACCGGGCCGGCGCTCTCCGGCCGGGTCAGTACATGTGCTGGCCGCCGTTGATGGAGATGGTCGAGCCGGTGATGAACTCGGCATCGTCCGCGGTCAGGAAGCAGACGCCGCGTGCGATGTCGTCCGCCCGGCCCAGGCGTCCGACCGGGATGCGGGCGATGATCTTCTCCAGCACGTCGGGCGGCACCGCGCGCACCATCTCCGTGTCCACATAGCCTGGGGCGATGGCGTTGACGGTGATGTTGAAGCGCGCGCCTTCCTGCGCCAGCGCCTTGGTGAAGCCGTGGATACCCGACTTGGCGGCGGCGTAGTTCACCTGCCCGTACTGGCCGGCCTGCCCGTTGATCGAGCCGATATTGACGATGCGGCCGAACTTCCTGGACGACATGTCCTCCCAGACCAGCTTGCAGAGGTTGAAGCAGGAGCCGAGATTCGTGTCGATCACGTCATCCCACATCTTGCGGTCCATGCGCTTCATGGTGCCGTCCCGCGTGATGCCGGCATTGTTCACGAGGATCTCGATCGGGCCGTGCTTCTCCTTGATCTCGGCGACGGCGGCCTTGCATTGCTCGAAATCACTGACATCGAAGCGGATGCAGGGGATGCCGGTGCGTTCCGTGAAGGCCCGGGCGGCCTCCTCATTCCCGGCATAGGAGGCCACGACGGTGCGGCCCTGATCCTTCAGTCTCTCGCTGATGGTAGCCCCGATGCCGCGCTGACCACCGGTGACAAGTGCGACGCGTGCCATGCTTTGGCGCTCCTCCTGACAGAACGGGCCGTCGCGATCCTCGCCGCTCCGGCCCGTCTGAACAAGCGTAAGCAAGAAACGAAGTTACGCAAAGCCAAGGTTCAGCATTCCTTTTGATACCACCCGGAATGGAAGCCCGGGGACAGGCCTGCCCCTCCCGGCCCGGGCCACGGGTGGGCCTGTGCGGAACGGGGGCGAGCCACGCGAGAAGAGCGTGGCAGGGCCGCTGGCGCCGGTGCTAAGCGCCGCGCCGCAGACCGCCTTGCCCTGGAGCTCTTTTGATCATGAACATGCCCGTCGTCGCCCTCCTCTGGCCCGACCACGCGAAGCGCGAGCCCGACACCGTGCTGCGCATGCTGGAGGTGCTGGAGCGCCGCTGCCTCGAACTGGGTGCCGAGGAAGCGGCCGGGCATCTCGCCGAGGCCATGGAGGCCCTGCGCCGCGAGACCACCGAACGCCGCCTCGCCGCCTGATTCCTCTGTCGGGAGGGCCTCCACGAGTCGCTGCGCCGCACTCTTTCATGGCGAGGGCGGCAACAGCCCCGCCTGCAGCCCCCGCGCCACCTGCCCCGCCAGCCGCAGATAGCCGTCCGCCGGCAGGTCGCAGCCATCGGCGTCGCGCGACAGGAAAGCTGCCGCCCCCGGCGGGTGCGGCACGTCCCGCAGATAGGGCAGGATGGCCGTCCCCTCGTCGAACTCGTCGAGATTGGCCGTCTGCATCATCCGCACCCCCGCGCCGATCAGGTTCCGCGCCTGATGCCAGTAGAACCGGCCGCAGCGGCGCGGGATCTGGTTCAGCGGGCCGGAACGCCCGTCATGCCGCTTCAGGTTGGTGGCGGAGAAGCCGGGCCAGGCCACGGGCAGGTAGCCGATGCCCAGGCGCCGCGTTTCCGCGAGGTCGGGCAGGACATGGCTGCGCAGGAACTCGTCCGCCCCGGCCTCGTCCCCATAGGCGCCGACCGGCCAGGGGCTGATGATGTCGAAGCTGCGATAGACCGCCGCCCATTCCGGCTCCCGCCGGGAGGCACCGGTCAGCGTCCGCCAGTCCACCGCCACGCCCCCCATCAGCGTCAGCGGCCCTGTGGCGTGCAGCCCTTCCATCAGCGCCTTCGCATGCGCCGCGTCGAAGCCGATCCCCACCGTGCCCAGGCCGAAGAGGCTGACCACGGGGCGGCCCCGATGGTGCTGCCAGGACGGCCGGTCGAGCATCCCGGCGGCGCGCATCCGGCGGAGATCCTCCACCACCTCGCGATAGCGCTCCTGCGGAAAGCCGGTGAGGTCATAGACGATGAAGACCTGCCCGTCCTGCGAGGCGGCGGCCTCCAGCGCCAGGTCCAGGGTGCGGTCGGCCATGCCCTGCAAGGGCGTGCCCAGCGCGTTGGCGAAGCGGGCGAGCAGCATGCTGTGCAGCCCGTGCTGCCGCATCCAGCGGAAATGCGTCTCCAGCGTCGCGCGCCGCTGCGCCGAATAGACCCGCATCGGCGCTCCCGTGGCGTCGCGCAGCGGCGTGTCGCAGAGCGCCTCGGCGGGCATGCCGGACACATCGGGCCAGAGGTCGAAACTCGGCTCCAGCCCGCCGCCGCGACGGGGCGCGAACCAGTGGAACCACCCTCCCCCCGGAGCCTCCCCCGGACAGGCGAACCAGCCCTGGTAGCCGACGATCATGCGGCCATCGAGACCCTCGGCCCGCGCCGGCACCAGGGCCGGCACAGCCGCGAGCAGGCCCAGCCAGCCGGCGAGCAGCAGGCCCCGGCGGAACCGGGTCATCACGGTCCTCATGGCATCCCCTCCCACACCCTCCGGAGAGGACAGGAGCAGGGAGGGAAGATCAACCGGAAGTGGAGTTACCGGGGCGGCGTGTCCGCCCGGCGCAGCACGAAGAGCGCCTGCTCGCCGAACAGGTTCGCCAGCCGCAGGCTGCGCCGCCAGGGTGCCTGGAGCCCGTGCTCGTCCACCGCCAGCCACTGCTCCACGATATAGCCCTCCATCTCGCAAAGGGCGATGAAGTCCAGCATGGTGCAGGGGTGGATGTTCGGCGTCTCGTACCAGGGCCGGTTCCAGGTCTCGGTATCCGGCATCCGGCCGGTGACCAGCAGCTTCCAGCGCAGCAGCCAGTGCCCGAAATTGGGGAAGGAGACCACGGCGCGGCTGCCGATGCGCAGCATCTGCGCCAGCACCTCGCGCGGCCGTTCCACCGCCTGGAAGGTGCGGGACAGCACCACATAGTCGAAGGCCCGGTCGGGATAGAAGGCGAGGTCGGTATCCGCGTCGCCATGGATCACGGCGAGGCCCTGCCCCACCGCCCGCGCCACCTCGGCCATGTCGATCTCGATGCCGCGCGCATCCGCCCGCTTCTCGCGCGTCAGATGGTCGAGCAGCGCGCCGTCGCCGCAGCCGATATCGAGGACCCTGGCACCCTCCGGGATCATCTCCGCGATCAGGCGCAGGTCGAGGCGCATGTTCTTGGCGACGAAGCGGACCGGCGGCACGTTATCGGGCAAGGCGTCCCATCCCAGAAACCAGATCGCGGAAGACGGATCGGGACCGGATGTAGGGCAGATCGGGGCCGGAGTCACATGCCGGAACACGGGTCCCGGCCCCCGGCCCGGCATCGGGGAAGCTCGGCGCGCCTGGAGCTTTTGCCCATCCGCGCCGTTCTTTCCGGGACGCGCCATGCCGA
The DNA here is from genome assembly GCF_023078375.1 of Roseomonas gilardii subsp. gilardii. Lineage (NCBI taxonomy): Bacteria > Pseudomonadati > Pseudomonadota > Alphaproteobacteria > Acetobacterales > Roseomonadaceae > Roseomonas > Roseomonas gilardii. The sequence goes on along the minus strand of NZ_CP095554.1, from coordinate 751,605 downwards.
GGCGGGCGCGGACCCGACAGCGAAAGGAAACGGCCGATGTCCGACCCGATCACGCCGAACCAGCCGAGCCCGGCCACTCCGGACAACCCGTCCGCCCCGCCCGCCACGCCGGAGGTGCCGCAGCCCCCCGCCACGCCGCCCTCGGCGCCGCCAACGCCGGGGCCGGGACCAGGACCGGGACCGGGTGTGCCGGAGATCACGCCGGACACCGCGCCCGAGATCGCCCCGGGCGCACCGCCGGAGGTGACGCCGCCCTCGCCATCGCCTATCCCTCCCAGCGTCAACCCCACGGCACGCCTTTGATCCAGACCGAGAACCCCGCCATCGTCCTGGCCAGCGCCTCGGCCTCCCGCACCGCCCTGCTGCGGGCGGCCGGGCTGCGCTTCGAGGCGGTGGCCGCCGCCGTGGACGAGGAAAGCATCAAGCTGAGCTGCCAAGCCGAGGGCATCCCGCCCGGCGAGGCGGCGATGCTGCTGGCCGAGGCCAAGGCCCGCCGCGTCGCCGAGAGGCTGGCGCGGCAGGGTGCGCCGGACGTGCTGGTGATCGGCGGCGACCAGCTCCTCACCTGCCGGACGGAGGAAGGGGAGCGCTGGTTCGACAAGCCGCGCGGCCTGGGCGAGGTCCGCACCCATCTGGAAACGCTGCGGAACCGCGAGCACCGGCTGCACACGGCGGTGCTGTGCTGGCGCAACGGGGTCCGGATCTGGCAGCACCTGGCCGTGCCGCGCCTGACCATGCGGGATTTCTCGGACGCCTTCCTCGATGCCTATGTGGCGGAGGAAGGGGCACAGGCCATGGCCTCGGTCGGCGCCTACCGGCTCGAAGGGCCGGGCATCCAGCTCTTCCGCAAGGTGGAGGGCGAGCACAGCGCCATCCTCGGCCTGCCGCTCCTGCCCCTGCTCGACTTCCTCCGGCAGCACGGCGTGCTGGGGCGCTAAAGCACCCTCCCGGGACGGTCCTGCGGCCCGGGTTGGAAACCCGGCCCCCTCCTGTCATCGTTCTGTCATCTTGCGCCGTGAGACGATGCGTCCCCCGGCCCCGAGAGCCAGGGAGGTGAAAGACAGGGATTGTACGGACTGAGCCTGATGATCCAGCTCGCCGGCGAGGCGGCCCTCCTGCTCTATGGGCTGAGCCTCGTGCAGCGGGGGATCGATCGCGCCTATGGTGCCCAGCTCCGCGAAGGACTGGGCCGCGCCCTGGGAGACCGCTGGCGGGCCTTCGCCGCCGGGCTGCTCGCCACCACCGCACTGCAATCCTCCACCGCCGCGGGGCTGATGGTGGGCGGGCTGCACGCCGCCGGGGCGCTGGGGCTGGTGCCGGCGCTGGGCGCCATGCTGGGGGCCAATGTCGGCACGGCGCTGATCGCGCAGGTTCTGTCCTTCGATCTCCGCCCTGTCTTCCCACTGGTCATCCTGCTCGGCTGGATGGCATTCAGGCGCGGCAAGAAGGCGCGCACCCGCGATCTCGGCCGGGCCGCGATCGGGCTCGGCCTGATGCTCTGCGCCCTGTTCCTGCTGCTCTCCTCCATGCAGCCGGTGGAACATTCGGTAGGCCTGCGCCAGCTCCTGCACCTGCTGGAGGGCGCCCCGCCCGCCGCCGCCCTGCTGGCCGCGCTCCTGGCCTGGGCGACGCATTCCTCGCTGGCCGCCGTGCTGCTGGTGGGCTCGCTCGCCTCCACCGGCGTCATCGGGGCCGGAACGGCGGTGGCCATGGTCGCCGGCGCCAATCTGGGCGGGGCGGTGCCGCCGCTCCTGGCCGCGCGCCATGGCGCGCGGGGCGGCGGGACGGACCCCGCCGGCCTGCGCCTGCCGGTGGGCAACCTGCTGAACCGCCTCGCCGGGGCGGCCCTGGTGCTGGCGCTGCTGCCACAGGTCACCGCCCTGCTCTCCGCCGCGCCGGGCCGGCTGGTGGCGGATGCGCATCTCGGCTTCAACCTCGTGATGGCGGTGCTGTTCCTGCCGCTGCTGGACCCGCTGTCGAAGCTGCTGCGCCGGCTGCTCCCGGACCTGCCGCCGGAGCGCAACCCCAGCGCGCCGCGCTACCTCGACGAAGGGGCGCTCGCCACGCCGTCCGTCGCCCTGGCCAATGCGTCGCGGGAGGTGCTGCGCATGGCCGACACGCTGGAAACCATGCTGCGCGATTCCGGCGAGGCGCTGCGCCGCGCCGACCGGGACGAGGCCCGGGCGGTGGGGCGGCTGGACGATGTGCTGGACCGGCTGCACGGCGCCATCCACGCCTATCTGAGCCGCCTGCCGCAGGAGGACCTGCCGGAGACGGAGGCCCGGCGCCTCGCCGAGATCCGGGCCTTCGCCATCTCGCTGGAACATGCGGGCGACGCCGTCTCGCGCAACCTGTCCAAGCACGCCGCCCGCCGGGCCCGCCGTGGCATCCCGCTCTCGCCGGAGGACCTGCAGGTGCTGGAACAGCAGAACGACCGCCTGCTGGCGCAGCTCCGCCTCGCCGTCGCGGTCTTCATGCTGGAGGATACGGAAGCGGCGCGCCAACTGGTGCGGGAGAAGGAGGCCTGGCGCTCGGCGGAGCGGGAGGCGACGGACCATCTCGTGGAAACCAGCCCCACGGGTTCCGCCGCGGCGAGCCTGGTGCTGGACGTGACGCGCGACCTCAAGCGCATCGGCGCGCATCTGGCCGGCATCGCCTATCCGCTGCTGGAACGTCAGGGCGAGCTGCGTTCCACCCGGCTCCGCGCCCCGCCGGTGGTGGCGGAATAGGCGCGCGGCCGGACCGGCCGCGTCGCGTGCTCCGCGCATCTCTCATGTCCCGCGCGGGCCGGAACGGCGTGGAACCACGCTTTTGCTTCGCTTATATGGCGGAAAGTACCATTCAGGCACGTTCTTGGGTGGTTCGACGCCCCCATTTCGCGGAACTCCCGAATGTCCGCCACGACCCTGGCCTCCCCCGCCGCCCTTGGCATCCAGAGGCCGGCCGCCCTCCTCGCCGGCGCCGCGCTGATCCTCGGTGCCCTGGTGATCGGACAGGCCGTCAGCCCCTACCAGGCCCTGCTCTACCTGCTGGGCGCCGCGATGGGGCTGGTGCTCTACCATGCCGCCTTCGGCTTCACCTCCGCCTGGCGGGTCTTCATCGCCGACCGGCGTGGCGAGGGGCTGCGTGCCCAGATGGTCATGCTGGCCCTGGCGACGGTGCTGTTCTTCCCCGTCCTGGCCTCCGGCAGCCTGTTCGGCCAGCCGGTCACCGGGCTCGTCTCGCCAGCCGGCACCTCGGTGGTGGTGGGCGCCTTCCTCTTCGGCATCGGCATGCAGATGGGGGGCGGCTGCGCCTCCGGCACGCTCTACACGGTGGGCGGCGGCTCCACGCGCATGCTGATCACCCTGGCGGCCTTCATCGCCGGCTCCGCGATCGGCGCGGCGCATCTCCACTGGTGGGCGGCGCTGCCCAGCCTGCCGCGCCTCTCCATCGTCCAGCTCTGGGGCCCCTGGGCCGCCATGGCGGTGCAGCTCGCGGCCTTCGCCGTCATCGCCGCCGTGACCGTGGTGCTGGAGCGGCGGCGCCACGGCGTCCTGGCCGCCCGTCCGGCCTCGCCGCGCCAGGGACTGGCCCGCTTCACCCGCGGCCCCTGGCCCCTGCTGGCGGGGGCGGTGGCCCTGGCCCTGCTGAACTTCGCCACGCTGGCCCTGGCCGGGCGGCCCTGGGGCATCACCTCGGCCTTCGCGCTCTGGGGCTCCAAGGCGGCGCTCGCCCTGGGCTTCGATGTCGATGCCTGGCCCTTCTGGTCCACGCCCGCCGCCCAGGCGCAGTTGCACGGCAGCGTGCTGGCCGATGTCACCTCGGTGATGGATTTCGGCATCATCCTGGGCGCCCTGCTCGCGGCCGCCCTGGCCGGCCGCTTCGCCCCCGTCTGGCGCGTGCCGCTGCGCTCCGCCCTGGCGGCGATCCTGGGCGGGCTGCTGCTCGGCTATGGCGCGCGCCTCGCCTATGGCTGCAACATCGGCGCCTATTTCTCCGGCATCGCCTCCGGCAGCCTCCATGGCTGGGTCTGGCTCGCGGCCGCCTTCGCCGGAAACATCCTCGGCACCCGCCTGCGGCCCCTCTTCGGGCTGGAGGTCGAGCGGACACCACGTCTCACCGGGTGCTGAAAGGCAGGCGCTTCCTGGCTGGCCCCGGGGGACAAGGCTCCGCCTTTTCCCCCGGACCCCCTTTTCCGCCAGGACGCTGCGCGCCCTGGACCCCATTCGTTGGCATTTGCTGTGGCCGGATCGCGCCGGAGAGCTTGGCTCTCCGGCGACTGCCAGTGCCGCCAGTGCGGACACGGTGTTGTTTTTCTTTTCGGGCGCCCCGCCGGTCCACCTGCGCCCAGGGACCGGGCCGGGAAACAGCGCCCACCACCGGAGCCAGCGAAAGCCCGGGGTCCGGGGACCGGCTCCGGTCCTGATCATGGTCATGGGCGGAGTGGGAGTCCGGCGGGAGAGGCGGCGCCTCTCCCCCGGGGCCGGCCACGAAGCGTCACACCGCCCATTTCCGCGATGGGCACCGGCCTCCATTTCGTGATCCCTCGATCTGGTCTAATCCATCGGCCGTGAGCGATACCCTGGCACCTCTCCCGAGCGTGGAACACCAGCGCGCCGTCTTCGCGGACGGGCTGGCCCTGGATTGCGGCATGACCATCGCGCCCATGGCGGTGGCCTATCGCACCTATGGCCGGCTGAACGCCGATGCCTCCAACGCGATCCTGATCTGCCATGCCCTGACTGGCGACCAGTATGTGGCCGAGCCGCATCCGGTGACCGGCCGCGACGGCTGGTGGAAGGGCGTGGTCGGGCCGGGCGATGCGATCGACACGGACCGCTTCTTCGTCATCTGCGCCAATGTGCTGGGCGGCTGCATGGGCTCCACCGGCCCGCGGGAGGAGATGACGGATGCCGAGGGGCGCGGGCTCGGCCGGCCCTGGGGCACGGATTTCCCCGTCATCACCATCCGCGACATGGTGCGGGCGCAGGCCAGGCTGGTCGAGCATCTGGGGATCACGCGCCTGCTGGCCGTGGTCGGCGGCTCCATGGGTGGGATGCAGGCGCTGGAATGGGCGGCGACCTTCCCGGACCGCGTCTTCGCCTGCGTGGCCATCGCCACCGCCGCGCATCATTCGGCGCAGAACATCGCCTTCGACGAGGTGGGCCGCGCCGCCATCCATTCCGATCCGGACTGGAAGGGCGGCCGCTACTGGGAGGATGGCCGGATCCCGGCGCGCGGCCTGAGCGTGGCGCGCATGGTGGCCCACATCACCTATCTGTCCGAGGCCGCGCTGGCCCGGAAGTTCGGCCGCCGCCTCCAGGGCGCCAAGGCGCTGACCTTCCTGGAGGACGTGTTCCAGGTGGAAAGCTATCTGCGGCACCAGGGCTCGACCTTCGTGCGCCGCTTCGACGCCAATTCCTACCTGACCATCACCCGGGCGATGGACTACTTCGACCTCTCGGCGGAACATGGCGGGGACCTGTCCCTGGCCTTCCAGGGCACGCGGACGCGCTTCCTCCTCACCTCCTTCTCCTCCGACTGGCTTTTCCCGACCGAGGAATCGCGCGAGATCGTGCGGGCACTGAACAAGGCGGCGGCCAATGTCTCCTTTCTGGAGATCGCCTCCGACAAGGGACACGACGCCTTCCTGCTGGACGAGCCGGAATTCCGGCACACCCTGCGCGGCTTCCTGCGCGGCGCGGCGGAACAGCTCGGCGTCTGACACGAAGGGCCTTCGCGGCCCGGACTTCGATGTCGCTTTCATGGCCACCTGCCCGGGGGCAAGGCGCTGCCTCGCCCCCGAGACCCCCACTCCGCCGGGGACCGAAGCCGGTCCCCGGACCCCGGGCTTTCGCTGGCGCTGGTGGCTGCTGTCAGCCTGACGCCTGATCCCTGAGAGCAGGTGGACCGGCGGGGCGCCCGAAAAGAAAAACAACACCGTGTCCGCACTGGCGGCACTGGCAGTCGCCGGAGAGCATGGCTCTCCGGCGCGATCCGGCCACAGCAAATGCCAACGAATGGGGTCCAGGGCCCGCAGGGTCCTGGCGGAGTGGGGGTTTGGGGGCGAGGCGGAGCCTTGCCCCCAAGGACAGCGTGACCCGAAACCCGATCAGCCGGCCGGCCGGCCCATGACCTCCGCCGCCGGGTCCTGTGGCTTGTAGGGCGCCGCGGCGCGGGCCCGGCGGAGGTGCCAGGCCTCGATGAGCTGCACCACCGTGGCCGCGGTTTCCTCGATGGAGCGGCGGGTGACGTCGATCACCGGCCAGCCGCGGGAGGTGCAGAGCCGGCGTGCCGCCAGGATCTCGGCCTTCACCGCCTCCTGGTCCACGTAATCCGTGCTGTCCTGCCGCACCCCGGCCCCGCCGATCAGCTTGAGGCGGTGGCGGCGGATCTCGATCAGCGAATGCACGTCGATGGTCAGGCCGATCACCGGGCAGGGCGGATCGTTCAGCTCCTCCGGCAGGGGGGCGCCGGGGACGATGGGGACGTTGGCGGCCTTGATGCCCCGGTTGGCGAGGTAGAAGCAGGTCGGGGTCTTGGAGGAGCGGGAAACGCCCACGAGGCAGACATCGGCCTCGTGGATACCGGCCGTGCCCTGCCCGTCATCATGCGCCAGCACGTAGTGCATGGCGTCGATGCGGCGGAAATAGTCGGCATCCAGCACATGCTGGGCGGCCCGCTTCTCCCGCGCATGCTCACCGATCTCGGTCTGGAGGAGCTCCAGCGTCTGGTCCAGCACGGAAAGGCTGCGCACCCCCAGCCGGCCGCAGAACTCCTCCAGGCTGTGCCGGATGGAGCGGTCGGCGATGGTGAAGAGCACCGGCCCGGGCTCGGCCTGGATGCCTTCCAGCACCTGTTCGAGCTGGAAGCGGGACCGGACCAGGAACCAGCGGTGCTGGATGCAATGGGGGTCCTCGAACCGCGCCAGGGTGGCGCGGGCCATGGAGGCCAGCGTCTCGCCGGTGCTGTCGGAAATCAGGTGGAGGTTGATGGCGCGGGTGGACATGGGCCCCACTGTGAAACGGTGGAGGAAAGCGGGGAAGATGGTGCATCCGGGGGAAAACTCCCCTCCCTGACTCATAGGCGGGGAGAGTCGGGGATGACGAGTCACATCCCGTCCCACTCGGGATGGCTGAGTCACAGGCCCGGTGTGACTCAGGGACTGAGTCAGCGACTCGCCCTGACTCGCCGAGTCACCCCGACTCAGGCTCTGTGGAAAACTCCGGCATGAGTCTGTGGATGCCCTGCGTCCCCTTTATCCACAGGCCCTACAGACCACCTCATCTCTTCTCTGACTCTTATTTTCGAGTGAGAAGGGACCATGGACATGCCGGACAAGCCCTTCCTTCGAGCCCTGGCCGGCGAGGCCGTCTGGCCGCCGCCGCTCTGGCTGATGCGCCAGGCCGGCCGCTATCTGCCCGAGTACCGGGAGGTCCGGGCGCTGGCCGGGGATTTCGTGAGTCTCTGCACCAACCCGGAACTGGCGACCGAGGTGACTCTCCAGCCGCTCCGGCGCTACGGCTTCGATGCCGCCATCCTGTTCAGCGACATCCTGATGGTGCCCTGGGCGCTGGGCCAGCCCCTGCGCTTCGCCGAGGGCGAAGGCCCCCTGCTGGAGCCGCTGCGCGATGCCGAGGCGATCGCCGGATTGCGGCTGGAAGGGTTCCTGGACCGGGCCCGGCCTATTTTCGAGACGGTCTCCCTGCTCAGTGCCACGCTGGCGGTGCAGCACCAGCGCACCGCCCTGATCGGCTTCGCCGGGGCACCCTGGACGGTGGCCTGCTACATGGTGGAGGGCCGCGGCGGCGGCGAGTTCGCGCATGCCCGCCGCATGGCCTTCGGTGATCCGCTGCTGTTCGGGCGGCTCATCCGCACCCTGACCGAGGCGACGGCGGAATACCTGCTGGCCCAGGTCCGGGCCGGGGCCGAGGTGCTGATGCTGTTCGACAGCTGGGCCGGACTGCTGCCGCCCTCCCAGTTCCGCCGCTGGGTGATCGAGCCCACGGGCGAGCTGGTGCGCCGCCTGCGCAAGCACCTGCCCACCGGCTTCCCGATCATCGGCTTCCCCCGCATGGCCGGCCCGATGCTGGCTGAATACGCCACCCGGACGGGGGTGCAGGCGGTCGGGATGGACACGGCCATGGACCCGCGCTGGGCAGCGGCCAACCTGCCACCGGGCCTGGCGCTGCAGGGCAATCTCGACCCGCAGGCCCTGGTCGCGGGCGGCGCGGCGCTGGAGGCGGAGGCACGCTCCCTGATGGCGGCGATGCGCGGGCGCCCCTTCATCTTCAACCTGGGGCACGGGATCGTGCCGCAAACCCCGCCGGAGAACGTGGCCGCCCTGGTGCGCATGGTACGCGCCGCCGTCTGATGGCCGAACGGCTCCTCTTCCTGGAGCGCTGGCGTCGCCAGCCCCTGCTGGTCTGGGGAACCGGACTGCTGCTCGTCGCGGCCGGGCTGGGGCTGCGGCTGGCACTGGACGGCATCATGGCGCCGGGGAGCTATCCGCTCGTCACCTTCCTGCCGGCGGTGCTGACCACGGCCATGATGGGCGGTTTCTGGCCGGGCCTGATGGCCACGGTCCTGTCCTGCCTGGTGTCCTGGTTCTTCCTGCTGGACCCGGAGGACAGCTTCGGGCCGCTGGATGTCCAGCACACGGTGGGCCTGACCCTGTTCTTCGCCATCTCCCTGCTGAACAGCGTCCTCGCCGAGATGCTGCACCGGAGCCTGGGGACCATGCGGGTGGCGCGGCTGAAGGCCGAGGTGCTGGCGGCGGAGATGGAGCGCCGCGTGGCCGAGCGCACGCGGGCCCTGGAGGCGGAGCAGCAGGACAGGCGGCGCGCCGAGGAGGCGCTCGCCCAGGTGCGGCACATGGAATCCCTGGGCCGGCTGACCGGCGGAATCGCGCATGACTTCAACAACCTGCTGACCGTGGTGATCGGCCAGACGGACCGGATCATCGCCGCCACGCCCGATGAGCGGCTGCGCGGCATGGCGCGGCTGGCCCGCCGGGCGGCCGAGCGCGGGGCGGACCTGACGCGCCAGCTCCTGGCCTTTTCGCGCCGGCAGGTGCTGCGGCCGCGCACCCTGGACATGGCGCAGGTCCTGCCGCCGCTGCGGGAGCTGATCGCGCGCACCATCGGCGAGCCGATCGCCGTGACAGCGGAAGCGGCGCCCGGACTCTGGCCGGTGCGGGCCGACCCGGCGCAGTTCGAGAACGCGATCCTGAACCTCGCCATCAATGCCCGCGACGCCATGCCGGCGGGCGGCTCGCTGCGGCTGCGGGCCGCCAACCTGCCGCTCGATGCCGCCCGGGCGCGGGAGCTCCGTCTGGAACCCGGCAACTACGTGGCGCTGCAGGTGACGGATACGGGGCATGGCATGGACGGGACGACCCTCGCCCATGCCTTCGAGCCGTTCTTCACGACCAAGCCGGTCGGGAGCGGCAGCGGGCTGGGCCTGGCGCAGGCCTATGGCTTCGTGCGCCAGTCCGGCGGCTCCATCACCATCGAGAGCCTGCCCGGACGCGGCACCAGCCTGACCCTCTATCTGCCATGGGCGGACGGAACGGAGGCGGCAGAGGAGGAAAGCCCGCCCCGGGCCGGGGAGCGGGAGCCCGCCGCATCCCTCCACCCCTGCTGGAGCGGGCGCAGTGTGCTGCTCGTCGAGGACCAGCCGGACCTGCGCCGGCTGATGGAGGAGACCCTGCGCGAGGCCGGGTTGCGGGTGCAGGCCGCCGCCGACGGTGCCGGCGCGCTGGAGGCCCTGCGCGCCTCCCTTCCCGACCTGCTGCTGGCCGATGTCGCCCTGCCCGGCGGCGTCAGCGGGACCGAGCTGGCGCGCTACCTCTGCGGCCGCCATCCGGGGGCCCGCGTGCTGCTGATGTCGGGCCTCCAGGATCGTGACGTGGAGGACACGGGCTTCCCCTTCCTCCGCAAGCCTTTCGGCCGTGATGAACTACTCAAGGTTGTTTCTATTGTCTTGAATGACGCATTGCGGGAAAGTCCGGCCGATGGGAATGTTTCCGCCACGCGAGCCGATTGACCGCCCCGGCGGCGTGGATGACACCCTGGCCGCCATGCGCAACACCCTGCTCCTTTCCCTGGCGGCACTGGCCCTTCTCCTTTCCCCCGCCGCCGCCCAGATGGGCTCCGGGACGGGCCCCGAGGCCGGTGCCCCCTTCCGCATCGTCAACCGCACCGGGGCGGAGGCCACGCAGCTCTTCGCCGTGCGGTCCGGCCGCGCCGACTGGGGCGGCAACCTGCTGAAAGGGCCACTGGCGCCCGAGGCCGCCTACACGCTGCGCCCCGCCGCCACGGCGGGCTGCCGCTTCGACATCCGGCTGGTGGCGTCCGACGGCCGGGAAGCGGTCCAGCGCGGGCAGGATATCTGCGGCGGCGACCGCACCGTCATCCTGTCGTCCCTCGCCCGGCCCACGGCCCCGACCGCGCCCGAGGCGCAGCCGAAGCCCGGCGTGCGGGCTTCCTCCGGCACCGGCTTCCTGGTGGCGCGGGAACGGGTGATGACCAACCGCCATGTCATCAACGGATGCGACCGCGTGCTGGTGCGGGCGCCCGATGGCCGCAGCTTCGCCGCGGTGCCGCCGGCCAAGGTGGATGCGAAGCTGGATCTCGCGCTGATCGCCGTGCCGGGGCTGGACGGCCCGCCCATCCGCTTCCGCACGGAGCCGGTGCGGCGGGGGGATGGCGTCGTCGCCTATGGCTTCCCGCTGACCGGCCTGCTCTCCTCCGACCCCAAGCTGACGCGCGGCGAGGTCAACGGGCTGAACGGCCTGGGCAACGATCCGAACCAGTTCCAGATCAGCGCGCCGGTGCAGCCGGGCAATTCCGGCGGCCCGCTGCTCGACATGCGGGGCGAGCTGCTGGGCGTCGTGGTCTCCAAGCTGAATGCCGAGGTCGTGGCCAAGCGCACCGGCGACATCGCGCAGAACATCAACTTCGCCGTGAAGGGGGAACGCGCCGCCGCCTTCCTCCAGGCGTCCGGCATCGAGCCCCTGCGTGGCGAGGGCGGCCCCGACCGCAGCGTCGCGGATGTGGGCGAGATCGCCAACCGTTCCACCGTCTTCATCCGTTGCGAGAAAGGCTGAGGCCAGATGCCCCATGTGCTGATCATGCGCCCGATCCACGACGATGCCATCGCGCTGCTGGAAGCGGCGCCGGGCGTCACCGTGGAGGTCGTCCACAAGCTGACGAAGGAGGCCATGGACGTGGCGCTGCCGCGCGCCAACGGCATCATCGTCCGCACCAACGTGGTCGATGGCGCCATGGCGGCACAGGCGCCGGGGCTGAAGATCGTGGCCCGCCACGGCGTGGGCTACGATCTGATCGACATCCCCGGCATGACCGAACGCGGCGTGGTGGTCACCATCACGCCCGAGGCCAATGCCGGCAGCGTGGCCGAGCACACGATGATGCTGATGCTCGCCTGCGCCCGCCGCACGGTGCAGTACGATGCCCGGGTGCGCGACCTGAACTGGGGCGTGGTGCCGGAACTGCCGACGCATGACATCGCCGGGCGCACCGTGCTGATCCTGGGCTTCGGCCGCATCGGCACGCGCGTGGCGCGGCTCTGCGCCGCCTTCGGCCTGAATGTCCTGGTCTATGACCCCTTCATCCCCGTCGGCACCATCCGTGGCTCGGGCTACGAGGCGGTGGTGGACCTGAAGGCCGGGCTGGCCGTGGCGGATATCGTCACGCTGCATTGCCCCTCCTCTGCCGAGACGCGGGGCCTAGTGAATGCCGACTTCCTCGGCGCCATGAAGCGCGGCGCCTTCTTCATCAATGCCGCGCGCGGCAAGCTGGTGGAGGAAGCGGCCCTGGCCGAGGCACTGCGCAGCGGCCAGGTCGCCATGGCCGGCCTCGACGTGCTCTATGACGAACCCGTCTCGGCCGCCAATGCGCTGCTGGACGCGCCGAACTGCATCTTCTCGCCCCACACGGCCGCCAGCAGCCAGGAAGGCACCCGCCGCATGGCCATGTCGGCGGCCCAGAGCGTGCTCGACTGCTTCAACAACCGCCTGCCCGCCGACGTCATCGTCAACCCCGAGGCCCTGCAGCGCCGCCCGGCCCTGGCGGTCGCGGGCTGAGTTGATCGGGCCTTTGGACCGGGAGGCTCTGCCTCCCGGACCCTCCGCTCAGGGGGATAGTATCCCCCCGAGACCCCGCCATGAGCGCTCCGCGAGGAGGGGGATCGGGATGCCGGTCGCCATTGGTACGACGGCGGCCATCACCCCCTCCTCGCGGAGCGCTCATAGGGTTCCAAGGGACTAACGTCCCTTGGCGGGGTGTCCAGAGGGGCAGAGCCCCTCTGGCCCCGGCCTGATCACCCCAGACCGAGCGTACCGCGAAGGCGGGAGAGGTCCTCGGCCAGGGTGGTGATGGGGGCCTGGAGGGCGTTGCGGTCGGCGGGGGTGAGCTTCTCGTAGTTCTCGAAGCCGCCATCCTTGGTGCGGTACTTGGCCAGGATGGCTTCCACCTGCCTGAAGTTGGCATCGACCTTGGACAGCAGGGCGGGGTCGGCCTTCTTCAACTGGGGCGTCAGTAGTTCCACGATCTTGCGGGCGCCTTCGACATTGGCGTTGAAGTCCCAGAGATCGGTGCCGCTGTAGCGGTCCTCTTCGCCGGAAATCTTGGTCGCGGCCACTTCCTCGATCAGCGTCGCGGCGCCGCCCACCACCTTCTCCGGCGGGGTGGTCAGGCCACGGATGCGGGTCTCCAGCTCCTGCACATCGGCGAGCAGCTTGTCGGCGATGGGGGCGAGGCCCTCGGTCGAGTTCTTCGCGAAGAGCCCGTATTCCAGGCGGTGGAAGCCGGTGAAGCCCGCGTCCTTCTCGCCTTCGTCATGGTCGTCGGCGCGGGAATCGATGCTCTTGTCGAGATCGTCGAAAAGCTCCGCGATCGGCTCGATGCGCTCGTAATGCACCCGCGTCGGCGCATAGAGGGCTCGGGCCTTGGCGAGGTCGCCGGCCTTGATCGCATCGGTGAAGCTGCGCGTCTGCCGCACGAGCTGCCGGACCTCGCCCAGCACATAGATCTTGTACTGCGCGATCGGCTCGGCGAGGTCGAGCGGCGAGGCCGGTGCCGCCGCCTGTGCGAAGCGTGTCAGGCCGGGCATGGCCAGGGGAAGCGCCAGCGCCGTGGCCGTGGCGAGAAGGCGGCGCCGGGTGAGGTCGGCGATGGTTGGCATGGGTCTGGCGTCCTCGTGCTGGATGAAGGAGGGATGGGGGCGTCAGGCGGCTTCGATCAGCCCCTGGCCGAGATACCGACCGGGGGCCGGCACGCCGGGCAGGGCGAAGAAGTACCCGCCGCCGGTGGGCTTGATGTACTCCTCCAGCGGCTCGCCGTTCAGGCGCTCCTGCACGGCGATGAAGCCGCGCCGGAGGTTGCGCTGGAAGCAGATGAAGAGCAGCCCCATGTCGAGCTGCCCGGCGCGCGTGACCCCGCGGTCGTAGTTGAAGGGCCGCCGCAGGATCAGGCTGTCCGCCGTGTCCGGGGTGCGGGGATTGGCCAGCCGGATATGGGCATCGAGGGGGATGCGCTGCCCCTCGGGATCGGCGGCGTAGTCGGGGATGTCGTGCTCCCGCTCCATGCCGAGCGGCGCGCCCTCCCGCTTGTCGCGGCCGAAGATCTGCTGCTGCTCCTGGAGCGGGGTGCGGTCCCAGCGTTCCACGAAGTTCCGGATGATCCGCACCACCTGGTAGCTGCCGCCCCGGGCCCAGGCGGGTTCACCATCCTCCGCCCCCACCCAGACATGACGCTCCATCAGCCCCGCGTCGGTAGGGTCGAGATTGGCGATGCCGTCCTTGAAGCCCAGCAGGTTGCGGGGCGTCTGGCGGGTGGCCTTGCCATCGGCGGCGGGCGGCAGCGTGCCGTCGAGCCTCCAGCGCAGGCGCAGCAGGTCCGGCGTGACCTTGATGATGTCGCGCAGCGCGTGGATCGTGCTCTGGGGGGTATTGGCGCAGAACTGCAGCAGCAGGTCGCCATGGCACCAGTCGCGTTCCAGCGCGTCATTGGGAAAGCGGCGCATCGTTTCGAGATGGGCGGGCTTCAGCGCGGCGAGGCCATAGCGCCCATCGAAGAGCGAGGCCCCCACCGCCACGGTAACAGTCAGCCCGTCCGGGACGATCACCGGCCCGAGGATGCCGGAATCCGCCGGCGGGAAGCGCGGATCGGCCTCCGGCGGTGTGCCCCCGGCCATCAGGAAGGCGATCCGCCCGGTCAGCAGGCGGAAGAGCCGGTCCAGCCCCGCCCGGTCGGTCGCCAGGACATCGAAGGCAGCGACCATGCCGGCGGCGGGCGGCGGGTTGAGGATGCCCGGCTGGTTCGGGCCGTGGAAGGCGATGGCCTGCCGCGCCTCGGCCGCATCGCGTCCCGGCGGCTCCTGCATCAGGGGCGCCGCCGCGGCCGTGGTCGCGAGGCCGGCGCCGCCCGCCAGGCCCAGCAGCAGGCCGCGCCGCCCGGCGGCGAAGGGGCAGGAATTCCGTGTCATGCCGGTTCCGCCCGGCCTGCGTGGAAGGGCATGCTAGTTGGCCTCCAGTTGCCGGCCCAGCCTGTCGAGATCCGCGGCCAGGACGGGAAAGGCGCTCCTGTCCCCTTCTCCCGCCGCCTTGAGCGAGCGGTCGAGCCGGGACTGGAGCTCCGGGTCCAGGCGGGTGCCAAGCGGCCGCAGCAGGGAGACGACGCGCCCGACGCCATCCAGCATGGCGGGCGTGGCGGGTTCCTTCTCCTGCAACAGCCGTGACGCTCCCTCCGCCATGGCCGCGGGAGTGATCCGGGCCTCGCTGATCCGGTCGGCCAGCCCTTCGCTGTCCGACCGCAGGCGCGCCAATGTTTCACGTGGGACAGCGCCATGGCCCGATCCGGCATCCGGTATCAGGGCCGACAGGCGGGCGAGGCCATCCGTCACCGAGGCCAGATCCGTCCCGGCCCCGGGCAGGAGCTGGAGGGCGGGCAGGATCTGGTCGCGGGCCTGGCCTGCCTCGGCGAGGAGACGCATGGCCTGAGCCGCGTCGCCCTTCTCCAGAGCATCGTCCAGATCCTCCACGGCTTCCTTCAGGGTCATGGCCTGGAGGGTGACATGGACCTTGTACTCGGCCATGGGGGCCAGCAGGTCGCGCGGCTCCGGGCGCCAGGGCGTGGCGGCAGCAGCCGGCAGGACGGTCAGCCTGCCACGTGGATTGCTGATGCGGCCGCAGGTGATGGCATAGGTGCCGGGCTCCAGACGGGCCGTCAGGCCCTGGGTCAGGCCAGGGGCGATGTTCTCCCGCTCCTCCAGCACCATCACGCCATCCAGGATCTCCCATTCCAGAACGCGTTCGCTGCGGTTGACGATCCGGAAGACGGTGCGCCCGGCGGGCACGGTGAGTTCGCCGGGGTCACAGCCCCGCTCCGTGATGGCCACGGTGACGCTGCTCGCCTCCCCTGCGCCGGCCTCGCGGCGCTCCAGCCGCAGCGCGGTGGCACCCAGGCCCAGCACCGCCAGGACCAGCAGGGCCAGGAGGCCCAGCGCGGGCCGGAGGCGAGGCGGCGCCGGCGCTTCGCCCGCCGTCACCTTCTGCCGCCCCGGCGAGGCCAAGGCGGGGGCAGCAGGGGCGGCGCCAGCAGGGACCGGCCGCAGGAAGAGCGGCAGGGTGATGGCGAGGAAGGCCAGATAGACCAGCACCTCCCCCAGGGCCGGGCGATCGCTGTAGCCGAAAATCCCCGCCAGCACCGATCCCGCGACGCCATCGGCGGGCAGGATATCGCTAAGGTCGAAGACCGTGGCCTGGAGCCCGTTCCACAGCCCGGCCTCGTGCAGCGCGCGCAGCGACCCCGCCAGGAGTCCGGCCGCCACCAGCAGGATCAGCACGCCGCTCCACCGGAAGAAGCGCCGCAGGTCCAGCCGCAGCCCGCCCCAGGTGATGGCGGCGCCCACCACGACGGCAAGCAGCAGCCCGGCCAGGGCGCCGATGGGCGCGGCCAGTCCCGGGCTCTGCCGCATGACGGCGAGCAGGAAGACCGCCGCCTCCAGCCCCTCCCGCGCCACCGCCAGAAAGACCATGGCCAGAAGCGCGAGGCCCCGCCTCTCCCCCATCAGCGCGGTATCGATGCGGTCCTGCATCTCCGCCTTCACCGACCGGGCGGCCCGCTTCATCCAGAAGACCATGGCAGTGAGCATGCCGACGGCGGCCAGCCCCACCACGGCTTCGAAGATCTCCTGCCCGCGCTGCGGGAATTCGGTGCTCAGCAGTTCCAGGGCAAGGCCGGCCCCGAGGCTGACCAGCACGCCGGCTCCGATCCCCAGCCAGACCAGGGGCAGCCACTCCCGGCGCCCGGTGCGGCCGAGATAGCCGGCGATGAGGCCGATGATCAGGGCGGCTTCCAGCCCTTCCCGGAACATGATGAGGAACGGAACAAGCATGGTCGTGTGGTCGGACCCGGCAAAATGGAATCGGCGCCTCTGCGAGGCAGAGGCCTCGCAGAGGCAGGGGGAAGCATGGGAAGGCGTGACCTGCCAGGCTCGGTGTCGCCGGATTATGCCATGATAAGAATGCAATTCATTATCATGTACAGATTTTAATCTTCACGGCCCCCCGCGAACTCAGACCCGCAGGCGGTTGGTCGGAACGATCCGCTTCCAGGCAGGCAGGAAACGGCGCCAGAGCAGCGCATCGTGCTGGCGCTCCGGCAGGCCGGCGGCGATCCGCGCGATCTGCCCACGGCTGAGCGGCGAGCGCTCGCAGAAGAAGGGCGTCGGCGTGACGCGGGAGAAGTAGCCGTAATAGAGGGCCGAACGGTCGCCACGCACCGGCGGCCGGCCGCGATGATAGTTCTCCGCCGTCTCCGCGATCACCACCGTGCCACGGCGGCCGGTGCAGGTGCGGATCGCCTTTTCCATGTTCCCCGGGCCGATCCGGCGCTCCAGCTCCGCCTGAGGCAGGAGGGCGGCCTGCCCAGGCCCGCCCAGGGCGTCGCGGAAACAGGGGCGGACGATCTCGAAGGGGCCATCCTGGGGGCCGACATCGCTGATATAGACGGCGATCTTCAGCATGCGCCGGTCCTCGCGGTCGCGGTGCCAGATGCGCGGCCCGGCCTCGCGCCCATCGGCGGGGCTGTAGAAGTGGTCCGGCCCATCATAGGCCACGGGAAGGCCCAGATAGTTCTCCACCAGGTCCAGTAGCCGCGTGCCAAGCCCCCATTCCAGGATCGCCGGGAAGTCCAGCAGATCCTGCGCCGTGGCGGTGATGGTGTGGCGATGCGCGTGGTCGGGATGGTGGCGCCGTGCCGCGAGCCGTTCGGTCAGGGATGTGGCGCTGGCCAGCATCGCCGCCGTGCCCGGCAGCCCCAGCTCCTCCAGCGAGGTGACACAGACGCCGTCCCGCAGCAGGCTCCGGAGGAGGGCCGCATCCGGCGCGGTCAGCGTGGGAAGATAAGGCAGATGGGCGGTCCGTGCCCTGGCCAGCGCCCCCTCCACGAAGCGGTCGGGCCAGGGCAGGCGCAGGGCACGGGCGGCGAGGCCGGAGGGCAGGCTGAGGCCGTGCTGCCAGCCCTTGCCTAGCCACCGGCGGAACCGGCTGTGACCCCAGGGGCGGGAAAGCCGGGACTGTGCTGCGCCGATGGAAACAGGGTTGGCGGCTGGATTCGGGAAGGCATGGCTAGGGCTCTGGACGAAACCCATTCTGGCAACCCCTGGTTGAATTTTTTGACGCAGGACTGTGCCTGATGCTATAAACCGCCTCTCATGCAGATCAATATCCAGATTTTTTAACAAATTTCGTACATTTGCGAAAGAATCGAGAGAAGCTCTGGGAAAACGGCACGCGGCCTGTTTCGGACCGCCGTCACTTTCCCGCGACATGCCGGTGGAGGGCCGCCCGGACCCATTCCAGGGCTTCCGGCTGGTGAGCCCAGGACACGCCGTGGCGGCAGGACCCCATCCCGAAGCGGTCCGCAGGGCGTTTCCCCGGCATGGCCGGAAAGACGGATCGACCCCTGCCGCGGCTGATCCAGGGCGGCTACAGAGCCCGCATGTCCGAACCCCGCCTCCCCCTCCTCGTCACCCATAGCGGCAGCTTCCATTGCGACGAGGCCTTCGCCTATGTCGCGCTGCGCCTCGCCCTGGGGTTGCATGCCCCTGGGCGGGACCATGTCCTGCTGCGCACCCGCGACGCCGATCGCATCACCGGCGGCGATGTGGTCTGGGATGTGGGGCTGGTCCATGACGTGGCGACGCAGCGCTTCGACCACCACCAGCGCGGTGCCCCGACGCGCCCGGACGGCACACCCTTCAGCTCCGCCGGGCTGGTCTGGCAGACGCATGGGGAAGCGGCGGTGCGCGCCCTGCTGCGGCCGGAGGATGCCGGTTTCGCCACGGCCATCGCGGCGGACCTCGACGCCTCCATGGTCCGCTTCATCGACGAGGTGGACAACGGCGTCGCCACCTCGCGCGGCAGCATGGATCTCGCCAGCCTGGTCGGCGACTGCAACCTGGCCTGGGACGCGCCGGGTGCGGAGGATCAGGCCGCCGAGGACGCCGCCTTCCTGGAGGCCGTCGCCCTGGTCGAGGCGGTGCTGCGCCGCCGGGTGGAGGCCCAGCGCGCGCGCCTGGTCGCCGATGCCCAGGTCGTGGCGGCGCACACCGCCTCGGCCGACCGGCGCATCCTGGAACTCAGTCGCCGCATGCCCTGGAAGAGCGCCGTCTTCCAGCATGACCTGCCGGTGCTCTACGCCATCTATCCGGTGAACAACGGCAACTGGATGGTGGACACCATGCCGCCCGAGCCGAAATCCTTCGCCCAGCGCCTCCCCCTCCCCGAATCCTGGGCCGGCCTGCAGGACAAGGACCTCGCCGAGGCTTCCGGCGTGCCCGATGCCGTCTTCGTCCACGTCCGACGCTTCATCGGCGCTGCCCGCTCCCGTGCCGGCGCCCTCGCCATGGCCCGCCGCGCCGTGCTCCTCGGAATGCCGGATGTCTGATGCAGGTGGCGGTCTTTCCTGACCGCCCCGGCTGGTGCGTGTTCCGGCGTGGCGCGTTTCGGCCCGCCCCGGGGGAGAGGCCCTGCCCCTCGCCCCGGCCCCCCTTATCCGCCAGGACGCCCAAGGGTCCCATGGGGCGCCCTTGCATCTTGGGTGATGCGTCCAGGAGACTGGGCGTGCGCCCGGTACCCCGATGAGCCCTTGGGTCCGAGCCCGTGGTCCAGCGCGGGGGCCGGGCGCCTTGTCCCGCAAAGCCCGAACAGTCGCCTGGGGCGCGCGGTCCTTTGCCGTGGCTCCGCCACGGCAAGGTCTCCTGTGACCCCGCATGCAAGGACGGGCCGCTCCGGAGAACGCCCATGGACGCCAGCGCGCCCCTTTTTGTCGGCATCGACGTCGCCAAGGCCCGCTTCGATGCCTGTTTTCATCGCCCGGGCGCCGCCCCGCGGGAGCGGGTGCAGCGCCTGACCCTGCCCGGCAACCCCCAGGGCTATGGCAAGCTGCTCGATGCCCTGCTCCAGGCCGCGCCCACGCGTATCGTGATCGAGGCCAGCGGCGGCCACGAGGCCACCCTGGTGGCCCTGCTGCACGAGGCCGGCCTGCCGGTGGTGCGCGTCAATCCGCGCCAGACCCGCGACTTCGCCCGCGCCCTGGGCCGGCTGGCCAAGACCGACCGGCTCGATGCCGAGATCCTGGCCCTCTTTGCCGAGCGCGTCCGCCCCGAGCCGCGCCCGCTGCCCGACGAGGCCACCCGCGCGCTGGCCGAACTCGTCGCCCGCCGCCGCCAGCTCGTCGGGATGATCCGCGCCGAGCAGGCCCGCCTGACCACCGCCCGCGCCAGGCCCCTGCGCGCCCGCCTCGAGGCCCATCTCGCCTGGCTGCGCCACGAGCTGAGCGGCACCGACAGCGAACTCGCCCAGCTCGTCCGCGACACCCCCGCCTGGGACGACCGCGCCCGCCTGCTCGAGAGCGTGCCCGGCATCGGCCCCACCACCGCCCGCACCCTGCTCGCCGAACTGCCCGAACTCGGCCAGCTCGACCGCCACCGCATCGCCTCCCTCGTCGGCGTCGCCCCCTTCAACCGCGACAGCGGCTGCCTGCGCGGCACACGCCATATCCGCGGCGGACGCGCCAGCCTGCGCGCCACCCTCTACATGGCCGCCCTCGTCGCCAGCCGTTTCAACCCCACCCTGCGCCGCACCTACCAGCGCATGCTCGCCGCCGGCAAACCCACAAAGCTCGCCCTCACCGCCCTCATCCGACGCCTCCTCACCATCCTCAACGCCATCGCCAGGTCCAACACTCCCTGGAACAGCCTTCACGCTTGACTTCCAAGACAGTCGCTGGACCCGGTTCGCTGGCACTCGCGGGCACCGCCAGCGCGGATGGGGTATTTCTGTTCTTTTGAGAACCCTACCGACCCGCTTGCTCCCCGGGATCGGGCCGCATGCCGACCTTGCCACCCGGCGCCAACGAAAGGCGGAGCCTGGGGAGATACGATCTCCCCAGCGGAGGGGGTTCCGGGGACAGGCAGAGCCTCCCCCGGGGCCGGCCACGAAGCGCCACGGGCCTCACCCCGCCACCGCATCCATCTGCCAGGACACCAGCCGCGCATAGGCGCCCTGCCGCGCCAGAAGTGCCGCATGGTTGCCGGCTTCCACCACCTGCCCGCCCTGCATCACCAGGATGGTATCGGCGTTACGGATGGTGGAAAGGCGATGGGCGATCACCAGCACCGTCCGGTCCCGCATCAACGCTTCCAGCGCCGCCCGCACCTGGGCCTCGCTGATGGCGTCGAGATGCGAGGTCGCCTCGTCCAGCACCAGGACCGGCGCATCCTTCAGGAAGGCACGGGCGATGGCGATGCGCTGGCGCTGCCCGCCGGAAAGCTGCACCCCGCGCTCCCCGACCGGCGTGGCGAGGCCCTGGGGCAGCCCCGCGACGAAATCCGCCAGCGCCGCCTGCTCCACCGCGCGATGCAGTTCCGCCGCGCTGGCCTCGGGCCGGGCGAGGCGGATATTGGCCTCCAGCGTGTCGTTGAACAGGTAGGTGTCCTGCGCCACCAGGGCGACATGGCGGCGCAGCCCGTCCAGCGTCAGCTCCCGCAGGTCGGTGCCATCCAGCAGGATGCGCCCCTCCTGCGGATCCCAGAAGCGCAGCAGCAGGCTGGCCACAGTGGACTTGCCGGCGCCGGAGGGGCCGACCAGCGCTGCGGTGCGCCCGGCGGGCAGGGTGAGGTCCAGACCGGTCAGGGCCGGGCGGCTGCGGCCGGGATAGGTGAAGCCCACCGCCTCGAACGCGACTTCCGACCCGCCCTGGGGGGTGGAGGGTTCCACCGTGCCGCCGGCCACCGCCGGCACCTCGCGCTCCACCACCCGCAGCCGGCGGGTGGAGGCGATGGTGTCGGCGAGTTGCCGTCCGACCTGGGCGATCTCGGAGACCGGCAGGAAGGCGGCGATGGCGAGCAGGATCAGCATCGGCAGCAGCGATGCGTCGAGCCGGCCGGAAGTGGCCAGGGCCGCACCCGCGGCACCGACCGCGAGCCCGCCCAGGCCGGTCGCGACATCCAGCGCCGCCGCGGCGCGGGACTGGTCCTGCATCAGGGAAAGGCGCCGGTCCTGATAGGCCGCCACGCGGGTGAGGAAGGCCTCGCGCCGCGCGCCCACGGCCTGGAAGGCCAGCAGGTCGCCCAGGCCCTGGATGGTCTCCGTCACATGCGCGCCGAGCTCGCCCAGCGCGGCGCGGGATTCCGCCCCCAGGCGGTCGATGCGCCGCCGCGCCAGGGTGGGCGCCAGTCCGGCATAGAGGAGGAACGGCAGCAGGGCGACGGCCAGGGGCCAGGCGGCCCAGGCCAGCACGCCGAGCACGGTCAGCGGCACCAGCACCGCCACCACCGCCGGGGCCACGGTATGGGCGTAGAAATACTCCACCGTCTCGACATCCGTGGTGGCGAGGGAGACGAGGTCGCCCGTCCGCCGCCGCAGCAGATAGGCCGGGCCGAGGGCGTCGAGGCGGTCGAAGAGTGCGATCCGCATCTCGGCTAGGAGGCGATAGGCCATGTCATGCGCCAGCCAGGATTCCAGCCAGTGCAGTCCGCCCGCCACCGGCGCGGCGACGAGCAGGGCGATGGCGAGGCCCGTTACCGGCTCCCCGTTCCGCAGCGCCGCGATCAGCAGCGCACCCAGCACGCCGACGCCGATGAAGGCGGCGACACGGCCGATGCCGAAGAGCACGGTGAGCGTCATCTTGCCGCGCCAGGGGCGGATGTAGCGGATCAGGCTGGACAGGGTCTCGCCCCAGCCGATCGCGGCGGCGGCGGCGTTGAGGTCCTCCGGCTCCGGCGCCGCCTCGCTTTCCACCGGCGCCCGGCTGTCCGAGGCGGGGCGCAGCGCGTCGGCGAGCGCCGCCTGTCCGCGTTCCTCCGCCTGGGCGCCCATGAGCTGGCGGTAGATGCCGCCCTGGCGCATCAGCGCGGCATGGGTGCCGCTTTCCGCCACCCTTCCGGCGGACAGGACCAGGATGCGGTCGGCGCCGATCACGCTGGACAGGCGGTGCGCCAGGATCAGCACGGTGCGGCCCTGCATCAGCCGGTCCAGCGCCTGCTGGATCAACGCCTCGTTCTCCGCATCCACGGCGGAAAGCGCCTCGTCCAGGATCAGGATCGGCGCGTCGCGCAGCAGGGCGCGGGCGATGGCAAGGCGCTGCCGCTGCCCGCCGGAGAGCCGCGCGCCGCGTTCGCCGATCCGTGCTTCGTAGCCGCCGGGCAGGGCCTGGATGAAGTCATGCGCGTTGGCGGCGCGGCAGGCGGCCTCCAGTTCGGCCTGCGTCGCCTCCGGGCGGCCCAGGCGCAGGTTCTCGGCGATGCTGCCGTGGAAGAGCGTGGCGTCCTGCGCCACGATCGCCACATGCGCGGCGATGCCGGCGGGGTCCAGCGTTGCAGCATCCTGCCCGCCGATCAGGACGCGGCCCGCCTGCGGGTCGAACTGCCGCAGCAGCAGGCGGATGATCGAGGACTTGCCGGCGCCGCTGGGGCCGACGATGCCGACGCGCTCCCCGCCACGGATCGTGAAGTCCAGCCCGTCATGCGCCGGCTGCCGTCCGCCGGGATAGGCGAAGCGCACGCCCTCGAAGCGGATCTCCGGCGCCGTCTCGCCCAGCCGCAGCGCAGACCCGCCCGGGGCGATGGCGGGCTCGGCCTCCAGCAGCGCGTGCAGCCCGGCAGCGGCGGACTGGCCGATCATGCCCTGGTGCAGCACGGAGCGCAGGTCGCGCAGCGGGCGGAAGATCTCTGTGCCGGCCATCAGCACGACCAGCAGCGCCTCCAGGCTCATCTCCCCGCTGGCGACCCGGTGCGCGCCGAGGATGAGCGCGATGGCCGAGCCCAGCGCCATGCCCGTGTCGGTGATGCCGCGTGTCATCACCGAAAGGCCGAGGACGCGGAAGGTGGTCTCGTAGAGGGCGCGCGCCTTCGCCGCGAGCTGCCGGCCATAGGCGGCGCTCTGCCCGAAGGCCTGCAGGGTCGGCAGGCCCTGCACCGCATCGAGGAACTCACCGCCGAAAGCCTTGAAGGCCTTCTGCCGCTCCAGCGCCGCCCGCTTGTCCCAGCCATGCGCCAGGGCCGGCAGCACCAGCGTCAGCAGTGCCGCCACCAGCAGCACCGTTGCCACCGGCACGTCCCACCAGGCGATGAAGAGGAAGATGGCGACCGGGGCACAGGCGGCGATGGCGAGTTGCGGCAGATACTGGCCGAAGAAGGTCTGGAGCTGTTCCACCCCGTCGATCATCGAGAGCATGACGCCACCGGTGCGTTCCCCCGCGAACCAGGCGGGGCCGAGGGCGGCGATGCGGTCGAAGAGCGCGGCGCGCAGCTTCGTCTGC
Source organism: Roseomonas gilardii subsp. gilardii (assembly GCF_023078375.1). Classification (NCBI taxonomy): domain Bacteria; kingdom Pseudomonadati; phylum Pseudomonadota; class Alphaproteobacteria; order Acetobacterales; family Roseomonadaceae; genus Roseomonas; species Roseomonas gilardii. Next base: position 727,771 of record NZ_CP095554.1, on the reverse strand, counting down.
ACCGCGGCGGCGGTGCGGTGCGCCAGGGCGGTGCGGGCATGGTCGAAGGCCCCGCGCAGCAGCACCGCCACCACCGCCCCGGCCAGCGGCCAGGCGGCCCCGGCCAGCCCCTCCCCCGCGAAGACCCGGGCCAGGGCCACGCCGAGGAAGGCGAAGCGCGCGATGCCTGCCGCCAGCGCCAGCAGGCCCAGCATGACGCCGAGCAGCATTCCGGGGCGCAGGCCCCTGGTCAGGCGCCAAAGGCGCACATCGAAATACATGCCGAATCCTCGAAGCCTTCGACCACGAGGCGTGGTCCGGCCCGATGCTGGGCTGGCGGCGCCATCCCGGCAAACGCAAGCTTTTCATCCGCAGTTGAGCTATTTCGAACGGCCATGACCGCCCATCTGCCCTCTCTCCCCGCCCTGCGGGCCTTCGCCGCCGTGGCGCGGGAGGGCAGCTTCGTCCGCGCCGCCGAGACGCTGCATGTCAGCACCAGCGCCATCAGCCACCAGATCCGGCAACTGGAGGAACAGCTCGGCACGCCCCTGCTGAGCCGCGCCCGCAACGGCAGCGGCCATAGCCGCACCGCGCCGACCGATGCCGGGCGGGAACTGCTGCTGGTGGTGGAGGAAACGCTGGACCGCCTTGCCAGCGCCTGCGGTGCCATCCGCGACAGGGCCGGGAACGCGCGCCGGAACCTCGTGGTCTCGGCCAACGGCTCCTTCGCCTCGCTCTGGCTGGCCCCCCGCCTCGCCCGCTTCGCCGCGCTGCATCCCAGCGTGGCGTGGCACATGCGCGCGGTGGAATCGAATGTGCCCGACATGGCTGCGGAAGGGCTGGATCTCGCCATCCTGCGCGCCCGGACCGGGCGGGTGGTGCCGCCGGACCGGCTGCTCTTCGCCGAGACGTTCTTTCCCATCTGCAGCCCTGCCCTGGCCGCCATCGCCACGCCGGAGGAACTCCTGTGCCGGAGCCTGCTGGAGGAGGACGGCAACAGCCCGGAGAAGAACTGGTCTACCTGGATGCCCATCCTGGGCCAGAAGCCCGGCACCGGGCATGTTCTGCGCTTCAGCAGCTACAACCAGGTGATCGGCGCCGCCCTGGCCGGGGCCGGGCTGGCACTGGGGCGGTCGCCGCTGCTGGATGCGGAACTGGCCTCCGGGCGGCTGCTGCGTCTCTTCGCGCCGCTCTCCCTGCCCGGCAGCTGGGCCTTCGTCCTGCGCGCCGGGCCGGACGCCGCCCGCGACCCGCATGTGGTGCAGTTCTGCGACTTCCTGTTGCAGGAGGCGGGCTCACTCCCGTGAGGCGTGGTACCTTACGGCTTGCCCCCGGGAGAGGCGCCGTCTCCCCCGGACCCCGGGCTTTCGTGGGCGCCTGTGGTGGCCGTCGGTCTGTGAGCTGTCCCTGGGAGCAGGTGGATCGGCGGCGCTCCCGAAAGGAAAAATGCACCCTCTTCGCGCTGGTGGCGCCCGCGGCCGCCGGAGAGCATGGCTCTCCGGCGTGATCCGGCGTCAGCAAGAGCCAGCGAACGGGGTCCAGGGCCCGCGGGTCCTGGCGGATGGGGGGTCTGAGGGGAAGGCAGAGCCTTGCCCCCAGGAGCCGGAAACAGCAGCCCGGTCTTACTTCAGATGCTGGGCGAGGTACTTGTTCATCTCGAACATGGTGACCTTGTCCTTGCCGAAGACCTTGCTCAGCTTGTCGTCCGCCAGGATCTCGCGCTTGTCCTTCGGGTTCTGCAGGTTATGGGCCTTGATGTATTCCCAGACCTTGCTCACCACCTCGCCACGGGCCAGCTTGCCCTCACCGACGACGGCGGCCAGTTCGGGGGAGGGCTGGAGCGGCTGCTGCAGCGCGTTCGGCTTGTCGCTCTTGGCCGCCGGCTTCTTTTCCGTGGTCTTGGTGCTCATCAAGTCACTCCGAATCCGTTCCGTCCGAGATACGTGACGGCTTGTTGCACAAGCAGTTGAAGGAGGCGAGGGTTGCGCCCGCCACTCCGGCAAGGGCCGTTGACCCGTCTGTGGCGGATGGGACAGGCCCCCGCAACCGATGGCGGCATTGCACGGGATGCTGGCGAAACCCGCAGCCTCTGGCAAGCCGCATCGCCATGGATGGGCGATGGGCCTGGAATTTCAGCGGATAAGCCCCGCCTCCGGCCGGCTCAGCGCAGCTTCTGGTCCAGCGCGTCGCGCAGCCCGTCTCCCAAAAGATTGAAGGCCAGCACCGTCAGGAAGATGGCAAGCCCGGGGAAGAAGGTCAGGTGGTCCGCCACGCCGAGATAGGAGCGCCCGTCCGCCAGCATCGCCCCCCATTCCGGCGAGGGCGGCTGCGCCCCCAGGCCCAGGAAGCTCAGCCCCGCCGCCACCAGGATGGCGGTGCCGATGCGCAGCGAGGTGGTGACGATCACCCCCGGCAGCGTGCCGGGCAGGATGTGCCGCATCACCAGCGCCCAGCGCTTCACGCCGATCGAGCGTGCCGCCTGGACATAGAGCGTCTGCTTCAGCGCCAGCGTGCTGCCGCGCACCACGCGGGCATAGATCGGGATGCTGAACACCGCCACGGCATAGATGACATTCGCCACGCCGGGGCCCAGCAGGGCCACCACCGCGATGGCGAGGAGGATGCCGGGAAAGGCCAGCATCACGTCGCAGAGCCGCATCACCAGGCTGTCCACCCAGCCGCCGAAGAAGCCGCTGACGAGGCCCAGCGCCACGCCGAGCACGCCGCCCAGCATGACCGAGAGGAAGCCGACCGAGAGCGAGATCTGCGCCCCCCAGATGATGCGGCTGAAGATGTCGCGCCCATAGGCATCCGTGCCCGCCCAGTGCAGGGCGGAAGGGCCGGCCAGGATGTTGTTGTAGTCGGGCTCCGCCGGGTCGTAGGGCGCGATCCAGGGCGCCGCGATGGCCGCCAGCACCACCAGCAGGATCAGCAGCCCCGCCACCAGCGCCACGCGCTGGCGCAGGAAGCGGCGCCAGAACTCGCCCCAGGGGGACTGGATCTCCAGCGGCGCCGTCGTACCGGTGCCGGCGATGTCGTCGAGGGGAGCGTCGCTCATTTCAGGCGAATCTCCGGGTTCACCACGGCGTAGAGCTGGTCCACGACGAGGTTGATGAGGACGAATTCCAGGGCGAAGAGCAGGATCAGCGCCTGGATCACGGGATAGTCGCGGTAGGAGACGCTGTCGATCAGCAGCCGCCCCAGGCCGGGCCAGGCGAAGACCGTCTCGATCACGATGGCGCCGCCGAGCAGCGTGCCGAATTCGAGCCCGGTCATGGTGATCACCGGGATCAGTGCGTTGCGCAGCGTGTGGTGCCAGACCACGCGCCGCTCCGGCACGCCCTTCATGCGGGCGGTGCGGACATAGTCCTCCGACGCCACCTCGACATAGGCGGAGCGCGAGAAGCGTGCCAGGATCGCCGCCACCGTCGTGCCCAGGGTGAAGCCCGGCATGATGAAGCTGGTCCAGCCCTCATAGCCGCCGGTCGGCAGCCAGCCGAGCCGCACCGAGAAGATGTTGATCAGCAGCAGGCCGAGCCAGAAGGAGGGGAAGGAGATGCCGGAGACGGCGAAGACCATCCCCAGCCGGTCCTGCCACTGGTTGCGCTTCACGCCGGAGACCACGCCGATCAGCACGCCGACGGCCGTGGCCCAGACCATGGCCACCACCGTCAGCCAGAAGGTCGGCATGAAACGCTCGCCGATCTCCTCCAGCACCGGGCGCTTGGTCTTGGTGGAACGGCCGAGATCGCCCCGCAGCGTGTCCCCCATGTAGCGGAAGTACTGTTCCCAGATGGGCCGGTCGAGGCCCATCTCCTCCCGCACCAGGGCCACGTCCTGCGCCGTCGCATCCGGCCCGGCCACCAGCCGCGCCGGATCGCCCGGCAGCAGGCGGACGAAGGCGAAGACGAAGATCGACACCGCGACCAGAACCGGCACGGCGCCGAGCAGGCGGCGCAGGGCGTAGCCGAGCATCAGGAGAGCGCCGCTTCCTCGATGAGCAGGCCGCCGTCAGGGATGCGGTACATCCCGGTCAGCTTCTTGCTCCTGGCCGAAAGCACGTTCTCCACGCCGAGGAAGATCCAGGGCGCGTCCTTCCAGATCCTCGCCTGGGCGTCCTTGTACAGGGCCGCGCGCTTCTCCGGATCGGCGGTGGCGATGGCGGCTTCCAGCGCCTTGTCCACCTCGGGATTGCTGTAATAGGCCGTGTTGTAGAGCTTGGGCGGGAAGCCCTGGCCCCAGAGCAGCGGGCGCAGGCCCCAGTCGGCATCGCCGGTCGAGGAGGACCAGCCGCCGTAATAGGTCTGGATCTGCGCCTCCTCCGGCGTCTGCACCGACCAGATGCGGTTCTGCAGGACGCCGGCCTCCATCGGCATGACGTTCACCTTCACCCCGACGGCGGCGAGCTGCTGCTGCATGAACTGCACGCCCCGCTGCGCCAGCGTGTTGTTCTGCGCCCACATCTCCGTCTCGAAGCCGTTGGGATAGCCGGCCTCGGCCAGGAGCTGCTTCGCCTTGGCCACGTCGTAGGCATAGGGCTCCTGCTGGCTGTAGAAGCCCAACTTCGGCGGGATCGGCGCATCGAGGGGCTGGGCGAAGCCGTTATAGACGACCTTGGTATAGGCTTCCTTGTTCACGGCATGGTTCAGCGCCTGGCGCACGCGCACGTCGCTGAACGGCTTCTTCATGCAGTTCATCGAGACGTAGCGCGTGATGATCGAGGGGCTGTCCACGATCTCGACATTCGGGCTGCGTTGCACCACCGCGGCCATCTCGGGCGGCAGCGGATAGATGAACTGCGCCTCGCCGGTCTGCAGCATGGCGATGCGCGCGCCGTTCTCGGGCACGGAGCGGAAGGTCACCGTCTCCACCTTCGGCAGGCCGGGCTTCCAGTAGCCGGTGTTCTTCTTCACCTTCAGCGTGTCGGCGTTCCAGGACACGAAGGTGAAGGGGCCGGTGCCGACCGGGTTGCGCCCGATCTCCTTGCCGTACTGCGCGATCGCCTTGGGGCTCAGCATCATGCCGGCAGGGTGCGCGATGGTGTTCACGAAGGCGCCGAAGGGCTCCTTCAGGATCACGCGCGCGGTCAGCGGGTCCACCACCTCGACCCGGTCGAGCATGGCGAGCAGGCTCTGCCGCTTCAGCCTGTTGTCCGGGTTGGCGACACGCTCGAAATTCACCTTCACCGCCTGGGCGTCGAAGGGCGCGCCATCGTGGAAGGAGATGCCCTGGCGCAGCCTGAAGGTGAAGACCTTCGCGCTGTCATCGGCGGTGTAGCTCTCGGCCAGGACGGGGATGAGCTTCATCTCCGGATCGAAGCCATAGAGCCCCTGCAGCATCAGGCGGCAGGCCGACTGGGACAGCGTGTCGTTGACATCGGCCGGATCGAGGCCGGTCAGGTTGTCCGGCACGCCGACCACGAGGTCGTTCGCGGCGGCCTGGGCCGGCGTCACCTGGCCCAGCCAGGGCAAGGTGGCGCTGACGCCCAGCGCGCCCATCAGGGCGCGACGGCGGATGGCGGGGAAGTCGGTCACGAAATCCTCCTCTTCGAGTGTGATGACCGTAGGCCGGAACGGCCGGAGGTCTGAATCACACGACAAACACACAGTGTGATGACCGTAGGCCGGAACGGCCGGAGGTCTGAATCACACGACAAACACACAGTGTGATGACCGTAGGCCGGAACGGCCGAAGGTCTGAATCACACGACAAACACACAGTGTGATGACCGTAGGCCGGAACGGCCGAAGGTCTGAATCACACGGCAAACACACAGCGTGATGTCCGTAGGCCAGAGCGGCCGATGGTCTGGATCACGCGATCAGTACAGGCCGCCGACATGGTGCCGCGCGACGAAATGGTCAGGCCCGACCGGCACCAGCGGCGCCACCTCGGGCGGATCGTCCGGGCGGCGCAGCGGGCTCGGCACCTCGCTGTCGTCCAGGCCACGGTCATGGCCGCGCCGGGTCGGATCGGGGACGGGCACGGCGGCCAGCAGGCGCCGCGTATAGGGGTGTTGCGGGCGGTTCATCACCGCCTGCCGCGGGCCGATCTCCACCACCTGGCCCAGATACATCACCGCCACGCGATGGCTGATCCGCTCCACCACCGCCATGTCGTGGCTGATGAAGAGATAGGCGAGCCCCATCTCGCGCTGCAGCCGCATCATCAGGTTCACCACCTGCGCGCGGATCGACACATCCAGCGCCGCCACGGATTCGTCGGCGATGATGACCTGCGGCTCGGAGGCCAGGGCGCGGGCGATGCAGACGCGCTGGCGCTGCCCGCCGGACAGTTCGTGCGGATAGCGGCGCGCATGCTCCGGGCCGAGGCCGACCTGGGTGAGGAGCTGCGCCACGCGGTCCTGCACCGCGCGGCCACTCAGCAGCCGGTGCGTCAGGATCGGCTCGGCCACGGAGAAGCCCACGGTCAGGCGCGGGTCGAGCGAGGCGAAGGGGTCCTGGAAGACGAACTGCACGCCGCGCCGCAGCCGCGCCTCCTTGGCGTCGTCGAGCCGGGTCATGTCCTCGCCGGCGAAGCGGATCTCGCCGCCGATGGGCTGTTCCAACCGGATGATCGAGCGCCCGGTGGTGGACTTGCCGCAGCCGGACTCGCCCACCACGGCCAGCGTCTCGCCGGGGCGGAGGGCGAAGCTCACCTTCTCCGCCGCATGGATGCGACCGGCCAGCCGGCCGAAGAAGCCGCGCTTCACGTCGAAGCGGGTGGTCAGGTCGCGCACCTCCAGCACCGGCCCGGCCCCGGGGCGCACCGTGTCCTGCGGCTCGGGCGCCGGCGCGTCCGGCATGGCGAAAGGCTCGGGCAAGGGCTTGGCGGCGAGGCTGCCCAGCACCGGCACCGCGGCCAGCAGGCGCTGCGTATAGGGGTGCTGCGGCGCCGCGAAGATGCGGTTGACCTCGCCTTCCTCCACCCGCTCGCCGCGGCGCATCACCACCACGCGGTCGGCGATCTCGGCCACCACCCCCATGTCGTGGGTGATGAAGATCATGCCGAGATCGGTCTCCTTCTGCAGGGAATGGATCAGCCGCAGCACCTGGGCCTGCACCGTCACGTCCAGCGCGGTGGTCGGCTCGTCGGCGATCAGCAGGCGCGGGCGGCAGGAGAGCGCCATGGCGATCATCACCCGCTGCCGCATGCCACCCGACATCTGGAAGGGATAGCGCTCCAGTTGCCGCGCCGCCTCGGGGATGCGGACGCGCTCCAGCATCCGCTTCGCCTCGGCCCGGGCGGCGGCGGCGTCCAGGCCCTGGTGCAGCTCGATCGCCTCGGCGATCTGGTCGCCGACCCTGAGCACCGGGTTCAGGCTGGTCATCGGCTCCTGGAAGATCATCGCGATCTCCGGGCCGCGCAGGCGCCGCATGGCCTCCGGCGCCTCGGTCGCCAGGTCGCGCAGCCGGCCTTCGCGGTCGCGGAACTCGATCCGGCCGCCGGTGATCCGCCCGCCCGCATGGTCGATCAGCCGCGTGACGGCCAGGGAGGTGACGGATTTGCCCGAACCGCTCTCGCCCACCAGGGCCACCGTCTCGCCGGGCGACACGGACAGGTCCAGCCCCTTCACGGCGGTGAAGCCGCCGAAGCCCACGCTCAGCCCGGAGATGCGGAGCAGCGTCACGTCAGGGGAAGGGGCGGGTGCGGAGGCCAATAGCTCGGGTCCCTTCGTGCGGAGGGGCAAAAGGATACGGCCATCGCCGGGTCAGGCCCATCATCGCCGCCAGCGTGGCGGGACGCGGGGCCATCCGGCCATGCCAGGCATGGGAATGGAACAGCGGAGGTGACCGGAAGTTCAGGTTCCGGCCGTCCTGCCCCCCATGCGCCGCCTTCTAGCCGCGCCGGACCGGTTCGGCCAGAGGCCGCCCGCCCGGCAGGGGGGCCGGAGGGCCGGGGGCGCCGCCCCCTGGCCCCCGCCGCGCCATCAGGCCGGCTTCAGCGGGCAGCTCTGGCGTGCCAGCAGGCGCCACTGGCCGGCATCCTTCTTCCAGACCTGCATCACCGCGATATAGGAGTGGCCGGTGCCGCCATCCGGCAGGATGTCCGCCCCATCCCAGACATGGCGGAGGATCGCGTTGTCGCCGACGATCTCCGTCCAGACCTCGGTGAATGCCAGGCTGCGGTAGTTCGGCTTCCCGCGGCCGAACTCGGCGATGAACTCGCTCTTCGTCTGGTTCTTGCGCCCGCTCGAATGGCCATAGCTGACCTTGTCGTGCAGCAGCGTGCCGAGCTTTGCCGCATCGCCGTTCAGGATGGCGACGCGGAGCGCCTCCAGCGTGGCGGTCACGGCCTTCGTGTCGTCCTCGGCGGCGAAGGCCGGGCCGGCCGCGGCCAGCAGGGCGGCAGCGCCCGCCATCGCGGCCAGGCCACGACGGGATTCCAGGATCGTCCCGGACATGATGTTTCCTCACCTGACGTGTTGCGGCCCGGCCGACAGGGATGGCGGCAGGGCCGCAGGAAGGCTTACAGGCGGCGGATCGCGGCGCTCAAGGCCGTTTTCCTTGCCGTCATGTCATCTTCGCCCGGCGCATGTCACGTATGGACAAAGCGTGACCAAGATGAGGCTGGCGAAGACGGCGCGAAACCGTTCATGATCCTCGCAGAATGAAGAATACAAAGGGAGGATCGGTCATGCATCGGTCCCTGTTCCACTTTCCTGGGTTCCATCGCCCCGGGTTTCATTGTCCTGGCCGTCCGCTGCCCGCGCGGCCTTGTCCCGCCTCCACCGGCCGCGTCCGGCGGAAACGGCGGGATCCCGCCGGACTGCCGCCGCAGCCCGGAATGCCCTGAGGCACGGCCAGCCCGCCAGGGCCACGGATGCCTTCTCCCCCATGCGAGGCGACACGCGGATGGAAGGTGGATGGACCAGATGAGCGAAGCCACGCCGCGCCTCGAGATGCGCGACGTGTCCAAGAGCTTTCCCGGCGTCAAGGCGCTGGACAAGGTGCGGCTGAAGGCCTGGGGCGGCGAGATCCTGGCGCTGATGGGCGAGAACGGCGCCGGCAAGTCCACGCTCATGAAGATCCTGTCCGGCGCCTATCAGGCCGATCCGGGCGGGCAGATCCTGATCGACGGGCGGCCCGTCTCGATCACCGACCCGATCGCCGCGCGGCGTCTGGGCATCGCGATCATCTATCAGGAGCTTGCGCTCGCGCCCAACCTGACGGTGGCGGAGAACATCTATCTCGGCCGCGAGCCCTCCCGTGCCGGGCGCATCGACCGCCGCGCGATGCGCGAGGGCTGCCGCGCGGTGCTGGAGCGGCTGGGGGCGCCCTTCACGCCCGACACGGTGGTGGGCACGCTCTCCATCGCCGAGCAGCAGCTCGTCGAGATCGCGCGCGCCCTGCAGGCGGAATCCAAGATCCTGGTGCTGGACGAGCCCACCACGGCGCTGTCCTCCCGCGAGACGGAGCGGCTTTTCGCCCTGGTGCGGCAGCTCCGGGCGGAAGGGATCGCGCTGATCTACATCAGCCACCGCATGGCCGAGATCTACGAGCTCGCCGACCGCGTCACCGTGCTGCGCGACGGCAGCTATGTCGGCACGCTGGAGCGCGGGGAGATCGAGGCGCCGGCGCTGGTGCGGATGATGGTCGGCCGCGACCTGTCGAGCTTCTACAAGAAGGCGCACGACCCGCATGGCGGCAAGGGGCCGGTGGTGCTGGAGGTGCGCGGCCTCACCGATGGCGGCCGCCGCGTACATCCCTGCGACCTGACGCTGCATCGCGGCGAGGTGCTGGGCATCGCCGGCCTCGTCGGCTCGGGGCGGACGGAACTGGCGCGCCTGATCTATGGCGCCGACCCGCACGCGGGCGGCGAGGTGCGGCTGAACGGGCAGCCGGTCGTGATCCGCTCCCCGGGCGAGGCGCTGGAGGCGGGCATCGCCTATCTGACCGAGGACCGGAAGGGGCTCGGCCTGTTCCTCGACATGTCCTGCGGCGGCAACATCAATCTCGGCGTCATCGCCCGCGATGCGCTGCCCGGCGGCGTGCTCAACCTCGCCGCCGGGCGCCGCCGCGCCGCCCAGGCCTTCGGCGCGCTGCGCGTGCGCGCGGCCAGCCCGCAGGTCACGGTCGGCGGCCTGTCCGGCGGCAACCAGCAGAAGGTGCTGCTGTCGCGCTGGCTGGAAACCCATCCGCAGGTGCTGATCCTCGACGAGCCGACGCGCGGCGTGGATATCGGCGCCAAGTCGGAGATGTACCGCATCATCGACGAGCTGGCGCAGCGCGACATGGGCATCATCGTCATCTCCAGCGAGCTGCCGGAGATCATCGGCATCTGCGACCGCGTCCTGGTGATGCGCGAGGGGCGGATCGCCGGCGAGGTGCGCGGCCCCGACATCACCCAGGAAGCCATCATCGCCCATGCGACCGGCGCGCACTGAGGCCGGGGCATGAGGCCAGGGTCATGAAGCCAGGGAGGACACGCGGATGAGTGAGACCGGGAAGGCGCCCCTGCCCTCCGGCGCCCCCGTCATGCCGGGCGGTGCCGGGCTTTCGGCGCGCCGGGCGCAGCTCTGGAGCGTGCTGCAGGCCATCGGCATGCTGCCGGTGCTGATCCTGCTCTGCATCCTGTTCCACGTGCTGAGCGAGGGGCGCTTCTTCAGTGTGCAGAATTTGTCCATCGTGGCGCAGCAGGCCTCGATCAACAGCGTGCTCGGCGCCGGCATGACCTTCGTGATCCTGACCGGCGGCATCGACCTCTCGGTGGGATCGGTGCTGGCGGCCTCGGCCATGTCGGCGCTGATCGTCTCCCTGCTACCGGGCCTGGGCTGGCTCGGCCTGCCCGCGGCGCTGCTCACCGGGCTCGGCTTCGGGCTGGTCAATGGTGCGCTGATCGCCTTCGGGCGGCTGCCGGCCTTCATCGTCACGCTGGGCTCGCTGACCGCGGTGCGGGGCCTGGCGCGGCTGATGGGCGGCGATACCACCATCTTCAACCCGGACCTGCCCTTCGCCTTCATCGGCGAGGCCAGCATCCCCATCGCCCCGGGCGCCGGCATCCCCGTGCTGGCGGTGATCGCGATCGCGGTGATCATCCTCTCCTGGTACGTGCTCCGCCGCACCGTGCTGGGCGTGCGGATCTATGCGGTGGGCGGCAATGCCGCGGCGGCGCGCCTGTCGGGCATCAAGGTCTGGGCGGTGCTGCTCTTCGTCTATGCCGCTTCGGGCCTGCTCGCCGGGCTCGGCGGCGCCATGGCGGCGGCGCGGCTTTTCGCCGCCAACGGGCTGCAGCTCGGCCAGTCCTATGAGCTGGACGCCATCGCCGCGGTGATCCTGGGCGGCACCAGCTTCGTCGGCGGCATCGGATCGATCTGGGGAACGCTGGTCGGCGCGCTGATCATCGCCGTGCTGACCAACGGGCTGATCCTCACCGGCGTCTCCGACATCTGGCAGTTCATCATCAAGGGCCTGGTGATCATCGGCGCCGTGGCGCTCGACCGGTTCCGGCTGCAGGGCAGCGCGCGGACCTGACGGATCGCGGCGGGGCCGCACGCCCCGCCGCGAAAGGACAAAGGCTGAGAAGAAGGAAAACGTTGGAATGCTGAAGACCATCCTGCTCGCCGGCGCGGCGGTGCTGCTCTCCACCGGACTGGGCACGGCCAAGGAGGTGACCTCCATCGGCCTCAGCGTCGGCTCGCTGGGCAATCCCTATTTCGTGGCGGTGAGCAAGGGCGTCACGGACGCCGCCCATGCCATCGGCCCGAACGTGAAGGTGACGACCACCTCGGCCGATTACGACCTGAACAAGCAGGCGAGCCAGATCGACAACTTCATCGCCTCCGGCGCCGACCTGATCCTGGTGAACGCGGTGGACCCCAACGCGCTGCTGCCGGCCGTGCGCCGCGCCAAGGCCGCCGGCATCACCGTCGTGGCGGTGGATGTCACCGCCGCCGGGGTGGACGCCACGGTGCAGACGGACAACGTCAAGGCCGGCGCGATCGCCTGCGACTACATGATCGACAAGATCGGCGGCAAGGGGAACGTGATCATCCAGAACGGGCCGCAGGTCTCGGCGGTGATCGACCGGGTGAAGGGCTGCAAGGAGGAACTGGCCAAGCATCCGGAGGTGAAGCTGCTGTCCTCCGACCAGGATGCGAAGGGCTCCCGCGACGGCGGGCTGAACGTGATGCAGGCGCTGCTGACGCGCTTCAGCGACGTGCAGGGCGTCTTCGCCATCAACGACCCGCAGGCGATCGGTTCCGACCTCGCGGCACGGCAGCTCAACCGCACCGGCATCGTCATCACCTCGGTGGATGGCGCGCCGGATATCGTCGCCGCGCTGAAGGGCAAGACCCAGATCCAGGCCTCGGCCAGCCAGGACCCCTACACCATGGGCAAGCTGGCGGTGGAAACGGGCCGGGACATCCTGGCCGGCAAGAAGCCCGAGAATCCGATGATCCTGATGCAGCCGAAGCTCGTCACCCGCGACAATGTCGGCGAGTATGCGGGCTGGACGCGCTGAAGGTTCCTGTCCGCCCCGGGCTCTTTAGGGCTTTGGCGTTTTAGGTTTTTAGCCCTTTATCCGCCTGGATGGGTGCGGAGCCTCCGTAGTATATGGGGGAAGAGGTTGATTATATTCCTGTAGTGCAAGCAGGGTCCGGGATGCAAGGAACGTTTGAGGAGTCCTGCTCCGATCCGTGCTGCGGCAGGGCGCGTGGCCCGGGGGAAGGCGCCGCCTCCCCCCGATAACCCCCTCCGCCAGGACCTTGAAGGTCCTGGACCTCCCCTTCGCTGGCCTTCGCTGCGGCCGGATCGCGCCGGAGAGCATCGCTCTCCGGCGACGGCCGGTGCCACTCGCACGGACAGGGTGTTTGTCTGTCTTTTCCGGCGCCCGCTGTTTCCGCCAGCCCCGCGGGATGGGGTCCGTGGACCGGCGGTGACCAGTGGCGCCAGCTCCCGGGGTTCAGGGCCCGCAGGGTCCTGGCGGAGAGGGGGTCCGGGGCGAGAGGCGGAGCCTCTCCCCCGGGGGTGGCCAAGGATGCGTTCCGCCGCCCGGATCAGATCCCGGCTTCCGCCGGAACGATCACCGCGCCGTCGCGGATCTCCGCCGGCACGGCCTCCAGGCTGTCCCCGGCGCAGGGGCCGGAGACGCAGAAGCCGTCCTCGATCCGGAAGCGGGCGCCGTGCAGGGCGCAGACCACGTGTTCCCGCCGCCCGTCGAGGAAGCGGTCGGGCAGCACCTCCAGCGGCACGCCGAGATGCGGGCAGGAATTCAGGTAGACGAGGACCCGCCCGCCCCGCCGCACCGCCACCAGCCCGATGAAGCCGCCGGGCGGCGCGGGGAAGCCCCGCGCGCCGCCATCCGGGATGTCCTCCAGATGGCAGAGCAGGCGCTCGCCCTCGGCCATACCGCCCGCGTCACGCAGCGCGGCTGGCTTCGTCCTTCCAGCCCGCCATGTCACAGAGGATGGCCCAGTGCTCCGCGCCCACCGGCATGACCGAGAGGCGCGACTGCCGCACCAGCGCCAGCTCGGCGAGGCGGGGGTCGGCCTTGATCTCGGCCAGCGTGACCTTGCGCGGCACCGGGCCCAGGGCCTTCATGTCCACACAGACCCAGCGGCCCGTTTCGTCGGTCGGGTCCTGGTAGGCGGTGCGCACCACCTCGACCACGCCGACGATCTCCTTTCCGACATTGGAATGGTAGAAGAAGGCCCGGTCGCCCACCGCCATCTCCCGCAGGTTGCGCGCCGCCACCGCGTTGCGCACCCCCGTCCAGGGCTCCACCCCGTTCGCGACCTGCTGGTCCCAGGAGAAGGCGTCGGGCTCGCTCTTGACCAGCCAGTGCCGCATCTCAGCCGACCTTCGCGCCGTCCTTGAAGACGAGGCGGAAGGGCTCGACCGTGGTGGAGGCGAAGACCCCGGCGAAGGCATAGGGATCGGCGGCGGCGAAGGCCTCGGCGGCGGCGCGGTCGGGCATCTCCACCACCAGCAGGCTGCCCTTGGGCTTGCCCTCGCCATCCAGCAGCGGGCCGACCAGCAGGAGGTCCTTCTGGTGGCTTTCCAGCCAGTTCAGATGGGCCGGGCGCGTCTCCATGCGCTTCTCCAGCGCGTCCGGCTTGTCCTCGCAACGAATGGCAAACAGCATACGGAATCCCCGTTCAGCTTTTCGAGCGCGCACTCAAGCCCGGATCAACGGGCGCTTCAATCCATCGGCCCGAGGGCGTAGAGAGGCGGGGTGAGTGCTTCTTCCGCCCCCACCCCGGCCCCCGCGAGACGAGTCGCCGGCTGGCACCGCTTCGCCCAGCCGGGCCGCTTCCTGCGCCTGACCGAGCGCCTGACCCCCATCCTCTGGGGGCTGGCCGTGCTCGTGCTCGCCGTCGGCGTGCCCTGGGCGCTGGTCTTCTCCCCGCCGGACTGGCAGCAGGGGGAGACGGTGCGGATCATGTATGTCCATGTGCCGATGGCCTGGCTGGCGATGAGCGGCTACGCCACGCTGGCCCTGGCCTCGTTCTCCAGCCTGGTCTGGCGGCATCCCCTCGCCGATATCGTGGCGCGGGAGATCTCGCCGGTCGGCGCCGCCGTCACCGGCCTCTGCCTCGTCACCGGCAGCCTCTGGGGCAAGCCGATGTGGGGCACCTGGTGGGTCTGGGACGCGCGGCTGACCTCGGTGCTGGTGCTGTTCTTCTTCTGGGTCGGCCATGCCGCCCTGGTGCGCGCCTTCGAGGAGGAGGAGCGCGGGGCGCGGATGGGCGCCATCCTGGCCCTGGCCGGGGCGGTGAACCTGCCGATCGTGAAATTCTCGGTGGACTGGTGGAACACGCTGCACCAGCCTGCCTCGGTGGCCCGGCTCGGCGCCCCCGGCCTGCATGTGGACCTGCTCTATCCGCTGCTGGCCAATGCGCTGGGCTTCACCCTGCTTTTCGCCGCGATCGTGCTGACGCGCAGCCGCGCCGCGATCCTGGAGCGGCGGGTGCGGGCCCTGTCCCTGGCGCGGGCGCGGCGCCTCGATGGAGAGATGGTGTGAGCCTTCACTGGTGGCATGTGACGCTGGCCTGGCTGGCGGCCGCGCTCCTGCTGGGGGGGCTGTCCCTCGGCGCGCTGTGGCGGCAGGGGCAGGCGCGGCGGCGGCTGGCGGCGCTGGAAGGGGCGAGGGGGGCAAGCCTTGAGCCTGTCCCGCAAGTCGCGCCGCCTCTGGGTCCTGGCCCTTTGCGCGCTGGGCATCGGCACCGCTTCGGCGCTGGCCCTCTCGGCCTTCCAGGACAATATCGTCTTCTTCCGCTCGCCCAGCGACGTGGCGGCGCAGCATCCCGGGGCCGGCCGCGCCTTCCGCCTGGGCGGGCTGGTCGAGGCCGGCAGCCTCCACCGCGACACCAGTGCGGACAATGTCCCCCATGTCAGCTTCCGCGTGACCGATGGGCAGCACACGGTGGCCGTCCGCTATGCCGGGGTGCTGCCGGACCTGTTCCGCGAGGGGCAGGGGGTCGTCACCCTCGGCAAGCTGCAGCCCGATGGCAGCTTCCTGGCCAGCGAGGTCCTGGCCAAGCATGACGAGAGCTACATGCCGCCCGAGGTGGCGGATGCGCTGAAACGCTCCGGCCACTGGGATCCGAAGAAGGGCGACCCGCCCCCGGCGGCCTCCTGGAACACGCTCTCCGCCAGCCTCGTGAAGAGCGGCGGGTAAGGCGCATGATGGTTGGACGGCCGCTGTCCCGGAGGGAAGGCGCCGCCTTCCCCCCGTACCCCCATCCGCCAGGACCCTGCGGGCCCTGGACCCGGTTCGTGGGTGCTTGCTGCTATCGGATCGCACCGGTGCCACCAGCGCGGACAGGGGGTTTTTCTTCTTTTCGGGAGCCCCGCTGATCCGCCCGTTCCCAGGGATCGGGCGTCGGGCTGACGCTCACCACCGGCACCAGCGAAAGCCCGGGGTCCGGGGACCGGCTTCGGTCCCCATCATGGTCATGGGCGGAGTGGGGGTCCGGGGCGAGAGGCAGCGCCTCTCCCCCGGGGGCCGCCACAAGATGCCACGCCGAAGCCCCGGCCAGGGAATGCCATGACCGCCGAACTCGGACACTTCGCCCTGGCCCTGGCCTGCGCCATCGCCCTCGCCCAGTCGGTGCTGCCGCTCTGGGGCGCGCAGCGGGGGGAGGCGCGGCTGATCGCCGCCGCGCCGGGCCTGGCGCTGTCGGGGCTGCTGGCCGTGGCGCTCGCCTTCGGCGCCCTGCTCTGGTGCTTCGCCAGCAACGACACCTCGGTGCTGGCGGTGGTGCAGAACAGCCATTCGGCCAAGCCGATGCTCTACAAGCTCTCCGGCGCCTGGGGGAACCACGAGGGCTCCATGGTGCTCTGGGTGCTGATCCTGGGGCTCTGCTCCGGCGCCGTGGCGCTGTTCGGCGGCAACCTGCCGGGGGCGCTGCGGGCGCGGGTGCTGGCGGTGCTGGGCATGGTCAGCGCCGGCTTCCTGCTGTTCATCCTGGCCACCTCCAACCCCTTCACCCGGGTCTGGCCGGCGCCGATGGACGGGCAGGGGCTGAACCCGGTGCTGCAGGACCCCGGCCTCGCCTTCCATCCGCCGATCCTCTACGCGGGCTATGTCGGCTTCGCCGTCACCTTCGCCTTCGCCGTGGCGGCGCTGATCGAGGGGCGGGTGGATGCCGCCTGGGGCCGCTGGGTGCGGCCCTGGGCGCTCGCGGCCTGGAGCTTCCTGACGCTCGGCATCGCGCTCGGTTCCTGGTGGGCCTACTACACGCTGGGCTGGGGCGGCTTCTGGTTCTGGGACCCGGTGGAGAACGCCTCGCTGCTGCCCTGGCTGGCCGGCACCGCCCTGCTGCACACCGCCGTGGTGGTAGAGAAGCGCGAGGCGCTGAAGATCTGGGCCGTGCTGCTGGCGATCCTGGGCTTCGGCATGTCGCTGCTGGGCACCTTCCTGGTGCGCTCGGGCGTGCTGAACAGCGTGCATGCCTTCGCCAGCGATCCGCAGCGCGGCATCTTCATCCTGGTGCTGCTGGCGCTCTATCTCGGCGGGGCGCTGGCGCTCTTCGCCTTCCGTGCGCCGGCCATGGCGCCGGCCGGGCGCTTCGCGCCGCTGTCGCGGGAGGGGGCGCTGGTGCTGAACAACCTGCTGCTCTGCTCGATCACCGCGGTGGTGCTGGTCGGCACGCTTTATCCGATGTTCGCCGATCTGGTGCTGCACGCGAAGATCTCGGTCGGTCCGCCCTTCTTCAACACCGCCCTGCTGCCGCTGGTGGTGCCGCTGGTGGCGGCCACCGCCGCCGGGCCGGTGCTGGCCTGGAAGCGGGCGCGGGTCTGGCCGGTGGTCGAGCGGCTCTGGTGGGCGGCGCTCTGCGCCCTGGGGGCCTTCCTGGTGACGCTCTGGCTGGTGGGGGAGCGGATCGGCCCGGCCATCGGCTTCGCCGGCGCCGCCTGGCTGGTGCTGGGCGCCTGTGCCGACATCGCCGGGCGCGTCGCGCTGTTTTCCCGCCCCGGCGGAGCGCTGGCCCGGGCCGCGCGCCTGCCACGCGCCGCCTGGGGCGCCGCGCTGGCCCATGCCGGGCTGGGCGTGACCCTGGCGGGGCTGGCGGGGATGGGGCTCGCCACCGACAGGCTGGTGGCGCTGAAGCCCGGCGGCTCCACGGATTTCGCCGGCTATGAATGGCGGCTCGATGCCCTGCGCGACGTGACCGGCCCGAACTGGACGGCGCGGGAGGCACGGCTGGAGGTGCTGCGCGACGGCAGGACGGTCACCATTTTGACGCCGCAGCGCCGCTTCTTCCCGCTGGCGCAGACCACGACGGGCGAGGCGGCGATCCGCACCAATGCGGTGACCGACCTCTATGCGGTGATGGGGGAGGAAGGCATGGGCCGGGTGGTGCTGCGGCTGCACCACAACACGCTGGCGCCCTGGATCTGGTTCGGCGCGGTGGTGATGGCGCTGGGCGGCGGGCTGTCGCTGTCCGACCGGCGCGCGCGCGTCGCGGCCCCGGCGCGCAAGCCGGCGGCGGCGGAGAAGGAGGCCCTCGCATGAGCGGGCAGACCGGACCCGGCACGGAGGAGGCGCGTTTCACGGGAAGCACGCCCCAGGGAGCTATGCCCATCGGGGCGGCGAAGCGCCCGGACCCGGAAAGTCCTGGCTGGCGCCGCCGCGCCCTGCTGGCCGTGCCGCTGGGTGTCACCGCGGCGGCGGGGCTGGGCTTCTGGGGGATGCTGCGGGGGCTGCGGGACGGTTCCTATGACCCGACCGGCGTGCCCTCCGCCCTGATCGGCAAGCCGGTGCCCGCCATGCCCCTGGGCATGGTGGAGGGGATGGAGGGCATCCCGCCGCTGGACGTGGCCGCGCTGCATGACATGGAACGCCCGGTGCTGGTGAATTTCTGGGCCTCCTGGTGCGTGCCCTGCACCATCGAGCATCCACAGCTCATGCAGCTCGCCCATGAGGGCATCCCGGTCTATGGCGTCAGCTACAAGGACAAGGCGCCGGAGGCCCGCGCCTTCCTGCAACGGCGCGGCAATCCCTTCACGCGGCTCGGCGCCGATGCCACCGGGCGGGTGGGGATCGAATGGGGCGTCTATGGCGTGCCAGAGACCTATTTCGTGGACCGGCAGGGCATCATCCGCTGGCGCTGGGCCGGGCCGGTGACGCCGGAGGTGGTGGAGCAGGATCTCCGGCCCCTGCTGCGGCGCTACGCATGATCCGGCGGCTTCTCCTCGCCATGTCGCTGCTCGGCGCGTTGCTGTCGCCGGCACTGTCTCCCGCCTGGGCGATCGACCGGCCGGAGGACCTGCTGCCCGATCCGGCGCAGGAGGAACGGGCCAGGGAGATCGGGCGCGAGCTGCGCTGCATGGTCTGCCAGAACCAGTCCATCGAGGACAGCGACGCCGACCTTGCCCACCAGCTCCGCCACATCGTGCGCGAGCAGGTCGCCGCCGGGCGCAGCAACGAGGAGATCGTGCGCTTCCTGCACGACCGCTACGGCGATTTCGTGCTGCTGCGCCCGCCCGTGAATGCCGCCACGATCCTGCTCTGGGCCACGCCCGCCCTGGCCCTGGCGCTGGGAGTGGGCACGGTGCTGCTGCTGCGCCGGCGGCGCCCGGCCCCCGCCCCGGCGCTGACCGAGGCGGAACGGCGGCGCCTGGCCGAGATCGAGGGCGAGGCGCATCCGGCCGTCGGAAAGGGAGGCGCCGCATGAGCTGGGCCCTGTTCTGCGCGGCCGCCTTCCTCTGCCTGCTGCCGCTGGCCCTCAGCCTCTGGCGGCCCGCCCTGCCGCGCGGGCGGCGGGAGGCCGACCTCGCCCTCTATCACGCCCAGCGCGTGGAGCTGGACGGGCAGCTCGCGGAGGGGCGGCTCGACCAGGGCAGCCACGCCACCGCCCTGCTGGAGTTGCAGCGCCGCATCCTCGCCGCCCCGGCGGAGGCGGTGCTGCGGCAGGGGTCCGGTACGGCGGCGCTCTGGGCCGCGCTCTTCCTGATCCCCGCGCTGGGGCTCGGCCTCTATCTCTGGCATGGCCAGCCGGGCCTGCCCTCGGCCACCCTGGCCGAGCGCACGGAGGCCAATGCGCGGGAGGAGGCGCTGCTCGGCCAGCTCCGCGCCCGCGTGGAATCGCTGGACCCGGCCAATCCCGCGACCCGCCAGGGCTGGCTGCTGCTCGGCAATGCGGAGCGGTCGCGTGGGCACCTGCCCGAGGCCGTGCAGGCCTGGCAGAAGGCCCTGGCGGCGCGTTTCGACCCCGACCTCGCTGGTGATACGGCGGAGCTCCTGGCCGAGATTGGCCGCCCCACCGAAGCCGCCGCCCTGGTGCAGCGCGCCCTGGCGGAACGGCCGGCCGATGTGCGGCTGCGCTATCTCCTCGGCGCTATCGCCATCCGCCAGGGTCAGGCGGCAGAGGGCAAGGCCATCTGGCAGGAGTTGCTCGATTCCGCGCCCGCCGATGCGCCCTGGCGCGCGCCGCTGGCGGAGCAGCTCCAGCGCCTGCCCTGAACGGGTTGCGCTGCGTGGCTGGCCGCCAGGGGAGAGGCGCTGCCTCTCGCCCCGGACCCCCACTCCGCCGGGGACCGAAGCCGGTCCCCGGACCCCGGGCTTTCGTTGGTGTCGGTGGCGCCGCCAGCCTGACGCCCGATCCGTGGAGCAGGTGGATCGGCGGGGCTCCCGAAAGGAAAAATGCACCCTCTTCGCGCTGGTGGCGCCCGCCGTCGCCGGAGAGCCAGGCTCTCCGGCGCGATCCGGCCCGCAGCAGGCGCCAACGAGCTGGGTCCAGCGACTGTCTTGGAAGTCAAGCGTGAAGGCTGTTCCAGGGAGTGTTGGACCTGGCGATGGCGTTGAGGATGGTGAGGAGGCGTCGGATGAGGGCGGTGAGGGCGAGCTTTCTGGGTTTGCCGGCGGCGAGCATGCGCTGGTAGGTGCGGCGCAGGGTGGGGTTGAAGCGGCTGGCGACGAGGGCGGCCATGTAGAGGGCGGCGCGCAGGCTGGCGCGTCCGCCACGGATATGGCGTGTGCCGCGCAGGCAGCCGCTGTCGCGGTGGAGGGGGCGACGCCGACGAGGGAGGCGATGCGGCGGCGGTCGAGCTGGCCGAGTTCGGGCAGTTCGGCGAGCAGGGTGCGGGCGGTGGTGGGGCCGATGCCGGGCACGCTCTCGAGCAGGCGGGCGCGGTCGTCCCAGGCGGGGGTGTCGCGGACGAGCTGGGCGAGTTCGCTGTCGGTGCTGCCGAGTTCGCCGCGCAGCCAGGCGAGATGGGCCTCGAGGCGGGCGCGCAGGGGCCTGGCGCGGGCGGTGGTCAGGCGGGCCTGCTCGGCGCGGATCATCCCGACGAGCTGGCGGCGGCGGGCGACGAGTTCGGCCAGCGCGCGGGTGGCCTCGTCGGGCAGCGGGCGCGGCTCGGGGCGGACGCGCTCGGCAAAGAGGGCCAGGATCTCGGCGTCGAGCCGGTCGGTCTTGGCCAGCCGGCCCAGGGCGCGGGCGAAGTCGCGGGTCTGGCGCGGATTGACGCGCACCACCGGCAGGCCGGCCTCGTGCAGCAGGGCCACCAGGGTGGCCTCGTGGCCGCCGCTGGCCTCGATCACGATACGCGTGGGCGCGGCCTGGAGCAGGGCGTCGAGCAGCTTGCCATAGCCCTGGGGGTTGCTGGGCAGGGCCAGCCGGTGCACCCGGTCGGGTGCCGGGGCGTCGGGACGGTGGAAGTGGGCATCGAAGCGGGCCTTGGCGACGTCGATGCCGACAAAAAGGGGCGCGCTGGCGTCCATGGGCATTCTCCCTCCGGAGCGGCCCGTCCTTGCATGCGGGGTCACAGGAGACCTTGCCGTGGCGGAGCCACGGCAAAGGACCGCGCGCTCCAGGCGACTGTTCGGGCTTTGCGGGACAAGGCGCCCGGCCCCCGCGCTGGACCACGGGCTCGGACCCAAGGGCTCATCGGGGTACCGGGCGCACGCCCAGTCTCCTGGACGCATCACCCAAGATGCAAGGGCCCGCAGGGTCCTGGCGGATGGGGGGTACGGGGGCGAAGGCAGAGCCTTCCCCCCGGGCCACGGAGGGCGACGCCTCCCCAGGCCGGCAAAGGGAAGCCGTTCAGCGCAACAGGGCGGGCAGCATCGCGTCCAGGCGCAGGCGGCCCTCGGTGGTGGCGATCAGCCGTCCCTCCGGAGACCAGCGGAGGTAGTCCTCCTCCAGGCAGGCTTCCAGCACCGCCGGTTCCACCAGATCCGCGAAGGGCCGGCCGCTGCGGCGCTCGACGCGGGCGGGGTCGATGCCTTCGGCGAGGCGCAGGCCCATCAGCAGTGCCTCCCGCCCGCGTTCCTCCGGCGCGAGGGCCAGTTCCTCCACCCGGGCATGGCCCTCGCGCTCGACCAGGGAGAGCCAGGATTCCGGCGCGCGGTGGCGGCGGGCGGCGAGGAGGGCGCCGCCGAGTTCCAGCCGCTGGTGCGCCCCGGCGCCGATGCCGAGATAGTCGCCATAGCGCCAGTAGGCGAGGTTGTGCCGGCTTTCCGCCCCCGGTTTGGCGTAGTTCGAGACCTCGTAGGGCAGCAGGCCGAAGCGCGCGGCCTCCTCCGCCGTGGCGGTGTACAGGGTGGCGGCGTCGTCATCCGCCGGCAGGGCGAAGGCGCCGCGGGCATGTTCCGTGGCGAAGCGCGTGCCCGGCTCGATGGTGAGCTGGTAGAGCGAGAGATGGTCGGCGGCCAGCGCCAGGGCACGGCACAGTTCGGCACGCCAGGATGCCTCGGACTGGCCGGGGCGGGCATAGATCAGGTCGAAGCTCAGGCGCGGGAAGGTGGCACGGGCCTGTTCCAGCGCCGCCACCGCCTCGCCGGCCGAATGCTGGCGGCCCAGGAAACGGAGGGATTCCTCCTCCAGCGACTGCACGCCGAGGGAGAGGCGATTCACCCCGGCCTCGCGGAAGGCGCGGAGCTTCGCGGCCTCCACCGAGGTCGGGTTGGCCTCCAGCGTCACCTCCAGATCGGGCGGGGCATCGAAAAGGCGGCGGGCATCCTCCAGGATGCCGGCCACCAGTTCCGGCGGCATCAGCGAGGGCGTGCCGCCGCCGAAGAAGACCGAGAGCAGGCGGCGGCGCCCGCTGCGCGCCGCCTCGCCCGCCAGTTCCGTGCGCAGGGCGCGGCCGAAGCGCGCCGCGTCCACCCGGTCCCGCACATGGGAGTTGAAGTCGCAATAGGGGCACTTGGCCAGGCAGAAGGGCCAGTGGACATAGAGGGCCAGCGGCTCGCCGGACTCGGGAGCGGGAAGGGCGGGACGGTCGGCGGCGAGGATCTCAGGCAAGCGGGGCGGGTCCGGAAGGCAGGGGGAAAGGGCGACGGGCCCTGCGCTCAAGATGGTCCCATCGGCCCCGCTCTGCGACGGGGAAGGAGAGGAAAGATGGCAGGCATGAACGAGGCGGGCGGGAAGGCGGCCCCAGAGGTGGTCCAGGGGGTGGTTCAGGGGGTGGTTCAGGGGGCGGAGAGTGGCGGCTCCGTGGAGCGGGTGCGGCAGGCACTGCTCGCCGCCGGGCATCCGGACACGATCCGCGGCTTTCCCGAGGGCACGCGCAGCGCCACCGAGGCTGCGGCGGCGGTCGGCTGCGATGTGGCGCAGATCGCCAAGTCCATCGTCTTCCGCGCCGGGGAACGGCCGGTGCTGGTGATCGCCTCCGGCGCCAACCGCGTCGATCCGGCGAAGGTCGAGGCCGCGACCGGGCTGCGTATCGAGCCGGCCAAGGGGCGCTGGGTGCGGGAGGTGACGGGCTTCGCCATCGGCGGCGTTTCTCCGGTCGGCCATCTCACCCCGCCGTTGGTGCTGCTGGACGAGGATCTGTTCCGCCTGCCCCGCCTCTGGGCCGCCGCCGGCAGCCCCAGCCATGTCTTCGAGACCGGGGCCGAGGCGCTGTTGCGGCTCAGCGGCGGCCGGCGGGCCATGGTGCGGGAGGAAGCGCCCGCCTGAGCGGCGGAAGGGCGAGTCGCCTGTTCCCTGTCCTGGTTCTTTTCCGCGGCCGGAGGCGGCGCGGGAGGCCGACTCGGCGCAACCTGTGATGGCGGGGCCGTGCCATCCCGGTTTCGCGGACCTGCCTCCCGGATTGTGCCGCCGCCAAGGTCAAAGCGTTGCGGGGGCGCCACTATCCCAGCGCTCTCAAAGGCTTGAAGCGAAAACTTCCTGCAACGAATCACCCGATTGGCCGCGTCATCCGCTATAATCCATGCGTTGGAGGTCGAACCCCATGCTGGCGACGTGGAATCGGGCGTTTCTGGGTCTGTGTCTCGGGACGCTGGCGTTAGGGGCCGTGGTCCTGACGGCCCCGCCCGGGGTTTCGGCGGCCTCCCCCGTCGCCGTGGCGGCGGCGAGTGACGGCTCGGTGGTGGAGCTCACCCGCCCCACCGTCCGTCCGCCCATGGGCCATCCGGGCGAGGACCGTTCCGGCGATCTGCGACAGGGCACCGCCGGGCTGATCACTTTCCGCATCGCCGGGGAGCCGATGGCCAACGGCATGCCCTATGACCCCTCCGACTACATCGCCGCCAGCAGCGTCCTGCCCCTCGGCTCCACGCTGCGGGTCAAGAACCTGGAGAACGGCCGCATCACCATGGTGCAGGTGCGCGACGTGGCGCCGCAGGGCAGCGACCGGCTGATCGACCTCAGCAACCAGGGTGCCCGCGCCATCGGCCTCACCACCGCCGGGGCGGCCGTCCAGATCGCGCCGCTCGCCGTGCCGCAGGCCGATGGCAGCATCCGCCTGGGCGCCGGCACGGGCCTGGCCGGCCAGCGGGCGGCGCCGTCCCTCAGCGACAGGCCGCGCGAGCCCGGCTGAACGGGGCGGGGGCCTCCGGCCCGCGCGACCGGCGAACGGACTCCCTGGGGTGGCCCCGGGGTGACGCAGGGTCATGGGGCGGCCTTGCCTCCCATGGCTGAAACGGCTTCCGGAGCAATGGCCTGGCGCCCTCGGGCGGCGGGCCGGTCCGGGCTGTGCGCGGCGTCCTCGCCCCTTCTTGCTGAGCGGCGGGCGGTTTACGGCTTCACGCGGACTGTCCGAAGCGGGATGCTGCGACGCAGAAAGCTTGGAGGACCCTGTCATGGCATGGCCTGACACGAAGGACGGCGAAGCGCGTCTCGCCTCCGGATCGCCTACGGACACTCCCTTCGGGGCCAACCCCCTGATGGCCCCGCTGTTCGACCCATCGGCCAATCCCTGGATGCAGGGCGTGTCCTATGCGGTCGATGCCTGGCAGCGCGGTGTCCTCTTCCTGGACGTGCTGCGGCAGCGCGGCAACCAGTACCACGAGCACATGGCGCAGCGGGCGCCCAACGTGCTCCGCTATGATGCCGAGCTGGTGATGGACGGGCGCAAGCTGGAACGCCCGGTGAATTACGGGCTGGTGCGCGTCCTGCCGCCGGAAGGCGTGGAGATCGATCCGCTCAAGCGCCCCTTCATCGTCTTCGACCCGCGCGCCGGCAATGCGCCCGGCATCGGCGGCTTCAAGGCGGACAGCGAGCTGGGCGTGGCGATGCGCGCGGGCCATCCCTGCTACTTCGTCGGCTTCCTGCCCTGGCCGCTGCCGGACCAGACGATCGAGGATGTGGTCGTCGCCGAGACGCTCTTCGTCGAGCGCGTGGGCGAGATGCACAGCGAGAGCGACGGCAAGCCGGTGGTGATCGGCAACTGCCAGGCGGGCTGGCAGGTGATGATGGCGGCGGCGATGCGGCCCGAGCTGTTCGGGCCGATCATCATCGCCGGCACGCCGCTTTCCTACTGGGCCGGCACGCCGGGCGGCAGCCCGATGCGCTATCTGGGCGGGCTCACGGGGGGAAGCTGGGTGACGGCGCTGGCCGGCGATCTCGGCAACGGCATCTTCGACGGTGCCTATCTGGTGCAGAACTTCGAGGCGCTGAACCCCGCCAACACGCTCTGGACCAAGCAGTACCACGTCTACGCCAATATCGACACCGAGCCGCCGCGCTATCTGGAGTTCGAGCGCTGGTGGGGCAGCCATGTGCTGATGAACGCGGGGGAGATGCAGACGATCGTCGATGACCTGTTCGTCGGCAACAGGCTCTCCACCGCCGAGATCACCACCAGCGACGGCACGGTGCTCGACCTGCGCAACATCCGCTCGCCGATCATCGTCTTCTGCTCCAAGGGCGACAACATCACCCCGCCGCAGCAGGCGCTGGGCTGGATCACCGATCTCTATGGCAGCCTGGAGGAGATCCGCGCCAACGGGCAGACCATCGTCTATGCCGTGCACGAGAACATCGGCCATCTGGGGATCTTCGTGTCCGGCTCGGTGGCGCGCAAGGAACACCAGCAGTTCGCCACCAACATCGACCTGATCGACGTGCTGCCACCGGGACTCTACGAGGCCGAGCTGGAGCGGCGGCTGCCGGACGAGCCGGGGGCGGAGCTGGTGCGGACGGACTACATCTCGCGCTTCGCCGGGCGCGACCTGGACGATATCCGCGTGATCGTCGGCGGCGGGGAGGAGGAGGACCGGCGCTTCGCCGCGGTGGCGCAGCTTTCGCGCATCAATCTCGGCCTCTACCGCACCTATCTGCAGCCCGCCGTGCGGGCCGCGAGCAACGAGGCCACGGCGGACTGGCTGCGCCGGATGCATCCGCTGCGCCTCGGCTACGAGATGTTCTCCGACCACAACCCCTTCCTGCGGATGCTGGAGCCGCTGGCGGAGCAGGTGCGGGAGAACCGCCGGCCCGCCGCGCCGGACAATCCTTTCCTGGCGATGCAGCAGCGCTTCTCCGACGAGATCGTGCGCTCGCTCGACCTCTACCGGGAAATTCGCGACACGGCCTGCGAGCGCTTCTTCGAGGGGTTCTACGGTTCCGCCGCCGTGCAGGCGGCGCTGGGCATGCGCGCCGACAACCGGCCGCCGCGCCGCCGGCCGGGGCTGGAGCCGGAGCGCCGGCAACTGGTGCGCCAGCGCGCGGCGGAGCTGCATGAGCGCATCGGGGAGGGCGGGCTGCCGGAGGCGCTGATCCGCTCCCTGCTCTATGTCGGCCTGGCCGAGCGCGCCGCCGACCAGCGCAGCTTCGAGCTGCTGCGGCAGATGCGGCGGGAGAACGGCTCCGGCATGGACCTGCCGACCTTCAAGGCGGTGGTGCGGATGCAGTTCTTCATGCTGCTGCTGGACCCCGAGAAGGCCCTGGCCACCCTGCCGAAGATGCTGTCCGGCTCGCCCGGCGATGTGGTGGAGCGGGCGATGGAGCGGCTGCGCGCGGTGCTGACCGCGGGCGAGCCGCTGTCCAGCCGTGCGGAGGGCCGGCTGGAGTCCATCGAGCGGATCTTCCGCACGGCGGCGGGGGAGGGGCGCCATGCGCTGCCTTCCTCCGACGAGGCCGCGCGGGCGATCGAGGACAGCGCCACGATCGCGGAGCAGGCCCCCGACAAGGACACCGTCGCGGCCTCCCCGTCGGCGGAGCGCCCGGCGACGGAGCATCCGGCGGGCGGGCGCGTGGCGGCCCGCGCGCGGAGACGGCGCGGCGGCAGGGCGGGCTGAGCCGGTGTTGGTGGAATCCACGCCCGGGGGCGGCCCGGTCCAGAACCGGCTCTTCGACGAGATCGCCATCGGCGACAGCGCCAGCCTGACGCGCACGGTCTCGCCGGAGGTGGTCGCGCTCTATGCCGCGGCCTCCGGCGCGCCGGGGCAGGCGGGCAGGCCGGCGGCGCATGGCATGCTGGCCGGGGCGCTGATCGCCAACCTGCTGGGCAACGAGCTGCCCGGCGCGGGCACCGTCTATCTGGGCCAGGAGATGCGCTTCGGCGCGCCCATCCTGGCCGGCGACATGCTGGTGCTGCGGGTGACGGTGAAGGACAAGCAGCCCGCCCATCGCTTGGTGCTGCTCGACTGCGAGTGCCGGCGTAGCGATGGGGAGGTGGTGCTGACCGGCACGGCCACCGTCTCCGCCCCCGCCGAGCGCGCCAGCAGCCCGGGCGTGAGCGAGGCGCCGGCGCTGATCCTGAAGCGCGCGCGGCACTACGAGGCGCTGATCCGCCGCACCGCGCATCACGACACGCCGACCCCCTGCGCCGTGGCCCACCCTTGCGAGCGCACGGCGCTGGAGGGACCGCTGGATGCGGGGCGGGAGGGCATCATCCGCCCGATCCTGGTCGGGCCGGTGGCGAAGATCCGCGCCGTGGCGGAGGCGGCGGGGCTCGATCTTTCCGGCGTGGAGATCCAGGACGCGCCGCACAGCCATGCCGCCGCCGCCCAGGCCGTGGCGCTGGTGCGCGGCGGGCAGGCCTCGCTGCTGATGAAGGGCAGCCTGCACACGGACGAGCTGCTGCACGCGGTGCTGGACAAGGAGACCGGGCTGCGCACCGCGCGGCGGCTCAGCCATGTCTTCATCATGGATGTGCCGACCTATCCGGAGCCGCTCTTCATCACCGATGCCGCGATCAACATCGCGCCGGACCTGAAGACCAAGGCGGATATCGTGCAGAACGTCGCCGACCTGCATCGCGGCCTGGGCCTCGGCGCGCCGCGCGTGGCCATCCTCTCGGCGGTGGAGACGGTGAACCCGGCGATCCCCGGCACGCTGGATGCCGCGGCGCTCTGCAAGATGGCCGATCGCGGCCAGATCACCGGCGCGCTGCTGGACGGGCCGCTGGCCATGGACAACGCGATCAGCGTCGAGGCCGCGCGCATCAAGGGCATCCGCTCCGAGGTCGCGGGCCGGGCCCAGGTGCTGGTGGTGCCGGACCTGGAGGCGGGGAACATGCTGGCCAAGAACCTGACCTTCCTGGCCGGGGCGGAGGCCGCCGGGATCGTGCTGGGCGCCCGTGTGCCGGTCATCCTGACCAGCCGGGCCGATAGCGTGCGGGCGCGGCTGGCCTCCTGCGCCGTGGCGGCGCTCTATGCCCGCGCCCTGGCCGCGAAACCCGCCACGGCGGGAGGAGCCTCCGCATGAGCGAGACCATCCTCGTCCTGAACGCCGGCAGTTCCTCCATCAAGTTCCAGCTCTATGAGCTGGGGGAGGAGGAGGGCCTGCATCGCCGCTTCAAGGGGCAGATGGGCGGCATCGGCAGCGCCACGCCGCGCCTGCGTGCCGTGGATGCGGAAGACCGCGTGCTGGTGGACGAGGTGATGCAGGCCGAGGCTGCCGACACGATGGAGGAAGGCCAGGCGGCGCTGGGCGGCTGGCTGATGGCGCATCTGGGCGCCCCGCCCATCGCCGTCGGCCACCGTGTCGTGCATGGCGGCCCGGATTTCGCCGCGCCCGTGCTGGTGGATGACGGCGTGCTGGCGGCGCTGGAGGCGCTGGTGCCGCTGGCGCCGCTGCACCAGCCCTTCAACCTCGCGCCCATCCGCTCCATCCGCGCGCGGCGGCCGGACCTGCCGCAAGTGGCCTGCTTCGACACCGCCTTCCACCGTGGCCATCCGGAGGTGGCGGAACGCTTCGCCATCCCGGAGGCCCTCTACCGGCAGGGCGTGCGGCGCTATGGCTTCCACGGCCTGTCCTATGAGTTCATCGCCCGGCAGATCCCCGTGGTGGCGCCGGAGCTCGCGGGTGGCCGCGTCGTGGTGGCGCATCTGGGCAACGGCGCCTCCGCCTGCGCCATCGCGGATGGGCGCAGCCTGGACAGCACCATGGGCTTCACGGCGCTGGACGGGCTGCCCATGGGCACGCGCCCCGGCAACCTCGATGCCGGGGTGGTCGTCCATCTCGCCGCCCAGGGCATGGGGCCCGGGGCGTTGCAGGACTTCCTCTACCATGACTGCGGGCTGAAGGGGCTGTCCGGCCTCACCAGCGACATGCGGGAGCTGCTGGCGAGCGACGCGCCTGCGGCCCGGCTCGCCATCGACTATTTCTGCTACCACACCGCCAAGGCGATCGCCGCGCTGGCCACCGCCATGGGCGGCATCGACGGCATCGTCTTCACCGCCGGGGTGGGCGAGAACGCGGCCCCGGTGCGCGAGGCGATCCTGCGCCACTGCGCCTGGATGGGGGTGGAGGCCGATCCGGCCCGTAACGCCGCGCATGGCCCGCTGATCTCCACGGAGGGCAGCCGGCTGCGCGCCTATGTCATCCCGACCAACGAGGAACGCATGATCGCCCGCCATACGCTGGACGTGCTGCGCGGCCGCACCGGCGGGAGGGCCGCATGATCCCGCGCGAGCGCGTCACGCTGGAGGGGCGGCGCGGCCTCGTCACCGGCATCGCCAATGGCAGCTCCATCGCCTGGGGCTGCGCCCGCGCCTTCCGCGGCCTGGGCGCGGAACTCGCCGTCACCTATCTGAACGACAAGGCGAGGCCGCATGTGGAGCCGCTGGCGCGGGAGCTGGAGGCGCCCATCCTCATGCCGCTGGATCTGGAGCAGCCGGGGCAGCTCGAAGCCGTCTTCGAGCGCATCGAACGGGACTGGGGGCAGCTCGATTTCCTGCTGCATTCCATCGCCTTCGCCCCGCGTGAGGACCTGCATGGCCGCGTGGTGGACTGTTCCCGCGACGGCTTCCTGCGCGCCATGGATATCTCCTGCTGGTCCTTCCTGCGCATGGCCAGGCTGGCCGAGCCGCTGATGGCGCGGGGGGACAACCCGGGCGGCGCGCTCTTCTGCATGAGCTACTACGGCTCCCAGCGCGTGGTGGAGCACTACAACATGATGGGGCCGGTGAAGGCCGCGCTGGAAAGCGCCACGCGCTACCTCGCCGCCGAGTTGGGCCCCCAGGGCATCCGCGTCCACGCCATCTCCCCTGGTCCGCTCAAGACCCGCGCGGCTTCGGGAATCAGCGACTTCGACGAGATGCTGGAACGCGCCCAGAGCACCGCGCCTGCCCGCAGCCTCGTCTCCATCGAGGATGTCGGCCTCGCCACCGCCTATCTCGCCACCGATGCCGCGAAGCTCATCACCGGGCAGACGCTCTATATCGATGGCGGGTACAACATCATGGGTTGAGGGGCGGCGCACTTCGTGGCCCGGGGGGAAGGCTCTGCCTTCGCCCCCGTACCCCCATCCGCCAGGACCCTGCGGGCCCTGGACCCGGTTCGCTGGCGCTTGCTGTCGGCCTGATCGCGCCGGAGAGCCATGCTCTCCGGCGACGGCGGGTGCTGCCAGCGCGGACAGGGTGTTTTCTTCTTTTCGGGAGCCCCTCTGATCGGGCCGCGAGCTGGCCTTGCCACCGGCGCCAACGCAAGGCGGGGTCTCGGGGAGGCCCTTGCCTCCCTGAGCCTCAGGCCACTGCGGCGGCGGAGGCCGAACGGATGCCGAGATAGGCCTCGACGATGCGCCGGTCGGCCTGGAGCGCATCCGGATCGCCTTCCAGCACGACGGAGCCGTTTTCCAGCACATAGCCGTAATCGGCGATGCGCAGCGCAGCGCGGGCATTCTGCTCCACCAGCAGGATGGAGACGCCGTTGCCGCGCAGGTCGGCGACGCTCTGCAGGATCTCCCGCACCACCAGGGGCGCGAGGCCGAGGCTGGGCTCGTCGAGCATCAGCAGGCGCGGCTCGCCCATCAGGGCGCGGCCCATGGCGAGCATCTGGCGCTCCCCGCCCGACAGCGTGCCAGCCTCCTGCCTCCGCCGCTCCTTCAGGCGCGGGAAGAGGCGGAAGACCTCCTCCAGCATGGGCTCGGCGCTGCCGGAACGGCGCAGCCGGAAACGGCCGAGGCGGAGATTGTCCTCCACCGTCATGCTGGTGAAGAGTTCGCGCTTTTCCGGCACCAGGCTGATGCCGTCGCGCACGCGCTCCTCGATTCCCTGCCGGGCGAGGCTGCGCCCGGCGAAGGCGACCTCGCCACGCGACGGCAGCACGCCCATGATGGCGTTCAGCAGCGTGCTCTTGCCCGCGCCGTTCGGGCCCAGGATGGTGACGATGCTGGCCTGCGGCACGGCCAGCGAGACGCCGGAGACCGCGGGCACGCTGTCATAGGCGACGTGCAGGTCCCGCACCGCGAGGATGGGTGTCATGCCGCGCTGCCCAGATAGGCGTCGATCACCGCCGGGTTGTCCTGGATCTCCCTGGGGCGCCCCTGCGCCAGCTCGGCGCCGAAGCTCATCACCACCAGCCGGTCGGTGAGGTTCATCACGAAATCCATGTCGTGCTCCACCAGCAGGATGGTCATGCCTTCCTCGCGCAGCCCGTCCAGCAGCCGCGCCAGCGCCTCCTTCTCCCTATGGCGCAGCCCGGCGGCGGGTTCGTCGAGGAGGAGGAGCACGGGGTCGAGGCAGAGCGCGCGGGCGATCTCCACCAGGCGCTGCTGGCCCAGGGACAGTTCGCTCGCCACCAGATGCGCGACGGGGCCGAGGCCGACACGCTCGATCTGCCGCCGCGCCTCGGCGAAGATCCGCGCCTCCTCCGCGCCGTCCAGCGCCAGCGCGCCGCGCAGCGCCCCGGCGGAACCGCGCAGGTGGACGCCGAGCGCCACATTGTCCAGCACGGTCATGCCGTGCACCAGCTTCACATGCTGGAAGGTGCGCGCGATGCCGAGCCGCGCCACGCCGCGCGCCGGCAATCCGCCGATCCCGCGGCCGAGGAAGGCGACGCGGCCGCCCGTCGCGGCGAGCACGCCGGTCAGCAGGTTGAAGGTCGTGCTCTTGCCGGCGCCGTTCGGGCCGATCAGCCCGGTGATCTCCCCGGCGCGCAGGGCGAAGCCGACATCGTTCACCGCCACCAGCCCGCCGAAGACCTTGCGCAGCCCCTCGGCGCGCAGCACCTCCTCGCCCCGCGCCGGCTGCTGCCGCACCGGCAGGGGCGCGGCCTCCACCGCCGCCGGCGCCACTCCCCCGCGCGGCGCGGCGCGGAACGGGCGCGCGAGGCGCGGCCAGAGCCCGTCCGGCGCGAATTGCAGCAGCAGGATCAGCAGCGCGCCGAAGACGATGGTCTCGAAACTGCCCTGGGCGCCGATGAGGGCGGGCAGCAGCGTCTGCAACTGGTCGCGCAGCAGGGTGACGATGGCGGCGCCCAGCACCGCGCCGCCGATATGCTGTATGCCGCCCGCCACGCCCATCAGCAGGTAGTCGATGCTGGTGTTCAGGCCGAAGGGGAGGGGTTCACGGTGCGCTGGAAATGCGCGTAGAGCCAGCCCGCGAGCCCGGCCAGCAGCCCAGCATAGACGAAGGCCAGGATGCGCGCCCGCAGCGTGTCCACGCCGCAGGATTCCGCCGCCATGGCGCCACCGCGCAGCGCCCGGATGGTGCGCCCGGCGCGCGAGCGCAGCAGGTTGTGCGTCAGCAGCATCGCCGCCGCCAGGAAGAGCAGCACCAGCAGCGCGAAATGCCGCGCCTCGATCAGCGGGAAGCCGAACAGGGAGACCGGCGGGATGCCGCTGATGCCGTCATAGCGGTGGAAGAGGTCGAGATTGCCGATCAGGTAGAAGAAGGAGACGTTCCAGGCGATGGTCGCGACGGCGAGGTAATGCCCGCGCAGCCGCAGCGTGATCGCGCCGATTCCCCAGGCCAGCAGCCCCGCCGCCAGCACCGAGAGCGGCAGGGTGAGCCAGGGGGAGAGGCCGTGCTCCGTGCTCAGGATCGCGGTGGTGTAGGCGCCGATGCCGACGAACATCGCCTGGCCGAAGGAGATCAGCCCGCCGATGCCGGACAGCACGACGAGGCCCAGCACGGTGAGCGAGGCGATGCCGATATAGCCCGCCAGCACCGCCCAGAAGCCCGGCAGCCCGGGCCAGAGGAGCAGCGCCGCGGCGAGGAGCAGGGCGCCAAGGGGGAGGGCAGCGGAGGGGAGGAGGCGGGCGGCCATGCTCAGTGCTCCTCGTCCAGGCTCTGCGGCATGCGCCAGGAGCGCCAGAGCAGCACGGGGATGATGATCATGAAGACCAGCACCTCCTTGAAGGCGCTGGCCTGGAAGCTGGCGAAGCTTTCCACCAGCCCGATCAGCAGCGCCCCCGCCGCGGCGAGGGGATAGCTGGCCAGCCCGCCCACGATGGCGGCGACGAAGCCCTTCAGCCCGATCAGGAAGCCGGTGTCGTAGTAGATGGTGGTCAGTGCCGAGACCAGGATGCCGCTCACCGTGCCGATCGCCGCGGCGAGGCCGAGCGCGGTGCGGCCGCAGAGATCGGGGGAGATCGCCACCAGCCGCGCGCCGAGCGGGTTCACCGCCGTGGCGCGCAGGGCCTTGCCCAGCAGGCTCTGCTCGAAGAACAGGAACAGCGCCGCGATCAGCAGCAGCGTCATCAGCACCACGGCGATGGACTGGCCGGAGATCAGCAGCGGCCCGGCCTCGATCACCGCGTCGGACAGGGCCTCGGTGCGGAAGCCCTCCGCGCCGAAGAAGACTAGGCCGAGCCCGGTCAGCGCCAGATGCAGCGCGACGGAGACGATCAGCAGCACCAGAACGCTGGCCTGGATCATCGGGCGATAGACGATGTCGTAGAGGAAGATCCCCATCGGCACCACGATCAGCAGCGTCAGCGCCACCATCGCCAGCGGCGGCGCGCCGAGCGCCAGCGCCAGCCGCGCGAGGCCCCAGGCGAGCAGGGGGAGGAGCACCGGCATGGCGAGGCGCCGCGCCTGCTGCGCCGGGGGCAGGTTCCGCCCGGTCCAGAGCCGCAGCAGGGCGGTGGCGAGGCCCAGGAGCATCAGCAGCCAGATCGTGCCCGGCATCTGCCCGGCCTCCAGCACCGCCAGGGTCAGCGCGCCGAAGCTGACGAATTCCCCGATCGGCACGAAGACGATGCGCGTCACGGTGAAGACGATCACCAGGGAAAGGGCGAGCAGCGCATAGATGGCGCCGCTGACGACCCCGTCCTGCACCAGCACCAGGAGGATGGAGAGATCCACGATCGTGTCCCGTCAGGAGGGGGCTGCCCTTCCCCGGCGGGCGGGGAAGGGCGGCGCGCCGTTACTGCGGCAGGAGCTTCCAGGTGCCGTTCTGGATGGTGACCATCACCCGCGATGCCTCGCCCTGGCCGACATGGTCGGTCGGCGACATGGTCGCGGTGCCGTTCACGTAGACGACGCCCTTCAGCCCCTCCAGCGCATCGCGCAGCGCGGCGCGGAACTCGGGCGTGCCGGGCTTCGCCTTGTCGGCGGCGATGGGGATGGCGTGGCTCAGCAGGAGGCCGGCATCATAGGCATGGGCGCCGAAGGTCGAGACGCTGCCCTTGCCGTTTTCCGCCTCATAGGCATCGCGGTACTTCCGCGCCGTCTCGCGCGAGGGATGGCTCTCGGGGAGCTGGTCCACCACCACCACGGGGCCGACGGGCAGGATCTGGCCCTCCATCCTTGCCGCCGACGCGCAGGAAATCGGCATTGGCGACGCCATGCGTCTGGTACACCGCGCCGCGGAAGCCGCGTTCCTTCAGCCCGCGGGCCGGCAGCACCGCCGGGGTGCCCGCCGCGATGATGAAGACGGCGTCCGGCTTCGCGGAGACCACCTTCAGCACCTGTCCGGTGACGCTGGTGTCGGAGCGGGCATAGCGCTCATCCGCCACGAGGCGGATCTTCCGCTCCTCCAGCAGCGGCTTCATCACGTTCATCCAGCCGTCGCCGTAGGAGTCGCTGAAGGCGATCACGCCCAGCGTCTTCACCCCCGCCTTCGCCATGTGGTCGGCCACCGCCGTCGCCATCAGCGCGTCGTTCTGCGCGGTCTTGAAGACCCAGCGCCGCCGCTCATCCACCGGCGAGACGATGGCGGAGGAGCCGGCCAGCGAGATGGTCGGCACCTTCTGCTCCGCCGCGACCTCGACCATGGCGATGGAAGCCGGGGTGACGCTGGAGCCCACCATCGCATCCACCCGGTTCTCGGCGATCAGCTTGCGCATGTTCGCCACGGCGCGCGTGGTGTCGGAGCCGTCATCGAGGATGATCCACTCGACCGGCTGGCCGCCGAACTCCTTGGGCAGGAGGCGCACCGACTTGCCCTCCGGGATGCCCAGCGAGGCGCCCGGCCCTGTCTCCGACAGGGTGACACCGACGCGGACGGGATCGGCCGCCGAGGCGGGCGAGGCGGCGGAGAAGGAAACACCGAGCAGCAGCGCGAGGCCGGCGGCAGATTTCCACATCGTTTACGCTCCCTGTGGCCGGGATTCTCTGGTCCCGTGCCTCTTTCATCCCCGTTCCCTACGCCGGGCCCGATCCTGGTGGAAGCGGGCGGCGGGAGAACGGCTTTCGCGGAAAGAATTAACCAACCAGCCGGTCAAATCAACCTTTTCCGTGGGGCTCATGGAGCCCGCCCGGCCCTCAGGCGAAGGGGTTCTTCGTCTCGTCCACATTCCCCCCGGTGCTGACCTTCTGGGGGAGCTTCGCCGCCTCGCCTTCCAGCACCGCCAGGGCGGCGGAAAGCAGGGCGTGCAGTTCCCGCGCCAGGGCCAGGCCCTCCTTGTCCCGGGTCAGGTCCAGGCTGCCATAGAGGGCGATGCGGTCCTGGCCGTTCTCGATCTTCAACCCGCCGATCTCGGTGGCGGCGGCGTCGTCGGCGAAGGGCTTGAGCTTCGTCATGCGGCAACTCCTTTCAACGACCCGCTCTAGCGGCGCCCCAGAACGCGGATCAGCAGCAGGATGACCACCACGGCCACCACGGCCGCGATGATCAGGGTCACGCGGCTGCCCATGATGCCCGGACCGGCGGGGGAAGCCACCGGCGCATCGCGGCGGGCGACGCTGCGGTTGGACACCGTGCCGCTGCTCGCCACCTGGCCGCCGGTCTGGCCCTCGCAACTGCCGCGGATGTTGTTCGGCTTCGGCTGCGGCAGGGCCATCGCCTGGGCGCGGATCGCGGGGGCGAGGGAGGGGAAGACATCGATCCCGGCGATGTCGCGCAACTCGTCGAGCGACACCGCCCGCCAGGACAGGCCCGGGCCGTTCGGAGCCAGATAGGCCCCGGCCTCCCCACGGCCGGGGAGGTAGATGGCCTTGTAGAGCGAGGTCGGCACCAGCACGCGGCGGTTCAGGCGGCGCAGGTTCTCGCCCTCGAAGACAGGGCCGGTCACCACCCAGACCTCGCCATCCCCGGTGGCGAGGTCGCGCACCGTGCTCTCGATCCCCTCCCAGAGGCAGCGGTTCGATTCCGGCGCCTGGGGCACGATATTGGCGAGCGAGAAGCTGTCATGCTGCGAGCTGGGCGTGGCCATGTCGCCGGAGGGCGCCATATGCCCCCGGTCGAAGCCGGAGCGCGCGTAATCCGACAGGCGCGCCCGCTGGTCGGCCGGTAACTGGTCCTCGGCATGGAAGGCGTCGTCGCGCGGGACCCGGCGCGCCTGCTGGATGCGGTCGCGGGTCAGGTGTTCGGACACCGCCAGCGGCGTGCGCGACACCCCGCTGTAGAGGACGGCGAAGCCCTCGAAACAGAGACGGCTCGTGTCCCGCTCCAGGGCCGGGCGCGCGATCGACGGCGCGACGCCATCGGGAGAGTGCTGCGCGCAGGCATCCTCCGCCGCATGGGCCGGTGGAGCGGCGAGGAGCAGTGCCAGCGCCGGCAGGAGAAGCAGGAGCAGGGGGCGCCAGCGGCGGATCACGGGGCGGGGCATATCGCATCCACTCTCATGTTCACCGGGCCCTGAACAGACGGCACTGTCTCCCTTCCGATGTTTCAACCGGGCGGCGAAGCTTGCCACCCTTTATGCGCCGGGCCGTAGGCGATGCGCCCTCCGTTTCCCGTGAAACGGCCAGGGCCTTGGGATGGTGGGGCTTGCGGTTACTCTGGTGTCCCGGGGGAAAGGCGCTGCCTTCCCCCGGGACAGCGCCACGCCGGACGTGGCGTGCGAGCAGCGGATCAGGCGGCGGCGCCGGCCTCAGCGGCCAGGGCGTCCCGCCAACCCTCCAGCCATTCCCCGGCCTTCTCCTCCGGCATATCGCCCGAGTTGGCATCGCAGCACAGGATCTCGCCGACGCGATGGGCACCGAGGCTGGCGAGGGCTTTGTCGAAGAGCCTGCCGCCCTCGCAGAAGGTCTCGTAGCTGCTGTCGCCGAGCGCGATCACACCGTAGCGCAGCCCCGACAGGTCGAGCGTGGAGGCGCGGAGCGCGTCGTAGAAGGGCTTGGCCCCATCGGGTACCTCGCCGTCGCCATAGGTGGAGGTGCAGAGGATGCAGGCTTCCGCATCCTTCAGCACGGCGGGGTCGCCGCCATCCATGGCGACGATCTCGGCGCCGTCCAGCGCGGCGGCCAGTTCGTCCGCCACCATCTCCGCCGTGCCGGTCATGGTGCCGACCAGGATCAGGAGCTTCATCGCAGGGTCTCCTCGGTGGGATATCAGGTCCAGGAAAAGCCGTAGGCGGTGATCTCGCGCAGCAGCGCCTCGGGGCCCTTCTCGCCGGAGCTGCCACGCAGCCAGATGCGGCCATGCACCTCCAGCCCGCGCAGATCGACGCGGCCATCGAAGCGCGCGGCGTTGCACCAGAAGCCGCCCAGGCATTCGGTGTCCTGCAACGTCACGGAATCCCCGAAGCGGGCGCTGTCGCAGGAAAGGTTGCCGAAGGCCACGGCATGGTCGAGCTCCGCCAGGGTGGCGAAGCGGGCCTCGTCGAAGCTGGCGGTGCCGCGGAACTCGGCGCCGGAGAAACGTGCCTGCCGTTCGAAGGCCGCGCCGTCGAAGCGGGCATCACGGTCGAAGCGCGCGCCGGAGGCATCGATGCCACCCTCGAAGTGGCAGCCCTGGAACCAGGCAAGACCCTCGAAGACCGTGCCCACGAGGCGCAGCGGCGCGGCGAAGACGGTGCCGCGCAGGTCGAGATGGCCGAGCGCGCGGCCGGACAGGTCCAGCGGTGCCTCGATGCGGCGGTCGCGCAGCTCCACCACCTCGCCGGGGCGGAGCGGGGCGGCGATGGCGAGGGGGATGTCGCTCATGCCTCGGCCAACTCGCGACAGAGGGCGAGCAGGGCGGTGCGGGAGGCGCCTTTGCGGCGCACCCGCCCGGCGCAGGCCGCGGCCTCCTCGGCGGCGCGGATGCGCAGCCAGTCAGCGAAGCCCACCGGTGCCACGCCCTTTTCCCGCAGCAGGGCGGCCAGCCCTTCCCGGCCCGGTTTCGTGCCCGTGGTGGCAGCCAGGGCCGGGCGCGCGGCATCGGCGACGATCCGTGCCTCGGCGCGGGCCTCCGGAATGGTGCCGCGCGGGCCACGGCGGAACCAGCCGGCGGCGTAGAGGCCCGGGGCGAGTTCCGGCGCCAGGGCATCGCCTTGCGGCAGGCCGCAGGCCGCGCGGTGCAGCGCCTCGGCAGGGCCGGGCTCGAAGCCGATGGCGGTCAGCAGCGTGTCGGCGGGAATGTCCTCCATGGCGCCGCTGCGGCGGTCACGGAAGCGCACTCCCTCCACGTGGCCCGTGCCGAGCACGGCCTCGGGCATGAGGCCGAAGCGGAAGGTCAGGCGGCGATCCCCGCCGCCCACGCCATCCAGCGCCCGCAGCGCGGCGAGGCGCGCTGCGGCGGCTGTATCCTCCGGCACGGGGCCGTCTTCCAGCGGCACGCTGATACGCGTGCCGGTGAGCCTGCCGAACTCCTTGATCATGGCGACGTCGAAGCGCGCTGCCTCCGGCGCGCCACGGCCCACCACCGTCACCTCGCGCACCCCGGCCAGGGCGGCGGCATGGTCCGGATCGAGGTCGCTGCCCGTCAGCTCCGCCTCATCCTTGCTCAGCAGCCGTGCGAGGTCGAGCGCCACATTGCCGTTGCCGATCACCACCACCCGCGCGCCGAGGGCGGGCAGGCGCCCGGCCTCGTCCGGATGGCTGTTCAGCCAGCGCGTCACCCAGCCCGAGCCGTGCACGCCCGGCAGGTCGTCGCCGGGAATGCCCAGGCGCCGGTCGCCCGAAAGCCCCAGGGCCAGGAAGACCGCATCGTAGAGCCCGCGCAGCGCCTCCAGCGTCACGTCGCGGCCCAGCGTCACATCGCCCCAGAAGCGCACGTCCTCGCGCTCGAAGAGCCGGTCGAACTGGCGCGACACCGCCTTGGTGCCCTGGTGGTCGGCGGCCACGCCATAGCGCAGCAGCCCATAGGGCACCGGCAGGCGCTCGATGATGTCGATCTCCGCCTCTGGCCAGTCCTTGCGCAGGGCCTGGGCCAGGAAGCAGCCGCTGGGGCCGGAGCCGATGATGGCGATGCGGTGGGTCATTCACGCAGCCCCGGGGGCGGACCAGGGATGAGGCTGGCCGGGCAGGTCCACGTAGAAGGACTTCTGCGCCATCCAGGCGCGGATGCCCTCGCGCCCCTTCTCGCGGCCCAGCCCGCTGTCCTTCACCCCGCCGAAGGGGGTGGAGATGGAGAACTGCTTGTAGGTGTTCACCCAGACCGTCCCGGCCTCGATGGCCCGCCCGACCCGCCAGGCCCTGGGGAAGTCGCGCGTGTAGATGCCGCAGGCGAGGCCGTAGTCGTTGTCATTGCCCATCGCCACGACCTCCTCCTCGCTGTCGAAGGGCAGCACCACCAGCACGGGGCCGAAGACCTCCTCCCGGCAGATGCGGGCGGTGTTGTCCAGGCCCGCCAGGATGGTGGGGCGCAGATAGACGCCCTCCTCCATCCCCTCGGGCCGCCGGCCCCCGGCCAGGATCTCGGCGCCCTCGGCCACGGCGCCGCGGATCATCGCCTCCACCGAATCCCGGTGGTCGTCATGGATCATCGGCGCGACCTGGGTGCGCGGCTCGAAGGGATGGCCGACGCGCAGCGCCTCCGTGGCGGCGACGAGGCGGGAGACGAATTCGCCATAGACGGCGCGCTGCACGAAGAGGCGCGAGCCGGCGATGCAGGACTGCCCGGTGGAGGAGAAGATGCCGAACAGCACCCCCGCCAGCGCCACGTCCAGATCCGCATCGGCGAAGACGATGGTGGGCGACTTGCCGCCCAGTTCCAGCGAGACGGGCATCAGCTTCGCCGCCGCCTTCTGCGCCAGGGCGCGGCCGACCGCCGTGCCGCCGGTGAAGGAGACCTTGCGGATGGCCGGATGCGTCACCAGCCGGTCGCCCACCACGCCGCCCGCGCCGGGCAGGATGGAGAAGAGGCCCCGCGGCAGGCCGGCGGCCTCGACGATGCGGGCGAGCTCCAGGCAGACCAGCGGGCTCCAGGAAGCGGGTTTCAGCAGCACGGCATTGCCGGCGGCCAGCGCGGGCGCCACCTTCTGCGCGTCCGAGGCGATGGGCGAGTTCCAGGGCGTGATCCCCGCCACCACGCCGAGCGGCTCATGCACCGACAGGGTCAGCGCATCGCCCCGCTGCGGCGTCAGCGCCTCCTCCGAGGTTTCCAGCAGCGCCGCCATGTAGCGGAAGGTGCCGGCGGCGCTCATCGCCAGGGCGCGCGTCTCGGCCAGGGTCTTGCCCGTGTCGCGCGACTGCACATAGCTGATGCGGTCGGCCTCGCGCGCGATGCCTTCCGAGATGCGGTAGAGGTAGGTGGCGCGCTCATGCGGGCGCAGGTTGCGCCAGGACGGGTCGCGCTGCGCCTTCTGCGCCGCCTCGATGGCCAGGTCCACATCCTCC
Organism: Roseomonas gilardii subsp. gilardii; assembly: GCF_023078375.1. Classification (NCBI taxonomy): domain Bacteria; kingdom Pseudomonadati; phylum Pseudomonadota; class Alphaproteobacteria; order Acetobacterales; family Roseomonadaceae; genus Roseomonas; species Roseomonas gilardii. Next base: position 687,019 of record NZ_CP095554.1, on the reverse strand, counting down.
GCCGAGGCGCCGCGCAGCACGCGGTTCAGCGAGCGGTCGGCGGGAAAGGCCGAGGTGATCTCGGCACCCCGCCCCTCGCGCCATTCGCCGGCAAAATAGAGCTTCCCCTCGGGCAGATCGAACGGCCGCATGAGTCTGGCCTCCTCAGATGACGGTGGCGGATGCGCGGTTCAGCAACTCGCGCGCCACGCTGTACCCCGCGGTCAGCGAGGTCTTGGGATTGGCCGGCGAGGGACGCCCCTCCAGCCGGATGGTGAAATCGGCGCAGCCGGAGCGCACCGCGACCTCGTGGACGTTGCGGGCGATGCCCGGATCGGCGATCAGCTTCACCCGCACCGTGTCGAAGCCACCATTGCCTCCCCGGGCCGCCAGCGCCACGGTGGCGGCGACATTGGCGTTCTGCGGATAGTTCCGCGCCGCCTCGCGCGCCGTGCCCTCGTAGAAGACCGTGGGCTCCGTCAGCGCGTCGAGGTCGAGCAGCGTCTCGGCCTGCGTGCCCTTCCAGGCGCGCGGCGGCTTGCGGCCGAGATAGGTGACCTCCTCCAGCCCCGAGAGCCGCGCGGCGCCCAGCGCGTCGATGCCGCCGACCGCGCCGGGCGGCAGGACGAGCTTCGCGCCCCCTGCCCGCGCCGCCGCCTCCAGCCGCCCATGCAGTTCCGCATCGGCCAGGGCGCCGATGGCGATCACCACGAGGTCGCGCCCGCTGCGCAGCACCGCCTCGCCATGCGCACGCACCGCGCCATGGCCGGCGCATTCCGCCACCACATCCGGCGCATCGGCCAGGAAGCCCGCGATGTCGCTGCGCACGGTGCTGGCCTCCGCCACGCGATGCGCGGCGAGCAGCGCCTCCGCCCTGGCTTCGCTGCCCGGGCGGACCAGGATGGTGACATGCTCCAGCGGCGCCGGGAGATGCGCGGCCAGGGCCTCCAGCACCGTCGCCGCCATGCCCCCCGCGCCGATCAGGCCAAGACGCCGCATGCTCAGCGCGCCCCGCCCGCGGCGCCGGCCGGCGGGCCGGCGAAGGCATTGGCGAAGGGACCGATCACCGTCATGTCGATCTCCAGCACCCGCGGCCCTTCCTCGGCCAGCGCAGCATCCAGGGCGGTGGCGAAATCATCGACATCGGCGATGCGGGTGTGCGGCATGCCGATGGCGGCGCAGAGCAGGGCGAAATCCGGGGTGCGCAGGGCGGAATAGTGATGCCGCCCGCCATATTGCGCGTCCTGGATGTTCCTGATGACGCCATAGGCCTTGTCGTTCATCAGCACGAAGGCGATCGGCGCCTTCTCCTCCACGGCGGTGATCAGCTCGGCGATGCCGAGCTGCGCGCCGCCGTCGCCCATCAGCGCCACGGTCTTCTCCGCCGCCGCCAGCGAGGCGCCGATGGCCATGGCGATGCCCTGGCCGATGCCGCCGCCCAGAGCGTGCACGCCGAGATTGGGCGCCGCGATCTGGACATAGCGGTTGCCGAAGGTGCTGTTGGAGATGGTGACGTCGCGCACCCAGGGATGACGGCCGGCCGGCACGCGCTCCAGCAGCGCATCCGCCACGACCTGGTAGGGGCCGAGATTGGCGCGCAGCGCGCCCTCCGCCTGGGCCCGGGCGATGGTGACGTCGTGCAGGAAGATCCGGTCGGTGTCGAGCTGCTCCGGCAGGCGCTCCAGCAGGCCGCGCAGCGCGGCGCCGGCATCGGCCTGCAGCAGCAGGTCGGCGGCGTAGTTGCGGCCACCCTGCGCGGCATCGGCGTCGATCTGCACCAGCGGGCGCGGCAGGCGCATGGCGTTGTTGCGCGTCTCGTTGCCGCGCAGGCGGGAGCCGATGACGATCATCAGGTCGCTGCGGGCGTAGATCGCCTGCGCCTCCGGCCCCATGTTGAAGGCGCCCAGGCTGTGCGGGCTGCTTTCCGGCACCACGGCGCGGCCGTTGGTGCTGGTGACCACGGCGATGCCGCGCGCGGCGAGGGCCGTGGCCTCGGCCTCCGCCCCGCGCGCGCCGCCGCCGAGCCAGAGCATCGGGCGCTTCGCCGCGCGCAGCAGCTCGGCCACGCGGTCCAGCAGCACCGGGTCGGGCTGCGGCCGGTTGATCATCGGCGCGCGGAAGGCCTGGGGCGAGGCGCCGCCCGCCTTCTGCCGCTGCACGTCCACCGGGATCTCCAGCGAGACCGGGCCGGTCGGCGGCGTCAGCGCGGCGCCGGCGGCGGCCTGCAGCATGCCCAGCGCGGCATGGCCGTCCCAGATGCGGAAATAGGCCTTGCTCACCGCCTTCAGCATGTCCGGCTGGCGCGGCACGTCATGGATCGGCGCGCGGTCGCGGTCGGCGAAGGGCAGGTCGATCTGCGTGGTGATGTGCAGCACGCGCGAGCCCGCGGTCAGCGCCTCGGCCTGAGCCCCCGCCGCATTGCCGGCGGCGGTGCCGGTGCTGGTGATGGCGACGCCCAGACCGCCGGAAACGCGCGCATAGGCATCGGCCATGTTCATCGCCCCGGCCTCCCCCCGCGCCGGCACGAAGCGGATGCGGCCCTGGGTGGCGATGGCGTCCAGGATCGGCATGTTGTGGATGGAGATGACGCCGAAGACGGTTTCCACGCCGATATCGGCGAGGTAGCGCGCCACCAGCTCGCCCACCGTTTCCGTGAAGGTGGTGGTGCCGGCCGGGCTGGGCGGGAGGGAAGGGGGCGGGAGGGCGGTCTGCGACATGGGATGCGTCCTCAGATGAAGCGCGACACGCCGCCCGAGACTTCGAGCTGGGCGCCGGTGACGTAGGAGGCGGCGGGAGAGCCGAGGAAGAGGATGGCGCGGGCGGGCTCCTCCGGCTGGCCGAGGCGGCCGGCGGGGATGCCCTTCTTCGCGGCGAGGTCGCGGAACCAGTCCTCGCGGGCGATGCCGGTCTCGGCATGGGCGGCCTGCCAGCGGCGCTGCCACTGGCCGGAATCCACGAGGCCCAGCAGGACGGAGTTCACCCGGATCGTGGGCGCCAGCTCGGTGGCCAGCGATTTCAGCAGGTTCTGCACGCCCGCCCGCGCGGCGGAGGTGCAGACCATGTGCGGCTCGGGCTGCAGGGCGAGCAGCGAGTTCACGCCGACGATGGCGGCGGCGTCGCTTTCCCGCAGCAGCGGCAGGAAGGCGCGCAGCGGGCGGATCTGGCTGAAGAACTTCAGCTCCAGCTCCTCCCGCCAGGCCTCGTCCGTGGTCCCGGCGAAGGTGGAGACGCGGCCCTGGCCGGCATTGTTCACCAGCAGGTCGCAGCGCCCGCGCCAGCCGCGCACCGCCTCCGCGAAGCCCGACACCTGCGCCCCGTCCAGCACGTCGCAGCGATGGGCGAGGAGGCTCTCCCCGCCGCCCAGCGCCTCGCGCGCCGAGGCCAGCCGCGCCTCGTCCCGCCCGCAGATGGCGACCGAGGCGCCCTCCGCCAGCAGCAGCCGCGCGCAGGCGAGGCCGATGCCGGAAGTGCCGCCGGTCACGACCGCGACGCGGCCCGCATAGCCCAGATCCATGGCGCTCAGCCCGCCTTCGCCCAAGGGGCCGTGGCAGCAGGCGCGGCGAGCGCCGTTTCGGTGAAGCCCGGATCGGGGCGGCCCTGCATCACCGCGCGCATGGCGGGCGTCGGCGGGCCGGCGGTCATCCACTGGTCCATGGCGTCCGGGCGGTCGCGCGGCCAGACCTGCGGCTGGTGCGTCGCCTCGTCGATCTGCTGCACCTCGGAGGTGAACTCGATCACGAAGCCGGAGGGCGAGACGAAATAGGCGAAGGGGTTGTTGCCCGGCCCGTGCCGCCCCGGCCCCCAGGCCGCCGCCTGTCCCGCCACGCGCATGCGCCCGATGCCGCGCATGAAGCTGTCGATGCTCGGCATCTCGAAGGCGACATGGTTCACGCTGGCATAGGGCGCGCGGTTCAGCGCGATGGAATGGTGGTCGCTGGCGCAGCGCAGGAAGACCATCTGGTTGGCCGAGTAGTCGGAGACCTTGAATCCCAGCAGGGTCTCGAAGAATTCCTGCGTGCGCTCCATGTCCGGCGTGTTCAGCACGACATGCGAGGCCTTGCGCGGCTTGCCGACCTCGTCCTCCGTGTCCGGGTTGCGGGCCACGTCCACGCTGATGCGCAGGCGGCGGCCATCGGGGTCCAGCAGCTCGAAACCCTCGCCGCCGCCGGGCGTCGCCAGCGGCACGATCTCCGTCAGGCCGCGCGCGCCCTTCTCCCGCAGCGAGGCGTGCAGCGCCTCCAGCCCCGCGCGGTCGCGCATGCCGAAATGCACGAAGTCCACGCCGAAGACATTGTCGTCGCGCAGCCCGTAGATGAAGGGCTCCGGCCCGGTGCCGCGGAGATAGACGGTGCCGTCCGCCTCCGCCGCCACGCGCAGGCCCCAGTTCTTCTCGTAGAACTCCCGGGTCGCGGTGATCCCGGGGGCGCGCATCACTATGCCGCGGAGGAAATCGACGCCGGCCATGGTGCCTTCCTGTCCTTGCTGTTGAAGCCGAGCCGTGAGGAGATCTCGGCGGCGGCCCGGGCCAGCGACCGGCCGATCGCCTCGCGCCGCCCCTGGTCGTCGCCGAACCAGTCGGCATGGCCCGTGACATTGATCGCCCCGGCGCAGTGGCCGGTGGCATCGAAGACCGGGGCGGCGACGGAGCTGACGCCGGTCTCGAAATAGCCGGCACTCCAGGCCAGCCCGGCCGCGCGGTCCTGGGCGAGCTGGGCCAGCAGCGCCTCCACCGTGGTGGGGGTCTGGGCCGTCACCTTCTCCAGCGCCACGCCGGCGAACAGGCCGCGCACCTTCGCTTCCGGCAATTGTGCCAGGATGGCACGGCCCATATTCGTGGCATGGGCCGGCAGGCGGCTGCCGACGCGCACATTGCTCACCAGCGGCATGTCCGGCGTCAGCCGCAGCAGATAGACGATGGAGAGCTCGTCCAGCACCGCGAGATGCGCGGAAAGGCCGATCTCCTTCACCAGCGCCTGCAGAACTTCGGTGCTGACGCGCACGATGTCCTGCTGCGCCAGCGCCTCTGCCGCCACGGCGAAGGCACCGATGCCCAGGCGCCAGCCCACGCCGCCGGGGCGCTTCTCGATGAAGCGCTCGGCCTCCAGCGTGTGCAGCAGGCGGATCAGCGTGGTGCGGTTGATGCCCAGCGCGGCGGCACTGCGGCTGACATTGATCACCGGGTCGCCGGCGCCGATATGGCGCAGCAGCTTCAGCGCGCGCTCGACCGGCGGCACGGCATAGGTGGTGCTCTCGCTCACGACAGGGCCTCCCGCAGCAGGGCGGCCACCGTCTCCGGCTTCTCCTGCGGCAGGGCGTGGCCCGCGCCGGGCACCAGATGGGCCCCGATGCCCAGGGCGGCGGCCAGCCTTTCCGCATTGGCGGGCGGCGTCACCACATCCTCCGCCCCCGAGACCACCAGGGAGGGCACGCGGATCGTGGCGGCATCGGCCAGCACATCCGCCCCGGCCAGGAGCAGGCTGGCGCGGCGATAGCCTGGCGGGCGGACACGTCCCATGGCGCCGCGCACCGCACCGAGCACGGCGGGGTGCTTCTCCGGCTCGAAGACCAGCCGCCCGGCCCGCAGCGCGGCCATGCCCTCGGGGCCCTCGCGGTCCAGGTCGTCCAGCCGCGCCTGGATGCCGGCGGGCAGGGCGCCGCCGCGCGGCACGCCATAGCCGAGCGCCGGGGACAGGGCGGCGAAGAGCGCCACGCGCTCCGGATAGAGGCGGGCGAAGCGCGCCGCCGTCACCACGCCGAGGGAATGGCCCAGCAGCACGCAGCGGGCGATGCCGGCACCCTCCAGCAGCGTGGAGAGGGCGGCGGCATAGTCCCCGGCATCGGGCCATTCCGGTGCGAGGTCGGCGGAGCCGCCATAGCCCGGCATGTCCCAGGCCAGGACCGGCGCCTCTTCTCCCAGGGCCTCGGCCAGCGGCAGGAAGCTTTCCGGCGCGCTGCCGATGCCGTGCAGCAGGACGAAGGGCAGGCCCTCCCCGCCGCGCCGCAGGGCGCCGAGGCTGCCGAGGCGGATGCGTTCCAGCTTCATGTGAAGACGAAGCCCCGGTTCACCGGCAGCACCTGCCCGGTGAGCGCCAGCGCGCCCGGCGTCAGCAGGAAGGCGACGGTGGGGGCGATGTCGGCGGCTTCCTGCACCCCCGGCACGGCGCGCCCTTCCTCGTAGAGGCGGTGGCGGGCCGGCGGCACGTATTCCGTGGATTCCGTGCGCAGGATGCCGGGTGCCACGGCGGCGATGCCGATGCCCTCCGGCCCCAGCTCCCGCGCCAGGGAGCGGGTCATGGAGATCACCGCCCCCTTGCTGGCGGTGTAGGAGAGCAGGCGCGGCGCGCCCCAGAGCGCGGTGTCGGAGGCGACGTTGACGATGCGCGCCCCGCGCCCCTTCCGCAGCAGCGGCGCCAGGGCACGGATCACCAGCCAGGTGCCACGGACATTCACCGCCATCACCCGGTCCCAGCTCTCCTGCTCGATCTCCTCGAAGGTGACGCCGCCGATGCCGGTGGCGATGGCGGCGTTGTTCACCAGCCCGTCCAGCGTGCCCTCATGCGCCGCCACATCCGCCGCCATGGCGCGGATGGAGGCGGGATCGGCGAGGTCCACCGGCACGAAGCGGGCGCCCAGCCGCTCCGCCGCCGCCGCGCCGGCCTCCGCGTCGCGGTCGGCCAGCACCAGATGCGCGCCACAATCCCGCAGCGCCTCGGCCAGCACCAGGCCCAGCCCGCGCGCCGCGCCGGTGACGAGGATGGTGCGGCCGGAGAGCATCACGTCGGACATGCGCTCAGCCCGCCGCCCGCGTCAGCGCCGCGTCCTCGGCGGCGATCTGCGCCTTGGCCTGCCGGTTCAGCAACTGCCGGATGCGGGCCACGCCGATATCGTGCTGGTAGAGCATTTCCCGCTTGCGGGCATCGTCCGGCATGCCTTCCAGCATCACGCGGTCCTGCTCCAGCACCGCCCAGTGCCGGGGCTCCAGCGTGGTGCGGTACATGAAGCGGAAGACCTCCCGCGCCAGGCCCTGCACCTTCCGCAGCCGCCAGAAGAAGACCATGCAGTGCGTGTCATCCACCGGGGTGGTGAAGCCGATGATGCGGAACACGCCGCCCGGGCCGGCCGCCTTGGGATAGGGGATGTCGAGGCGGCAATAGCTGCCATCCGGCGTCACCACCATGTCCGTCCAGTCGAAATTCTCGCCGGCCTGCTCGACGCGGGAAACGAGGAAGCCGTCCTCCCGCTGTTCCAGCTTCATGTGGTCCTGCTTCGCGCCGAAGGCCAGGGTGAAGCTGTTGGCGTGCAGGTAGCAGCCATGCATCGGGTCGGCCAGGTTGTCGAGCGCGTAGCGGTAGTTGCAGGCCCAGTGGGAATAGCAGAGGAAGCCCGTCCAGTCCGGGTCCGCCAGTTCCGGCGGGGTCGGCAACCCGGGCGCCTCCGGCTTCTCCACCGAGGCGAAGTAGACGAAGACGCAGTCCGCCAGCTCCCGCACCGGATAGCTGGCCAGGGCCTTCTTGCCCTCCAGCGAGCATTTCGGCATGGCCGGCACGCGCAGGATCCGCCCGTCGCCATCCAGCACCACGCCGTGATAGCCGCAGGCGATGTTGCCCTCATGCACCACGCCATAGGACAGGCGCGCGCCGCGATGCGGGCAGTAGTCCTCGATGCAGCGGATGGCGCCGCCCTGGTCGCGCCACAGCACGAGGTTGCGGCCCAGCGCCTTCACGCCATGAGGCTTGCCCGGCCGGACATGGCTGGATTTCGCCACGGCGTACCACTGGCCGAGGATGCCGCTGTTGACGCGGTCCTCGATGCGCTCCTTCAGGGTGATGGCCTCGCTCATCGTCGGGAATTCCCTCGTCTTGTGGCGCGTCAGGAACGGGCGCGGGGGATGTAGTGCAGGACACGCTTCTCCACCGCGGCGACGGCGGCGTAGAGCGCGATGCCGATCGCGGTCAGCAGCAGGATGGCGTTGAACACCATGGCCGCGTTGGCCTGGCCCTCGCCATAGGAGATCAGGTAGCCCAGGCCGGTATTGCCGCCGACCAGCTCGCCCACCGTGACGCCGATCACCGCCAGCGTGGCGCCGATGCGCAGGCCCGCCATCAGCGAGGGCATCGAGGCCGGCAGCTCGATCCTGAGGAAGATCTGGAAGCGGTTCAGGGAATAGGCGCGGGCGAGGTTGATCAGGTCCCGGTCCACCGTCTTCATCGCCTGCAGCACGTTCACCAGGATCGGGAAGAAGACGACCAGGATCGTCACCAGCAGCTTCGGCCAGGCGGTGTAGCCGAACCACATGATGAAGAGCGGCGCGAAGGCCACCTTGGGCGCGATCTGCAAGGCCAGCAGGAAGGGCGAGAGCGCCTGTTCCCAGAAGCGCGACATGCCGAGCAGGTAGCCGCCCGCCGCGCCGCAGAGCCCGCCCACCAGGAAGCCCAGGATGGTCATGCTGAGGGTGGAGAGGACATTCGCCAGCAGGTCCTCCTGCGCCCACATCCGCGCCATCTCCGCCATCGTGTCGGAGAGCGGCGGCAGGATATAGGGGATCGCCAGGATCGCCGGCAGCCATTGCCAGGCGGCGAGGAAGGCCAGGAAGATGCCGCCCATGGCCAGCCAGCGCAGCAGGTCCGCCGGCGGCAGCGCGCGGCGCGCCACGGGCGTGGGGACGAGGGCCGGGGACACCGCGAGCTGTTCGGTCGCCGACATCGTCACTTCACCACGAAATCATTGGTGTAGGTGTCGCCGACCGGCACCGCTTTCTGCACGATGCCGTGCTCCAGATAGAACTTGCCCACCGCCGCGATGCGCGCCGGGTCGAAGCTGCCGAAATCCGGCCGCTCGTTCACCGCGTAGATCAGCGTGGCGTAGCGCTTCAGGATCTCCTCGTTCGCGGCGAGGTTCTCCGCCTGGCTCGGCACCGCCTCGACATAGGTGCGCGCGGCGGCGGCCGGGTCGGCGGCGATCTCCTGCACCGCGCGCAGCGTCGCCTGCACGAAGCCGCGCACCAGGGCCGGGCGTTCGGCGATGATCTTGTCGGAGGCCAGGATCGCCTGCGCCATGGCCGGGAAGATCTTGTCGATGGTCATGACATCCACCGGCACGCCGGCGCGTTCCACCGTCACCGCCCATTCCGGCACGCCCGACATGGCGACGATGCCACCCGAGCCCATCAGCTGCACCAGCCCCGCCGGCCCCAGCGCCTGGATGTTCGCGTCGGTGCGCCGCATCCCGGCCGAGGCCAGCACGGCGAGCAGGTTGTAGTAGGTCGTGTCCTGGAAGGCGATGACGCCGATGTTCTTGCCGCGCAGCCCCTGGATGTCGGTGATGCCGCTGTCCTTGCGGATGATGATCTGGCTCAGCGGCCGGTTGCCCAGCAGCGCCACGCCGCGCACCGCCAGCCCGTTGGGCCGCACCACCAGCGGCGTGTCGCCGATGCCGCCGCCGAGATCGGCATTGCCCACCGCCACCTGCTTCGCCACATCGGCGCCGCCGCGCCCGGTCTGGAAGACCGGCTCGATCCCCGCCGCGCGGTAATAGCCCTTGTGCCGCGCGATCTGGAAGGGCGCGAAGGCCGGCAGCGTGTCGGGCGCCGGGAAGAGATAGGTCAGCTTCTCCGCGGCCCCGCCCTGCGCCCGGAGGGCAGGGGCGGCGAGCAGGCCGGTCAGCAGCGGGGCGGTGCGCAGCAGGCTGCGGCGGGACAAATGGCGCATCGGCGGTGGCCTTCTTCTCTCGCGGGTCTCAGGCGGCCTGGTCGGCCAGGTGCAGCTTGTCGAAGAGATAGGCGGCGTATTCGCCGCTGCGCGGATGCGCGCGCCGCGCCGCGGGCTCGTCGCGGGAAGGCAGGTCGAGCATGATCTCCTCCACGATGCGGCCCGGCCGCTCGCTCATCACCAGGATGCGGTCGGACATGGCCACTGCTTCCGCAAGGTCGTGCGTGATCAGCACGGTGGTGATGCCGGAGGCCGCGATGGTCTGTGCGAAGCTCGCCTGCAGCACCAGCTTGGTCTGCGCGTCGAGGGCGGAGAAGGGCTCGTCCAGAAGCACGATGTCCGGCTCGATCGCCAGGGTGCGCGCCAGCGCCGCGCGCTGCCGCATCCCGCCGGAAAGCTGGTGCGGGTAGTGGTTCGCGAAATCCTTCAGCTTGCAGCGCGCGAGTTCGCGCAGCGCCCGCTCGCGCCTTTCGGCGCGGGACACGTTCCGGGATTCCAGGCCGAATTCGACATTGCGCAGGATGCTGCGCCAGGGCAGCAGCAGGTCCTTCTGCAGCATGAAGCCGACATGCTCGTTCGGTCCCGTCACCGGCACGCCGCTGACCGCGACGGAGCCTTCGCTCGGCCGGTCGAGGCCCGCCGTCATGTTCAGGATCGTGCTCTTGCCGCAGCCCGAGGGGCCGATCACCGACACGAACTCGCCCGGCCGCACGGCGAAGGTGACGTCCTGCACGGCGGTGAAGCTGCCGCCGCCCGAGGCGAAGCGCCGCGTGACGTGCCGGAATTCCAGTGCGGGCGTGTCAGGCGTCGCGGCGGGCATAGGCATCGTCCAGCGAGGCGTTGATGGCGGAAAGCTCGGCCCCGAGCTTCTCCACCGTCCAGGGCGCGGCCTCGCCCGACGGCGCCGGCACGCCGTCCCGTTGCAGCCACTCCGCCAGGGCCGCGAAGTCGTGGATGCCTTCGGCGAAGGCCCGTTCCAGCGCGGCCGCCAGCGTTACCTCCGCCTCGGTCAGCGGTCGTGCGAGGCTCTGGCGGGCCAGGGTGTCGTGCGAAGGGTTCACGTCGGATGTCCACGCTGTTCGGGGTGGATGTTCAAATAAGAACTTAATGTTCAAAACCCTCGCGCAATCTGGTCCAGGCTTCAACAGGAATCTGCGATCTTCCGGAATTCTACTGTGCAACTGCGAAGGGATTGCCTTCACTCTGGGCTAATTGCCTATTTTGAAGACGCCATTGCCTGAAGCCTATGCGGAAAATCGCCCTGGCTGCCCGCAACATGCAGCGGCTTCTGCCGGCGCCGCGCCGATGGCCGCCCTGCGGGAGAAGCGGAGCCTCTCCCACACCCTCCCCGCCAGGAACCGAAGCCGGTTCCCGGACCCCGGGCTTTCGCTGACGCTGGTGGTGGCCCTCAGTCTGCCAGCCGATCCCTGGGCGCGGGTGGTTTGCGTTGGATCGGCTGGAGCATCCGGGTCCGGCCAGGAGGCTTGACGCCAAGGGTGCGGTCGGGACCATGGCCTTCATGCCAGGAGGGAGACGACCTATCGCCACCCCCATCGCCCGCCGCCATCTGGCCGGGTTGGCCCTGTCGGGCCTGATCACCGCTCCGGCCCTCCAGGATGCCAAGGCGGAACGTGCCCGGGACCTTTATGCCGGCCCCCTGCCGCCGCCACAGCCGATGCAGGGGCGCGTCACCGCCTTGCGGGTGGCGGATTTCCATCGCGGGCACGGCATCAACGTGCATCTGCAGAACAGCCGCGACTACGAGGATTTCGAGGGCCGTGTCCGCCCTGCCCTGGCGGAGCTGGGCATCCGGCGCATCCGTGGCTCCCTGCCCGACCGGCCGGCGCCGATCGGCTGGGTGAACACGCTGCAGGAGCGGCACGGCATCACCCTGCTGAGCCATGCGGGGGCGAACGACTTCCCGGCGGCCCGCTGCATCGCCATCGCGCGCAAGCTGGTGCCGGGGGCGGTGGACGGGTTCGAGGGCTCCAACGAGATCGACGGCTGGTACCAGGGCTTTATGCGCCGCCAGAACCGCGACGGCGATGCCGAGGCGGTACGGTGGCAGCGGGAGCTGCGGGCGGCGCGGGATGCCGATCCGCGCTTCGCCGGCCTGCCGATCGGGGCGCCGAGGTGATCGACTTCCGCCAGTCCTGGCGCATCGCGGGCTCGATCCCGTTCAACGACCGCGGCACCTTCCACCCCTATCCCGGCGGACGGCCGCCCTGGCTGCGGGGACAGGGCGCGTCCCTGAGGCGGGGCGGGGAAACACTGCGCTATGGCAGCCTGCGGTATGGCGCCACCTATGCCGCCAACCCGCTGGCGCCGGGCAAGCCCTTCTGGGCGACGGAGCTGGGCTACAACACCGATCCGACGGGGCTGGACGAAGGCAACCACCCCTGCCCCGAGGACATCGCCGGCCTCTACATGACCGGCTATGGCGCCTACTGCCTGAAGAACGGGCTGGAGCGCTGGTACTTCTACGAACTGCTGGACGAGCCGCTGTCGCGCGGCCGCTCCAACGAGGCACATTTCGGCTTGGTGCGCGGCGATGGCAGCCGCAAGCCGGGCTTCCACGCCCTGCGCAACACCCTGGCGCTGCTGCGCGACGATGCGCCTGGCGCCTCGGCCTTCACGCCTGCCACGCTCGGCCTCGCCTTGTCCGGCGACCTGTCCAACCCCTGGGCGGAGGAGGTCACGGATGGGGTGGTGACCTGCCTGCTGCAGGATTCCGCCGGAACCTTCTTCTACGGAATGCAGCTCGGCGCGCCACTCTACGACGTGGTGGCCAGGCGCCGCCTGGAGCCTCCGCCGTCCCGCCGCATCACCCTGTCCGTGGCCGGGGGGATGGAGGAGGTGGCGCTGGGCGACGCCCTGCGCGACAGCCGCTGGCGGGCGGACGGGGTCACGCTCTCGGACGGCCCGCGGGGGCGGCAGGCGGTGCTGGAGGTCGGGCCGGGCATGCGCTGGCTCCGCTTCCGGCGGGCGGGATAGCGGCCGGGGCGCTGCCCCCGTCCGGGTGGGCGATGGCCGCCGCATCCCCCCTTGTCCTGCCGGCAGAAAGTTGGATACCCTACCAATCAGGCAGGCGGGCCGCCAGAGCCCGCTGCACAGGGAGAGGAGCGACAGTCATGGCCCCGCTGCGAGCCTCGCGGCCCGGTGCCTTCCTGCCTTCGGAGGAGGCCGGCCCCGCCTCCCCGGATCAGCCGCCCGCTCCCCCAGCCGCCGCCCGCCAGGATGACGAGGCGCGCCCGGAGATCCATCTGGGCGGCCTGGAGGAGATGCTGGGCTTCAACCTGCGCCTGGCGCAGGAAGCCGCCTTCGCCGCCTTCGCGCGGCGCACGGGGCAGAGCGACCTGCGGCCCGGCCGCTTCGCGATCCTGCGCATCATCGCGGCGAATTCCGGCCTGTCGCAGACGGCGCTCAGCGCCGCGGCGGGGCGCGACAAATCCACCCTGACCCCCGTCCTGGCCGATCTGGAGAAGCGCGGCCTGATCCAGCGCCGGCGCGCGCCGCGGGACCGGCGCAGCTACGCCCTCCACATCACGCCGGAAGGCGAGGCCGTGCTGCGGGACCTGTCGGGCCATGCGGCGGCGCATGACGCGGCGCTCGATGCGCTGGTCGGGACGGAGCAGCGGCAGGTGTTCCTGGCCATCCTGCGGCGCATCGCCGCCGGGATCGGCTGAGCCACCGCGAAACCAAAAAGAAACCGAAAAGAATAGGCATAAGGAAACGCCAGCCATGTCCGCCCCTTCCGCCACCGCCCGCCCCGGCGGCACGACCACCGTGCGGCAGGCGGTGCTCGACCTGCTGCGCGACCTCGGCATGACCACGGTCTTCGGCAATCCCGGCTCCACCGAGCTCGGCCTGCTCGACCGCTGGCCGGCGGATTTCCGCTACGTCCTGGGCCTGCAGGAAGCGAGCGTGGTCGGCATGGCGGATGGCCACGCCCGGGCCACGGGGCGGGCCGCCTTCGTCAACCTGCATTCCGCCGCCGGGGTGGGCCATGCGCTGGGCAACCTCTTCACCGCCTGGCGCAACCAGACGCCGCTGGTGGTGACGGCGGGGCAGCAGGCGCGCTCGCTGCTGCCGAACCTGCCCTTCCTCGGCGCCACGGACGCGGCGCAGTTCCCGCGCCCCTATGTGAAGTTCAGCATCGAGCCGGCGCGGGCGGCGGATGTGCCGGCGGCCATCGCCCAGGCACACCGCATCGCCATGCAGCGCCCCTTCGGCCCCTGCTTCGTCTCCATCCCCTCCGACGACTGGTCGGCTGCCTGCCAGCCGGTGCAGCCCCGGCGGCTCTCGGCGGAGATGGCGCCCGACCCCGCCGCCATCGCGGCCGCCGCCCAGGCCATCGCCGCAGCACGGCGGCCGGTGATCGTGGCCGGGTCGGAGGTGGATGCCGAGGGCGCGGGCGAAGCGCTGGTCGCCCTGGCCGAGCGTCTCGGCGCGCCGGTGATGACCGCGCCCTTCGCATCCCGCCTTGCCTTCCCGGAGGAGCATCCGCTCTTCGCCGGCTTCCTGCCCGCGGCGCCCCAGGCGGTCTCCGACAGGCTGATGGCTCATGACCTCGTGCTGGTGGTAGGGGCGCCGGTCTTCACCTTCCATATCGAGGGCGACGCGCCCCTCTTCCGCAGCGGCATCCCGATCTTCCAGCTCACCATGGATGGGGAGGCCGCCGCCTCCGCCCCCGCCGGCACCGCCATCCTGGGCAGCCTGCGCCTCGGCCTGCCAACGCTGGCCGCCGCCCTGCCGGTGGCGGAGCGCGCCCTGCCGGCCCCGCGCCCGCGCCCGGCGCCACCCCGCCCCGCCGAGCCGATCCCCGCCGCCTGGCTGCTGCATCGCCTCCAGGCCGCCCTGCCGGCGGATGCGGTGCTGGTGGAGGAAGCGCCCTCGCACCGCCCGGCCATCCAGGCGCAGATGCCGCGCAACCGCTGGGGCAGCTTCTTCACCATGGCCAGCGGCGGGCTCGGCTACTCCCTGCCGGCGGCGGTCGGCATCGCGCTGGCGAAGCCGGGGCAGCGCGTGGTCTGCCTGATCGGCGACGGTTCGGCGATGTATTCCTTCCAGGCGCTCTGGACCGCCGTGCAGCACCGGTTGCCGCTGGCCGTGGTGGTGATCAACAACGGCGGCTACGGCGCCATGCGGTCCTTCAGCCAGGTGATGCAGGTGCGCGACGTGCCGGGCATCGACCTGCCGGGCATCGGCTTCGTCGATCTGGCGCGCGGGCTGGGCTGTCCCGGGCAATGCGTGACGCATCCCGCCGCGCTGGACGAGGCGCTGCGCGACGCCTGCCAGTGCGAGGGGCCGATGCTGGTGGAAGTCGCGGTCGATCCGGCGATCCCCGCCCTCTACCACAAGCCCTGACCCCGGAGATCCGCGCCACCCGCCGGAAGAAGCAGGGCGGCGCTTCAGGAGGAGGAGAAAAGCAATGTCCGGGATCGTCACCCGCCGGGGGCTCGCCCTCGGCAGCCTCGCCCTGTCCGTGCCCGCGGCCATGCCGGGCATGGCCCGCGCCCAGGACGCATCTGGCGCTCCCTGGCCGAGCAAGCCGGTGCGCGTCATCGTGCCCTTCCCGCCCGGCGGGCTGGTGGACACGCTGGCCCGCGCCGTGACGCAGCGGATGACGGCACAGCTCGGCCAGCCGGTGGTGGTGGAGAACCGGGCCGGCGCGGGCGGCAATATCGGCGCCGATGTGGTGGTGAAGTCGCCGCCCGATGGCCACACGCTGCTGGCCAGCGCGCTCGGCCCCCTCGCGGTCAACCAGTACATCTATCGCAGCATGCCTTATGACACGCAGACCGCCTTCGCGCCGATCGTGCTGCTGGCCCATACGCCGAAGGTCTTCTGCGTCGCCAATGCGCGCCCCTGGCGCGATGTGGGGGAGGTGATCGCGGCGGCGAAGGCGGCGCCGGGCCGGCTCACCGCCGGTTCGGCCGGGGCGGGCAGCAGCCTCCATCTGGCGCTGGAACTGTTCAAGCAGCGCACGGGCGTGGACATCCAGCACGTCCCCTATCGCGGCGCGGCCCCGGCGGTGACGGATCTCGTCGCCGGGAACATCGACATGGTCATCGACAACGTGCCGAACATCCTGGGCCAGATCCGCGGCCATGGCGTGCGGCCCCTGGCGGTGGCCAGCCCGCAGCGCCTGCCGCAACTGCCGGAGGTCCCCACCATGCGCGAACAGGGCGTGGACTTCGTCTTCGGCACCGCCTTCGGCATGGCGGCGCCGGCGGGCACGCCGCCCGCCATCACCGGACGCGTGGCGGAGCTGGTCACGGCGGCGCTGCACGATCCGGAGATCGGCGGGCGCTTCGTGGAGCAGGGGGCGCAGATCGGCGGCGGCACCCCGGCGCAGTTCGCCGCCGTGGTGGAGGAGGAGCGCAGCCTGCTGGAGCCGGTGATCCGCGCCGCCGGCATCCGCGCGGAGTAGGATCGGGCGGTCAGGCGGCGCGGGCCGCAGAACAAGGACAGTCACCAGCACCCGCGAAAGTCCCGGGGACCGGCTACGGTCCCCGGCGGGGTGGGGGTCTCGAGGGCAAGGCAGCGCCTTGCCCCCAGCGGGGCCGGGGCCGGGGCGGGGGCCGGAGGCCGCGGTGCCGCCTCAGGCCCGCAGCACGGCCCCGGTGGCCTTGGTCACCGCCGCCACGACCTTGGCCGCCACGGCCTCGATCTCGGCATCGGTGAGGGAGGCGTCGCGCGGCTGGAGTGTCACCTCGACCGCCAGCGAGACCTTGCCCTCCGGCAGCTTGTCGCCGGCATAGCGGTCGAAGAGCGCCACATCGGCGATCAGGTTCCGCTCGGCGCCCCGGGCGGCGCGCAGCACGTTCTCGGCCGGGACCGCGGCATCCACCAGGAAGGCGAAGTCGCGCCGCACCGGCTGCAGGGCGGAAAGGGCGAGGGCCGACTTCTTCCGGCGCTTGGGCTCCGGGATGGCATCGAGGAAGACCTCGCAGGCCACCACCGGGCCGCTGATGTCGAGCGCCGCCAGCACCTTGGGGTGGATCTCGCCGAACTGGGCGAGCACCGCCTTCGGCCCCTGGCGCAGCACGCCGGACCGGCCCGGGTGGTAGTAGCCGGGCGCATCCGCCGTCACCGTGATCCCGGCCAGCGGCGCGCCCAGGGCGCCCAGCACGGCCAGCGCGTCGCCCTTGGCGTCCATCGCATCCACCGGGCGCGACGGCTCGCTCCAGTGGCGCGGCGTGGCGCCGGCGCGCAGCGCGGCCGCCACGGTGAGCTGCCCGGCGGGCGAGGGATCGCGATAGGCGCCGCCCACCTCGCTCAGCGCCAGGTCGGGATAGCCGCGCGCGGCGTTGCGCCCGGCGGCGAGCAGCAGGCTCGCCACCGGGGTCGGCCGCATCTGGTCGAGGTCGGAAGCGATCGGGTTCAGCAGCCGCAGCGATTCCGGCGCCTCGCCGAACAGCGCCGCCACCTCATGCGCCAGGAAGCCCATGCTGACGCAGTCCAGCATGCCGCGCGCGGCGAGCACGCGGCGGGCCAGCACGGCGCGCGACTGCGCCGGGGTCAGCGAGGGCAGCGGCACGGGGGAGGAGACGGGCAGCGAGACCGGCGGCACGGCGTCCAGCCCGGGCAGGCGCAGCACCTCCTCCAGCAGGTCGCACTCGGCCTCGATCCGCTCCACGCCCTCGGCGGCCTGCGCCGCGCGCTCCGGCGCCAGGGCGGTGAACTGGTCGAGATCGGTGCCCCCGGCGCGGTAGGCGGAGGCCGAGGAGGCGATGTCGTTGCGCCAGGACGGGACGGCGACCGTCACGCTTTCCGCGTCGCGCGCGACCGTGGCGAAGCCCAGCCGCTCCAGCGAGGACACCGCCTCATCCGCCGTGATGGCGGAATGGCCGAGCCCCCGGATACGCTCGAAGCGCAGCCTGGCCTCGCGCCGCCACCGCGGCTCGGCCCCGGCGGAAACCACCTCGCTCGCCTCGCCGCCGCAAAGCTCCTGGATCAGCCGCGTCGCGGCCTCCAGCGCCTCCGGCAGCAGGGCCGGGTCCACGCCGCGCTCGAAGCGGGCGCGGGCATCGGAATGCAGCCCGTGGCGGCGGCCGGTCAGCGCGATCCGCACCGGGTCGAACAGCGCGCATTCGATGAAGCACTCGGTGGTGTCCGCGTCGCAGCGAATGCTCGCCGCCCATGATGCCGGCGAGGCTTTCCACCCCCTCCGCATCCGCGATCACGAGATCCTCCGGCGTGACGGCGATCTCCTTGCCGTTCAGGGCCAGGTAGCTCTCGCCCTCGCGCCCGCGGCGCAGGGTCAGCACCTCGCCCGCCACCTTCCGCGCATCGAAGACATGCAGCGGCCGGCCGAGGTCGAAGGTGAACCAGTTGGTCACGTCCACCAGTGCCGAGATCGGGCGCAGGCCGATGGCGGTCAGCCGGTCCCGCAGCCATTGCGGCGAGGGGCCGTTGCGCAGGCCGCGCACGGAGCGTCCGAGCACCCAGGGGCAGCCCTCGGCATCCTCGATCGCCCAGCGCAGCGGGGAGGGGAAGCGCCCCGCCACCGGCTCCGGCTTCCAGGGCTTCAGCGTACCGAGGCCCGCGGCGGCGAGGTCGCGCGCCACGCCGCGCACGGACAGCGCGTCGCCCCGGTTCGGCGTGATGCTGATGTCGAAGACCGGGTCGTCCATGCCGAGCCACTTCGCATAGACCTCGCCCACCGGCGCATCCTCCGGCAGGTCCAGGATGCCGTCATGGTCCTGGCCGAGCCCGAGCTCGCGCGCCGAGCACATCATGGCCTCGCTCTTCACGCCGCGGATCTCGCCCGCCTTCAGCGTGATGCCGGTGCCGGGGACATAGGCGCCGGGCAGCGCCACCACCGCCTTCATGCCGGTGCGCGCATTCGGCGCGCCGCAGACCACGGAGCGGATGACGCCGTCACCGACATCGACCTTGCAGGCCCGCAGACGGTCGGCATTGGGGTGCTGCACCGCCTCGACCACATAGCCGATGCGGAACGGCGCCAGGGCGTCGGCGCGGTTCTCGACGCTTTCCACCTCCAGCCCGATGGCGGAGAGGGTGGTGGCGATCCGCTCGACCGAAGCCTCGGTTTCCAGGTGGTCGCGCAGCCAGGACAGGGTGAACTTCATCGCCGGTCAGCCCGCATCATGGAGGGTGTAGGGGGAGAGGACGGGCGCGCCGTAATGGCGCAGCCAGCGCACATCGCTCTCGTAGAAGGGGCGCAGGTCGGCGATGCCGTGCTTGAGCATGGTGATGCGCTCGATCCCCATGCCGAAGGCGAAGCCCTGCCACTGGCGCGGGTCGATGCCGCAATTGGCCAGCACCTTCGGATGCACCATGCCGGAGCCCAGGATCTCCAGCCAGTCGGAGCCCTTCCCCAGCTCGCCGGTCCTGCGGTCCCAGCCGATATCCACCTCCATCGAGGGTTCGGTGAAGGGGAAGTAGGAGGCGCGGAAGCGCACCGGCAGCTCCGCGATCCCGAAGAAGGCGCGCAGGAAGTCGATCAGGCAGCCCTTGAGGTGGCCCAGCGTGATGTCGCGCCCGATCACCAGCCCTTCCACCTGATGGAACATCGGGGAATGCGTGGCGTCATGGTCGGCGCGGTAGGTGCGGCCCGGCACGATCACGCGGATCGGCGGCTCCTGCGACAGCATGGTCCGCGCCTGCACCGGCGAGGTGTGCGTGCGCAGCACCGTCTCGAAGCCCGCGCCATGGGCGGGGGGCAGGTAGAAGGTGTCCTGGTCCTGCCGCGCCGGATGGTGGCCGGGGATGTTCAGGGCGTTGAAGTTGTACCAGTCGCTCTCGATGTCCGGCCCCTCGGCCACGGCGAAGCCCATGGCGCCGAAGATCGCCGTCAGCTCCTCCACCGTGCGGGCGATGGGGTGGATCGCGCCGCCTTCCGCCCCGGCGGGGGGATGCGGGCGGGGGGGCAGCGAGACGTCGAGGCGCTCGGCGGCGAGCTTCGCCTCCAGCGCCGCTTCCTCCAGCACGGCCTTGCGGGCTTCGAGCGCGCGCTCGACCGCCTGCCGCAACGCGTTGACGGCGGCACCGCGCGCCTTGCGCTCCTCGGCGGGCACGGCGCCCAGCCCTTTCAGCAGCGCGGTCACCTGGCCGCTCTTGCCCAGCGCGCCCACGCGCACCGCATCCAGCGCGCGCAGGTCGGCGGCGGCCGCGATGGCGGCTTCCGTCTCCGATTGCAGCGCGGCGAGGTCGTCCGACATCTCGATCTCCCGACGGGGATTCAATGGCTGTTCAAAGCAAAAAGGGCCGCCTCGCTCCCGGGGGTGTCCCGAGAGGCGAAGGCGGCCCCATCTGCCGAAATCCGGATCGGGGCGCCGGCGGGCCTGAGCCCATTCCGGTGCCCCGTTATGCGGCTGCTTACGCCGCGGGCAGGGACGCCTTGGCCTTCTCGACCAGGGCGCCAAAGCCGGCCGCGTCCTCATAGGCGATCGCGGCCAGGACCTTGCGGTCCAGCTCGATCCCGGCGGCCTTCAGCCCCGCGATGAAGCGGGAATAGACCACGCCGTGCTCGCGGCAGGCCGCGTTGATGCGCTGGATCCACAGGCCGCGGAACTCGCGCTTCTTGTTGCGGCGGTCGCGGTAGGCGTACTGCAGCGCCTTCTCGACCCGCTCGAGCGCGGGACGGTAGGCGGTGGAGGAACGGCCGACATAGCCCTTGGCGAGCTTGAGGACCTTCTTGTGACGGGCATGGGCGGTAACGCCGCGCTTAACACGAGCCATCTGTGCGCTCCCTTACCGATCCAGCCCGTAGGGCAGCCACTGCTTCACCGTCAGGCCGTCCTGATGCCGCAGCACCTGGGTGCCGCGGTTCTGGCGCTTGGCCTTCTGGGGGCGGGCGGACAGGTTGTGGCGCTTCTTGCCCGGACCGGCGAGCACCTTGCCCGTCGCCGTGATCTTGAACCGCTTCTTGACCGCGGACTTGGTCTTCATCTTGGGCATTTCGGACCTCCTGTGGTTCAGGCCGGCGCATCCCGGAAGCCCGTGCCGGAAATCCGGCCCAGGCAGGCACCACACCATGCGGCGGGGACACGCTTCCACGGCCGGGCAGCCCAACACGGCCCGGACGCGCGGAGAGGGGCGGCCTATAGCGGGGCGGCGGGGCGGGGGCAAGGGGGCGCGACCGCCACCGGCCGCATGGCTGCCGGGTGCCGCGGCCAGGGGGGCGGCCAGGGGGGCGGCCAGGGGGGCGGCCACCACCGCCCTTCCATCCGGGGGCGGCGCCACTTCCCCCTAGCGCGGAGGGGCGGCTCGCCATACGCATGGGTTGTAGCCACAAGGGCGGAGAACCGTATGTCGGGCGATCGGGCGAACGGGGCGGCAGCGCTTCTGGCGGAGGCGGATGCCAGGCGCGATGCGGGGGACTGGCTGTCCGCGGCGGAAGCCTATGCGGGCGTCATCCGGCAGCGGCCCGATGCCTGGCCGCTGATGCTGCAACGGGGCCTCTGCCTGCTGGCGGCGGACCTGCCGGAGGAGGCACTCGACAGCTTCCGCGAGGCCGAATCCCTCAGCCCGCGCGACCCGGAGATCCAGCGCCAGATCGCCGCCACGCTGCGCCGCCTGGGCCGCCCCGTTGCCCCGCAACCGGTGGTGGAGGCCGGGTTCTCCGGTGACGGCGCATGGCACGGCCCGTCCGGCGCGCCGCTTTCCGCCCTTCCCCTGGGCGGCCAGGACAGCGGCCCGGATGCGGTGGCGGGTCTGGATGTCGCCTTCGACGTCACCGACCTGCTCGACTATTTCCGGGGCAAGCGCACGCCCACGGGCATCCAGCGCGTCCAGTGCGGCATCGTCGGCGCCGCGCTGCGCGGCGGCAACCCGGCGGAGGCCCGCATCGCCTATGTCTCCTATGATTTGCGGGAAGCCTGCTGGCGCGCCGTGCCCGCCACCGCCCTGCGCGGGGTGATCGAGGCCTCCCACACCGGCGCCGAGACCGACGATCCCGCCTGGATCGCCGCGCTGGCACGGACGGACGAGGCCCTGGCCCAGGCGCCGCGCCACCTCTTCCCCCTGGGCGGGCTGCTGGTGAACCTGGGCAATTCCTGGGGCCTGCCGGACTATTTCCGCGGCCTGCGCGCGGCGCAGCGCGAGCGCCGCATCCGCTACATCCCCTTCCTGCACGACTGCGTGCCGCTGGTGGTGCCGGAGCACTGCCAGGAACAGATGGTGCGCGACTATGTCCGCTGGTTCGCCGCGGTCGGCGTGCATGCCCATGGCTTCCTGTGCAATTCCGAATGCACGCGGCGCGACGGGCGGGCGCAGCTCGCGCGGCTGCTGCCGGGGCTGGACCTGCCGATGGAGGTGGTGCGCCTCGACGCCGATCCGATGTCGGACGGCACCGAGCCCGACCCGCTGGCGCTGGAAGGGCTGCGCGGCTTCCGCCCCGGCCAGCCCTATACCCTCTTCGTCGGCACGATCGAGAGCCGCAAGGACCATCTCCTGGTCTTCCGCGCCTGGCTCTCGCTGATCCGCCGCCTCGGCGCCGGCCGGGTGCCGCGCCTGGTCTGCGTCGGCCAGCCCGGCTGGCACGCCCAGGGGGCGCTGGAACTCCTGGCCAACAGCGCCGAGCTGAAGCGCCATGTCGTGCTGCTGCACGGCGTCTCGGATGCCGCCCTGGCCGCGCTCTACGCCGGCTGCCGCTTCACCGTGTACAACTCCTTCTACGAGGGCTGGGGCCTGCCGGTCACCGAAAGCCTCGCCCATGGCAAGGTACCGGTGATCCCCGGGCATTCCGCCCTGCCGGAGGCCGGCGGGCCCGCGGCGGTCTACTTCGCCCCGCAGCACGAGCCGGACCTGGCGGCGAAGCTGGAGCGGCTGATCGCCGACCCATCCTTCCTGGCGGAGCGCGAGGCGGCGGTGCGCCAGCATGCCGGGCTGCGCCGCTGGGAGGCGTTGCGCGACGAGGTCTTCGGCCATCTCCAGGCCATGGCCGCCCGCGCCACCTCGCCGCTGGAGGAGAGGCTGGCGCTGGAGCCCGGGCAGCCCTACCGCATGGTGCTGGGCGACGAGACGCGGCCCGACGCCGCCATGGCGGTGCGGCAGGTCCTCCGCGACGGGCCGAACTGGCACATGCCGGAGGACTGGGGGGTCTGGACCAAGGGCGGCGCGGCGACGCTGCGCCTGCCGGTGCCGCCGGGCCCTGCCGCGTCCTGGCGCCTGTATCTGGAACTGGTGGCACCCCCCGGCGGCGGTGAGGTGCGCCTGCGGGCCGAGGCGGAAGGCATCGAACTCGCCTCCGGCAGCCTTTATCTGGAGGGCGGGTCCCAGGGTGGCTGCGCGCTGCGCCTGGCGATGCCGGAGGGCTGCCGCCTGCTGCGCGCCGATATCGAGAGCACGCCCGTCCACCCGGAAGGCGACGAGCGCGTCCTCGGCGCCGCGCTGGTGCGGGTGATGCTGTGCCGGGAGGACGACCTCGCCGGGCGGCTGGGCTGGATCGAGGGCCAGCGCCTGCGGGAACTGGCGGCATGAGCGGGGAGGGCGCGCCACCCGCCCTGGCCGGAACCCTGGCCGGGGCCCGCATCCTCGTCACCGGGGCGGCGGGCTTCGTCGGCGCGCATCTGTCGCGCCGGCTGCTGGAGGAAGGGGCGGAGGTCCTCGGCCTCGACGACCTGAACCCCTATTACGACCCGGCGCTGAAGCGGGCGCGGCTGACGGCGATGCTCGACCATCCGCGCTTCCGCTTCGCCGAGGCCGATCTCGCCGAGCCCGGCCTGCTGGCGCGGCACTGGTCCGGCTTCGCGCCCGACATGGTGGCGCATCTCGCCGCCCAGGCGGGGGTCCGCTATTCGCTGCAGGCGCCGCGCGCCTATGGCCGGGCCAATCTCGACGGGTTCCTGGAGGTGCTGGAAGCGGCGCGGGCGCATCCGGTGCGCCATCTCGTCTATGCCTCCTCCTCCTCCGTCTATGGCGCCAGCACGCGCGTGCCGTTCCGCGAGGACGATCCGGTGGACCGGCCCTCCTCGCTCTATGCCGCGACCAAGCGGGCCAACGAGCTGATGGCGCATTCCTATGCGCATCTCTTCGCCCTGCCGCTGACGGGGCTGCGCTTCTTCACCGTCTATGGCCCCTGGGGGCGGCCGGACATGGCCTATTGGGGCTTCACCCAGGCGCTCTACGAGGATCGGGAGATCAGGGTCTTCAACCACGGGCAGGTGTGGCGGGACTTCACCTATGTGGACGAGGTGGTGGAGGCCATCGCCCGCCTGCTGCCGCGCCCGCCGGCCGCGCCGGACGAGCCCGGCCGCCCGGTGCCCGAGGCGCCGCACCGCGTCTTCAACATCGGCAACCACACACCGGTCCCGGTGGGAGAGATGATCGACATCCTGGAGCGGCACACCGGCCGCACTGCGCTGCGCCGCCCGGTGCCGATGCAGCCGGGCGATGTGGAGCGCACCTGGGCCGATGTCTCGGCGCTCAAAGCCGCGGTGGGCTTCGCGCCGCGCACGCCGCTGGAGGAAGGGCTGGGGCGGTTCGTGGCTTGGTACCGCCAGTACTATCGGATCAATAACTGAGTACTGTCTCTAAAACACGCCTTCCGGTTGCTGGAGCGTTAACGGCGGTCCGGGCGATGCCAGGGATATGCAGACCCGCCCTGCTCGTCCCGTCCATCACCGGCCCCTGCCATTCACCGATTCTTCGGATCTGTCGGCGACGATCCTGCGCATGATCGCGTTCAACTCCCTGGCCGCCTTCTCGCAGAGCCTCGCCCGGGGCGAACCCGCCGCGAGCGTCTCGGCGGTCTCGCCCAGCCGCGGCCCCAGCGTGGAACAGGTCGCCCCGGCGCCGCGCCGCATGGCGGAGCCCCGTGGCACGGAAGCAGGCAGCGTCGCAGCCTCCCCACAAAGCGGAACACCGCCGCGTGGCAGCCTGCTTGATCTGCGGGTCTGATCCGGAATGGCGGCCCCGCCCGGTGGTGGCTTTACGTCCGGCGTTGCTCTGTCCCCGGGGGGCAAGGCTCCGCCTTTCCCCCCGGACCCCCCATCCGCCAGGACGCTGCGCGCCCTGGACCCCATTCGTTGGCTCTCGCTGACATCGGATCGCGCCGGAGAGCCATGCTCTCCGGCGGCTGCGGGCGCCACCAGCGCGAAGAGGGTGCATTTTTCCTTTCGGGTGCCCCGCTGAACCACCTGCTCCCAGGGACAGCTCACAGACCGACGGCACCCACCGGCGCCAACGAAAGCCCGGGGTCCGGGGACCGGCTTCGGTCCCCCATCATGGTCATGGGCGGTGTGGGGGGCTGGGGGCGAGGCAGCGCCTTGCCCTCGGGGGCGGCCACGGAGAGCAACCCATGCCGTGCATGTGGCCGGGCCGATCCGCCTAGAAGCCATGTTGCGAAACCATGTTGCACCAGGCGGCGGACGGGACCACATGCGGCGTGAAGGAATCCGCCGCATGTTCATCGAGACCGAATCCACCCCCAATCCCGCCACGCTGAAATTCCTGCCGGGGCAGGATGTGATGGGCGCGCGCGGCACGGCCGATTTCCCCGATGCGGAACAGGCGTCCCGTTCCCCGCTGGCGGAGCGGCTTTTCCGGCTGGAGGGCGTGGCGCGGGTCTTTCTGGGCGCCGATTTCGTGACCGTCACCAAGGGTGAGGAGGCCGACTGGCAGAGCCTGCGTCCCCAGGTGCTGGGTGCGCTGATGGAGCATCTGATGGCCGGCCGCCCGATCCTGGCCGGCGAACCCGCCGAGGCCATCGAGGAGGAGGACACCGACCCCGCCGATGCCGAGGTGGTGGCCCAGATCAAGGAACTGCTGGACACCCGCGTCCGCCCGGCCGTGGCCGGCGATGGCGGCGACATCGTGTTCCGCGGCTTCCGCGACGGCATCGTGCGCCTGCACATGCAGGGCGCCTGCTCCGGCTGCCCGTCCTCCCGCGCCACGCTGAAGCATGGCGTCGAGACGATGCTGCGGCATTATGTGCCGGAGGTCGTGGCGGTGGAGCAGGTCGAGGTCTGACCGCCCCTGCCCGGCGGCCCTTGCCGTGAGGCCAGGGCCGGTCCCGGTTTTCAGCCGGGGATGAAGACCGTGCTGCCGGTGGTGCGGCGGGCTTCCAGCGCGCGATGCGCCTCCGCCGCGTCGTGCAGCGGCCAGTGCTGGTTCACCACGATCTCGACCTTGCCCGTCTTCACCGCGTCGAAGAGGCTTTCCGCGCTGGCCACCATGTCGGCACGCTTCGCCGTATAGGTCGCCAGCGTCGGCCGCGTCAGGAAGAGCGATCCCTTGGCCGCCAGCAGGCCGGGATCGACCGGCGGCACGGGGCCGGAGGCATTGCCGTAGGTGACCATGGTGCCGAGCGGCGCCAGGCAGTCCAGCGAGGCCATGAAGGTGTCCTTGCCGACGCTGTCATAGACGACCGGCAGCATCGCGCCGCCGGTGATCTCCTTCACCCGCTCCGGCAGGTCCTCGCCCGGCAGGATCACATGCGCCACGCCATGCGCCCGGGCGAGATCGGCTTTCTCCGGCGTGCTGACCGTGCCGATCACGGTGCAGCCCAGGGCCCGGGCCCACTGGCAGAGGATCAGCCCGACCCCGCCCGCCGCGGCATGGACCAGGATCGTCTGGCCCGCCTTCACCGGGAAGGTCCGGTGCAGCAGGTACTGCGCCGTCATGCCCTGGAGCATCATGGCCGCCGCGGTCTCGTCCGGGATTTCCCGGGGCAGCTTCACCAGCAGGTCGGCCCGCACCACCCGGGCCTCGGAATAGGCGCCGATCGGGCCGGTGCCATAGGCGACGCGGTCGCCGGGGGCCACCTCGGTCACGCCCTCGCCCACCGCCTCGACCACGCCCGCGGCCTCCATGCCGATCACCGCCGGCAGGCTGGGCGCCTTGTAGAGCCCGGTGCGGAAATAGACGTCGATGTAGTTCAGCCCGACGGCGGTGTGCCGCACCAGCGCCTCGCCGGGCTTGGGCGCGGGCAGCGGGACCTCCTCCCAGAGCATCCTCTCGGGGCCGCCATATTCATGGATGCGGATGGCATGGTTCATGGCAGGAGTTCCTGGACGAAGGCGGCTTCGAGACGGAGGAGGTAGCGCTTGGTCTCCGCGCCGCCCTCGCCGGAATAGCCGCCGAGCCGGCCGCTGGCGGCGACCACACGGTGGCAGGGGATGATGATCGGAATCGGGTTGGCGCCACAGGCCATGCCCACCGCCCGGGCGGAGGAGTTCAGGTCCCGGGCGATCTCGCCATAGGTGGCGGTGCGGCCGGTCGGGATCTCCCGCATGGCCTGCCAGACGCGTTTCTGGAAATCCGTGCCGTAGGGGGAGAGCGGCAGGCGGAAATCGCTCCGCTTGCCGTCGAACCAGTCATGGAGTTGCTCCCGCGCCTCGGCCAGCAAGGGTGTCACGGTCTGGTCCCTTCCGCGCCCCCAGTCGAGGGCGACGATCCGGCCATCCTCTTCCGACACGGTGAGCTCGCCGAGCGGCGAGTGAAGCGTGAGTTGCGGCATGTCGGGCGGATTGGCCCTCTCCTGCCCGCGATCGTCAAGCTCCCTGGCCGGGGACCGCTCCGGACCGGCGCATGGCTGTGGTGGAATCGGACCAGGCCCTTCACGCGATCCGGGCATGGCCGTCCAGGCTCCGCCCGCCTCCGGCGAGGTGTGGCCAGCCCGGTCCCGCTGGCCGGGGGCGGTGGGCGAAAGGCGACCGGGGCCGGGGATCAGGTCTGGTGCAGCCGCGCGACCAGCGCCGCCACCTCCGTCACCGGCAGGCCGCAGCGCCCGGCGGCGCAGAGATAGGCGGCGGGTTCGCCCTCCACCATGCCCTTGCCGGCCGCGGGGTGGCCGGGTGGCAGCGTTTCCGGCCCCGGCGCGCGCAGCACCACCGTGGCGGGGTCCGGTGCCCGCAGCGCCGCGCGCAGCAGGGGCTGCACCGCGCCCGGCGGCCCCGCCACCACCACGCTGCGGCCGGAGACCAGCAGGTCCGCCGCGCCCAGCAGGGTCGGCATGGCGGTCACGCCGCCCTCCAGCCCGGTGAAGGCCGAAACCGTCGCCTCCGCCCGCCGGGCCCAGCGGTCCTCCCCGGTCAGGTGGAAGAGCCGGGCCTGAACCTCGGCCAGCATGCCGTTGCCGTTCGGGCTGGGGCCGTCGCCCGCGCTACGGGTCCGGTAGGGGACGTCGGCGGCATCCCCGGCGCTGCTGAAATAAGCGCCGTCCGGCGCGGCGAAGTGGCGCTCGGCGGCCTCGGCCCAGCCGGCGGCCCGGTCGAGGAAGCCGGCCTCGCCCGTCGCCTCATGCAGCGCCAGCGCGGCGCGGGCCATGGCGGCGTGATCCTCCAGCAGCCCGGTGGCGCCGGCCTGGCCGTCCTTCCAGGAATGCAGCAGCCGCCCATCTGGGGTCCCGTCCGGTGCCGCGAGGTCGCGCGCCACCGCCTCGAAGACCCGGCGGGCGAGGTCCAGCCAGTCCGGCCGGTCGAAGACCAGGGCGGCGCGCACCAGGCCGGAGACCATCAGCCCGTTCCAGTCGGCCAGCACCTTGTCGTCCTGCCCCGGGCGCACCCGCGCGGCCCGGGCCTCCAGCAGCCGGGCGCGGGCCCCGGCGAGGGCTTCCTCCTGATCCTCCGGCAAGGGGTCGGGATGGGCGGAGCGGTTCAGCACCACCTTGCCCTCCCAGTTGCCTTCGCCGCTCACGTCATAGACCTCGCGGAACAGCGCGGCCTCCTCGCCCAGCACCGCGTTCACCTCGGCGGCGGTCCAGACATAGAAGCGGCCTTCCTCGCCCTCGCTGTCCGCGTCCAGCGCGGCGGCATAGGCGCCGTTGGGGGCCACCATCTCGCGCTCCAGCCAGCCGACCAGCTCCTCCGCGCGGATGGCGTAGAGGGCGTCCGGCTGCTGCGCATAGGCCAGCGCCAGGAGTTCCAGGAGCTGGGCGTTATCGTAGAGCATCTTCTCGAAATGCGGCACCAGCCAGACGCCATCCACGGCATAGCGGGCGTAGCCGCCACCGAGATGGTCCCAGATCCCGCCCTGGCTCATCCGCCGCAGCAGAAGATGCGCGGCGCCGGCGCAATCCGGGCGTTCCAGCCGCTGCGCCATCTGCAACAGGAAGCGGAAGATCGGCGCGTTGGGGAATTTCGGCGCCCCGCGCAGCCCGCCCTGCACAGGGTCCTGGATGCCCATCAGCGCCTCGGTCACGCGTTCCAGCAGATCCCGGTCCGGCAGGGCGCCGGGGTGGCTGGCGGCGAGCTGCGCCAGGCCCTGGCCCAGCGCGGCGGTGTTCTGGGCGATCTTCTCCGGCTCCCGCGCATAGGTGGCGGCCACGCCGCGCAGCACCTGGCGGAAGGAGGGGCGGCCCCAGCGCGGCTCGGGCGGGAAGTAGGTGCCACCCCAGAAGGGCTCGCCCGCGGGCGTCAGGAACATGGTCAGCGGCCAGCCGCCCTGCTCCCCCAGCAGGTGCAGCGCGTTCATGTAGGCGGCGTCGATATCGGGCCGCTCCTCCCGGTCCACCTTCACATTGACGAAGAGCTGGTTCATCAGCGCCGCCGTCCCGGGGTCCTCGAAGGATTCATGGGCCATCACATGGCACCAGTGGCAGGCGGCATAGCCCACCGAGAGCAGGATCGGCCGCCCGGTCGCCCGCGCCTCCGCCAGCGCCGCGGCCCCCAGGGCCGCCAGTGCACCGGATTCCCCGCATGCTGGAGCAGATAGGGGCTGGCCTCGTGGCGCAGCATGTTCTCGCTCGGATAGGTCTGGCCCATGCCAGCGCACCTAAGGTGCCCCCACCTCGCCCGCCAGAGGGCTCTCGGAGGTTTCAGGCCGGGGCCAGAGGGGCTCTGCCCCTCTGGACACCCCGCCCAGGGACGTTAGTCCCTGGGAACCCTGTGAGCGCTCCGCGAGGAGGGGAACAGGATGCCGGTCGCCATTTGGCGGAACGGCGGTCAGCCCCTCGCGGAGCGCTCATGGCGGGGTCTCGGGGGGATACTATCCCCCTGAGCGGAGGGTCCGGGAGGCAGAGCCTCCCGGAGCGCCACGCCCGATCCTCGACGAGCAACCCCAGGGGAAGCATGAGCACGGCGGACACGATCTTTGCGCTGGCGACGGGGGCCGGGCGTTCGGCGGTGGCGGTGCTGCGGCTGTCGGGGCCGGGTTGCGGGGCGGTGCTGGACCGGCTGGCCGGCCGGCGGCCGGCGGCGCGGATGGCCACGCTGCGGACGCTGCGGGACGCGGCGGGGGCGGCGCTGGACCGGGCGCTGGTGCTGTGGTTCCCGGCGCCGCGCTCCTACACGGGCGAGGATGCGGCGGAACTGCACCTGCATGGCGGGCGGGCCGTGGTGGCGGCGGTGTCGGAGGCGCTGGTGGCGGCCGGGGCGCGGGTGGCGGAGCCCGGGGAGTTCACCCGGCGGGCCTTCCTGCACGGGAAGCTGGACCTCACCGAGGCCGAGGGCATCGCCGACCTGATCGAGGCGGAGACCGAGGCGCAGCGGCGGCAGGCGCTGCGGCAGACGGAAGGGGCCCTGTCGCGGGAGGCACGGGCCTGGGCGGAGCGGCTGACGCGCCTGCTGGCGCAGCAGGAGGCGGCGCTGGAATTCGCCGAGGAAGGGCTGCCCTCCGACCTGGACGCGGTGGTGCGGGCGGGGGCCGGGGCGCTGCGGGCGGAGATCGCGGCGGCGCTGGCGGATGGTGGGCGCGGCGAGCGGCTGCGCGAGGGGCTGGATGTGGCGATCCTCGGCGCGCCGAATGTCGGCAAGTCCTCGCTGCTGAACGCGCTGACGGGGCGGGAGGCCGCCATCGTCTCGGCCCGGGCGGGCACCACACGGGATGTGGTGGAGGCGCGCTTCGACCTGGCCGGGGTGCCGACGGTGCTGGCGGACACGGCCGGGCTGCGCGAGGGGGCCGAGGAGATCGAGGCCGAGGGCATCCGGCGCGCGCACCGGCGGGGCGAGGAAGCCGATATCGTGCTGGCCGTCTTCGCGGCCGACGCGCCGCCGGATGCGGAGACGCTGGCCCTGCTGGCGCGGCGGGACTGCGTGGTGGTGGCCAACCGCTGCGACCTCGCGGAGCCGCCGGCGGATTACGCGGGCGTGGCGCCGCTGCCGGTCTCGGCGCGGACCGGCAGGGGACTCGGCGCCTTGCGGGCCCGGCTGGAGGCGGAGGCGGAGCGGCGGGCCGGCGGCGCCGCCCTGCTGACCCGCCCGCGCCACCGCGCCGCGCTGGAGGAGGTGGCGCGGCACCTGGCCGAGGCGGAGGCCGCGCCCGTGCCGGAGCTGGCCTCCGAAGGGCTGCGCGCCGCCTCGCTGGCCCTGGGGCGCCTCACGGGCCGGGTGGGTGTCGAGCAGGTGCTGGATGTCGTGTTCGGCAGCTTCTGCATCGGGAAGTGACCCCGGAGGCAATGACCCGGGGCGGCCCGCATTCCGGGGCGGCGGGGCGTGGGCATGGCGTGCATCGCGGCCTTCCCTATAATCCTGGCCTTCCGGAAGGCCGCGATGGCAGGCTGCGAGGGATGGAGCCCGGCTTCTTCCCGTCCGGGGATCGCTGACCATACCGCCGCAAGGCGGATTCCGGGAGAACTGGCTTGCCGAGCGACCGCGTCTTTCTCGTCGTCGTGGATGACAGCCCGGAACGGGTGCTGGCGATGCGCTATGCCTGCCTGCGGGTGAAGAAGTCCGGCGGGCGGGTGGCCCTGCTGCGGGTGACGGAACCCGTGGGCCTGCAAGGAATGGGCCGGCGTCGGCCAGTTGCTGCAGCAGGAGCGGCGGGAGGAGGCGGAGCAGATGATGTCCGCCCTGGCCGCCGAGGTGCAGGAGATCACCGACGGGCTGCCGCTGATCATCATCCGCGAGGGCGACCTGATCGAGGAGGTGCTGGGCCTCATCGAGAGCGATCCGCGCATCTCGATCCTGGTGCTGGCCGCCTCGGCCTCCGGCGGCAATCCCGGGCCGCTGGTCACGGCGATGACCAGCCGCCATTCCCACCGGCTGCGCTGCCCCGTCACCATCGTGCCGGGCGGCATGAGCTATGAGGAGCTCGACCGGGTGACGTGAGCAAGGGGGGCGTGACGGGGAGGGCGGACCCTCCCCGGCGGCCCGTCCGGGCTCAGGCGTTGCCGACGGGCGGCTGGCCGGCCTGGGCACGGCGGGACTGCCACAGCGCCACAAAGTCGATCGGCGTCAGCAGCACGGGCATGAAGCCGCCCTCGCGCGTCGCATCGGCCAGGACGTTGCGGGCGAAGGGAAAGAGCAGGCGCGGGCATTCCACCAGCAGCACCGGCTCCAGGCTTTCCTGCGGCACGTTGACGGTGAAGATGCCGCAATAGACCAGCTCGGCGATGAAGGCCGTGGTCTCGCCGGACTTGGCGTCGCAGCGGATCTGCAGGGAGACCTCGAAGGTGTTGCCGTCCTGCTGCAGCGGCCGGGCCTGCACGTCGAGGCCGATATCGATGCGCGGCTGCTCGCGGAGCTGGGTGAAGACCTCCGGTGCGCCCGGCACCTCGAAGGACAGGTCCTTCACATATTGCAGGTTGACGACCAGGGGGGCCGGCGGCGCGCTGGTGTCGCCGGGATTGGCGGGCTGGATCGGATCGGACATGGCAAACCTGCGATCGGCTGGGTGATGTGAAGCGGCGGGTAGCATGGGCGCCCCGCCATCGGAAGGCGAATGCGGCGCGGCGGCCTCGCCATTCGCGTGCCCCTCGGAAGGGGGAAACGGGTTGGGACGGTCAGGCGGCGGGAGCGGGCCGGTGGCCGAAGATGGCGGTCCCGACCCGCACATGGGTGGCGCCCTGGGCGATGGCCAGCGGGAAATCGCCGCTCATGCCCATGGAAAGGCGCTTCAGCCCGTGGCGGGCCGCCAGATCGGCCAGGAAGGCGAAATGCGGCACCGGGTCCTCCCCGGCCGGGGGGATGCACATCAGGCCGGAGATGGTGAGGCCGTGCTCGTCCCGGCAGGCGCGCAGGAAATCCCGGGCCTCCGCCCGGGCGACGCCGGATTTCTGCGGTTCCTCGCCCGTGTTCACCTGCACCAGCAAATCGGGCCGCCGGCCTTCCTTCGCCATGGCGGCGGCCAGGGCCTCGGCGAGCTTCGGCCGGTCCAGGCTCTCGATCACATCCGCCACCCGCACCGCATCGCGGGCCTTGTTGGTCTGCAGCCCGCCGATGATGTGCAGGCGGAGCTCCGGATGGGCCGGGCGCAGGGCGGGGAACTTGCCCTGCGCCTCCTGCACGCGGTTCTCGCCGAAGACGGCCTGGCCGGCCGCCAGGGCCTGGACCACGCTTTCCGCCGGATGTCTCTTGGAGACCGCGACCAGTTGTACCGAGTCGGGGGAGCGGCCGGCCCTGGCGCAGGCTTCGGCGATCTCGGCCCGCACCCGGGCCAGGGCGGCCGGGATGGAGGCATCCGCGAGGGAGGAAGCGTCGCTCATGGAAGGGAGGGATAAACGCCCGCGCCCGAAGAAGATAGCCGCGGGGAGGACCATCCTCGCGGCGCGCCGCTTCCGGCCGCCGCCGGGGCGGGACGGGTTGCCCCGGCTCTGGCTGGTCTCCGACGCCCGCCGCCTGCCCGACCCGCGCGGGGCCGCCCTCGGCCTGCCACGCGGCGCGGCGGTGCTGGCGCGCGACGTGGCGCCGGCGCTGCTGCCCGGCCTGGCGCGGCTCTGCCGGGCGCGGGGGCTGGTGCTGATGCTGGCGGGGGACGGGCGCGCGGCGCTGCGGCTGGGGGGGGGCTGCACCTGCCGGACCGCCGGCCCGCCACGGGGCTGCTGCCCTATCTCCTGGCGCGGCGGCGGAACCCGCGCCGCTGGCGGCTCAGCCAGGCCGCGCATGGCCGCTCCGGCCTCG
Organism: Roseomonas gilardii subsp. gilardii; assembly: GCF_023078375.1. NCBI lineage: Bacteria > Pseudomonadati > Pseudomonadota > Alphaproteobacteria > Acetobacterales > Roseomonadaceae > Roseomonas > Roseomonas gilardii. The sequence continues at coordinate 653,583 of NZ_CP095554.1, read as the reverse complement.
CCCGCGCCCGGCGACTCGGCGCGGACGGCGTGCTGCTTTCTCCCGCTTTTCCCACCGCCAGCCATCCGGGTGCTCCGGCGCTGGGGCCGCTGCGCTGGGCGGCGCTGGCCCGGCGCGCCGCCTGCGGCGCCGTGGCGCTGGGCGGCGTGGATTCCCGGCGCGCCCGGCGCCTCCCCGCCTGGGCCTGTGGCATCTCGGCACTGGAGGGGTTGTTGCCCGCAGGTCACAGTGTTTCGCAGAAGTCGCGCCCTCGTGATCCGGGCCATTGCCCCTTCCGAATGGCCTGAACCATAGTCCGCCCGGGCCTGGCTCCACGCCGGGTGCATCGCTGTGGTGCGCCGGATGAGGGGCTCCCTGTCAGGGGGGCAGGCGGGCTGAGGGATCGCGGGGCAGTACGGCCCCTGCGCGTGAGGAGGGATTTGATGCGTAAGCTTCTTCTGGGCAGCACGGCCATCGCCGCTGCCGCTCTGTTCGCCCCGCAGGGCGCTCTGGCGCAGGGTGCGGACCCGTTCCTGCCGCCCGGCCCGCCGATGATGTCCCACCGCGCCCTTGAAGTGCGCGTCGGCGGCTATTTCCGCTTCAACTACAACTTCACCGAGCAGGACCAGAACGGCCGGAACAAGGACAGCGGAGCCGGCGTGCCGCTGGCCGGCACGAGCACGACGCCCGCGACCTCCGCGCGCCTCGGCAAGTCCGACTTCGCCTCCGATGCCGAGATCCACATCGTCGCCAACGGCAAGGCCACGAACGGCCTGCGTTACGGTGTCGCGATCGAGCTGCAGGTCGACAACAGCGACGGCCGCTACACGCCTTACTCGGGCGCCCGCGCGAGCATCTCGAAGACCGCTCTCGATACCGACGAGATGTGGATGTACGTGGCCGGTGACTTCGGCCAGGTCCGCTTCGGTGACGAGGACGTCGCCTGGAACCTGATGAGCGTCGGTCACGTCGCCAACTTCGGCACCGGTGGCGTCGACGGTGACTGGTTCGACAGCGTGACCGGCACGCACCGCGCCGCGACGATGTTCACCGCCGACCCGGGCGACAACACCAAGATCATCTATCTGTCGCCGCAGTTCTATGGCTTCGACTTCGGCGCCTCCTTCGCCTTCAATCAGGGCGAGGGCGAGGACACGGGCTGCATCCTGTCCACGCCGACCGGCGACTGCGACACGGCCAATGCCTTCTCCGGTACGCCGCGCCGCCGTAACGAGGTGTTCGGCATCGCCCGCTGGCGCGGTTCCTTCGGTGGCGTCGGCCTGCAGGCCGCGATCGGCGGCATGACCGCCGATGCCACCAAGGGCGCCTCGGTGAACGGCAGCGCCATCACCTCCGCCAAGCCGATGTGGATGGGCTATGGCGGCCTGCAGGCGAAGGCCTATGGCGTGACCCTTGGCGGCGAGTACTACTGGGGCCAGGCGAACGCGACCTATGCCCCGCTGGTTCGCGGTGCCGTGGATACGCGCAACATGGGCCAGGTCTTCGCCGGCGTGTCCTATACCTGGGGCCCGGTCACGGTCGGTGCCAACTACTACGACCTGCAGACCGCCGGTGCGCAGGCTGTGGCGGCTGGCCGTCGCGAATTCGCCTGGTCGGTCGGCGCGACCTATGTCGTAGCTCCTGGCCTGACCATCGTGACCGACTACACGGACGTCTACCGCAAGGAAGCCGGCTACAACTTCATCGCCGGCTCGGCGGGCACCGCCAACAACAAGGTCGAGTCCAAGGTCTTCATCCTGGGTACCCGCATCGCCTTCTGATCGCGGCGTCTATCCGGTGCAGAAGGGGCGGCGGGTCCATCCGCCGCCCTTTTTGTATCGGCCGCCACGATTTCTTCGTGGTCCCTCTGCTTTTTCCCCTCTTGCAAGTGGCGCGCTGGCTTCTACTGTGCGCCCGCCATGCCAAAGACACGCCTCGCTCTGCTGCTGCTGCCCGTCCTGGTGGGGGCCTGTTCCCAGACCCGCCAAGTGGGCAACGACGAATATACGGATGACAGCCGGCGCGCCCGTGTCCAGGGGCGCCTGGGCGGCTCCGACGGCATCCTGCTGTTCGGGACCGACCGCACCAACCGAGATGGCGCGGGCGACCAGTCCGGCACCGGGCTCGGCGTGAACGCCTATCTGTGGCGGGCCGCGCTGGATACCCTGTCCTTCATGCCGCTTTCCTCGGCCGACCCCTTCGGCGGGGTGATCATCACCGACTGGTACACGCCGAGCGCCGCCAACGGAGAGCGTTTCCGGGCCACGGCCTATATCCTGGGCCGGCAGCTCCGCTCCGATGGCGTCCGCGTGTCGGTCTTCCGCCAGGAACTGCACAACGGCGTCTGGCAGGATGCCCCCGTGTCCAGCGCCACCAGCGCGGAGCTCGAGGACAAGGTCCTCGCCCGGGCGAGGGAACTCCGCAGCGGGCAGGCGACCGCCGCGCGCTGAGACCGGGCCACTCCGGCCCCGACGAAAAAGGCCTTTCCCCCACAGGGGAAAGGCCTTTCTGCTGAATGCGTCCGATGGCGGGGTGGCCGCGCCAGGCGGCCACCGCGTTACCAGTAGCCCGGGCCGCGGACCACATAGCCGGCGGGCGGCGGGGCATAGACCGGCGCCGGGCGGTACACCACGGGCGGCGGCTGATAGACCACCGGCGGCGGCGCGTATTCGTACACGACCGGCGGCGGGGGCGGTGCGTAATAGACGCGGGGCGGAGGCGGAGGCGCCTGCGTGGCCAGGCCGAGGGCGAGACCGCCCAGGACACCGGCCCCCAGGCCCAGGGCAAGCGCGCCGCCGGGGCCAGGGCCGTGATGGTGGTGGTAGCCACCGCCCGGTCCCCAGTAAGGCTGGGCCTCGGCCGGGGCTGCGGCGACGGCGCCCAGGGAAAGGGCGGCCATCGCGGCCAGACTGATCTTGGTGATGCGGCGCATGGTCATTGCTCCTCGATACCCAAGATGGTGCCGCCCCATGGCGGAATCGAGGCGGACTTGCCTTCACCCTGGGGCGAATTGCATCACTCTGTAACGGGCTCCGTGACTGGCTCCACGGGCGCGATGGGCTCCGGCGCGATCACGGCCCCGGCTTCCAGCAACAGGTCCTCGCGGTAGCGTCCGGCCACCAGCTGCACCCCCATCGGTGCCGTGGAGGCCCCGGAGGTGGCGACCGTCAGGGCGGGAAGACCCATCAGCGGCAGGCCGACCTGCACGAGCTGGGCCTCGATCACCCGCTCGAAGCTGGCATCGCTCTCGATGTCGAGCGCATCCGGGAAGGGAGGTTCCGCCGAGACGGGCAGGAGGACCAGCGGATAGCGCTCCAGGAAGAGGCTCCACTGCCGCAGGAAGCCGGCCCGCCGGGTCAGGGCATCGGCGACGCCGTGTTCCCCGGCCTCCGGGGCGCGGGCTTCCATCCGGGCCAGGACGGCCAGGGATTCCGGCTCGTTCTCGGCCTGATAGGCCCTGTTGCCGCCACGCCGGCTTTCCGCCAGCCAGAGCAGGGCCTGCAGATGCGCCGGCTCCCGCAGCGGCGGGCAGGGGGTCTCCACCACGGTCCAGCCCGCCTCCTGCAAGGCCAGGGCGGCGGCGCGCAGGGCCTTTTCCACCACGGGATGGGTGGCCAGCCCCTCGGGCCGCACGCAGAGGGCGGCACGCTTCGGCACGGGCGGCCCTTCGAGCGGTGCGGGCACCCACCAGGGATCGCGCGGATCGGGGGCGGCCAGGGCCCTCAGCGCCAGCCTCAGATCCGGGATGGAGCGGGCCAGCGGGCCGGACACCGCCATCAACTGGGCGCCGATCGCGCGTTCCGGGCTGCTGGCATTGAAGGCGGCGATCCGCCCCAGGGTTGGCCGCAGTCCATGCACGCCGCAGGCATAGGCCGGGTATCGCACCGAGCCACCGATATCCGTGCCATGCGCCAGCGCCCCGATTCCCGCCGCCAGCGAGGCCGCGGCGCCACCGGAGGAACCGCCGGGCGTCAGGCGCGGGTCGCGGGGGTTCCTCGTGTTGCCATGCAGGGCGTTACGGGTGAACCAGCGCAGCGAGAAGGCGGGCGTGTTGGTCCGGCCCAGCACCACCGCCCCGGCATGGCGGAGATTGCTGACGACCGGGTTGTCCTCCTTCGCGATCAGCTCCCGCTGGATCTGCAGGCCGTTGGTGGTGGCGTGGCCCGCCTGATCGACATTCACCTTGATCGTCACCGGCACGCCCGCCAGCGGGCCGACCGCCTCGCCTGCCTTCAGGCGGCGGTCCACCGCGCGCGCCTCGGCCAGGACCTCCTCCGGCCGGTGGTCCACCACGGCGTTGATGGCGGGATTGGCCGCATCCAGCCGGGCCAGGGCGTCCCGCGCCACCTCCTCGGCCGAAACCTCCCGGCCCCGCAGCTTCGCCGCCAGTTCGCTGGCCGTCAGGCGCCAATAACCCCCCATGCCCCCGGGACTCCTCTGCGGTGGTCTGCGCGCGGCAGTCTCCGGGTGGGGCAGGGGCTTGTCGAGGGGGTGCTCCGGCGTCGTGCTGTCCCTCCGGGGGCAAGGCGCTGCCTTTCCCCCGGACCCCCTATCCGCCAGGACGCTGCGCGCCCTGGACCCCACTCGTTGGTGCTCGCTGTGGTCGGATCACGCCGGAGGGCGATGCTCTCCGGCGACTGCCGGTGCCACCGCAGCGGACACGGTGTTTGTTTTTCTTCGGGTGCCCCGCTGGTCCACCTGCGCCCAGGGATCGGAGCGTAGAACGCCGGTCGCCACCGGAACCAACGAAAGCCCGGGGTCCGGGGACCGGCTTCGGTCCCCGGCGGAGTGGGTCCGGGAGAGGCGGAGCCTCTTCCGGGGCCGGACCTCAGAACGCCGCGTCGTCGAATGCCATCATCGAGGCTCCGCCCGCCAGGATGGCCGAGGCGAGCGCGCCGGTTTCCGGTAGCAGGCGCTGCATGAAGAAGCGCGCCGTGGCCAGCTTGGCGGCGTAGAATTCCGGCGTCTCTCCACCATCGCCGCGCAGCGCGGCCTCGGCCATCAGGGCCCATTGATGCGCCAGGGCGGTGAGGCCGAAGAGGCGCAGGTAGTCCGTCGCCCCGGCGCCGATCTCCGTGGGGTCGGAAAGGCCGCGCCGCGCCAGTTCCGCCGTGCATTGCTGCAACCGGCCGAAAGCCTTGGAGAGGGGCAGGATGAACTCGCCCATCCGCTCGTCCTCCTCGTGCCGCTCGATGAAACCCAGCACGGGGTGGAAGAAGCGGCGGAGATAGCGCCCGGCATGGGCCGGCATCTTGCGCCCGGCGAGGTCCAGCGCCTGGATGCCGTTGGTGCCCTCGTAGATCTGCGCGATGCGGGCGTCACGGGCATACTGCTCCATGCCCCATTCGCGGATATAGCCGTGCCCGCCCATCACCTGCATGCCGTGATTGGCGCAGAGCGTGCCGAGATCGGTGAAGAGCGCCTTCACGACCGGCGTCATCAGCGCGACATAGTCCTCGGCGGCCAGCCGCTCCTCCGGCTCCGGATGGCGCGTGGCGATGTCGTGCTGGAACGCCACGGCCACGCCCAGCGCGCGGCATCCTTCGGCATAGGCGCGCATGGTGAGCAGCATGCGCCGCACATCCGGATGCACCAGGATCGGGTCGGCCGGCTTGTCCGGGTATTTCGCGCCGCCCAGCGCCCGGCCCTGGAGGCGTTCGCGCGCATAGGCCACGGCGTTCTGGTAGCTGACCTCGGCGATGCCCAGCCCCTGGATGCCGACGGACAGCCGCTCCTCGTTCATCATGGTGAACATGGTGCGCAGCCCCTTGTGCGGCGTGCCGAGCAGCCAGGCCTTCGCCCCGTCGAAGTTCATCACGCAGGTGGCGGAGGCCTTGATGCCCATCTTGTGCTCGATGGAGGCGCAGGAGACACCGTTGCGCGGCCCCGCGCGGCCGTTTTCGTCCGGCAGGAATTTCGGCACCAGGAACATGCTGATGCCCTTCACCCCCGGCGGCGCGTCCGGCAGCTTGGCCAGCACGAAATGCACGATGTTCTCCGTCAGGTCGTGCTCACCCGCGGAGATGAAGATCTTGGTGCCGCTGAGGCGATAGGTCCCGTCCTCCGCCGGCAAAGCCCTGGTGCGGATCAGGCCGAGATCGGTGCCGCAATGCGGCTCCGTCAGGCACATCGTGCCGCTCCATTCGCCGGAGACCAGCTTCGGCAGATAGAGCGCCTTCATCTCCGCCGTGCCATGCGTGTGCAGCGCCGTGTAGGCGCCGTGCGACAGGCCGGGATAGAGGCTGAAGGCGAGGTTGGCGGAGCAGATCATCTCCTCGAACAGCAGCGAGACCGTGCGCGGAAGCCCTTGGCCGCCATAGGCCGGGTCGCAGGCCATCGCCGTCCAGCCGCCCGCGCGGAAGGCGTCATAGGCCTCGCGGAAGCCTTTCGGCGTGCGCACCACGCCATTCTCGTAATGGCAGCCTTCCTCGTCGCCCGGCCGGTTGATCGGGAACAGCACCTCTTCGCAAAGCTTTGCCGCCTCCTCCAGCACCGGGTCGATCAGGTCCGGCTGCATCTCCTCGCAGCCCGGCAGCGCCCGCAGCCGGTCCATCGCCATGATCTCGCTGAGCAGGAAGCGCATGTCCCGCAGCGGTGCCTTGTAGCTCGGCATGTCCGTTCCTCTCTCCGTTCAGGCCGGGGACCGGGGAAGGCGCCGCCTTCCCCGGTCCCCATCCGCCAGGAACCCAGGGTTCCTGGACCTCCCATTCGCTGGTTCGCGCCGTCGGCGGCAACGGGCGGAGCCGGGCATCAGTTCCGCAGCGGCTTCCCGGTTTCGAGCATGTGCTCGACCCGGGCGAGGCTGGCGGGGTGGCGCAGCAGGGCCATGAAGTGCTTCCGTTCGAGGGACAGCACGCGGTCCTCCGATACTTCCTCGGTGTAGTCCGCGCCCTCGCCGCCGGTGAGCGTGTCGGCGAGATGCGCGCAGACCACCTCGTCATGCGGCGTCGCCTTGCCGGTCTGCGCCGCGCCGCGCACCGCCAGGTCCAGCGCGGCCCGGCCGGATGGCCCGGCCAGGCGCAGCGGTGCCACCTGCGGCGGCTGGTAGCCCGCCACCATGGCCAGCGCCCTTTCCCTGGCCTCGGCCAGCAGGCGGTCACGGTTCATGGTGATGCCGTCCTCCGGCCGCAGCAGGCGCAACTCCTTCGCCTCGAAGGCGGATTTCGCCACCTGGGCGGTGGAGATCATCTCGAAGGCCCGGGCCAGTGGCGGCATCGGCCCATGTGGCAGGCCCGGCGCTTCCTGCCAGCGGCGCAGCAGATTGGCGCAGCCGCCCCAGCCGGGGATCAGCCCGACGCCGACCTCGACGAGCCCGATATAGCTTTCCGCATGCGCCTGCACCGCGTCGCAATGGAGCAGGATCTCGCAGCCGCCGCCGAGCGCCATGCCGGACGGCGCGCCGACCACGGGGAAGGGCGCGTCGCGCAGCGCGCGATAGGTCTTCTGCCCCAGTTCGATGAGGGATTCGATCTCGCCCCAGGCGGCGATGTTCGCGGCGAAGAGGGCGAGGCCGAGATTGGCGCCGGCGGAGAAATGCGTGCCCTCGTTGTGGATCACCAGCGCGCGGAAGCCGCCCTTCTTCCCCAGCGCGATGGCCTTGCCGATCAGCGCCATGACCTCCGGGTCCAGCGCATTCATCTTGGTGTGGAATTCCAGGCAGGCGGCGCCGTCGCCGATATCCCAGAGGCTGGCCGAGCCGTTGCGCAGCAGCGGCTTCGAGCGGCGCTTGATGTCGGCCAGCAGCAGCACCCCCTGGGGCGCGGCACGGGATGGTATTCGCCATCCAGGCCGAGGAACTGCAGAACGCCCTCCTCGGTGCGGTAGAAGCTCCGCTCCCCGGCCCGTTCCAGCAGCGGTGGCACCGGGCGTCCATCCTCCCGCAGCGCCTGGGCGAGCCAGCCGGGGCCGAGCCGGTCGATCAGCTCGAAGGGCCCATATTTCCAGTTGTAGCCGAGCCGCATCGCCGTATCGACGGCATCCACGTCATCCGCGATCTCACCCACCAGCGCGGCGGCATAGGACAGCGTGTCGAGCAGCAGGGCCCGGGCGAAGCGGCCGCCACGATCGGGATGCGCCACCAGCCTGCGCAGATCCTTCGCCCCGGCCTCCAGGCTTTCCAGCACGGGCTTCTCGCTGTCGCGGTCCTCGCCGGTCCAGAGGTCGATGGCGCGCCTGAGGCTCTTGCCGCCGGCATCCTTGCCACGCGTGTAGAAGCCGCCCAGGCTGCTCTTGCGCCCGGTGCGGCCGCTCCCGATCAGCTTCGCCACCACCGGATGCTCGCGGTACAGGGCGCGATAGGCATCGCCCTCCGGCAGGCTGGCCAGCAGGCTGCGGGAGACATGCGGCATCAGGTCCAGCCCGACCAGGTCGAGCAGGCCGAAGACGCCCGTCTTCGGCACGCCCATCGGCCGCCCGGCCACGGCATCGGCTTCCTCGATCGAGAGGCGCAGATCCGTCGCATGGTTCACCGCCGACTGCATCCACAGCGTGCCGATGCGGTTGGCGATGAAGCCTGGCGTATCCTTCGCCATCACCACCGTCTTGCCGAGACGGCGGTCGGCGGTCTCCCGGATCGTGGCGAGCGCGCCCGCATCGGTCCGCGGCCCGGCCACGACCTCCAGCAGCCGCATGTAGCGGGGCGGGTTGAAGAAATGCGTGATCAGGAAACGCCGCGCGCGTTCCTCCGGCATCCCTTCGGCCAGGGCGCGCAGCGGGATGGTGGAGGTGTTGGAGGACAGCACCGCCCCTGGCTTCAGCACCCCGTCGAGGCGTGCGTAGAGTTCGCGCTTGGCCTCCAGCCGTTCGGTGATCGCCTCCACCACCCAGTCGCAATCCGCGAGGAGGGGCAAGTCGCCCTCCAGATCGCCCGGCTGCACCAGCTTCGCCGCGCCGCGATGCATGAAGGGCGCCGGATCGGCCCTGAGCATCGCCGCCACGGATTTCGCCGCGCCGCCCGGCACGACATCCAGCAGCACCACCGGCAGGCTGGCATTGGCCATCTGCGCCGCGATGCCCGCGCCCATTACCCCGGCGCCGATGACGCCGACCCGCTGGATCGCGCTCATTCCACCGCCTCCAGCACCGTGGCGATGCCCTGGCCGCCGCCGATGCACTGGGTGGCGAGCGCATAGCGCCCGTTCTGCCGCCGCAGCAGCGAAGCCGCCTTGCCCACGATGCGCGCCCCCGTCGCGCCCAGCGGATGGCCGAGCGCGATGGCGCCGCCATCGATGTTCACCATGGCAGGGTCGAGCCCCAGCTCCCGGATGCAGGCGATGGACTGGCTGGCGAAGGCCTCGTTCAGCTCCACCACGTCGAGGTCGCCCACCCCGATCCCCGCCCGGGCCAGCGCCTTGCGCGAGGCCTCGACCGGCCCCATCCCCATGATCTCCGGCGCGCAGCCTGCCACGGCGATGCCGCGGATGCGCGCCAGCGGCTCCATCCCCCGCGCCCGCGCGTGTTCCTCCGAACAGACCAGCAGCGCAGCGGCGCCGTCGGTGAGCGGCGAGGAGGTGCCGGCCGTCACCGTGCCCTCCTGGGCGAAGGCGGGCTTCAGCGCCGCCAGCCCTTCCGGCGTCGTGTCGGGACGGATGCAGCCATCCGCCTCCACCGTGCCGGCCCCGGTGCGGATCGGCACGATCTCGGCGGCGAAATAGCCTTCCGCCTGGGCCTTCGCCGCGCGGCGCTGGCTTTCGGTGGCGAATTCCTCCTGCTCCCGGCGGGAGATCTGGTGCCGCCGCGCGACATTCTCCGCCGTCTCGCCCATGGAGATGTAGGCTTGCGGGAAGTCCTTCGCGAGGCCCGGATGCGGCAGCGGGTTGAAGCCCATGATCGGCACCCGCGACATGCTTTCCACCCCGGCGCAGAGGAAGGCCTCCCCTGCCCCCATGCGGATCGCCCCCGCCGCCTGGTGCACCGCCTGCATCGAGGAGCCGCAGAAGCGGTTCACCGTCACCCCGCCCGCCGCCTGCGGCAGCCCCGCGAGGAAACTCGCCAGCCGGGCGATGTTCAGCCCCTGCTCGCCCTCCGGAAAGGCGCAGCCCATGACCACATCCTCGATCGCCGCCGGGTCCGCCCTGGATTCCGCCAGCAGCGCCCGCATCACCTGCGCCACCAGCTCGTCGGGCCGCGTCCTCGCCAGCTCGCCCTTGCCGGCGAAGTGAAACGGCGAACGCCGATAGGCCGCGATCACCACATCCGTCATGGCTCGTTCCTCTGGTCCTTGGTGTTTGGGCGCGGCGCTCCGGGAAGGGCTCCGCCCTCCCCGGACCCCTCCCGCCAAGGGACGTGGGTCCCTTGGAACCCTATGAGCGCTCCGCGAGGAGGGGGATTGGGGCAGCGCTCGCCATTGGCGCGACGGCGGAATAACCCCCTCCTCGCGGAGCGCTCATGGCGGGGTCTCGGGGGCATACTATGCCCCTGAGCGGCCCCTCCCTCAGCAAAGGGTCCGGGAAGCAGAGCCTCCCGGTTCGCTGGCCAGAGCACAAAGACCCGGAGGTCAGCCCTGGCCGGAGAGGGCGTTCGCCGCCTGGGCCTCGATATCGCGCAGTTCGGCGAGGGTCTGTTCCAGGTCGGCGCGCTGCTGTTCCAGGCGGGCGATGCGTTCGCGCACGCTGTCCAGCAGCCAGCGGATCTGCTCCGCCTGGCCGTGCCGCGCGTCGTAGAGGTCGAGGTATTCGCGGATCTCGCTGAGCGAGAAGCCGAGGCGCTTGCCGCGCAGCACCAGCATCAGCCGTGCCCGGTCGCGCCGGTCGAAGACCCGCGTGGTGCCGGCGCGCTCCGGGGCGAGCAGCCCCTTGGCCTCGTAGAAGCGGATCGCGCGTGGCGTGATGCCCAGCTCCTCGGCGAGCTGGTTGACCGTATAGAGCTGGCGCAGCCTGCGCTCCCCTGTCTGCGGTTGGCGGGTGGCGCGCCATCGTCACGCCTGGCCGCCCGGATGGCGCTCGCGCAGTTCCTGGCGCAGCTCGGTCTTGGAGAGCTTGCCCACCGCCGTGCGCGGCAGTTCCTCGCGCAGCTCGATCAGCCGCGGCCGCTCGATGGGCGAGAGGCGTTCCGCCAGGAAGGCATTCAGGTCCTCCACCGTGAGGGAGGCGCCAGGGCGGGGCTGCACGAAGGCGGCGGCGCTTTCGCCGCGATACGGATCGGGCATTCCCACCACCGTCGCCGCCGCCACGTCGGGATGGGTGTAGAGTGCTTCCTCGATCATGCGCGGATAGACGTTGAAGCCGGAGCAGAGGATGATGTCCTTGATCCGGTCCACCAGGGTCACATAGCCATCCGGCGCCATGATCCCGACATCGCCGGTGCGCAGGAAGCCATCGGGGCGCAGCACGCGCGCCGTCTCCTCCGGTTCCGCCCAGTAGCCCTGCATCACATTGGGCCCGCGCACACAGAGCTCGCCGCGCTCGCCGGGCGGCAGGGCGCGGCTGGGATCGTCCAGGGCGCGGATCTCCGCCTCCACGCCGGGCAGCGGCAGGCCGATGCTGCCGGCGCGGTTCTCGCCCACCAGCGGGTTGCAGAAACAGACCGGCGAGGCTTCGGTGAGGCCGTAGCCCTCCACCAGCACGCAACCGCTCGCCGCCTCGAAATCATGCTTCACCTCCAGCGGCAGCGGGGCGCCGCCGGAGATGCAGAAGCGTACGGAGGACAGCATCGCGCGTGGCGTGCCGGCATCGAGGACCGCCTTGAACAGCGTCGGCACGCCGGGCAGCAGGGTTGGCCGCTTGCGGCGCAGCGCGGCCTGGAAGCCGGCCTGGTCGTAGCGCGGCAGCAGCACGATCTCGGCGCCCCAGGCCAGCCCCGCGTTCAGTGCCACGGTCATGGCGAAGACATGGAAGAAGGGCAGCACGGCGAGGACACGTTCCTCGCCCTCCCGGCAGCCATGGAACCAGCGCCGCACCTGCTCCAGATTGGCGGTCAGGTTGGCATGGGTCAGGATCGCGCCCTTCGGCCGGCCGGTCGTGCCGCCGGTGTATTGCAGCACCGCCATGTCGCCGGGGGCGATGGCGGGCGCGTCGCGCAGCGGCGGCGCCTCCACCAGAGTGTCAAAGCCGCTCACGCGCGGATCGTCCTGCGGCACGGTGCCGAGGCTGGTGCGGCGCGCCAGGCGGAAGCCGATTCCCTTGAACAGCGGCAGCGCCCCGGCGAAGCGGCAGGCCACCACATGCCGCACCGGGCCATCCTCGCCGAGCAGGCCCAGCACGCGGTCCAGCATCGGCTCCAGGTCCAGCGTCACCATGATCCGCGTGCCGGAGGAGCGTGCCTGGGCCGAGAGTTCCGCCGCCACCTGCAGCGGGCTGAAGTTCACGACCACGCCCCCGGCCCGCAGCACCGCGAAATAGCAGACGACATAGAAGGGCGAGTTCGGCAGGCAGAGGCCGACCCGGATGCCGGGCTGCACGCCGAGGCGCCGGAAGCCCTCCGCCGCCCGCTCCACCAGGTCGCCGATCTGGGCATAGGTCCAGCGCCGGCCCAGGAAGTCGAGGCAGGGCCGGTCGCCGAAGCGCGCCACCGCGCCGCGCAGCATCTCCGGCAGGGTGCCGGGCTCCAGCGGGGCGGACCAGTCCACGTCCGGAGGGTAGCTCGCCAGCCAGGGGCGGGCGGGGCCTGATGCCAGGGCAGGCGACGGGGCTGGCGGATGGGTCTCTTCGTTCTCCGCCATCATCCTGCTGCCCACCATCGCCTTCCCTCCTGGCCGCTAGAGCGTGATCCGCGCCTGCAGCGCGAAGACGTCGACCGCGTTGCTGTAGCGCTGCTGGAGATTGCCCCGCAGGAAGTCGGGGGAGCTGGCGCTGCTGCCCGCGCTCAGGTTGACGATGCCGTCCCGGGCGAAGATGTGCGAATAGCCCGCCGAGATCTCCAGCCGTTCCGTGACCTTGTAGGAGGCACCGGCCGAGAGCCAGTAGCGGTCGGTGTCGGGCAGGCGCGGCGTGCGGTAGGCGGTCTTCACCGGCGTCTGGTCATAGGCGAAGCCGGTGCGCAGGCGCAGCTTCTCGTTGACCTGGTACTCCGCGCCGACCGAGGCGAAGACCGTGTCGCGCCAGTTCTCCGCCGTCACCGTATCGGCGCGGCCATCCGCCTTGATGCGGATTTCCTGGAAGCGCGACCAGTTGGTCCAGCTCACGTCCGACAGCAGCGTCCAGCCGCGGCCCAGATCCTGCCACAGGCCGAGCGTGACGCTTTCCGGCGTGGTGACCTTGGTGCTGGCCCGCGCGGCGCGGAAGCTGTTGGCCAGCGCCGCCGGCACGTTCTCGAAGCTCAGCCAGGAGCCGTCCAGCTTCTGGAAGACCGCGGAGCGGAAATTGGCGCCCAGCCGCGTGCCGGGATGCGGCTCCCAGAGCGCGCCGATCTGCCAGCCGACGGAATAGTCGTCGCCCTTCACCGATCCGATGCCATCGGCGCTGCCGGGCGTCAGGCCCAGCCGGCCGAGCCCGGCGGCGGCGCCGATCGAGCCGAAATCCACCGCGTTCGACAGCCGCGCGCTCATGTACTGCAGGATCAGTGAGGCGCCGAGCGAGAATTCCGGCGTCGCCTTCCAGGCCACGGAGGGCGCCACCTCGACGGTGCGCAGCACGCTGGTCATGGCGTGGTAGCGGCCGACATCGCCGGCGCCGGTCTTGGTGATCAGCCCCCAGGGCGAATTGACCGAAAGGCCCAGCCACCAGTCGGGCGCGACCTGTGCCGTGGCATAGGTCGCGGGCACGAAGGCATCCTGTGCCACATCGCCGCCGGTGCCGCCCAGGATCGTGCTTCCACCCAGCGCGGCGGCGCGGCGGCCGCTGCTCGATTCCACAGTGGCGTCGGGCGCGACATAGGTGCCGACGAGGCTGGTCTGGAAGCCGGGCAGCCGGACCATGGAGGCCGGGTTGAAGAACTGCATGGAGGGGTCGTCGGCGCGCGCCGTGCTGCCGGCGAAGGAACTGCCTTGCCCGATGGCGCTCTGGTCGCGCAGGAAATAGCCGGAGGCATGGGCGGGCGCGGCGCCCCAGCCCCCGATGGCGATGCCTGTGGCGAGACCCGCTACGACACCCTGGTAACAGCGCCTGGCCGTTCCGCCCATGGCTGGCTGTCTCCTCTCCTGTCCGGAGCCGTTCAAGGCCGGCCCTCCGATTTGTGACCCATTAGGAAGATGGTTGACGTTAAGGTCAATAGGATTCGATTCTGCAACGCGAAAGGCTTCCCATGGTGACGACGGACGATGTGATGAACGCCATGCTGGCGAGGTCTCATGCTTTGCGCAGCCTTGGCTACAAGGTCCGGATCGATATCACCGATCTGGATGAGAGCCTGCTTCTGGATGCAACCGGAAGTCAGGTCACCATCCGCCCCGCTTCGCCTTCGGAGGAGGCGGATACCGTGCTGCGCCTGGGCGCGCCGGATCTGGGCAAGCTGATGGCCGGGCGCCTCAACCCCATGCTGGCCTTTTCCACCGGCCGACTGCGGGTCGAGGGTTCGAAGGGCGTGGCCCTCAAGCTCGCCAGCCTGCTCGACGAGGATGGATAGCAGGCCGCGAAAGTCCGGCCTCCGGCGAACCGGCATCGCGTGTGAGGCCCGGAGGGCGGCCCGGATGAAATGAAACAGGGGGAGGCGATGCCTCCCCCTGGGGCCATTCCGGCCGGCCCCGCCGGAGGGCGGGACTGGCGGCTGTTGTTACTGGACCTGACGCAGGCTGCCGTCCGGCATCCGCTCGAAGGCACCGCCGCCGCCCAGGAAAGCGCCGTTGATGTTGCTGGTGCTCTTCGCCGCGTCCGGACCGCCGATCACGACGCCCGAGCCGGTGGCGGCGGGCGCCGCCGGAGCTGCCTTGGCAGGGGCCGCCTTGGCCGGAGCGGCAGCACGCGGGCGGCGGTGAAACGGGCCGGTGCCGGGGCCGCCACGGGCCTCGGAGCCGACGCTGCTCGTGTCGCGCGGGGTTGCGCCCGGCGTGGCCTGGCTGTTCGGCTGACTCGTCAGCGGGCGCAGCCCGCGTGCTTCGGAACCGACGCGGCTGTTGTCGCGCGGGGTCGCGCCCGGCGTGGCCTGGCTGTCCGGCTGGCTGGCCAGCGGGCGCAACTCGCGGGCCGTAGAACCGGAGCTGCTGTTGTCGCGCGGCGTGGCCTGACTGGGCGTCAGGGTGGTCTGGGCCTGAACGGCGAGCGGCGCGATCCCCGCCGCCAGGGCAAGAGCAAGGATCGTCACATGGCGCTGGGCCATTTGCGTGTCTCCATCTTCATCGCTGGGTCCGGATGCGAATCCGTCCCGCGATCTGGCTGCCCTGACATCATGGGGGTGCGGCAGATCAGCCACAACCTGCCAGTTTCACTGTTGCATTATTGCAGCAGTGCTCCATGGGGGACAGACACCGCACGGGCCAAGGTGACATTCCGCAATATAAACCGCGCGGTTGCGTCCGTTCCTCTCACGGCCTCACGCCCTGTCACTTGCGTGCGAAGCCTTCCTTGCGAAGCAACAACATCAAGTTCTGATATCACTTTATCGTGATTATCCCGGTCCGGCGATGGCATCCTCCGCCGACGGATCAGAAAGGCTTCACGATCACCATGATCACGATCAGCACCAGCAGGAGCGTCGGCACCTCGTTCACCACGCGCCAGAAGGCCGCCGAATGGCGGCGCTCATCGGCCGCGAAGCGCTTGCGCTCGACGGCGAGGTAACCGTGCAGGGCGCTCATGGCCAGGAAGCCGAACATCTTCGCATGCCACCAGCCCGCGCCCCAGTCCACCACGCCCGGGGTCATCACCAGAGCCAGGCCGAAGATCCAGGTGGCGATCATCGCGGGGTTGATGATGCCGCGCAGCAGCCGGCGCTCCATCACCTTGAAGGTCTCGCTCATCGGCGAGCCCGGCGCGGCATCGCTGTGGTACACATAGAGGCGCGGCAGGTAGAACATGCCGGCCATCCAGGCGATGACCGAGATCAGGTGCAATGCCTTGGTCCAGGGGTAGAGCTGGACCAGCTCCGGAAAGCCGCCCATCACGCCGCTTCCTCTTCCAGCCCGAGCAGGCCGGGCAGTTCCGACAGGTCCCGGAACAGGGCGGAGACGCCCACGGCGCGCAGCGCCTCCGGCTCCGTCCGCCGGCAGAAGCCCAGGACCCGGCAGCCCGCCGCCACCCCGGCACGGGCGCCGGTCGGGCTGTCCTCGATCACCGCGCAATCCTCCGGCGCCGCGCCGCAGGCCGCCGCCGCGGCGAGGTAGATGTCGGGATGCGGCTTGGGCCGCGCCACATCCTCGAAGGAGAAGATCCGGCCGCCGAAATACGGCGCGAAGCCCAGCCGGCCGAGCTTGGCGGAGAGTTCGAGCCGGGAGGAGTTGGAGGCGAGGGCAAGGGGCAGGGGGAGCGGCGCAGCCGTCGCAGCAGCGCCTCCGCCCCCGGCACGGGCGGCACCTCCCGCGCCATGGTCTCGGTCACCTTGCGCTTCAGCTCCTGTGTCCAGTCCGGCGGCAGGTGGCCGAGCTTCGCCTTCACCACCGGCGCCATGTCGGGCAGGGCCATGCCGAGGAAGACGGCGCCCGATTCCTGCGGCGTCAGCGCCCAGCCGCGCGCCGTCAGATCCTCCGACACCACCCGGTCCACCAAGTGCTCGCTGTCGGCCAGGACGCCGTCGCAATCGAACAGGACCGCCTTGAAACCCCTCATGCCCATCGCTCCGCCTTGTCGCCGTTCCCCGCTGCCTACTGGACCCGGGCCGGCCGGTCGATGCCCGCGCCGCGCCGTCCGCCCGGACTCCTGGGATGGCCCCCTGGAATGGCCCCCTGGAATGATCCCTGGGCTGAACCCTGGGCGGCACGGGCATGCGGGCAGTCGGACTGGGCCTTGGGGCATTGCCGCCCGCCCGCCCAGGAACAGAGCCGCCGGCCCGAGTCCCGCGCCTGCCGCACCAGCCCGGCCAGGGCGGCGATGAAATCCGGATCGGCGTTCTGCGCCGGCACCCGGAAATAGCCGGGCACGCCCTCCTTCTCCGCGAGGTCGCGGTACTCCACGTCCAGCTCCACCAGCGTCTCGGAATGTTCCGAGACGAAGGCGATGGGGCAGACCAGCACCGCCACACGGTCCTTCGCCGCCTGCGCGATCGCCTCCTCGGTGGAAGGGCCGATCCATTTCTGCGGCGTGGCGCGGGACTGGTAGCAGATCCGGTGCTCCGCGCCCGGCAGGCCGAGCCGGGCCACCACCGCCTCGACGCTGCGCTCCACCTGCCACTGATAGGGATCGCCGTGCCTCACGATGCTTTCCGGCAGGCCATGGGCGGAGAAAAGGACCCGCAGCGGCACCTCCGGTGCCAGCGCCTCCCGCGCCGCCTCCCAGGCCCGGCGCAGGATGGCCGCGGTGCTGGCGGCGAAGCCCGGATCGGAATGCCAGCAGCACAGCGCCGTCGTCGGCACCCGCAACCCGGCGGCGGCGCAGGCGGCGTGCCAGTCGTCCAGGCTGCTGCCGGTCGTGGTGGTGCTGTATTGCGGATAGAGCGGCAGCAGCACCGCCTCGTCCGGCTCCCAGGCCGCGACCTCCGCCACGGTTTCCGCCGAGAACGGATGCCAGTAGCGCATGGCGATGAAGCAGCGGACCTCGAACTCCCCGGCCAGCGCCGCCTCCAGCGCATCGGCCTGCTGCCGCGTCAGTTCCAGCAGCGGCGAGCGGCCGCCCAGCAGGGCGTAGTTCTCCGAGGCCGGCTTCAGCCGCCGCCCGGCGATGAAGCGCCCCAGCGCGCCACGCAGGAAGGACGGCACGCGCAGGATGGCCGGGTCGGTGAAGAGGTTGACGAGGAAGGGCTTGATGGCCTCGGGCGATCCGGTCCGCCGAGGTTGAACAGCACCACGGCGAGGCGGGGCCTGGGAATGGGGACACTCATGGATGGTCGGGAGATGACACGGGGCCGGCCAAGGTCAAGGGGAGCGGCCTTCCGTTGCGCCGCCGGCCGCCTCCGCATGCATTCCCAGGGCGAGGCGCGCCGCGTTCGCCGCCAGATGGGCCTGCCGCGTCGCTTCCGGGAGGCGGTAGCCCCGCAGGCCGCGCAGCACCCATTCCACCGCGCTGGCGAGGGAGATGCGGTGTCCCACGGAGACATAGACGGGGTTGGAGCGCCGCCGCGTCCGCAGCACCACGGCCAGCACCTGCCCCTCATGGACGAGGTTGACCCGGTCGCCCGGTTCCGGCCCCAGCTCTCCATCCGGATGGCCGAAGAGCCGCGATTTCGCCACGCCGATCGTGGGCACGTCCAGCACCACGCCGAGATGGCAGGCGACGCCGAGCCCCCTTGGATGGCTGGCGCCATGGCCGTCCACCATCACCAGATCGGGTTTCCGCTCCAGGTGCCGCCAGGCCTCCACCAGCACCGGCACCTCCCGGAAGCCGAGGAAGCCCGGCACATAGGGCATGGGCGCGCGCAGCACCGCCGCCTGGCTTTCCACCGGGCTTTCCACTCCGGCGCCATCCCCCAGGATGCCTGGCTCCGGCTCGAGTGTGACCAGCGCCGCGAAGATCCTCTGCGCCGGGTCGAAGCGGTCCAGGCTGGTATCCGCCCCGCCCAGACGGTGGATGGGGCCGAAGGCATCCTCCCGCACCACCCGGGCCGCCATCTCCCGCTGCACCTGCCGGGCGCGGCCCAGATCGGGTGGATGGAGCCAGTCCTCCGGGATTTCCTGACGCATCCCCGTGCCGTTCCTCTCGCCTTGCTCCATGTGAAACAGGTGGGACACCCTCCGGTTGGGCCGGGCGGAACGGGCCACCGGCCATACCGGAACGCGCCGGGCTGTCCTAGGATGGCGGGGATGATGGACTTCGCCACGAAACCCGCCACCTTATCTCCCCTGGCGCACCCTGTGCTTTCCCTCCAGAGCGACGTGGTGGTCTTCGATACCGAAACCACCGGCTGCACCATCGGCGACCGGGTCGTTTCCCTCGGCGCGGTCCGGCTGGACCCTGCGCTGGACGTGGTGGCCACGCTGCACCTCGTCTTCGCGCCGGGGCGGCGCTGCCATCCGGGCGCGGTGCGGGTCCATGGGCTGACCGACCGTTTCCTGGCCCGCCAGCCATCCTTCGAAGCCCATGCCGGAGAGGTCGCCGCCTTCTTCGAGGGCGCCGTGGCCTGTGCGCACAACCTGGCCTTCGACCGCCGCATGCTGGGCGGGGAATTCGACCGGCTGGGCCTCGCCCGGCCCTGGCGGGGGGAATACTGCACCCTGCGTGCCTGGCGCCTCTACCGCCCTGGCGAACGCGCCGGGCTGGACGCCGCCTCGGCGGCGCTGGGCCTCGCCCGCGAAAGCGAGCAGCACGGGGCGCTGGAGGATGCCTGCCTCGCCACGCAACTGCTGCGGGCCCTGCACGGCCGGCCCCCCGGCCGCCTGATCCTGCACGAGCCGACGAACCTGCGGGCCTGATTGGTCCGGCGTTGCCCTGTCCCCCGGGGGGCAAGGCTCTGCCTTTCCCCCCCGGAACCCCCATCCGCCAGGACGCTGCGCGCCCTGGACCCCATTCGTTGGCTCCTGCTGCGGCCAGATCACGCCGGAGAGCATGGCTCTCCGGCGACTGCCGGTGCCACCAGTGCAGAGAGGGTGTTTTTCTTCTTTTCGGGAGACCCGCGGATCCACCTGCGCCCGGGGATCAGCCAGCAGACTGACGGCAGCCACCGACGCCCACGAAAGCCCGGGGTCTGGGGACCGGCTTCGGTCCCCGGCGGAGAGGGGGTCCGGCGGGAGAGGCAGCGCCTCTCCCCCGGGGCTGGACACGAAGCGCGACGCAAGGGCGGTTCAGTCCAGGCCGAGGGCCCGTTCGTACTCGTTCCGGAAGGTGGCGAGGGAGCTGGCCAGCACCGTGGCTGCGCCGTCCACCAGCCCGCAGCGGCCGGAGCCGGGCAGGAGCCGTGTCAGGTTCTCCAGCGCCGCGAGATCGGTGGGGCGGCCGGCCCCGGCCTCGATGCGTTCGAGGATGCGCGAGACCTGGTGCGTGCCGATCTTGCAGGAGGGACACTGGCCGCAGGAGCTCGCCGCGAAGAAGGCGACGTATTCCGCCGTCTTGCGCAGGATGCTGGTGCCTTCGCCCACCACGATCATGGCGCCGGTGCCAAGGCGCGAGCCGCGGGCGCGCAGGCTGTCGAAATCCAGTGCGACGTCGAGGTCACGGTCGGTCAGCAGCGTGTTGGACGGGCCGCCGGTGAAGACCGCCTTGAAGGCCTTGCCGGCCAGCATGCCGCCGCCACAGCGGAAGACCAGCTCCCGCAGCGAGGTGCCCATCGGCAACTCGTGCAGGCCCGGCCGCAGCACGTCGCCGGACAGCGAGTAGAGCTTGGTGCCCACCGCCTCTCCGATGCCCAGCCCCCGGTACCATGCCGCGCCATGGCGGAGGATGTGGGGAACATGGGCGAAGGTCTCGACATTGTTCAGCAGCGTCGGCGCGCCATCCACGCCCTTTTCCGCCGGGAAGGGCGGCTTCAGCGACGGGAAGGGGAAGCCGCCCATGACGCTGGCCACCGCCGCCGTCTCCTCCCCGCCGACATAGAGGCCGGAGCTTTCGCAGACACGGAGCTGCAGCGGCGTGCCGACGGATTCCGCGACGCGGGCCAGCAGCGGATGCGCGCGCCAGGCATCGGCGGCGGCGCGCAGCGCCTTCACGGAGGCGGTCTCGCGCGGGTTGACGTAGAGGGCGATCCGGTTCGCCTTCACCGCCAGGGCGCCGATCAGCGCGCCCTCGATCACCTGATGCGGCGTGCGGGAGAGCAGAAAGCGGTCCTTGAAGGTGCCGGGCTCGTCCTCATTGCCGTTGCAGATGATCCACTTGCCGCCGCCCCCGGGGAAAGGCGGCTGCGCCGCCACGGCGGCCCATTTGCGGTGGGTGGGGAAGCCGGCACCGCCCAGTCCGCGCAGCCCGGACGCCTCCAGCGCGGGAATGATGCCGCCGGGATCGGCGAGGGCGCGTTCCAGCCCCTGGCCGCCCCCGGCCCTGAGCCAGGCGGCGAGGTCCGGGCCGACCCGGATCGCCTCGGCGGTGAGCACGGCGGTCATGCGGCCATCCCCCGGTCGGTGACGGCATCGAAGTTGCCGTAGGGCGGAAAGATCATCGGCGCCTTGCGGGTGAGGGGCAGGCCCTGCGTCACCAGGGCCCGGCGCCAGTCGGCGAGATGCGTCAGGCCCACATTGCGCGGCCGTTCCACACGCGCCTCGGCCGCGGCCCCGGCACCGGCATGGCGGCCGAAGACCACCAGCTCCAGCAGGGCATTGCCCATCATGCGGTTGCGTCCGTGCAGCCCGCCCGTCACCTCCCCCGCGCAGAGCAGGCCGGGGATGGCGGTGTGGCCTTCCGGGTCGATCACCACGCCGCCATTCTGGTAGTGCAGCGTCGGGCGGATCAGGAAGGGTTCCTCGGCCGGATCGAAGCCGCCGCGATGGGCGAGATGGCGCAGGGTGACGAGGCTCTTCTCCAGGATGCCGGGCTTGCCCTTCTCCAGCGTCGGCGTGTCGAGGAAGATCCCCACCTTGCCATCGCGTTCCACGCCCCGGCCCTCGGCGATCTCGCGCAGGATGGCGGAGGCCACGACGTCGCGCGGCTGCAGCTCGTCCACGAAGCGCTCGCCCTTCCCGTTCACCAGGAAGGCGCCGGAGGAGCGTGCCGCCTCGCTGACCAGGGCACCCTCCATATGCGGAGGCCAAGCGATGCCGGTCGGGTGGTACTGGAAGCTGTCCACCTCCCGCAACGGGGCGCCGAGGCGATAGGCCAGCACCAGCCCGTCCGCCGTGGCGCCGTAGTGGTTCGAGGTCGGGAAGCCCGCGAGGTGCAGCCGCCCGGAGCCGCCGGTGGCCAGCACCACCGCCCCGGCCCGGGCCAGCACCGGGCGGCCATGCGCGAAGTCGTGCAGCACCGCCCCGGCGCAGCGGCCGCGGTCGTCGCTCAGCAGTTCCAGCGCCGGATGGCGGTCGAGGATGGTGATCCCCGGTTGCAGCAGCGTCGCCTCGCGCAGCGCCCGCATCAGCTCCAGCCCGGTGAAGTCGCGGTAGGAGAGCAGCCGGGCCGCGGTGGCGCCGCCGGGCTTCTTGCGCAGCAGCGTGCCGCCCATGCGCTGGCTGCCCTCGGTGAGGTCGAAGCTCATCCCCTCCTGGATCAGCCAGCGGATCGCCGCCGGCCCGCCGGAGACCAGCGCCGCCACCAGTTCCTTGTCGGCGGCGAAGTGGCCGGCGCGCAGCGTGTCCTCGAAATGCCGTTGCAGGCTGTCCTCGGCGCCGACCGCGGCCTGGATGCCGCCCTCCGCCATCACCGTGTTGCTGTCGCCGATGCGCAGCTTGGTGGCGAGCAGCACCCGCGCCCCGGCCCGCGCGGCGGTCAGCGCCGCGACGCAGCCCGCGCCGCCGCCGCCGATCACCAGCACGTCCGCGTCCAGCATCGGGGCGCCGGCGATGTCCACATCCTCCAGCAGCGAATCCGCCTGCAGCAGGTCCGCCAGGATGGCCGGGCATTCCTGGCCGGCACTGGCGCCGACCCGCAGCGTCACCATGGCGCCCGGCTGGCGGTCCGGATGATAGGCGGACAGCAGTTCCGGCACCGGCAGGTCCAGCGCCCTGGCCGGGGCGGGGGAGGCGGCGCGCCAGGCTTCCAGCGCCTGGGCATGGGGGATTCCGGCGGCGCTCATGCGGCGGCTCCCTTCGGGGGCGGATTGGCGCCGGGCGCATCGAAGTCGATCGGCTGCCGCCCGTCCTCGATCTCGTGCAGCCGCATGATCAGGTCGGAGGGGCGCAGCGTCAGCGAGGCGTTCATCCGCCGCACGAACTGGCCCAGATGCGCCGGGTCGATATGCTCCGGACAGGCGGCGACGCAGAGGTTGCAGAGCACGCAATGGTCGAAGAGTTCGGCGGCCGCATTGGCCTGCCCCACGGCGGCGAGGTTGACCATGCGCTGCACCTCGATCCCCTTGGGGCAGGCGCGGTCGCAGCCGTTGCAGTGGCGGCAGTGCTTGGCCTCGGGGAAGACGGCGTCGATCTGGTCGATCGCGGTCCAGCTGTCGGTCAGCGCATGCAGGTCATAGGCATGCGGGCGGTGGGCCGGGAAATGGTCGATGAAGGAGACCTGCATCCCTTCCTCGGCCAGCATTTCGCAGGCCAGCGCCGTGCTGGCCAGGCGCTGTCCCGGCCGGCGCACCAGCACGCGGCAGGCCCCGCAGACGCCCTGGCCCATGCAGCCGACATTCTCCGTCAGCGACAGCCCGGCGGCCATCCAGGCCTGCAGCAGCGAGGTTCCGGGCAGCGCCTCGACGGCATGGCCGTCGAAGTCCAGATGCAGGGTTGCGGAGCTCTGCGTGTCCTCGGACATGCGGGGTGATCTCCCGTCCGTTCGGTGTGGACGCCGGGGGAAGATCCGTTGTCCCGGCGAGGATGATAGACCCGTCACGGCGCCGCCTGAACCCTCTTCCATAATATCCGGGCTGGAAAAGCCGGCTGCTATCAAGAAAATGATGCGATCTCATCCGGTTTTTGCATGATCCTTTAAACAGGACTTGTTCGGTCCACATGGTGGTGACTTCGCGGCGAACCTATCGGCGGCATGGCATGGCCCGGCCTCATGCGAATGACGGCTCCGCGTGACCGTCGCGATCCGCCTGGGGGCCAACACAGCTTTCGGCGTGACGCCCTGCCCGCCTTGCCGGGGCCTGAGCCGGATCACATGATGACAGCATGAGTGGCCGCTTCGAACGCATCCGACACGAGGGCGATGAGCGCGACCGCCTGACCTGCGCCGACTGCGGCTTCATCGCCTATGAGAACCCGAAGATCGTGGTCGGCGCCGTGGTGGCGCTGGACGGGGATTCGGTGCTGCTCTGCCGCCGGGCCATCGAGCCCCGGCGCGGCTTCTGGACCATTCCCGCCGGCTACATGGAACTGGGCGAGACGGCGGCGGAAGGGGCGGCGCGCGAGGCCTGGGAGGAAGCGCAGGCCCGGATCGCCCTGGAGGGCATCCTGGCGGTCTATTCGATCGCCCGGATCGGCCAGGTGCAGATCCTCTTCCGGGCACGCTTGGCCGCGCCGGGCTTCGCGGCGGGGCCGGAAAGCCTGGAGGTCCGCCGCTTCGGCTGGGAGGACATCCCCTGGGACGAGCTCGCCTTCCCCTCGGTGCGCTGGGCGTTGCGGAGTTGGCATGCGACACGGTTGGAACCCCTGCCCATGGCCGTCCAGAATCCGCCGGAGGACCCACGCGGCACGGCCGGCCTGCCGGGAGATGCCACATGAACGCCAAAGACCGGGGCAGCCTGCCACTTCTGCTGCTTGCCCTGCCGATGCTTGCCCTGCCGATGCTTGGTCAGGCCCAGGCGCCCGGAGGAGAGGCCACGCCGCCGGCGGCCAGCGCGGCCGCGCCCGAGCGTCCTTCCGCCACGCCGGCCCCCGCCGCGCCGCGCCGGAAGCCGCCACCGCGCCGGGCTCCACAGCGCCGGGCGGCGCCGCCCGCGCAGCAGGAGGCACCGCCCCCGCCCCCGCCGCCCGCGGCGAGCCGGCCCTATGACATCGCGCCGATGCCGAACCGCAACATGGAGGCGCCGCGCCCGCGCGACCAGGGTGCCGACAATCGCCCTTCCTTCGGCCCCGATCTCTTCGAGCCGCAGCGCCTGCCCGGCAGCAATCCCAGCATCGACGAGGACGATCTGGCACGGCGCAGGGACCAGTTCCGGGACATCGTGCCCGGCGCCCGGCTGCGGGTGCCCTTCAGCTACTGAGGCTGGTGGGGCGGGGCCGGATCAGGCCAGCCCGACCAGCGAACGGGCGAAGTCGCGCGGATCGAAGGGGCGGAGGTCGGCGGCCTTCTCGCCCACGCCGACCGCATGCACGGGCAGGCCGAATTCCTGGGCCAGGGCCACCACGACGCCGCCCTTGGCCGAGCCGTCGAGCTTGGTGACCACGAGGCCGGTGATGTCCACCATCTCCTGGAACACCTTGCACTGCTGGATGGCGTTCTGGCCGGTGGTGGCGTCCAGCACCAGGATGGTGGCGTGCGGCACGGCGGGGTCCTTCTTCTTCAGGACGCGCACCACCTTGCGCAGTTCCTCCATCAGCCCGGCCTTGTTGTGCAGCCGCCCGGCGGTGTCGATCAGCAGCACGTCCATGCCCTTGGCCACGGCGCGGTCCAGCGCCTCATGCGCCAGGCCGGCGGCATCGGCGCCGGGCCTGGCCGGGGCCACCACCGGGGCGCCGGTGCGGCTGCCCCAGACCTGAAGCTGTTCCACCGCGGCGGCGCGGAAGGTGTCGCCGGCGGCCAGCATCACCCGCTTGCCCTCGCCCCGCCATTGTTCGGAAAGCTTGGCGATGGTGGTGGTCTTGCCGGTGCCGTTCACGCCGACCATCAGCACCACGAAGGGCTTCGTGCCGGGCTCCGGCACCAGCGGCGTGGCGACCGGGGCGAGGATCTCGGTGATCTCCCCGGCCAGGGCGGACTTCACCTCCTCGTCCGAAACCTCCTTGCCGAAGCGGGTGCGGCGGAAGCCCTCGACGATGCGGCGGGAGGCGGCGACGCCCAGATCCGCCGTGATCAGCGTGTCCTCCAGATCCTCCAGCGCCGCATCGTCCAGCGGGCGCTTGGTGAAGAGGCCGGTGAGGTTCTCCGTCAGCCGCTGGGTGGAACGCTGCAGCCCGGCCTTGAGCCGCCCGAAGAAGCCGGCGGGCGCCGCGGGCGGTTCCTGGACCGGGGGCGGGGTGGTTGGCTCCTCCGCCGGGGGGATGCCGGGGATCTCGGCGGGGGGTGGTTCCTCCACATCCGGCGCCTCGTCCGGCGGGACGGGGATGGGCGGCGGCGGCTCGCGGACCGGCGGTGGTGCCGGCACCGGTTCCCCGGCCCGCGCCACGGCGGGCGGCACCGCGAAGCCGGGAACCGGCGGCGGAGGCGGTGCGGCGGGGCGGGCGGCCTCGCTGGGCGGCACGAAGGGGGACGGCGGGACGGGCACGGGCGCCGGTGCAGCCGGGGGCACGGCCGGTGGCAGCGGCGCATAGGCCACGGATGGAGCGGGAGGCGGTGCGGCCACGGCCGGGAGCGGCGATGGTGCATAGGCCACGGGGAGGGAGGTCGGGCCCGCCCCGGAAACGGCGCCTGGGACGGAAGCGGGCGCTGCTGGTGCCTGTGCCGGTGCCGGGGGAAGGTCGGGATGCCCGAGGGGCGGCGGGGTCTGTGCCAGCCTGGCCTGCACCTCCTCCTCGGCCGCGGCGGCCGGGTCCAGTGCCTCCAGGGGCACGCCGCCTTCCGGGGCCACGGCGGGGAGGGGGTTGGACCATACGTCGATGCCCGCCGCATCGGGGGGCGGCGGTGGCTCGAAGGGTTCCGGCAGCCCACCGGGCGGGGTTTCCGTCGGGGTTTCCGTGGCTGGCGCGCGGCCGGTCAGCCGGTTCCAGAGATCCTTCAGCGCCATGCGATTCCTGCCTCCCTTGCCGCCCCGGCCAGGAGCCCGGAAAGCGGTGTCTCGATGATGGCCCTGGGCGACCGGCCCCGGAGGATGGGGGCGGGAACGGGTGCCCGGGCCGCTGGAACGAAGGGCGGCGGGGCCGCCCTCAGATCTCGATCTCGCCCCGGTAGGCGGTGGCGACCGGTCCGGTCATCAGCACATGCCCATCCTCCCGCCAGGCGATCCGCAGGTCGCCGCCCGGCAACGACACCGTGGCCTCCCGCCCCGTCAGCCCGCGCCGCGCCGCGTTCACCAGCGTGGCGCAGGCCCCGGAACCGCAGGCCAGGGTCAGCCCGGCCCCGCGCTCCCAGACCACGAGCCGGATCTGATCCGGGGCCAGGACCTGGGCGAAGCCGATATTGGCCCGCTCCGGGAACCAGGGATCATGCTCCAGCACCGGGCCGAGGGCCGCCGGGTCGATCGCCGCCAGATCCTTGACGAAGAAGGTGGCGTGCGGGTTTCCCATGGAACAGGCCGCGGGTTCGGAAACCGGGCCGAGGGCCAGCGGCAGGCGCAGCGTGTCCGCCTCCCGCGCCAGGGGCACGTCCCGCCAGCCGAGGCGCGGTGGGCCCATATCCACCCGGATCAGCCCGTCCGGCAGCGCCTCCGCCGGCAGGGCGCCGGAGAGGGTGCGGATGGTGACGCGATCCCGTCCGGTCTCGGCCATCAGCAGGCTGGCGACGCAGCGCGTGGCATTGCCGCAGGCCCCGGCCTCGGAACCGTCCGGGTTGGCGATGCGCATGAAGACGTCGCTGCCTTCCGGTGCCGGTTCCAGCACCACGAGCTGGTCGAAGCCGACGCCCCGGCGGCGGTCGCCGATGGCGGCGATGCGCCCGGGCGTCAGGGGCAGGGGCTGCTCACGGCCATCGAGCACGACGAAGTCGTTGCCGAGTCCGTGCATCTTGCGGAAGGGAATAAGCACGGCAGCGATATAGGCGCAGGCACCACGCGGCGGAACCCTGGGGCTTCACGCTCTGGTGCCTGCTGTCTTCGGCACCGGGAGCTCCCCTGTCCCCGCTCTGGGCGTTCCGCTTCGTGGCTGCCCCGGGGGAGAGGCGCTGCCTCTCGCCCCGGACCCCCTCACCGCCGGGGACCGAAGCCGGTCCCCGGACCCCGGGCTTTCGTGGGCGCTGGTGGTGGCCGCCAGTTTGCTGTCCGATCCCTGAGCGCAGGTGGATCAGTGGGCTCCGAAAAAGAAAGAATCCTTCTCCGCGCTGGTGGTACCGGCCGTCGCCGGAGAGCATCGCTCTCCGGCGTGATCTGCCTCAGCAGGAGCCAGCGGGTGGGAGGTCCAGGAACCTCAGGTTCCTGGCGGATAAGGGGGTTCCGGGGGAAAAGGCGGAGCCTTGTCCCCCGGGGGTGGACCACGGCCGCCGCGCCCCGTGGAGTGTCCCCCCGGTCAGCCTTCCGCCACCTCATAGCCCTCGGCGCGGATCGCCTCGGCGAGGCGGGCACGGCCGGCCTCGGTCTCGGCACGGACGCGGCCGGTCGGCAGGTCCACCTCGACCTTGGCGGCGGGGTCCACGCTCTTCACCGCTTCTGTCACCGCATGGACGCAGTGGTTGCAGTCCATGCCCTTCACCGTCAGTTCGATCACTTCGCCAGTTCCTCCAGGATGGGGCAGTCGGGGCGGGAATCGCCCCGGCAGCAGGAAACGAGTTGCCGCAGGCTGCCGGCGATGGCCTGCAGAGAGGCGGCCTTGGCCTCCAGCGCCAGGATATGCTCCTGCGCGATGGCGCGGACATCGGCGCTGGCGCGGCTGCCGTCGCTCCAGAGTTCCAGCAGGCGCTTCACCTCGGCCAGCGGGAAGGCCAGTTCCCGCGCATGGCGGGCGAAGCGCAGGGCGGCGACGTCGCGTTCGTTGTAGCTGCGGTTGCCATTGGCGAGGCGGCGCGGGCGGATCAGCCCGGCCTCCTCATAGCGGCGGATCGCCTTGGCGCTGAGGCCGCTGGCCGCGGCCGCCTCACCGATGTTCACGAGCGGTCTCCCCTTCCGGCTTCCAGCGTGTCAGGCGCAGCGCGTTGCCGAGCACGGTCAGCGAGGACAGTGCCATGGCGCCACCGGCCAGGGCCGGCGACAGGCCGCCCAGCGCCGCGGCGGGGATGGCCAGGGTATTGAACGCGAAGGCCCAGCCGAGGTTCTGCGCGATGGTGCGCCAGGTGGCGTGCAGCACGGACAGCGCGGCGGGCACGAGGCGCGGATCGGGGCGCAGCAAGGCCAGATGCGCGGCGGCGAAGGCAGCATCGGTGCCGCCGCCCATGGCGATGCCCAGATCGGCGGCGGCGAGCGCCGGGGCGTCGTTCACCCCATCCCCCACCATGGCGACGCGGCGCCCTTCGGCATGCCAGGCGGCCAGGCGGGCGGCCTTGTCCTCCGGCAGCAGCCGGGCCGCGACCTCGTCGATGCTGAAGCGGCGCGCGGCTTCCTTCGCGGCGGCCTCGTTGTCGCCGCTCAGCATGGCGGTGCGCAGGCCCAGGGCGTGGAGCCGTGCCACCGCCTCGGCGGCGCCGGCGCGGGGGGCATCCTCGAAGCCCATCAGGGCCAGCACGCACTCGCCTTCCGGCCGGGATTCGACCAGCCAGGACTGCGTGTGGCCGAGCGCCGCCTGCTCCGCCGAGGCGGCGGCCAGAGCCTCCGGCGCGCCGCCCGGAGGCAGCAGCCGGTCGCTGCCCAGGCGCAGGCGCCGGCCTTCCACCACCCCTTCCACCCCACGGCCGGGCAGGGCACGGAAGGATTCCGCCGGTTGCGGCGTGCCGCCGGCCTCGGCCAGCACGGCACGGGCGAGGGGGTGCTCGCTGCCCGCCTGGAGCCGCGCGGCGAGGCGCAGCGCCTCCTCCCGCGCCACGCCTTCCGCCGGGACCAGGGCGGCGAGGCGAGGCCGGCCCTCGGTCAGCGTGCCGGTCTTGTCGAAGGCGACGATGGAGAGGCCACGGGCGCGCTCGATCGCCTCGGCATCGCGCAGGAGGATACCGGCGCGGGCGGCGGCGCCCGTGCCGGCCACCACGGCGGCGGGGGTGGCAAGGCCCAGGGCGCAGGGGCAGGCCACCACCAGCACCGCCACGGCATGCAGCAGCGCCACCTGCGCGGCGGCCCCGGCCAGCAGCCAGCCGAGGAAGGTGACGGCGGCGATGGCCAGCACCACGGGCACGAAGACGGCGCTCACCCGGTCGGCGAGGCGCTGGATCGGGGCACGGCTGCTGCCTGCCTCCTCCACCAGCGCGGCGATGCGGGCGAGGCGCGTGTCCTTCCCCGTGGCGGTGACGCGGGCCACCAGCCGCCCGTCCAGCACCACCGTTCCGGCGGCCAGGGCGTCGCCCGGGCTCTTGGCCACGGCGCGGGATTCGCCGGTCAGGGCGGATTCGTCCACCCCGGCCTCGCCGTCCTCCAGCACGGCATCGGCGGGGATGCGGGCGCCGGGGCGGATGGCGATGCGGTCGCCCCGGCGCAGACGGGCGGTGGGGATCTCCTCCTCCTGCCCTTGCGCATCGAGGCGGAGCGCGGTGTCCGGGCGCAGCTTCAGCAGGGTTTCCACCGCCCCGGCGGCGGCGTTGCGGGCGCGTTCCTCCAGGAAGCGGCCGAGCGAGACGAAGGCCAGGATCAGGGCCGAGGCCTCGAAATACAGATGATGCCCCCCGTTCAGCATCAGCACGGTGGAAAGCGCCCAGGCCGCCGTGGTGCCGATGGCGACCAGCAGTTCCATGTTGCCGGTGAGGCTCCGCACCGCGCCCCAGGCTTTGCGATAGATCCCGGCGCCGATGCCGAACTGCATCAGCGTGGCCAGGACGAACTGCGCCAAGGGCGGCGGCATCCAGTCGCGGCCCAGCCCCATGCCGATCATGCCGAGGAGGAAAGGCAGGGCGAGCAGCCCGGCCAGGGCGGGATGCAGCCATCCCGCCCGCTGGCGCGGGGCCGGGGCGTCATCCCCGGGCGCCGGATGCAGCACGGCATAGCCGGCCTTCTCCACCGCCGCATCCAGTGCATCCGCCAGCGCGGCGGGATCGGTGCCGGGTTGCAGGCGCAGCCGTGTATGGCCGGTGGCGAAGTTCGCCTGGGCCGATTCCACGCCCGGCACCCGGGTCAGGGCACGTTCCACCCGCCGCACGCAGGAGGCGCAGGTCATCCCCTCCACCAGGAGGTCGAGGCTGGGCCCGTTGCCCGGAGCGCTGTCCGCCGTGCGGGAAGAAAGGTCGTCTGGCATGGAGCAGAGGTGGGGCTTCCCTCTCCGGGAAGGTCAAGCCTCCTCCGCGAATCCGGTGCATGTTTGCCCCGCGCCTGCTTCATTACGGCCCGTTCTGCACAAAGAATGTTCACTTGTCCGCGTTTTCCGCCGCTCCGGGGGCAAGGCTCCGCCTTCCCCCATGTTTTCCCCTTTGGCCCCCCATCCGCCAGGACCCTGCGGGCCGGACCCGGTTCGTTGTCGCTCGCCGACACCGCATCGCGCCGGAGAGCGATACTCTCCGGCGACTGCCGGCGCAGGCACGGTGATCGTCTTCTTCGGGAGCCCCGCCGATCCATCTGCTCCCAGGGATCAGGCCATAGGCTGACCTTGCCACCGGTGCCAATGAGAGGCGGGGTCTCGGGGAGGCCCTTGCCTCCCTGAGCGGAGGGGGACCGGGGGAGGCGGAGCCTCCACCCGGGGCTGGCCGCCTGAAAACCCGCCTGACCCATGCTTCCGGGAATGGGCGGAGTGGCACGGGCTTTGCGTTCCTCGGGGTGGGGACACGGATTGGTCTGGGGGCTCATGCGCGGCGCGAGTGTCGAGCTGGTGAAGGTGACCAAGCGCTACCCCAATGGGGCGGTGGCGGTGGAGGGGATCGACCTGCGCATCCCGGCGGGGAGCTATTGCTGCCTGCTCGGCCCGTCCGGCTGCGGCAAGACCAGCACGCTGCGGATGATCGCCGGGCATGAGGAGATCAGCGACGGCGACATCCTGATCGGCCCGCGCAATGTCGGCGGCCTGGCCCCGGCGGCGCGCGGGACGGCGATGATGTTCCAGAGCTACGCGCTCTTCCCGCACCTGAACTGCCTGGACAATGTCGCCTTCGGCCTGCGCATGCGCGGCGTGGGCAAGGCGGAGCGGCGGGCGAAGGCCGAGGCCATGCTGCGCCTCGTCCATATGGAGGCATATGCCGGCCGCCTGCCGGCGCAGCTTTCGGGCGGGCAGCAGCAGCGCGTCGCGCTGGCCCGGGCGCTGGTGACGGAACCCTCCGTGCTGCTGCTGGACGAGCCGCTCTCGGCGCTCGACCCCTTCCTGCGCATCCAGGTGCGGGCGGAGCTGAAGCGGCTGCAGAACGAGCTCGGCATCACCTTCATCCATGTCACCCACAGCCAGGAGGAGGCGATGGCGCTCTCCGACCTCGCCGTGGTGATGAATGCCGGGCGGATCGAGCAGGCGGACGACCCGCGCACGGTCTTCTCGCGGCCCGCGACGCCCTTCGTGGCGCGCTTCATCGGCGGGCACAACGTGATCGACCTGCCCGGGGCGGGCGGGCCCTTCGCGGTGCGGACCGACCGGATGCGGGTGGCGCGCGGCTGGCCGGGCGAGAACGGCATGGACGGGCTGCCGGCCCGGGTTGCCATGGTCGAGTACCAGGGCAGCTTCGTGCAGCTCCGCCTCGCCGGGGAGGGCACCTATCGCGACACGCTGCCGGAGATGACCGCCATCCTGCCCGACGATGCCTTCGAGGCCGCGCCGCTGAGCCAGGGCGAGGCGGTGACGGTGGGCTGGAGCGGCACGGACGCGCACCGGCTGAGCGTACCCGCCCATGACCAGGCGCTGCCGGCCTGAGCGCGGCGCGGTTTTCCGCCATCCCCGGTCCGGTGGGCCGGATGGCCATGACGCAGACACGGCGGCGACCAGCACCCGCCACGGAGGAGCAAGGCTCATGAACGAGAGCAGGAAGAACGGCGCGAAGCCCCATGGTTCCCCCCGGGGCGCCCTCGGGACGCTGGGCCGCCGCGCGCTGTTCGGCGCCGCGGGCGGCCTGGCCACGGCCGGTGCCTTCCGCCTGGCCGCCCCGGCGGTGCATGCGCAGGAGCCGGTGACGCTGCGCTATCTCGGCACGGCGGTGAACCAGAGCGCCGAGATAGCCGCCAAGGTGAAGCAGGACCTGGGCATCACCATCGAATACATCCCGGTGGTGACGGATGACGTGATCCGCCGCGCGGTGACGCAGCCCAACACCTTCGACCTGCTGGACATGGAGTACTTCTCCGCCAAGCGCGTCGCGCCCTCGGGCAACCTGCAGGGCATCGAGGCGAAGCGGATCAAGGAGTTCGACAACATTACCCCGGTCTTCACCAAGGGTGAGATCGACGGCAGGAAGATCGGCGAGCAGGGCACCGCGCCGAAGAAGGTGCAGTTCATGAAGGGGCGGAACTCCAAGGAGTTCGCCGATGGCCCGACCGAGTGGATGAGCCTGATCCCCACCACCTACAACGCCGACACGCTGGGCATCCGCCCCGACCTGATCAAGCGCCCGATCGAGAGCTGGAAGGAGCTGCTGAACCCCGAGTTCAAGGGCAAGGCCTCGATCCTGAACATCCCCTCCATCGGCATCATGGACGCGGCGATGGTGGTGGAGGCGCTGGGCGCCCACACCTATGCCGACAAGGGCAACATGACCAAGGCCGAGATCGACAAGACCCTCGGCATCCTCACCGAGGCCAAGAAGGCGGGGCAGTTCCGCGCCTTCTGGAGCGACTTCAACGAGAGCGTGAACCTGATGGCCTCGGGCGAGACCGTCATCCAGTCGATGTGGTCGCCCGCCGTGACCAAGGTGCGCTCGCAGGGCATCCCCTGCGTCTTCCAGCCGCTGCGCGAGGGCTATCGTGCCTGGGCCTCGGGCTTCGGCATCCCGCGCACGCTGGAGGGGCGCAAGCTGGATGCGGCCTATGACTTCATCAACTGGTTCCTGTCCGGCTGGGCCGGCGCCTTCCTGAACCGGCAGGGCTACTACTCGGCGGTGCTCAGCACGGCCAAGGCCCATATGGAGCCCTACGAATGGGCCTACTGGATGGAGGGCAAGCCGGCGGAGAAGGACATCAAGGCGCCGGACGGATCGCTGCTGGAGAAGGCGGGCACGGTGCGCGACGGCGGTTCCTATGAGCAACGCATGGGCCGGGTGGCCTGCTGGAACGCGGTGATGGATGAGAACACCTACCTCATCCGCAAGTGGAACGAGTTCATCGCCGCCTGATGCGGTGTGGC